>NZ_JAXHOL010000016.1:0-79183 GCF_034519335.1 Rhodoferax sp.
CGCAGGTGCCGACGTTTCAGGCTTCAAGGCCGACCGCAAGACGCAGGACGCGGTGATCCGCAACCTGGAAGTCATTGGCGAGGCCTGCAACAACGTCACCAAGAATCAGCCAGACTTCGCTGCGCAACGTACAACCGTGCCTTGGGGCTTTGCCTATGAAATGCGCAATGCACTGGCGCACGGCTACTTCAACGCGTAGACCTCGTAATCGTCTGGCAAACCATCCAGAACGATCTGCCGGAACGCACTCTTGCGGCAGATACCGGCGCTTCGTTGAATTGACGGGGTTTATAGGCCGCACCACCACCGCAAAAACTCAGCCAAGCCGCCCTGACTCCGTCGCCCAAGGCGCTGCAAAAGGCATTGGTGCAGTCAGCCCAACAAGCGCAGCGCCTGGCGAGATGCCTTTGGCATCAAAGTGCCAAAGCCTCAAGCCCAAAGCTACCCACAGCAGTTCCCGCAGAGCCGGTTAAGTCGTCTGGTGCTGCCCAGCTTGCGGCTGTTCAATCGCACCCCCATGCGGCCACCGGCGATCCTCCACTTCTAGTTCGAAGAACTGGCGAAACCAAACCAGCTTACTTCGTCAAAGACACCGCGCTGGACGAAGCGATGCGCAGCAAGATGGGCCCCACGCTGGAAGCCGCAGCGCGCTGTGAGTTGTTTGCCTGAAGCGCTACGGCTGAGGGGCGGCTGGCGGAGATATTGGTGTTGGACCAGTTCTCGCGCAACATCTTCCGCGACACACCGCGCGCTTTTTGCGCAAGACGCGCTGGCGCTGGTATTGGCGCAGGAGAGGGTGGCCGGCAGGGCTTTACGACCAACAGCTTGCGCCCGCGCAGCGCGCAGCTGCCTACATGCCCTATATGAACAGCGAGTCGCTGGTGGTGCACGCGAGAGGCGGTGCGGCTGTTTGCGCAGCCTGGCAAAGAGAACAACCTGAGCTTTGAGCTGCGCCACAAAGCCATCATTGACCGCTTGACCCGCTACCCCCACCTGCTGGCAACGCCATCCTGGGCCGCACCTCCACGCCTGAAGAACTGGCCTTTCTGAGCGAAGGCCCGGGTCTTCGTTCAAAGATTGCGGCAATCAAATTGCTGAACTCTTTTGGTAGCTTCTTGCGCATACTCCATATGGGCTAGAGGTCGATTTGACACATAAATTGCCTGCTCCGTTAAACTCCAGCCTATGCCCGTCCAAGCCATTCAATCCCCCGCCGTACTAAGCGACCGCCCGCGACTTCGCGCGACGCGTGGCTTTGAGCGGCGCAGCCGCGAACACCCTGCTGTTTAGTAGCCAAGCGCGCGGCAACGCACACCTAGGAAGCGACACCGACGTGGCCGTTCTGCTTCATGGCCAGCCAGGCGACTTTGTGGCAACCAAAGCTGGCGCTGGACGACGTGGCCTATGACGTACTGCTGGACTCCGGCATTCGCATCCAACCCCTGCCTATCTGGGAAGGCGAATGGGCGCACCCAGCGCATTACAGCAACCCGCGTTTGCTGGAGAACATCGCTCGCGAAGGACTAGCACTTTGACACCACAAGAGTTGATGGCCAAGGCAGACAGGGCGCTTGCCTCCGCCAAACTCTTGCTAGACAGTGGTGATGTGGATGGTGCCTGCAATCGGGCCTATTACGCGATGTTTTGATGCCGCGAGGGCAGCGCTGCTTTCCATCAATGCTCCTGTCCCGGCAGAAGTGGCACTTACCCACAGCGACCTGATTGCCGCTTTCAGCCTGCATCTGGTCAAAACCGGCAAAGTTGCAATAGAGCATGGCCGCTCGCTGAACAAGGTAGAAGACCTGCGCCTGATTGCCGACTACCGGGGAGGGCCCGTGACGCTGGAGAACGCAGCCTGGGCTTTTGGAGCAGGCCAGCTATTTTCTGATCGCCGTACAGTCACTGCAAAGCAAAGACCAACCTTAATCTCGATTTTCGAGCGTTTGGTTTGCTACGCTTTTAGTAGCTGCTCGGGCGGATTCCACGGGAACCAGAGCCACTCTTCTCCCATACTTCAGGCATCCTGCTTCCAAACCAGCCACCAGCCCCCCAACGCCTGCCATGCAAAACCCTCCCGCACAGCCTGGTTGGCTACAGACCGTTTCGACCGGCTGGGCGGCCAGGGCGCCGGTTCCCTTCTTCAACAACCGGCCCGCCCGCATCACGGGCTTGCAGTGGCTGCTGCTGATGGCGGCAGTGGTGGCGGGCTCGCTGGTTGTCACGCTGCCCATTCCCTGGCCTTGGTTGCCGGTGGGCAGGGTGGTGCCGGCGGTGCTGCTGGCGGTCATTCCGCTGTGGGCACTGCGGCGGGTGGCTCCTGCGCATTGGACGTGTCTGTTTGCCAAGGTCCGCGCGCGTGATGTGCTGTGGATGGTGGCCTTTGCGCTGCTCAACATCGTGGTCACGGTGCTGGTGGGTCTGGCGCTCAAGTCACAGATGGCCGAGGCGCCCAACCCGGGCACGGCGATGCTGCAGTCCGCCAGCGCCTGGGAGCGCGTTGCCATCTTTGCCAACATGGCGCCGCAGTTGCTGGGGGAAGAGCTGATCACCATCCTGCCCTTTTTGGCGCTGATGGCGCTGTTCACCCAGCGCTGGGGCGCGAGCCGCAAGGTGGCGCTGGTGGGCGCTTGGCTGGTGTCTGCCACGCTGTTTGGGCTGATGCACCTGCCCACCTATGGCTGGAATGTGGTGCAGTGCCTGGCCATCATCGGCACGGCCCGCTTGGTGCTGACGCTGCCCTGGATCATGACCAAGAACCTGTGGGTGTCTACCGGTGCGCACATCATCAACGACTGGACGCCTGTTTGGGCTGGGGCTGCTGAGCGGAGGGGCGGCTTTATTGGGTCAGCCGGGAAATTTGCTCTAAGTTTGGTCTGACTCTTGCTGCGTTTTTAGTAGCTGCCTGCGCAATATCTACGGGCGCTATAGGCATATTTCTCTTAAATATGGTAACAGCGCGCTCTATACTGGCGCATGCCTCCAGCCAGTCCCAGCGTCCGCCCACCCTCACCCCGCACCTCGTGCGCGCGCTGACGCTCAACCCGGCAGACCACCCGCGGGGGGTGGCGCACTGGAGTGCGGCCAGCGGCCTGGTGCGCGTGGGGGAGCGGCTGTTTGTGGTGGCGGACGATGAGCTGCACATGGCGGTGTTTGACAGCGGCGCAGTGGATGCGCCCGGCACACTGCTGCGGCTGATGGAGGGCGACTTGCCGCGTGACAAGGGCGCGCGCAAAAAAGCCAAGCCCGACCTCGAAACCCTGGCCCTGCTGCCGCCCCTGCCGGGCTGCTCCCACGGGGCCCTGTTGGCATTGGGGTCCGGCTCCAAGCCGCAGCGCCAAACCGGTGTGCTGCTGGCGCTGGATGCACAAGGCGCACCCAGTGGGCAGCCACGCCTGGTCGACTTGGCGCCGCTGTACGCGCCGCTGCACACGCACTTTGCAGACCTGAACATCGAAGGCGCGCTCAAAGTGGGCGACGACTTGCTCTTGCTGCAGCGGGGCAACAAGGGCCACGCGCTTAGCGCCTGCATTCGCTACGCGTGGAGCCACCTGGCCCCGTGGCTGGCAGGCCAGCAGCCCGAGCCGCCCAGCCCCCGCGAGGTGCAGGCCATGAACTTGGGCGCGGTGGACGGCGTGCCCCTGAGCCTGACCGACGGCACACCACTGCACGGCGGCGCCTGGGCCTTTGCGCCGTGGCCGAGAGCACGGACGACAGCTACCACGACGGCGCCTGCGTAGGCTCGGCCATTGGCATCGTCACCCCCCAGGGCCAGATAAGCCATCTGCACCTTCTGACCGGCGCCCCCAAGGTCGAAGGCATTGCCGCCCAAGCCACAGAGAGCGGCTGGCAAATCACCCTGGTAACCGACCCGGACGAGCCCAGCACGCCCGCGCAGATGCTGCAAACGCAGCTGGCGGCGTAGCCAAAGCCAAGACAACCCGCGACATGGCGCGCCGTAAACACCACCACGTCTATGTGATTGAGCTGCACAAAGACGTGCTGCTGGAGCCACGCTTTCGCAAGAACAACCCGGGCTATGTGGACGGCAAGCCCTGCGTGTATGTAGGCATGACCGGGCTGGACCCGGATGTGCGCTTTGACAAGCACAAGGCCGGCATCCAGGCCAACCGCTTTGCCCAGCAATACGGCCTGCGCCTGCTGCCCGACCTGTACGAAGGCTTTAACCCCATGCACTACCAAGACGCGGTGGACAAGGAGATCGAGGTGGGCATCGACCTGCGGTCTGCCGGGTTTGGGGTGTGGCAGGCTTAGGGCATTGGCCTCAGATTGCTACGCTTTTAGTAGCTGCTTGCGCATATTCCACAAGGGCTAGCAGTGCTTTTCATTCATAAACCACGTTAACCATGCCCCCAACCCCGAAGTTCATCCACCTGCCCGATGTCCGGTTGTCCGGCCCGTTGCAGCTATTGCCCGTAAACGCCGATGTGCTGGCCGTCCACACAGCAGATGGCGCACACGTGGGTTCGCTAAAAAAAATTGGCGCGGTCTGGAAGTTCAAGGCCATGGGCTACGACGAAGCTGGTGGCATGGAACCGGGCGGCGGGCCGCTGACCGACCGGCACAACACGGTGTTTGCCGAGCCCGATGCAGCCGAGGTAACGGCGCGATTGCTACATCTTTAGGAGCTGCTTGCGCACTATCCACGGCGGCCAATGCCCTTTTTGGCACATAAATCAGGCGCGCCGCTAAACTGTGCCCTGGTGTGGCCAAGCGGCCTTGTAAACTCTCGCCCTTTTGTCCGCCCGGAACCGGAAACAAGCATGCCCAAAACCAACAACAAACCTTTCGTCATCGGCGTCGCAGGCGGCAGCGGCAGCGGCAAGTCCACGGTGACGCGGGAGGTGCTGGCCTCCATCGGGCCGGAGATGGCGTCGGTGGTCTACCAGGACGACTACTACCTGGACCAGACCCACCTCTCGCCCGAAGAGCGCGTCAAGACCAATTACGACCACCCCGATGCCTTCGACTGGCCGCTGATGGTGCAGCAGGTGCAGGCCCTGCGCCGTGGCGAAGCCATCGACATGCCGACCTACGATTTTGTGAAGCACAACCGCGCGCCCACCACGGTGGTGGTGAACCCGGCGCCGGTGATTGTGGTGGAGGGTTTGTTTGCGCTGTTCGACCCCGAGCTGCGCAAGATGATGTCGCTGAAGATTTTTGTGGATACGGCGCCGGATGTGCGCTTCATCCGCCGCTTGCAGCGTGACATTTCCGAGCGCGGGCGCAGCGCCGAGAGCGTGATTGCGCAATACCTGGAAACGGTGCGCCCCATGCACAAGCAGTTCATCGAGCCCACCAAGCGGCATGCCCACGTGATCTTGCCGCACGGCGCCAACGACCCGGCGGTGGACATCATCACCACCAAGGTGAAGACGCTGATCCGCGACCTGGAACGCGGCTAACGCCCCCGCCATGGCCGAGCCGCTGGTTGCCCAATATGGACCCGATGTGCCCCGCGCCATTGCGCGCATGGTGGCAGCGGTGCACCGGCGCTTTGACACCAATGCCTTTTTGCACGATGCGCTGAACGGCTACGAGGCGCTGGCGCTCATGCCGCGTGGCAAACACATCGCGCGGGCGCTGCAGCGGCATTTGCCGCAAGACTATGCGCAGGCGCTGCCCATTGTGCTGGCATCGGCCGAGCAGCCGCACGGGCGCGATCCGGATCTCTCCCTGGCGTCATTTTTGTACCTGCCGCACACGGTGTTTGTGGCGGAGTTTGGGCTGGGGCATTTTGAGTTGTCGATGCAGGCGCAGCACGCGCTGACGCAGCGCTTTACCGCAGAGTTCAGCATTCGCCCCTATTTGCAGCAGCACCCAGATGCCACGCTGGCGCGGCTGATGGCGTGGACGCAAGACGAGAGTGAGCATGTGCGCCGCCTGGTGTCCGAGGGCACGCGGCCCCGGCTGCCGTGGGCATCACGTCTGCCCGCCTTCCAGCGTGACCCGGCCCCGGTGCTGGCACTGCTGGAAAAGCTGAAGGACGACCCGGCGCTGTACGTGCGCCGCTCGGTGGCCAACAACCTCAACGACATTGGCAAAGACCACCCCGCCCTGCTGGCCCACACGGCCCAGGCATGGCTGCAGGGCGCCACGCCCGAGCGGCGCTGGATCGTGAAGCACGCACTGCGCAACGCGGTCAAACGCGGCGAGGCCGGTGCGCTGGCGGCGCTGGGCTTTGGAGCAACGGCCAACGTGGCGGTTGGCCAGCCGGCCATCACACCACCACGTGCAGTGATGGGCGGATCGCTGAACGTGGCCTTTGACGTCACCAACACCACGGCCCAGCCCCAACAGGTGCTGGTGGACTTTGCGGTGCACTACGTCAAAGCCAATGGCCAGGCGCGGGCCAAGGTGTTCAAGCTCAAAACGCTGGACTTGGCCGCACACGAAACCCAACGCGTGGGCAAAAAAATCTCACTGGCCGACATGACCACCCGTAAACACTACCCCGGCCACCACCGGGTAGACGCCATCCTCAACGGCCGCGCGCAGGCGCTGGGCGCATTTGATTTGACCCCCGGCTAAAAAGAGTGAAGTACTGGCGCAGCCTGCGCCCAGCGGGCCTTGGATGCAGACTAATTGAGCGCTTCTTCCGGTGCAATGTGGCTCTCCATCAATGCCACAAAAGAAACGACGTAGCTCCAAACATCGGTCTTGTTCTTACACCGCGCCCCGCGTGTCCCCAATCAGATCACTGTTTCGGACTCGCTGTCCAAAAGAGGGTGCTCAAGGTCAGCGGGTTGAACGCACGACTCTGGTTCATCTCCAGATATCCGTTGTCCATGTTCCAACGCAACACTGCACCACGTTCGTCCCCCACAACACCTGCATTTTGAGAAGCGCCATATTTCAATTTGAGGGATCTCAGCCACGCGCCGTGCTTCCACCACGGGACATGCACGACCACGTGCGCGAGCCTGCCCTTGTTCAAAAAAGCCAGCAGTGCCAGGGCCGCACGACGATCTGCGCTATCAATGTTGCTGTAGCACAGGCGGTCTCCAAGTGTGCTGGTTTCCGCAACGCAATTCAGAGGAACACCTTCAAAGTGCTGGCGCAAGGCGGCCTCATCCATTTGGGAAGATAGTTCGCCAATCCGCAAACTGACATCCGGCGATTTTTCGCGGAAATAGGTCGTGTACATGTGCAAGTCTTCGCGAGCATCCAACAGCATCAGCCCCAGTGCGGCAAATGCAATGGCCAATGCAACCAGTATCCAACGGGGCATTTCCTTATCCATGGTCTTCCCTCTTCCATTCATGAATTCTTATTTGCTGAGTTCCGGCATGAGACCCGAGGAGACTTCGTATGCACCCCACACTGACTCACGCATACGGTTGGCACGTACGTATGTCGCAGGTGCGCCGCCGAAACGCACGGCACAGTAGTCCTCCATGGCATGCCGCAGCCACTTCTTTGCCAGAGGAGGCATCTCGCTGGCGCTGATCACATATTCGCGAATGGATTGCCCGGCTAGCATGTGATGCCCGTGGGTGCGAAGGCACCATTTCAGTGACCACGCGGATAGCTGCATGGACCGCAACGGATACCGGCGGGCCAGCAGTCGCGCCATGCTCAAGGTAATCACCATACCCACCCGGTAGCGCCGACGCCACAGCCAATAGCCCAGCAGGCACAGCACCAAGGCCAGCAGCAAAGCCATGAGCCAATCGAACAGCTGCTGCGCTGTGAGTTTGAATTTTTGGACTTGAATGGTCGGATCGGTGTCGGAATTTTTGGGGCCCTTGGCTCCCCGACCCGGCTCATCACCCAAGGCGCTAAGCACCCACTCGCTAGCTCCGAGCACAGCGCCCAGAGCATTGCGCTGCCACTGGGGAATAGAAGCATCTTTGAGCGACGATCGCATCTCTTTGAGCATGCCCTGCCACCGCTCCAAGGTGCCACCGGGCTGTGGCTGGCCGGAGGCGTCCGGTGCTCCGGCGGAATCGTTGCCGCCTGCCCCGTTGCCACCCCCTTGGCCGCCGTCCTGGTTGCCGCCACCTGCTGGCGTGGTGAATATGCCCGGCGTATCAGTACCCGGTGGCAGGAAGCCGAAACCCAGTGTGGATGGGCGTGGCATAAACAAAAACAACAAGGCAGTCAGCAAGAGTGCAGTGCTGAGAAAGCCACCAGTCATCCACAGCTTGATCCACCGCGAAACAGGGTTGCCGGCGGCATGCTCCCACGCCAATGCCAAGGCGCCGAAGGCCCATGCGGGGCCAAGATAGATCCACAACGTCCAGTCCGCGTTGCCGTGGGTACCGGCCATGAAGCTCACCGAGAAGATCACTATGAGGGTGAAATAAAAGTCCCGTTTGGTACGCATCACAGCTGCTCGCGCTCCCATCACCACCATCATCAGCAGACAGACCCAGCGCAGCATGTTGAACATGAGGAATCCGGGGAACACCGCCAGCAAGCCACCCACGGATCCCATGATGACCCACTGAATTTGCCCACCAGTTCCCCGAGGCTTCAGTGCATGCAAGGCACCTGCGCCGAATCCGAACAAAGCCCACATTACCCAAAGTGTGCCTTCGAGGCCAAAGTGGCCATAACGCCTGTCGAGATAAGAAAAAGACAATCCGACAAACGCATAGGAAAGTCCGGTGAGGATGAGCACGCCACGGCTTTGCAGCGGTGGGGAGTCGTCTGCTGCTGCGGGTAATGTTGGTGCGCTTACCGCCATGTGGACTCCAATACGGTGGCAAAGCCGGCCTCCGTCATGGCCTTTTGCAGTGCCAGCGCCTGGGGCATTTGAATGCCCGAAGGGCTGCGCCCGGGGGCAATGCACACCACAGCATGGCAACCGCGTGCCGCAATGGGGTGCAAGTGCGCCAACAGCTGGGCTGCCGGGTAATCACAGGCCACGACTACTGCCAATTGCTCGCCCGGCGCGACTTCTTGCGCCAACTGGTTCAGTGTGCTTTGCAGGCCCACAGTAGGCACGGCTTCGGCCAAAGCATGGCGCAGCGCCATTCCATCGTGGACTTTCATAGCCTCCGGCGACAGGTACAAAAACAGCTGCGCGCCATGGGCCAGAGCGGTGTCACCTACGCCGGTGGCTACACGCACCACGTTTTCACCGGCCGACTCGGCGTCGCCCAGAACCGGCTCACGGGGCAGGTCCATCACCAGGCGCAGGCGGATGCTGCCGCTTTGCTGGAAGTGCTGAATCACCAGCTCCCCGGCTCTGGCCGACGCACGCCAGCTCACGCGGCCGACCGATTCACCGTGCTGGTATGGCCGCAGCATGCCCAGCTCAAAAGACTGTCCCATGCGTCGGGTGGTTAACTCACCCAGCGGGTCATCCGCAATATCCCACGGCAGCGGCCACTGCACAGCTTGCGCCAAGGGCAGCACTCGGACCTGGATGTCAGGGCGCGACAGGCTGTGCTGCGCACGCATCAAGCCCAAAGGGAAACCGCTGGACATGCGCACGGCCACCAGTTCGTAATGCCCCCGGCATGGAAAACGCACCAATTGCCCCAAAGCTGCTGCCTGCTTGGCACGGATGACCGGCACCGTTTGCTTGAGGATGATGCGGCGGGACGCCCATTCCCACTCGGTTTCGATGTCCACCATGAAGGCAGGCCAAGGTGCTGTGCGCCGGACCAGCAGGCCCATGTCGCACGCCTCACCTTCTTGTACCTCTTGGTCGAACACGCCACCAAACTGAATGCTCATGGTCCGTAATGACAACCAAGGCACCAGAAAGCCGAGCATGCTCACTACTGCAAGCATCAGGAACATGCCGAAGACCATGGGTTCGTGGCGGTTGAAGGCGGCAATCAGCAGGACGCCGCACAGCCCGAGCAACACCCTCGACTTGGTAAGCCAACGTTCCATGGCGTGACTTATTGCGGAGTGGCTTGGCTCTGGAGGATTTCCTGGATCAGTGCTTCGGCACTCTTGCCCTTGGCACCCTGGGTTTGCACGATGATTCGGTGCGCCAAAACAGGCACGGCGACCTCGCGCACGATGGCGGGGTCCACATACGGCAGGCCGCGAATGCAGCTCAGTGCGCGGGCCATGCGTGCCAGCCCCAGCGTGCCACGTGGACTGGCACCAAAGCGAATCGCTGGATGCTTGCGGGTAGCCCCAACAATGGCTGCCATGAAGTTGGCAACCTCCGGAGTAACCGACACTTCGCGGGAGCCTGCGGCCAGACGCGCAAACATTCCGGGCGGACAGACGGATTGCAGGCGGCTGATGGGATGCGAGAACTGCTGCGAAGCAACCAAGTCAGCCTCAATGGCTGCATCGGGGTAGCCCAGCGACAGGCGAATCAAAAACCGGTCCAGCTGTGCCTCGGGCAGCGGATAGGTGCCCGCCATGTCGATGGGGTTTTGTGTTGCCAACACGGTAAACGGCGCTGGCAGCGGAATGGTCTGCCCGTCCAGGGTGATCTGACCTTCCTCCATGCACTCCAGCAGTGCCGACTGGGCGCGCGGGTTTGCGCGGTTGATTTCGTCGGCCAACACAATGTTGGCGAACACCGGTCCTGGGCGCAGGGTGAAGCTGCCATCCTTGGGGTTGTAAACCGGGCCACCCACGATGTCAGAGGGCATCAGGTCGGCGGTGAACTGCACCCGTTTAAAGGACAGCCCCACCGACACAGCCAGTGCGCGGGCCAGCATGGTTTTCCCCAAACCGGGGACATCCTCGATCAGCACATGCCCGCCGGCCACGGCGGCCGCCAGAGCCAGTTCTACCTTTGGCCGCTTGCCTTGCAGCACTTTTTCAATGTTCTGAACAATCGCCTGCGCGAGTTGCGCAGAATGCTTGGGCGTCCAGGCGCCCGCCATGTCTTGAGCCATTCTTCTACTCCCTGTTTTGGCAAATTCTAACGGGCGGGAGAGGGGGCCATTTGCTACTTTTTTGGTAGCTTTGGGCGCCTATATCAAGGCTTTGGATGGCTTTTTTTCGTCACAAACTCCAGCGCCGCACACACGGCAGCCACTTGCGCTGCAATACATTGCGCGGGCGTGGCGCGGGGGCTGTCGGGGTAGACCTCGGTGGTGCTGGTGTAGCGCGCGCCGCTGATGCTGGCGCACAGGCCCAGCTCGGCCATGGCGTAGTGGATGACGCCGTGTGCCACCATCGGCGAGCCAATGAGGCTGCCCTGCGCATCCGCCGGGGCGATGTGGGTGACGCGCTGCACGGCGTCGATGATGGCCTGCTGAAATGCGGGCTGCGGGTTGGCGCTGTCGTCCACCAGGTAAAAGCCGTCCGGGATGGTGCCGGGCTCAAACGGTTTGCTATCGCGCGCGGCCACGGCCGGGCGGTATTCGCTTTCGTCGGTGTCAGTGGTTTCGTGCAGGTCGATGTGGGCAGCAATGTGCCCGCGCAGCGGTGCCACCAGGCGCAACAGCGCTGCACTCTCCTGCGCGGGGCTGTCCTCGCGGAAGTTGCGGTTGGGGTCCAACGCATCAAAGTTCCAGCGCTGGATGCGCTCGTAGGCCCAGGGGCTTACACACGGCGTCACCAGCAGGTTCACGCGGCCGGCATAAGCCGCCGCATGTGCTTCCAAGAAATGCAACGCGCCGTGCACGCCACTGGTCTCATAGCCATGCACACCTCCGGTCACCAGCACGGTGGGCAAAGTAGCATCCCACGCGCGGCTGCGGATGGCCATGAGCGCAAAGTGCTCGTCTGCATACGCTACCTGGCCGTAGGTCTGCACATCAAACCGGTCGCGCAAACGATCCACCACCGTCAACACATCGTCGGCATAACTGCGCTGGCGCACCTGGCGCGCACGCCACTGGGCGCGCTCGGCGGGGCCCCACGCCTGACCGGGGCTGCCTATTGGGTAAAAGTAGGAGGTTTGCATAGGAGCAGCATGGTACATGGGCCACAACTTGCTCCTGTATTTGTAGCTGCTTGCGCAATATCCATAAGCACTCTAGGTACTTTTAATGCACAGCCTTTAACAGAAACCTGCTGCCCGATTGGGACTGACTTCTACCGCCACATGCTGGCCATGGCCATGGCCATGGCCATCCACCACCGGCGGCCTGTGGATCAGCACCGATGCGGCACTGTGATCTGTGTCTTGACTTACCCCACTTTCCAGTAACCCCACCGCCGGCGGTGTATTCAGCGGGTGGTAACGTCCCGCCCCTTGTTGTCTTACTCTCTGGAACCTGATCCCATGTTGTTTACCCCCCTGCAAGTTGGCGCGCTGACCCTTCCCAACCGTTTTGTACTGGCCCCACTCACCCGCACCCGTGCGGGCACCGAGCACCTGCCCAACGACCTGATGGCTGAGTACTACGCGCAGCGTGCCAGCGGCGGCCTCCTGATTACCGAATGCACCATGGTGACTGAGGGCACCTCGGCCTTCGTCGCCGAGCCTGGCGTCTACTCCGCAGAACAGATCGAAGGCTGGAAGAAAACGACAGCAGCCGTGCACGCCAAGGGCGGGCGCATCTTCATGCAGATCTGGCACGCCGGCCGTGCCGCACACCCCGACATCAACGGCGGCCAGCGTACTGTGTCCAGCAGCGCTACCGCCATTGAAGGCGAGATCCACACGCCTGCCGGCAAAGTGCCGCACGCCGTTCCCCACTCGCTAAGCACCGATGAGATTGCCACCATCGTGGCGGCCTTTGCCCAGGGCGCGAAGAACGCCATCGAAGCCGGGTTTGACGGGGTAGAAGTGCACGGCGCCAATGGTTACCTGATTGACCAGTTCTTGCGCGACGGCTGTAACCAGCGCACCGATGGCTATGGTGGCTCCGTGGAAAACCGTGCGCGCTTTTTGTTGGAGGTGCTGACGGCGGTGAGCGCCGCCATTGGCTCGGAGCGTGTGGGCCTGCGCCTGTCGCCACTGAACAGCTTCAACAGCATGAAGGACAGCGACCCCGTGGGACTGACCGGCTACCTGGCCGAGAAGCTCAACCACTTCAAGCTGGCCTATCTGCACCTGATGCGCGCAGATTTCTTCGGCGTGCAAAAGGCCGACGTGATGGCGGTGGCCCGCGAGAAATACAAGGGTGTGCTGATCGGCAACATGGGCTACAGCGCTGAAGAGGCTGAGCAGGCGATCAAAGAAGGCAAACTGGATGCGGTGGCATTTGGCAACAGCTACATCGCCAACCCCGACCTGCCAGAACGTGTGAAGGCCGGGGCGGCACTCAATGTGCCTGACAGCAGCACCTACTACACGCCCGGTGCCAAGGGCTACACCGATTACCCCACGATATAAGGGGGGAGCGGCTGGGGCCGCCCCTGCGAAGGCTTACAGGCCTTCGTGGCGGTCGGCAGCGGCGAACAGGTCGTTCGCAAATTCAGGGTCGGTGCTCTGGATTTGTGCTGCATAGGTGCGCAACTCTTCGGCTTCTTGGTACGCCGTCTTGGCGACAGCGGTCTTGGTGCCCAAAGCCGCTTGCCACAGAGCCACAGCCAAGGCCTGACCTGCTGCCAGCAGGGCTTGCAGAGACGCACCCACGGTGGGCTGGCTACTGGAAGGCAGGGTGAGGCGGTTCAGAGTGGTGCTGGCCATGGTGGGCTCCTTGAAAGTAAAAACAACTGATGTTGCACTGCAGTATAGGGTAAACCCTATACATCAATCAAGGGTTTACCCTAGCTCCATGTTGCTTTAGTTAGACAGTCCGCCCTAAGTCGGCATCAGCGCAAGCGCTCCACCCGGTAACCTTTGTCGGCCAGCATACGCACCACGCCGTCGCTGCCCACCAAGTGCAGCGCGCCCACCACCACCAGGGCCCGTGCGCCAGCCTTCTTGCCATCCAGCAGGGCCTGCAACTGGGGCAACCAGGCACGGTTGCGGTCCACGATAAGGCGGGTGTAGAGCGCTGGAAACCGCGCCCGCAAATCGGCCAAGCTCTCGCGCTCCAGCGCATTGGCGTCCCCCTCGCGCCAGGCGCGGTGCAGGGTGTCGGTTTGGCCCGGCATGTCCTGCAGGTCGATCAAGGTCTCCGCCAGAAAATCTCCCTGGGTGGCGGTATCCAGGCCGTCGAGCAGCTGGATTTGCGCATCCGCCGTCTCCAGACCCCAGGTCGGTTTTTGGCTGCGGGCAGCGGCCTGCATCAGGTGCTGGTCCAACCCCAATGCGGGAGAAAAGCCCAGTTTCTGGAACTCCGCCAGCGTCAAGGCCAGGGCAACAAACCAGGGCTTGAAAGGCTGCAGCGGCTCCAACGGCATACCGGTCTTGGCCGCATAGGCACGCAACGCAGCCCAGGTTTTGGGGGGCAGCGCCTGCTGCAAACTCCGGCCATCGTTGCGCAGGGCGGCGCGGCTCATCCGGTCGGCCAGGTCGGCCGACTCCATCTCCTGCGGCGACACCTCGAAGTACAGCTGCTGTACGTCCGCAAACGCGGCATCCACGCTGGGCGCCAGCGGATAGTCTGTGGGCTTGAGCAGGTGAAAGGAGCCCAGCAGGTACATGCTGTTGGAGCCACTGCTCACCTTCCACAGCAGCGGCACGGGGGCCTGGGCCCATGCCAGGCCCGCGCACAACACCAGCCACCAGGTCAACACCAGTTTTTTCATCTCTCTTCCTTGGGTGGTTCAAAACGCAAAGGCTGCACTGTAGTACGGGGCGCGTCGCCCCCGGCCTGCAAAAAAAACTTACCCCGTGCGCCTGTGGGCTGCTTTGTGGATAAGCGTGTTCACAAGCCCGCAAAGCCCCACCAGCATTGGCTCTGCACACTGCGCCTATTTTTTAGGCAGTCGATGAGGCGTCCATTTGACTGGCTGAATCTTGTGGTAGCGGGAGTGCAAGCTGGGTTAATCTCGCGGCCTTTGTCACTGAGCGCGCGCGCCTTCAACCCATGGCCCAACCCGATTTCAGCCCCTCTGCCGACCGCAACAAACACCCGATCCTGGAAACGCTACAGACCTTTCTGCCTGCGCAAGGCTCGGCACTGGAGATTGCCTCGGGCACTGGCCAGCATGTGGTGTGGCTGGCGCAACATATGCCGCTGTGGACTTGGCAGCCCACCGAGGTACACCCCGGCGCGCTCTACAACATCGAGGTGCGCGCCACTGAGGCCGACCTGGCCAATGTGAACGTGGCGCTGCCGCTGGACGTGTGCAAGACGCCCTGGCAGCTGGAAGACACGCCGTTTGATTTGATTTTGTGCATCAACATGCTGCACATTGCGCCCTGGTCCGCCTGCGCCGCGCTGATGCAGGGCGCAGCCACGCACCTCGCGCCGAGCGGAGTACTGGTCACCTACGGGCCTTACTTCGAGGCAGACGTCGTGCCCACACAAAGCAACTTGGACTTTGACCAGAGCCTGCGCACGCACGACCCCAGTTTTGGCATTCGCCAGCTGGCCGATGTGCAGGCACAGGCCGCCTTGGCAGGCCTGCACCTTCAGGCGCGCCATGCGCTGCCAGCCCACAACCTGCTGCTGGTCTGGGGCCGCACCGCCGCCTGAGCCGAGGCGCTAAACCAGCTTCTCGACCGACACCGGATGGCGCGGCTGCCCGGTGGCGGCAAAGTGGTCGATGTTGTCCAGCGTGGTGGCCGCAATGGCGGCCAGTGCATCTTCGGTAAAAAAGGCCTGGTGCCCGGTGACCACCACATTGGGAAAGGTGAGCAGGCGCGCAAACACATCATCCTGAATCGCCGCGCCCGAGAGATCGCGGAAGAACAGGTCGCCCTCTTCCTCGTACACATCCAGCCCCATGGCGCCCAGTTGACCGCTTTTCAGGGCCTCAATGGCAGCCCGCGTGTCCACCACGGCGCCACGGCTGGTGTTGACCAGCATGGCACCGCGCTTCATGCCGGCAAAGGCCGCAGCGTCTATCAGGTGGCGGGTGTGTGGCGTGAGTGGGCAGTTCAGGCTCACCACGTCGCTGCGCGCCAGCAGCTCGGGCAGCGGTACGTACTGCACACCCAGGGCCACACAAGCCAGGTTGGGCTGCGGGTCCGTCGCCAGGAGCGTGCAGCCAAAGCCGGTCATCATGCGGCAAAAGGTCTCGCCAATGCGGCCCGTGCCGACCACGCCGATGGTGCGGCCATGCAGGTCAAAGCCCAGCAGGCCGTCCAGCGCAAAGTTGCCTTCGCGCACCCGGGCGTAGGCGCGGTGGATCTTGCGGTTCAGCGTGAGTAGCAAGGCCAGCGTGTGCTCTGCTACGGCATAGGGCGAGTATTCGGGCACGCGTCCTACCGCCATACCTAGCTCGGCCGCGGCTGCCAAGTCCACCTGGTTAAACCCTGCGCAACGCAGCACCACCAAGCGCACGCCCAGCGCATGGAGGGCCTGCAGCACATCGCGCGGCAGCTGGTCGTTCACAAACACACATACCGCATCCGCCCCGGCTGCCGTGGCCACAGTAGTCGCGTCCAGCCGCACATCCAGAAAAGTCCAGCGGTGCGGCGTGCCCTGTGCGGCAGCGCTCAGGGCGGCACGGTCATAAGGGCGGGTGCTGTAAACAGTGATGTGCATGGCAGGCTCAGTGGCAGGGGTGTCATCCATCTTACGGCGGGCTAGGTTAACCTCGCCGCCTCAGCAACCAAGGAAACCCATGAAAAAACTCCACGTCACCATCAAGCTCGAAATGTCCGTCCCCGACGAATGGGAGTTGGTCGAAACCTCTGAGGGCACGCCCGTCCTGAGCCTGCCCAACGGCCAGTTTCTGGACATGGCCATCGAACCCCTGTTTGCCACCAACCCCGAAGAAACCTGGGCCAGCACCGAGAGCGAAGACGAGCTCAACGACATCCTGGACATGGTCGAGAGCGAGGAAGTGGCCTACGAATTCGTGGTGCACTAAGCACCACCAACCCACCGGGCCTGAGCTTCAGGCCAGATCCAGCGCGTGGAACACGCGAATGGCCGCATACGCGTCATTCGCGGCGTACACCAGCTGCGACTCACTCAGCCGCGCATTGGCCCAGTTGCTGGTGGCGGCTTTTTTGGACTTCATGAAGCGCTGGTTGAACAACACGGCCACCGCGCCCTTCACGCCCATGTCCTTGCGGTAACCGCGCTCGCGGAACACCGTGTTGAGCTCCAAAATGCCCTGGGGCTGCACGCCCAGCTTGCTCACAATCCGTTTTTTGTCGTCACCCAGACCAAATCCGGCCTTGGCGATGCCGCCCAACGCCAGTAGCTCGGCCGCAACGGCGCTGCAGGCTGGATCCATCAACTGGAACACCCAGGCGCGGTCCAGCGTGGCCAGTTGCAGAATGTGCGGTCCATCGGACACGTCACCCACCTTGAAGGTGGGTTTGGACTCGGTATCAAACCCCCAGGCGGGGGTGTCGGTCAAGGCAGCATAGGCCTCTTTGGCCTCTGCGCCGGTACTTACCAGGGTAATGCGGTCCAGCCCCAGCCGCTCGAATGGCGGCAATAGGGCGATGGTCTCTTTGTCGGGGGTGGGGTGGCGTTCCTGCATGGGGCGTATCATCGGCCACCCGCCTTTGTTGGCCCAGGACCCCCATGAAAAAGACATTTCCCCTTGCCGTAGAAGGCAAACACCCTGAGCGCCTGCTCGAAGCCACCAAGCACGAAATCCGCAAATACGTGAAGCGCGAGCGTCGTCGTGACCTGCCCGAAGGCGTCGATTTTTGGGACTTTGACTGCCGCTTTGGCCCCACCGAAGACGCCGCCCAGACCGCCCATCTGGCAGAAATCACCAAGCTGATTGATGCCGTGGTGCAAAGCGGCGGCACGCAGTTTTACGTAGAAATTCTGGCCAAACACGGCGTGCGCAAGGCACGTGACCCGAGCGAAGCACCCACCGCGGGCGACTTTTTGGACGCCTGAAGCCGCGCCGCGGGCTGCGCTGCCGCTAAATGCGGCCGGCCAGCGCCCCCGCCTGCGCCAGCCAGCGTGCGCGGTTCGCGGGCGTAGAGCTGACCACGGGGCCCAATGACAGCGTCTTGCGCACCCGGATGCCACAAAACTCCAGCGTGGTCTTGCGCATCTGGTGAATGGCCGGCATGCGGTAACACCAGCGGAAGTACCAGGGCGGTGTGTCCATGGGCACCAGCAGGTGCGCGGTGCGCCCTTTCAGCAGCGGCACCGGAAACGGTGACCCGGCGTTGAACTTGAAGGCATAGCCTGAGATGAAGGCGCGGTCCAGAAAGCCCTTTAGCAGCGCCGGCACCCCGCCCCACCACACCGGAAATACCCAAGCCATGTGCTGCGCCCAGGCCATGCTGTCCTGCGCGGCAAGCAAGTCGGGCTCCAGCGGCTGGTGGTGCGGGTTGCTGCCGTGCAAAAGCGGATCGAACGCCAGATCGGCCAGATGCAAGACACGCACCGTGTGGCCCGCAGCACGCGCGGCTGCGGCATAGGTTTCGGCCAGGGCTGCGCTAAAGGTATTGCGGCCTGAGTGGCCCACGATGACGAGGACGTTTTTGCCAGTGGGCAGGGACATGGTTGCAGTTCCGGTAGTGAAGGAACGACGACCCTAAGTCTGCCCCCGGGGGCAGAGTCAAGCGCAAGCGGTCAGGGGCACGGGCAACTGCGTCTCGGTGCAGGCAGTAATCTCGGTGTGGATGGCCTGCAGCTGGGCATCCAGTGCCTGCAAGCGGGCCACGTCCCGCGCAATGTCCGTGCGGCGCTGCGCCACCTGGCGCAACAGCGCGGCCCAATCGGGCTCGGCCGTGCGCCCCCGCAACACGGGCACCACCTCGGCCAGGCGCAGCCCCACAGCCTGGGCCTGCTTGATCATGCGCACCAGCATCAGGTGCTGTTCGGTATAGACGCGGTACTTGCCCAAGCGCTGCACGCGGCCCAGCAGCCCCAGCGATTCATAGAGGCGAATGGCTTTGGCGCTGGCACCGCTCTGGGCGGCCAGTGCCCCGATGTACATCACCATTAGCGCCCCCCTGCCGCACGCAGCAGCTCGGCCACATGGACCTGCTTGCGCGCCAAGGCATGCTGCAAGGGGGTCACACCTTGGGCGTCGGCCAGGTTGACATTGGCTTTGGCGGCAATCAGCAAGCGCACAATTTCTGCATGCGCCAGCCCGCCGCCACCCAGAATCACGGCCTCCAGCAAGGCGGTCCAGCCCAGGTTGTTGATGTGATCGACCGCAATACGGGTGGTGAGCAGCAGCCGCACCGTCTCCACATGGCCGTAGTGGCACGCAGGAATCAGGGCAGTGCCGCCATAACGGTTGGTGCTGGCCAGATCCGCCCCGGCAGCCAGGGTGATTTGCACAATATCGGTATAGCCGCTGGCACTGGCCAGCAAGAAGGCACTGTCTTGCTGCGCGTCCTGTGCATTCACATTGGCCCCGCGTGCAACCAGCAGGCGCACCACATCCACGTGCTTGCCCTGGGTCGCGGCCAGCACAGGGGTGACGTTTTTGCTGCGCGCCGTGTCAGCCCTCGACTCGATGGGCGCACCGTCATCCAGCAAGGCCAGCACCTTGGCCAATTGCCCACGTGCCGCAGCATCGACCAACTCGGGGTTGTTTCCCGTCAGATGCACGGGCTGGGCCAAGGCGTTGCTGCCCAGCAGATACAGGGCGGTCAGGGTGGCGTGGCGGCGGTTCAGTGTCATGGTGCTCAGTTCTTATCCTGGGGAAGCCGCTGTTGTAACAGCTGCGCAGGTTCCCTCCGCGCAAGTGTCGTCTTGGGAACGTGGAGCCGACGATGCCACGGTGTCAGGCCAGTACCGCCCGCCGCTTGCCAGCTTGTTTGGCGCGGTACAGCGCCTGGTCGGCAGCAAGTGCCAAGGTTTTGGTGTCAGCGCCATGGCGCGGAAACAGGGCTACGCCCGCGCTGGCCGACACCGGAGCCAATACCTGGGGGTAAGGCTCCGAGAGAGCCTCCACGATGCGTTCGGCCGTGTCCATGGCCGCCGCCTGGTCAACCTCGGTCAGCAAGAGGATGAATTCGTCCCCGCCGATGCGGGCCACGATGTCGGACGCGCGGATCGCCGCCTGAATGCGCTGTGCTACCGTTTTCAGCACGTCATCCCCCGTTGCATGACCTTGCGTGTCGTTCACGGTCTTGAATCCGTCCAGGTCGATCGCCACCACCGCCAAGGTGTGGCCTCGCCGGTGGGCAAACGCCAGATTCCGGTCCGCCACTTCGTCAAACAATAAGCGGTTAGGCAACGCAGTCAGCGCATCATGCTGGGCAAAAAACTTGACTTGCTTCATGGCCTGCGAGGCCTGCAACAAGGCGGCACCCACGGCTTCCGTTTCTTGCAGACGGATGGTGGGGAGAACGACCTCCTCCCCCCGGCTCAGTGCCTGGGCTGCATCATTGAGTTCGCGCACCGAGGCCAGCACGCGCAAAGAGATGGTGCGCGCCAACCACAAGCCCAAGCCATAGGCTGCCACAACACCGCAAAGCACCCAACCCAGATGGGCGAGAAGGTCCTCCAACAACACCGCACGCGGGGCTCCCACCACCACCCGCCAACGCCAAACCTTGGAGGTGGTGTAGGCCGTAAACACAGAAACGTCGTCCTTGGTCTTTGACAGCAAGGTATCGTTGTCCCGCAGGGCTATGGCCGCTATCAGCTCGGGCACTGCCGGCTGGCCCAGGTAACGCTCGACATCGCGCGAACGGCCCACAATCTGGCCACTGCTATCGAGCACCGCCACCAGCCAGCCCGGCGGAAGGTGCTGCTGATCCAACAATGCCTGAACCCGCGCAGGGTCCAGCCCGATATTGAGGCTGTAAACCACTTGCTCACCGACCTTCACGGGCACCCCCATGGCCACGGCGGGGCGCCGCACGACGGGGCCCATAAACACATCGGTCAACACGCTGGTCTGTTCGGTAAATACGCGTGCTATCTCTGGCGGAGTCCCGGTCATGGGCAAGGGGGATCCCCAAGGGCGCAGTGTGTTGAGCAATTGCCGCCCCTGTGCGTCGGTGAGGATGTAGTTGTAGGCCAAACCGGTGGGCAGGGCATCAGTGGCGCGCTGGTGAAAACCGCGCAAATTGCCTGCTGCCAATTCAGGCGCAGTTGCCATGACCTTGAGACCGGCTTCGATGGAAGCCAAATCACGCTCCAAATCTGCCAAGATGGATTGGCCCAGCAGCACCGTTTGTTGCTCGACCTGCGCACGGCGCAATTGGTAAGTGGAAAACGTGAGCAGGCCGCTTACCAGCGTGGCGGGCAGCACACACACGAACACCAAAAGCCTCAGATTGCTACGCAATGAGTAGGAGCGATCTGACAGCTTGAACAGCAGCATGTAGTGTGGTGCCTGACGCTTGGTTTCCCTGACCTGCACACTATGGCAGATGCTGGAGCCGCGCGCAATCCGCACCTGCACACCGCTGCATAAATGATAGTGGTACGCATTGCCGCCACGGGCCCGGCGGTGCTATTTCTTAAAAAAATTCAAAAAAAACTTACCCCATTTTCATGGAGACAACGCTGTGGATAACCCGCAGGACAAGCCGCCAAAACCGCGCCAGCTGTGGCTCGCCACACGACGCCTTTTTTTTAGGCAGCTCGCACAGTCAGCGGAACGAGAAACCGCAGATTTGTCAATGAGGGAAAAATCTGTGCTAGCAAAAGTGAACGGTTTGTGAAAAGTTAGAAACCGTTTTCCAGCTGCCACAAGTTGCACCCGAAAACTGTGTGTGACTTTGTGGATAACTATGTTCACAAGCGGCAAAACCCGCGCCAACAGGGGCTTTGCCAGGGTTGCCTGCTAAATGACCAGTCCGGGAACCTTTTGCTTGCTGGCACACTCCACCCACGCTGCGACTTTGGTCGCACAGGTCTGTTATCCAAACTCCCCAATTACCTATGCCGAAAGCTACCCCAACACCCCGCGCCCAACGCCAACGCTTGCACCTGCTGGCCCTGCCCTTGGTGGCGGCTGTAAGTGGATTGGCTGCCTGCTCCAAAACAGAAGATGCCGCCACAACAGCGCCCGCCGCCAGCGCCCTGCCCCCCGCACAGGCCTATGAAAAAGTGGCCACTACCGGCAAGGGGTTCACCGTGGGGGCCTTGATGAGCGCCAACCCGGTGTTTGTCTTGTTCGACCCCCAGTGCCCGCACTGCGGCCATTTGTGGCAAACCTCGCAGCCCTTGCTGGGCAAAGTCAAGTTCGTTTGGGTACCGGTGTCTTTCATCAACGGAAAGAGTGCGCCCCAAGGTGCAGCCATCCTGGCGGCCGGCAACCCGGCCGAATTCATGACGGCACACGAGGCCTCCCTGCTGGCAGGCACGGGCGGCGCCCCCCTGCCCGCCAGCATGTCACCCGAGCACGAGGCCACCATCAAGGCCAACACCGAGTTGTTCAACAGCCTGAAAGTGGAATCGGTGCCCTACATCCTTGCCAAGAACCTCAAGACTGGCACCGTGGTGACCAATGCCGGCGCCATGGAGACCGCCGCCTTGGCCGATTTTCTGGGCGTGTAAACCCTGAGCAGCGTATTTTGCTATGTTTTTGCTAGCTGCTTGCGCATAATCCATGGGGGCTTAGGCCCCTTTTTCATGGATTTTCGGGAGACAACATGCGACGCAAGATAGGCATGGCAGCCGCCGTAGTGGCCGCACTGGGTTTGGGAGGGTTCTTTACCCTGCCACGCATCCTGGACCAGCGGATGAACAGTGTGGCCCTGGCCGGACCTTACACCGCAAACGCACGCGTCACTGCGCTGCACAGCACCCTGTTTGTGGCGGACCTGCACGACGATGCGCTCTTGTGGTCGCGCGACCTGCTCAAGCGCTACGACTACGGCCACACGGACCTGCCGCGCCTGCAAGAAGGCAAGGTAAGCCTGCAGGTCTTTAGCACCGTGACCAAGACGCCCAAGGGCCTGAACTTTGAGCGCAATGCGGGCGATACCGACAGCCTCAACGCCCTGGTGATGGCCCAGCGCTGGCCCGTGGCCACCTGGAACAGCCTGCTCGATCGCGCCCTGTTCCAGAGCGAAAAATTACACCGGGCGGCTGCAGGCAGTGCAGGTGGAATGCAGATCGTGCGCAGCCAGGCCGAACTGGCCGCCCTCACCCAGGGGCAGCCCCCTGCTGGAGGCACACTCATCGCGCTGCTGGCTACCGAAGGCCTACACCCGCTGGAGAGCAAGCTGGAAAACATCGACACGCTGTTTGATGCAGGCTTTCGCATCACCGGGCTGACGCACTTCTTTGACAACGAAGTGGGCGGCTCAGCCCACGGACTGGAGAAAGGCGGACTAACACCGTTTGGCAAACAGGTGGTCGCGCGCCTGCAAGAGAAAAGCATGCTGGTAGACCTGGCCCATGCCTCGCCCCAACTGATTGACGACGTACTTGCCATCACCCGGCGCCCGGTGCTGGTGTCCCACACCGGCGTGCAAGGCACCTGCCCCGGCCCACGCAACCTCAGTGACCGCCACATCAAGGCGATTGCCGCCACAGGTGGCGTGATGGGGATTGGCTACTTTGAGGGTGCAGTCTGCGGCCTGAGCACGGCGGCCATCGTCAATGCTATCCGTTACACCGCCGACCTCGTGGGTGTGCAGCACGTGGCGCTGGGCTCGGACTTTGATGGCGCCACCAAAACCGCCTTTGACACCACAGGCCTGATTCACCTCACGGCGGGCTTGCTGGACGTCGGCTTTTCGGACACGGATGTGGCCGCAATCATGGGTGGCAATGTGCTGCGCCTGCTGCAGGCGCAGCTCCCGGCCAAGTGAACCAAGGGCGCTACAGCACCGCGTAGCGCCCGGGCCGGTGGTTGATGGCGATGAAGAGACTCATCACCACCGCCGCCAGCACCGAATAGGCCACGCGCACCGGGTCCACCACGGTCAGGGCCAGCAGCACAATGGTGCAGTCCATGCCCATTTGCACCACACCGGCGCGCCAGCCGCGCGACTGCTGCAGGTACAGCGACACGATGGTGGCACCGCCCAGACTGGCCCGGTGCCGCGCCAGAAACAGGCAGCCAGAACCCAGCAGCAGTCCGCCCAGCACCGCGGCATACGCAGGGTGTAGCCGCTCGATGGCAAACAGGCGTGGCGACCACTCGGCCATGGCCGACAAAAACGTGATGGCCACAAAGGTCTTGAGCGTGAACTCGCGCCCCATGCGCCGCCAGGCAAACCAGTAAAACGGCAGGTTGATGAGGAAAAACAGCTTGCCCAAGCTCACGCCCGTGGCGTAGTGCAACACGAAGGCCACCCCCGCCGTGCCGCCAGTCAATAGGCCGGCCTGCGCAAACAGGATCAGTGCTAGGCTGACGAATAGCGTGCCGGTGAAGATGGCCTGCGCGTCTTCGAACAGCGTGTGGGTGTGCACCGGGGCAGTGAGGGGATTCATATCGGGCATGGAGCAAACATTGTGCCGCGCCACTGCGCCACGGTTCACCAACTCGCCGGGTCGACCCTGAAAAAGCCGCGCAGCTCCACATAGACCTGCGGGTACTCGGCCGCCAGCGCGCGGCCCTGCTCAAAAAACACTTCAGTCACCACGGCAAAAAATTCCGCCGGATCTTGCGCACCGTAGTGGTTCAGCAGGCCCTGCTCCCCCATGAAGACCTGTTGCCGCAGGTGTTCGTAGGCGTCTTCAAACACCCGCTGCCAGCGCGCGGCGTTGTAGCGCGCGTCGCCCACCGCTGGCAGCGGTGCACCCACGGCACGACCATTCTCCTGATCCAGCTGGTGGGCAAACTCGTGGATCACCACATTGCGGCCATCATCAGGCGTGGCGGAGCCGTCCAGCGTGTCCTGCCAGGACAGAACCACCTGCCCCTCGCCCCAGGATTCGCCGGCCAGCGCTTCGCGCTGCTCCAGCTGCACGCCCGCAGCATCGGTGTGGCGGCGGTTTACCACAAAGGCGCCGGGGTACATCAGGATTTGCCGCACCTTGGGGAAATACGCCGCAGCGTCGGGGCGGTTGAGCAATAGCAGGCAGGCGTTGGCCGCCACCACCACCCGCATCTCTTCGGTGACCTCCAGGCCGGCGCAGCCAATGAAGGTCTTCTCGGCCACAAACACCTGCATGTGCTGCTTGAGCTGCAGTTGCAGGTCGGCCGGCAAACGGGCCACCAACGGTACACGGCGGCGCAGCAGCGTGCGCCAGTGTTTGGGAAACGGCTGCGCCTGCAATCGGCGGCGCTGTCGGCGCTGCCACCAGGGGTAGCCCAGCAGCCAAGCCAAGAGCCCGGCGGCGGCCAGGCAAAACACAACAAAGGCCACAGGGCTCCCATCCAATGCGTTGCAGGAACGCCGTAGCTGGAGGCCCAAAGGCCTTTTTCAAGCGATGAATCGCCCCCTATCGCGTGACCAGCACCGGCACCGGGCTTTCGGCTACCACCTTGGTCGCCACGCTGCCCAGCATGAGCCGAACAATACCGGTTCTGCCATGGGAGCCCAGCACGATCAGGTCGGCCCCAACCTCGGTCGCCGCTTGCACGATGCCGCTGGCCGCAGTCACCCCCTCCACCAGTTTCACCTGCAGAGCCACCGCCGGGCCCCCTTCTTGGCATTGGGCTTGGGCCTGCGCGTGGGCCTGGGCAGCCAACTCTTGGGATGCGGCCGCGTAAGCCTGGTAGCCTAAGGGGTTGGCCTCGCCCACGCCCAAGTAGGGGTAGGGGTCTGCCACGTACACCGCAGTGAGCTGGGCGCCATGCGCACGGGCCAGGCCCACCGCCAGGGTGCCCGCATGGGCCGACGCCGTGGAGCCATCGGTGGCCAAAAGAATGTGTTTGAACATACGCACCTCTCCTTCCAAAAAAATACACCAGACACCATGCTGCGCGCGGGCTGCGCTACAGTCATTGATATAGATCAGGCACGGCAGAGATGCAAGCCCGGCTACTGAATTGCTACTATTTTTATAGCTAATGGCGCACACCACACGGGGGCCAAAGGCCTATTTGACTTAAAAACCATGACACATACACCCTTCTGGCGTCTGGGCCTTGGCGCTGCCCTGCTGGCCGGTGCGACTGCGGCCCTGGCCGTGCAGGACTGCGAGTTCAACGGCAAATCCATCAACACCAACAATGGCGCCGAGACCGCAGGCAAGAGCGGCATGGTGCGCTGCAAGGACCGCGACAGCGGCCTGATGGAACGCGAGTACGAACTGCGCAACGGTGACTCGGTGGGTCTGTCGCGTTACTTCCGCAACGGCAAGCTGGCCAAGGAGTTCACCATCACCGCCAATGGCCCGCACGAGGGCCTGGAACGCGAGTGGGCAGCCAATGGCCAACTGGTGCTGGAATTCACCAACGTCAAAGGCAACGCACGCGGCCTGCGCCGCAGTTGGTATGAGGATGGCAGCCCCAAAGCGGTGGAATGGGTGGCCGATACCGAGCGCGAGGGCGCCAGTGTCCAGTTCACGTCCGGCAAACAGCTCGCCAGCCTGCGCTGCGGCCCCAAGCCCTTGCTGGCCCCACACGTGAATGACGCAGCACTGTGCGGCTTTGGCGGCAGTGCCAGCACGGTGTCCACCTACAGCAGCAGCGGCAAGTTGCGCGGCACCCAAACCCTGCTCGCCGGAGTAGTGCAAAAACAGGCCGTGCTGATGGACAACGGCAAGCCACAAGAGGAGATGGAACGCCAGGGCAGCAACCTTTTCGAGCGCTTTTATGCAGAGGACGGTAGCAAGCGCCGCGAGAAGCTCTGGACGGAGGCCGAGAAGCCAGCCGCGCTGCTGCGCGACTCGGAATACCACGCCAGCGGCACCTTGGTGCGTGAGCGTCTGTACGCGCTGGTGGAGGCGGGTGGACGCAAGCGTAGCCGCCTGGCCAGCGAGGCCACCTACTACCTGAATGGCCAACCCAAGAGCAAAGACATCTACACGCAAGAGGGCAACGCTGAGCTGCGCGACAGCCAGCGCTTCAGTGACAAAGGCACGCTGCGCGCCCAAGGGCGGTATGCACTCGATGGGCGCTACGGTGAACGCACCGTGGGCGTGCACCAGTTCTTCTTTGACAACGGCAAGCCCGAACTGGAAGAGCACTACGACAACAAGGGCACCCTCAAACGCCAGCGTGAGTGGGACGTATCCGGAAAGCTGCTCAGTGATGACGAGTTGTTTGAAGACGGATCACGCAAAGCATTCGCCCGCTGAGTAGCTGTCACACAAGGGAACTACACTGGGGCCAAAAAGGCACACAAGGCCCCCATGCCCCCGTCGTTGAGACAACTATTCGCCGCGCTATTGCTGGTCTGTCCTTTGTGGGCACAAGCCCAGCCGATGCGGTACGTGTACCCGCCACCCGAGAGCGGGTCTGACGTTCGTCTGAACTACTACTGGGAGCTGTTGCAAGCCGCGCTGGACGAGACCGCCGGCAAGTGGGGCCCTTACGCCCTCCAAGCCAGCCCCAAGGTCATGAATGCAGGGCGGGCCGAGCTCTTGCTCGCTGCCTCCTCGGATATCAGTGTGATGGCGCGCACCACCAGCATCGCACGGGAAAACGCACTACACCCCATCCGGATTCCGCTCGACAAAGGATTAACCGGCTACCGCTTGTTTCTCATCAAGGCCGATACGCAAGCGTGGACCGATCCCGTCCGCACGCTGGAACAGCTACAACAACTGTCCATTGGCCAGGGCGCCACCTGGGTGGACACCGACATCTTGCGTGCCAACGGATTCACGGTGGTCACGGCTCCCAGCTATGACTTGCTGCTTCCCATGCTGAACTCCAACCGGTTTGACCTGTTCTCGCGCGGGGTCAACGAAATCAGCCAGGAACTCGCCAGCGGAAGCCGCACATACCCGGCATTGGCGATTGAGCGTAAGTTGCTGCTGTACTACCCGCTCCCCCGTTACTTTTTCTTCCCGCGCACCGCCGAAGGTGAGCGCCTGGCCCAGCGTGCCGAAGAGGGTTTGCGCCTGCTGATGAAAAACGGAAAGTTCGAAAAAAAGTACCAAATTTTCAAAAAATCCATCTTGAGCGGGCTGCAACTCAGCGGACGGCGCGTCTTCAAGATTACCAATCCCCTCCTGCCCGCGCAGACCCCTTTGGCAGACCGTGATCTGTGGGATTCCTTGGAGACAGAGTTGCGCGCGAAGCCCTGACGGTGGCCTGGCGCTGCAGGGCAGGCAAAAAGCAGCCCACTCCGCTATATGATCGTGGCCACAAACAGAGGGCTACAGGCCCCACCCCATTTCAAGGAGGATCCCCGCATGCAGCATGCAGACACTGCCACGCCCGGCGCAGCCGACCCACTGGACGCACCCGACACCCAGGTGCAAGTTCCCCCATCGACCCACCAGATCACCATTGCCTTCACCGGCTCTGGCAGCGAGTACTTTCGCATCTGGATCGTCAACCTGCTGCTCATGCTGGTAACACTGGGCATCTACTTCCCTTGGGCCAAAGCACGCCGCCTGCGTTACTTCATGGGCAATACCTTGGTAGGTGGCCAGCCACTGGGCTTCCATGGCGACCCCAAAAAAATGTTCAAGGGTTATGCCTTAGTAGGTGTCCTGTTCGTCCTGTACTCGATAGCCGGCGAGTTCTCCAGCGTTGCCGGCCTGGTAGCCCTGGTGCTGGTGGCCGGCTTGTGGCCTGCCTTGTTCAAATCGTCCATGCAGTTTCGCCTGGCCAACACCAGTTGGCGCGGTCTGCGCTTTCGTTTCACGGGTGATTTGCCGAGTGCGTACCGCGCGGTGCTGCCCCTGTTCATTCCGGGTCTGGTCCTGGTCGGCGGACTGGCATTTGTCAATGATGAATCGGCACCGCCCGCCTGGTTCGGGTTCCTGGCTTTGGGGGTCATGCTGACCACGCTGGCCATCGCACCTTGGCTCACCTGGAACCTGAAGCAATACCAACACAACCACTACAGCCTGGGCCACTTGCAAACCAGTTTCCGTGCCACCGTAGGTTCGTTTTATTTGCTGACACTCAAAGTCATCGGCATATGGCTACTGGCTGTCATGTTGCCGCTTGGCATCTTGGTGGGTGTGGCGGTAGGGCTGGATGACTTCGAAGCACTGCGAAAAAACACGGGCATCTGGATGATTGCCGCCGCCATGCTGCCGGCGCTGCTGGGCATGTTTGCCCTGCTGGTGTGTCTGAAGCCCTACGTGGTGGCACGGATGCAAAACTTGGTCTGGACCAAGACAGGAAACGCTGAGCTGCGTTTTGTGAGCAACCTGCGCGTGCGCTCTTTGCTGTGGGTCACCATTAAAAACTGGGTATTGATCATTCTCACACTGGGCTTGTACTGGCCCTTCGCCGCTGTGGCGCTGGCACGGGTTCGGCTGGAAGCCGTGAGCATCAAATCCCGGGCCAACCCAGAGCTGCTGGTTTCGCAGGTGCAACCCCGTGAGGGCGATGCGGCAGGCGACGCCGCGGGCGACTTCTTTGGCCTGGATGTAGGGCTCTAAGCCGTGCACAGCGCTGGCAGCACACTGCCCGCCACGTACTTTGACGGCCGCACGGCCCGCGCCCAAGCCGTTAGCCTGCGGTTTGTTGGCGAGGGGCGCCAGCGCAGCTTGCATATTCTGGGCGATGGCGTGGACCTGCAGATTCCCGCCCACCAGGTCCAGTGGCCGGAGCGCACCCGCCATGGCCAAAGGCTGGCCCATCTTGCCAGCGGTGGCCACGTGCAGTGCGAGAACGCAGAGGCCTGGGACCGCTGGGCCCAAAGCCAGGGCCAACACGAATCGCTGGTAGTGAAGATGCAACAAAGCTGGCGCTGGGTGGCCGGCAGTGTGGCGGTGCTGGCCATGATGGCGGTAGCGCTGCAACTGTGGGGCCTGCCACTGCTGGCACGCGCTGTGGTTGCGGCCACACCACCAGGCATTGAGCAAAGTCTGGGCGACAGCACGCTGGCGGCCGTGGACGAAGCCCTGATGCGCCCCAGCAAACTTCCGCTGGCTGAACAGGCACGCATCACCCAAGCGTTTGCCGACGCTATGGCGCACCAGGATGCGGCCAGCCAGCGCTCCTGGCGACTGGTGTTTCGCCAAAGCAAGATTGGTCCCAATGCCCTGGCTCTGCCAGGCGGCACCATCATCATGACCGACGAAATGGTGGCGCTGGTAAACGCAGACACCCAAGTGCTGACCGCGGTACTGGCCCACGAACTGGGCCATGTGCAGCAGCGCCACGGCCTGCGCATGCTGGTGCAAGCCACCGTGCTGGGCGCACTGGGCGCGGTGGTGTTGGGCGACTTCAGCACCCTGCTGGCGGCCGTGCCTGCGCTGCTGGGCCAGGCCCACTACTCGCGCGAGGCCGAGCGTGAGGCCGACGCCCACGCGGTAAAGGTGCTCAAAGACGCGGGCATGTCGCCCCTGCACATGGTGACGCTGTTTGAAGCGCTGGAGCAAGAGCGGCAGAAAAAGGCCAACAAGGCCAAAGACAGCCAGGACGCACCGGATGCAGAAGACGACGAAGACAGCCCCTCATGGCTCGGAATTGCCTTCGCGTCACACCCGTCCGACGCGGACCGCATTGCCTACTTTCGGGCTGCAGCCCAATAAATAACTGCGCGAGCAGCTATATCTTTCATAGCAACTGCATGAGCCAACACAGCTTCTACGTCCACGACACCGAGGTCTTCCTGGAGGGCCGGGGCAGCCAGACGATTGTCATGATGCATGGCTGGCCCGATACCCACCGGCTGTGGGACGGCATGGTGGCGGCCCTGGCGCCGCAGTACCGTTGCGTGCGCTTCACGCTGCCCGGTTTTGAAACTCCGACCAGTGGCAAAACCCGCTCGCTGGCAGAGATGACGGCACAGCTGCTGGCGATTGTGGACACCGTCAGCCCCGGCCAACCGGTCACCCTGCTGATGCACGACTGGGGCTGCATCTTCGGCTACGAACTGGCCATGCGCCACCCCGAACGCATCAACCGTATCGTGGGCATCGACATTGGGGACCACAACGCCGGTGCTTACCGCAAGACGCTGAGTGCCAAACAAGTGCTGCAGATCCTGGGCTACCAGTGGTGGCTGGCCGCCGCCTGGGGCATGGGCATGTTGGGTGCAGAAGGCTTGGCAAATGGCATGACCCGCTGGATGGCGCGTGCCATGCGCTGCCCCACCCCGCCTGCGGCCATGCATTGGCGCATGAACACCCCCTACGCCATGGCCTGGCTGGGCACGGCCGGTGGTCTGCGCGGCACGCTGCCGGTGCGCCCGCACTGCCCCTTCTTTTACGCCTACGGCACGCGCAAGCCCTTCATGTTCCATTCGCCGCGCTGGCTCAGCACCCTGGCCAAGCAACCCGACAACCTGGTACTGGGCTTCCAGTCCGGCCACTGGGTCATGGTGCAGCAGGCTGACGCCCTGCACACGGCTGTGCGGCAATGGCTTGAAAGTCCGCGCAACCGCCCCAGCTAAGGGGCATGACCGACGCCCTGCACATTGTGTGCCCCCACTGCCACACCACCAACCGCGTGCAACACGCCCAGCTGGCCAGCGCGCCCGACTGCGGCAGCTGCAAAAAGCCCCTGTTTGTGGCCCAACCGGTGGCGCTGGACGAAGCGGCTTTTGACAAGCACATTGCGCGCAGCCAAATCCCGGTGTTGGTCGATTTTTGGGCCCCATGGTGCGGGCCTTGCCGACAAATGGCACCGGCCTTTGCCCAGGCGGCCGCCCAACTGGAGCCCCAGCTGCGCCTGGCCAAGGTCGACACCGAAGCGGTGCCCAATCTGGCCACACGCTTTCAGATCCGCAGCATCCCGACGCTGGCACTGTTTGTGGGTGGGCGTGAGATCGCACGCCAGCCTGGCGCCATGGGCACCGCTGACATCGTGCGCTGGGCACGCAGCCACTTGGGGCGCTAAGGGGCTTTAAAACAATGAAAGATTGGGCGCCTCCGGGGTTGAGGCCCGGACCAGCGGATCGGCAGCAGCCACCAAGTCTTCAGCTGGCGCTGCGCGCATAAAGTCCATGGCCTGCTGCGGGCTGACCTGCAGCCAGTCGGCGTAGTACGCGGGCGGCACGATCACCGGCATGCGTTTTTCCTCATCGGGCCGGTGCATACGGCCCATCACCGTGTGGCCATCGGCATTCACCGTGAGCACGGTAAAGCTGCCCTGCACGCTGCCCGTCGCCGGATCGGTCCAGCGGTCCCACAGGCCCGCCACGGCAAAGGGCGCTCCGTCAGCCCGCGCAATGCGCCATCGCGTGGGGCGGCCGCCGTTCGCTGGCGCGTCTTCCCAGCTGGGTTCAAAAAAGCACTGCATGGGCACCAGCACCCACTGGCGGGCGGCCCAGGCCGTGCGAAAGCTGGGCTTGCTGGCGGCGGTTTCGCTGCGTGCGTTGTAGGTCTTGCGGCTGATGTCGCGTGCCTGCGCAGCATCGGTGCACCAGTGCGGCACCAGTCCAAACTGTGCGGGGCGCAATACCGCGAGACCTCCGCCTGCTGCGCCACGGCGCAGCACTACGGGAGCGCTGTAGCCCGGAAAAACCTCAGGCACGTGCGCCAAGGCTGACACGTCCGGGGCCGCCAATACACCCAATCGCGCTTCCAGGTAGGAAGCCTTGGCGGAAGGAACGTAATTGGTACACATGGCAGCGGCTCAGATTGCTATCAACTAAGGAGCAATTTGCGCAGTATCCACGGGGTCCAGAGGCCTATTTGGCTCTATTCCTCGGCCCCGATATCTTCCACACGCGGTGGGCGGGGCACTTTCTTGAAACGGATCTTGCGGTCCAGCTCGATCGCATCCTTCTTGAGCTGGCGCTCGGCATCCAGCTGCTGGCCGGCGGCCAGCCAGTCGGCAAACTCGGTGGGAGTTTCCAGCGTCATGCGGCCGATGGCGCAGGCGCGGAAGTCGTGGATCACGATCTCTGCGGCCTTTTGCAGGTTGATCTTGCCGCCACTCTGCAGCGCACCGCGCTTGCGGCCAATGGCTGCGAGCAGTTGCTCGTCGGTCATGTCTGCCACACCGGTGAGCTTGTAGCGCGCCTGCAGCGGCTCGGCGTAATGCTGGCGCAGGTAGTCCAGCAGTTCCAGCGCCACCTCTTCTTCGTCAAACGCGTTCTTGCCAATGGCGCCGCTGGCGGCCAGGTTGTAGCCGCTCTTGGCCACGATGATGCGCGGCCACAGTACACCGGGTGTGTCGTACAGGTAGAAGTCGTCGGCAATGGTGATGCGCTGCTCCAGCTTGGTCACACCAGCCTCGTCGCCGGTCTTGGCGGCGCGTTTGCCCTTCAAGGTGTTGATGAGCGTGGACTTGCCCACGTTGGGAATGCCGCAGATCAGCACCCGCATGGGCTTGGCCATGCCGCCGCGGTTGGGGGCCAACTCGTGGCAGGCGGCGACCAGGGCCTTGGCGGGCGTGGTCATGCTGGCATCCAGCGGGAGCGCGCGCACGCCGGGCATGGCGTTGTAATGAGACAGCCAGAGTGCGGTGCGCGCGGGGTCGGCCAGGTCTTGCTTGTTGAGCACCTTGAGCGCGGGCTTGCCAGCCGTCATCTCGGCCAGCATGGGGTTGGCGCTCGATCCGGGCAGGCGCGCGTCGAGCAGCTCAATCACCACATCAATCGCCTTGATGCGCTCCTGAATCGCTTTGCGCGTCAGGTGCATATGCCCCGGGAACCACTGAATTGCCATGCCGTGTCGTCTTTCTGCCTGTGCGCTAAACCCTGCATTGTCCGGCATGTGGCACCTTGCACTCGCTTAGGCATGCGCCTCTAGGAAAGACGCGGGATTTAAGGTGCCTTCACTAGGGTGGGTTTGGAGAATGCGCTGTATCGATTTCCGATTCATCCACTTTGCAGGAGTTTTCCATGGCTAACAAGAAGCTGTCCACCGTGACCACCGAACTGATCGAGTCCTATGGCAACACTGCCAAGAATGTGATCAACGCCTACCGCGTGGGCAATGCCCGTGCCGTGAGCTATGTGGACCAGTCCTGGGCGGCAGCCGTCAAGAAGGCTGGCAACCGCATCAGCGCCGAAGTACGCACCAACGCCGTGGCCGCCCAAAAGAAGGTCACCTCCCTCTACACCCAGGGCGTCACGCTGACCACCGACGGTGCCGACAGCGCCGTCAACAAGGCCGTGGAACTGGCTGGCAAGGGACTGGAGCAAGTGGCAGCCAACGCCAGCCGTTTTGAGAAGAGCACAGGCCTGACTACCCTGAACACCATCGCCGTGGCGGCTGTTCCGGCTGCAGTGGCGGTGAGCCATGTGGCTGCCAAGCTGGAAGCCCAAAGCGACGCGCTGGTGAGCAAGATTGCCGGCTCCAAGGCGAAAGCCAAGGCTGCGACTGCCAAACGCGCAGTGGCCAAAAAAGTAGCACGCGTCCGCAAGGCCGCTTAAGCCTCAAGCGCCGCAAGGCGCAGAGCCTGAGAAGCGCCAGCTCCGCAAGGAGCTGGCGCTTCTTTTTTTAAGCGCCCAGCACGCGCCGGGCTACCTCGGTATAGACCGGAATGCCGAGCAAAATGTTGAGCGGAAACGTGAGTCCCAGCGACATGCCAAAGTACAGCGAAGGGTTCGCCTCGGGAATGGTCTGGCGCACCACGGCGGGCACCGCGATATAGGACGCACTGGCTGCCAGCACCATCAAGAGCGCGGTGTTGCCCACCGACATGGCCAAGGCCCAGCCCAGCAAAAGTGCCAAACCGGCGTGCACCAAGGGTGCCACCACCGCATACACCAGAAGCCAGGCGGATTGGCCCCTCAGACCGCCCATGTTGCGGGCCGCTTGCAAGCCCATGTCGAGCAGGAAGAAGGCCAACATGCCTTTGAACAAGTCCACCGAGAAGGGTTTCATGACCGCCTCGCCCGCCGCACCGGTAGCGATGCCAATGGCCATGGCCCCCAACAACAAAAGCTGCGCACCGTCCGTCAGCGACTCGTGTAACACCCGGCGCAAGGTGCCGGGCACCGGCATGGCCCCGGCAGCAGACTGGCGGCGCACGTAGTTGGCCAAGACCACCGCCATCACGATGGCCGGGGACTCCATCAAGGCCATGGCCGCCGCCATGTGCCCACCGTAGGCCACACCCAGGTTGTCCAGATGCTGCACAGCGGTGATGAAGGTCACGGCACTGACCGAGCCGTAGGTGGCCGCCACCGCTGCCGCATCAAACCCATTGAGGAAGCGGCGCAACAAATAGTAGGCAAGGGCAGGAATGGCAAACGCCAAGGCCAGTGCGGCCCCCAGGGTGATGGCCACCTCCGCGTTAAAGCCCGACTTGGCCAAAGCAAACCCGCCCTTGAGGCCCAGCGCCATCAACAAGTAAAGCGACAGGAAGCGCGAGATGGGCTGCGGAATGTCCAGGTTGGACTTGAGCAGCCCCGCGGCCATGCCAAAGACAAAAAACAGAATGGCCGGATCGAGAAAACCTCCCATGTGCACCTCTTGCTTGAATGAGGGGGGAGATTACTGCCTTTTATATTTCTGATAAAGCAGATAATTGATGAATAACATTTCCGCTTTTACAGAATATGCTCCCTCCATTCAGCTACCGGCACTTGTACTATTTTTGGGTGGTGGCCAAGGAGGGCGGCATGTCCCGGGCTGCAGAGCGCCTGGGCACCGCCGTGCAAACCGTGAGCACGCAGGTGCGTGAGCTGGAGCGTTCGCTGGGGCATGTGCTGCTCAAACCCGCGGGGCGCGGGCTGGAGCTGACGGAGGCTGGCAAAGCCGCGCTGCAGCGGGCGGACCAGATTTTCCAACTGGGGGAGGAACTGCCTGCGCTGGTAAGTGCAGCGGGTACCGAACCCGGCATGCGCCTGGCCTTGGGTATTGCCGACAGCCTGCCCAAGCTGGTGATTCACCGCTTGCTGGGCCCCATCGAACACGAGTCCAAGCTCCGCATGGTTTGCCACCAGAATGCCTGGGAAACCCTGTTGGCCGATTTGGCCTTGCACAAACTGGACCTGGTGCTGGCCGACCAGCCCGCGCCCACCAACCCCAACATCAAGCTCTACAGCCACCCTCTTGGCGCGTCACCCTTGTCGTGGTACGCAACACCGACGCTCGCCAGCAAGGCACGCAAGACTTTTCCCGCCAGCCTGGCAGAGCTTCCGGTGTTGCTGCCCACCCACCATTCGGCCGTGCGCGCGCGCCTGGACCAGTGGTTTGAGCAGCACGGGCTGCGGCCTCAGGTGCGTGGAGAGTTTGAAGACAGCGCCCTGCTCAAAACCTTTGGGGCCAGCGGCATGGGCATTTTCCCGGCGGCGGACTGGGTGCATGCCGACATACTGGCGCACTACAAGGTGCAAAGAATCGGGCCGTGTGAGGGTGTGCAACAGCACTTCTTCGCCATTGGCACCCAAAAGAAAGTGCAGCACCCGCTGGTGCTGCGCTTGCTGCAGCAAGATGCCGCTTAAGAAGCTTTGACGGCTCGCGCCTGCAAACGATGCGGAGCGAGGTATTCCTTCAGGTACACCTCAAACGGCATGGTGTCTGCGGCCTCGATGGCACGCTGCGCGTCCCAAGACGCTTGGGACTCTTGAGCGAACCGTGCAGCCACCTCAGGCGCCACCGGGGCCTGCAACATGGCTGCCCGCGTTTGCTCTGACTGGGCGCGTGCAAAGGCCACAAAGGAAGCTTGGTGCTGCTCGGTGATGGCACGCAGCACACGGGCCGAGGGCAAGGTGTCGGGGTGCTGCAGCGCATGCTGCGCGGCTTGCACGGCGCGGCTGTAGGCGTCGGTGCCATGCGCGGCATCGAGCGCTTGGGCAATGCCTACCATGCCGTCCACAAGCTCTTGGCCCCACGTAGTCAGGGTGACTTGGGTATCGCCGCGCTCCAGCAGCAAGCCGGGCTCGCGGCCGCGCTCGGCCACGGCGTGCTGGTTGCGGCCTACGGCGGCAATTTCCTGCGGTGTGTCGTCTGGGCTGGCGGTGTAAAGGCAGTGCAGCAAAAACACGTCCAGAAAACGCATGGTCTGGCTGTTTATGCCCACCAGCTCAAACGGATCCAGGTCCATCAGGCGCACTTCCACGTACTCCACACCGCGCTCACGCAGCGCATGCAGCGGGCGCTCGCCCGCAAAGGTCACGCGCTTGGGGCGGATGGTGCCGTAGAACTCGTTTTCGATCTGCAGCAGCGTGGTGGCCAGTTGCTTGTAGACGCCATCAGCACCGCGCACGCCCACAGCCTCGTAGGGCGCGTAGGGTTGGGTCAGCGCACCGTGCAGTGAATGGGCATAACCCTCCAGGCTGTTGTAGCTCACGGCCAGGGAGGCCTGCGCATCACTCTGGTAGCCCAAACGGCCCATGCGCAGCGACGTCGCATAGGGCAGGTACATGGTGCCTTCGCTCAGCGGCTGAAGCTGGTGCTGGCGACCCGCCACAAACGATGAACACACCGCAGGCGAGGCGCCAAACAAATACAGCAGCAAAAAAGCGTGGCGGCGGAAGTTGCGGATCAAGCCGAAGTACTGCTCGCTGCTGACATCGGGCAGCGACCAGTTGTAGTGGATGCCGGAAATGGTTTGCATGCGTCGGCCGTAACGGTGGCCCAGGCCACGGCGGTACACGGTCTTGGACTGCGCCACATTGGACGAGCCGTATTGGCCCAGGGGGATCTCATCGTCGCCCGGCAGACAACAGGGCATGCTGGACACCCACAGCCGCTCATCACCCATGGCGCCCAGGGTGAACTGCTGCACATCGGCCAGCTCCTGCAGGCACACATCGGGGTCGGCATGCACGCCGGTGATCAGCTCGACCTGCGATTCGCTGAAGTCGGTGGTGATGTGGGGGTGCGTCAGGGCCGAGCCCAGCGCCTGGGGGTGCGAGGTCAAGGCCAACATGCCGCTGGGCAACGCGCGCAGGCTTTCTTTTTCCACACCACGGCGGATACCGCGCAGGCGTTCTGCTGTCAGGGCGCTCAGGGCCGTTTGTCTACTGTCCATGCCAAAGGGCCCTTCAAAATTTCTTCGGGGCGCAAAGTTACCACAGCCGGGCATTTGGTGCAGGCGCCGGGCCAACTTTGCGAATTTGAACTAGCTTGGGACAACCTGCCAAATTTCAACGGCACAGAAAAGCGCCTGGTGAATAATGGCCCCGTGGAAACCTCCGAACTGATGGTCTGGTCCTGCATGCTCGGCGGCCTGTTGACACTGGCCACCGTAGCGCTGGCCGACGTTCTCATGAACCGCAGCGTCGCCTCGTGGCGGGGGCTCGTGTTTGTGCTGATGCTGGGCAGCTGCGCCATGCTGTTGACAAGCCTGCCCGCCCTGTGGTTTCCCGAGCTCTCGGCGTCCGTTTTACTGACGCTCAAAGCCAGCATGGGCCCCTTGTGTGGCGCCCTGTCCCTGATTTACCTGGGCCTGTGGTTGGGGGCGGCGGCCGAAGATCGCATGGTGTATTACAGCCTGGCCTGGGGGGCCACGGTGTTGGTCGGCGCCGCGGTGCTACTCGCGTTTTGGGCGCTGAACTACGAGGGCTCGAACCCCGAGCAGGTGATCAAGGTCGCCGCAGGTTTCAGTGGCGCAGCCATGCTGTTGGCGTTGGGCGCTTCGGTGCGCGCTCACGTGCTGGGCGATGAGTTGGCGCGCTGGATGGTGGTGGCCTGCTTATTTCTGGCAGGCATGACAATGGGCTTGTACACCTACACGCTGCACCCCACCTGGTTTGGCTGGCAGGGCATGGCGCTCACGGCCTTTTGCACAGTGGGCCATTTCTTGTTGACCACTGCACTTGCCGTGCGCCGAAACCGGCAAAACCGCCGCCTGCTGCGCCTGGCGGGCCTGGCCCAGGGGGCAGACCCAGCCACCGGCCTGCCCACGGGCTCGGTGCTGCTGTCCAAGGTGGACGACACGTTTTGGCGTGCAGCGCGCCAGCAGGGCCAATGCACCGTGGTGTGCCTGCATTTGCACAACCTCTACGAGCTGGGCGAATCCGCGGGCCACCGCGTAGACCAGCAAATCTTGACCTCCATCACCGCGCGTATCCGCCGCGCGGTGGGCTTTCGCTGTGTGGTGGGTCTATACCACCCGCGCTGCTTTGTGGTGGTGATCTCTGGCATCAAACACGAAGAGTTGGTCGAGCGCACCGTGCTGCGCCTGCGCATGGTGCTGTCCAAGCCGCTCAGTGTGGTGGGCCTGGACGAGGCCTTCCACACCTTCATGCCGCGTTACGGCATGGGCGTGGTCACCGTACGTGCGGCCAGTGCAGACCCGGTCGCCGTGGTGGATGAGGCGGAGCGTCGCTCTTGGGAAAACGCGGGCAGCACACCGCCCGCGCCCGCCACCACGTTCTGATGGCCGGACTTAGCGCCCGCCCAGCTGGGCCAGGGCGCGAGTCACTTCCTGGCTGCCTTGCGCAGCGCCACTCTCCGGCACCATGTCACCCGCGCGGGCCAGCACCTGGCGCAGGTTCGCAGCCAGTGTTTCAGGCGCCAGTGCATCCAAACCAATCCATGTGCCTTGCGTGAGCGTGATGTGCGCAGCTTCCACACTGCCAGCACCGGCGCACAGCGTGGTGCGGGTGGGCGCATCTTCAGACACCAGCACCAACATGGCAGGCACCACCGCCTCGGGCTTGAGGGCTTCGAGCACCTGGGGCGGCATCAGGCCTTCGGTCATGCGGGTGGCAGCCGTGGGCGCCAAGCTGTTAACGTGGATGTTGTTTTTGGCGCCCTCCAGCGCCAGCGTTTGCATCAGCCCCACCAGCGCCAGTTTGGCCGCACCGTAGTTGCTCTGGCCGAAGTTGCCATACAGGCCGGAGCTGGACGTGGTCATCAAAATACGGCCGTACTTTTGCTCATTCATGTGCGGCCACACGGCCTTGCAGCAATGCACGGCGCCCATGAGGTGCACGTCCACCACGGTGCGGAAGTCGGCAATCTCCATCTTGGCAAAGCTCTTGTCGCGCAGGATGCCGGCGTTGTTCACCAGAATATCCACTCGCCCCCAGGCATCCACTGCCTGCTGCACCATGGCCTGCACGGCCTCAAAGTCGGTGACGGAGGCGCCGTTGGCCATCGCCTCGCCACCTGCTGCGCGGATCTCGGCCACCACCGACTCGGCCGCAGTGAGCGAGCCACCGGAGCCATCGCGCGCGCCACCCAGGTCGTTCACCACCACTTTGGCGCCGCGTGCGGCCAAGGCCAAGGCGTGTTGGCGACCCAAGCCGCCGCCTGCGCCGGTTACGATGGCCACGCGGCCGGTGAAATCTAGTGCCATGGTGTATCTCCAGAAGTGATGAGGTCAGGCCAAGGGCAAATCCGTAGGCCCCCAGTCAGCTGGTGGTACTTTAATTCAAGCAATTGCTCACCAAAAAACAAAAAGAGAAAAGACAGTCCCATGCAAGACATGCTCGAAGCCGCCAGCGGCGCACCACGCGATGCCTCCACTGTGGTGCTGCTGCGCGACAGCCCACAAGGGCTTGAAGTGTTTTTGATGAAGCGCAGCGGCCTCTCAGACACCTTTGGTGAGACCTATGTGTTCCCCGGCGGCAAGCTCGATGCGCACGACAGCCACCCCGGCGCGCTGGCCTCCCTGAATGAACCGGCAGCCGCCCTCGCCCACCGCTTGGGTGAACCTGAGCTTCACCCAGACAACGCTGCTGCGCTGTATGTGGCCGCCCTGCGCGAGCTGTTTGAAGAGGCCGGCGTGCTGATGAGCCCTACCGCACACCGCCCGGCCGGTGTTTCGGCTACCGACTGGCAAGCGTGGCTGGCTTCCCCCGACGCGAATCTGGATGCCACAGCCCTAGTGCCATGGAGCCGCTGGATCACCCCCAAAATGGCAGCACTGAGCAAAAAGCGGTTTGACACCCGCTTCTTTCTGGCCCTGGCCCCTGCCGACCAAGTCGCCAGCCACGACAACTACGAGACCACCGCCAGCACTTGGCTGGCGCCCAAAGAGGCCCTGCACCGCTACCACCGGGGCGAGATTGAAATGGCACCTCCCCAGATCATGAGCTTGGGCCACTTGGCGCGCTACACCACGGCAGCAGAGGCGCTAGCAGCAGCTCGCGCGCAATTGCCGCCATGCATTTGCCCCGAAAACTTTGAAGAAGACGGCATGGTGGTGCTCAGTTATCCGGGTGACCCGCGCCACTCGGTGCCCGCACGCGCCCTGCCCGGCCCCACCCGCATGGTGGTGCGCAACAAACGCTTTGTTCCGGTGGACGGACTGGAGAGTTTGTGGGCTTGACGCCCACAATATTTGCTATTAAATAAGGAGCTGCTCGCGCAGCATCCATGTGGCCCAGAGGCCAATTTGATGCTTAAACTGGAATGGACCGGCGTATCCACGCATGCACATCACTGGGCTTGACCAAGGTGCGCATCTCTTCAAACGCGACCTGCGCTTCGGGGTAGTGGCGGCGCAGCAGGTTCAGCCATTGCTTCACACGACCAGCCTGCTGCTTTCTCTCCAAATGGGTGCTGACCACCTGCCAGAAAGCGTGCATCTGCGGGCCTAGTTGCTCCCACGCCCAGTCTTCGCCCGGCTCACCTAAGTTGCCCGGCGCGGTGCCCATAGCCGCCAGAATGCTGCGGGCCAGTGCCGGGCGGGCCACAATGCCGCGGCCCAGCATCAGCGTGTGGCAGCCGCTTTGCGCCACTGCGGCTTGGGCGTCTTGCACATTCCAGATTTCACCATTCACCACCACCGGCACCTGCACCGCGCCGCGCACATCAGCCACGCGGTCCCAGTAGGCGGGCGGGCGGTAACCCTGGGCTTTGGTGCGGGCGTGCACCACGATTTCTGCCGCGCCACCGGCCTCCAGCGCGCGGGCACAGTCCAGCGCCAAACTGTCGTCGTTGTAGCCCAGGCGCATCTTGGCAGTCACAGGAATGTGGCTCGGCACCGCCGCACGCACGGCAGCCACGATGGTGTGAAGAATCTCCGGGTCTTGCAACAGCGTGGCGCCGCCGCCATGGCGGTTCACCACCTTGGCCGGGCAGCCGAAGTTCAGGTCAATGCCGGGAGCGCCCATCTCGGCCAGTCGGGCGGCGTTCTCGGCCATGCAAGGTGCATCGGACCCCAGCAGCTGCGGCCACACCGGCACACCCGCATGGGTGCGCGCACCGAAGGCTAGCTCGGGCACGGTGCGTAACAGGGCCTTCTCGGACATCAGCGAGTGCGTGATGCGGATGAATTCCGACACACACTTCTCCACCCCGCCCACACGGGTCAGGATGTCGCGCAACACAAAGTCGAGAAGCCCCTCCATGGGGGCAAGGTAGATACGTACGGGCACGGGAATGGAGGAATGCGGCTGAAGAGGAATCAGGGGCGCATTGTCACCGCAATCCAATAATCAGCATGCGCTTATCGCTAGCCGGCATTGGCGGGCACAGCGCCGTCAATCAGATTCCAGTGTGCAGTGACGCCCTTGCCGCAGGCCAGTTGGGTGACCTACCCCGTGCGCTCGGGAGTGAGACGGCGTGGTTACGCGTCGCCACGCAGCGCAGCTTGGTAGGCCTCGATGTGAGGTCGCAGCGCCTCACGTCTTGCCAAGCTTTTCTGTGACCACACTTCTTCACGTTCGTAGTATTCGGAATAGACACGTACCGCGGCTGAAAGATCGACCCACGGCTGTTTGGACTGGGTGAAGATATGCACGTCCGGCGGGAGCAGGTCCGGGTTGTCCATTGTGCCGACGCGAATGAATGTGGTGATGGGGCCGGCGCCCGCGTAGTGGCTCCAGACGGCGACCTTACAGGCAGGACATATGGCGATCTTCTGCCCCATCCCACTCTCAGATGGTGTGTTGACGATCTCTGGTTCCACGCCCAAATTCGTCACTCGGTCCGATTCAATCATCGCGTTTAGCGCGAATGCAGAGCCCGACTCTCGCTGGCACCAGCGGCAATGGCAACAGTTCACAACCAGTGGCGCTGATTCCATGCGGTAGCGAACAGCCTTGCAGTCGCAGCCGCCTTCGGCTTTGAATTGAGATGTGTGCGGCATATGAGTGTTGATTGCGACGCCTGACGTTGGCCGTGAGTGGACCACAACGGCGCACTCGCCATTGAAGAATGGCGGAAACGCGCCCCGCCGTTGCGGGTCCAATCGACGAACCGGTTAGGTGCGGCCATTTTTAAGAAAAAAATTGGTTCCACAATGAATGCAGGTGAATTCGCTTCGGCGCACAACGCTCACCACCACACCAGCCCAGCCGGTGAACTTTGATTGTGTTTGGGAGTCCGGGTGCGGTGGTTTGAAACCTTGGACAGTAGGGCGTTTGCCACAAACAGGGCACTTGTGTGTGAATGCCAACGCGACATGCACTGCCGCCGCACCTAAGAATGCCTTGCCAGCAAAACCAAGCAAACAACCAAAAGGAAGCTTCAGAAAAACCACCAACGCCCAGAGAATTACGCAGGCAACAGCGAGCGCCCAAGCGACGAAGACGGAATAGGCGTCCATACGGACGGCGAAAGTACTTGGATAGATCTGGCGCATGCCGTAAGCACCTAACGTTGGAGGCCACCGGGGCGCAACTCGTGCCGCGAAGCGGCAGCCTTTGGTTGCGTGTCCGTGTGGGCCGAAAGGTTAGATTGCATTGGGCGGGACCGGCGGTAGAAACAATGAAAGCTCGTTGCGGGTTCTCATTGCAGGAATTTCCGTGGAGGGCCACTTGGTCCAAAGCAGATGCGTGCCATGCTTCATTTCGTCCTCTTGGAGCGTGTCGAGGTCAGCTAGACCCAGACACTCATGGCGCACAACTGTGCCTTTGCCATCTCTAAAGCTGTCTCCAAGCGTTCTCGCCAACGCCTCCGCCTGCAAGTAGGCCTCTTCGGCCCCAATTGCGCGTATGAGATACGTGCTCAAGGCGTAGGATTTCGGTAGGCCATCAGTTCGCTCGGCGATGACGAACGTCGCAACATACCAAGGCCATTCCGCGCGCCAAATGCTCATTTCATGCGATCTAACGTTGGAAATGTGCGGCGCTCGCGAAGCGAGTGTCCGTACGGTTGACCTGTTCCGTTTCGGCCAACAACACTTCTTGGGGCTTCACCTGTCGGATCAAATCACGCCCCTTTTTCGTCATCAGCTCACATAGCTGTGGCACTGCGTCCGTACGAAAAGCTTGCTTTTGTCCGCGCGCTGTGACGCAGCTATGCACGCTACCAGAAAATGAACGCTGTATAAATACACAGTTCATGCGCTAGCGCCACTGTTTTAGCCGTGAACGGAACGTTGGAAATGTGCGGCACTCGCGAAGCGAGTGTCCGTACGGTTGACCTGTTCCGTTTCGGCCAACAACACCTTTTGGCGCTTCACTTGGCCCATCCAACAACGTACCTTTTTGGTCATCAGCTCACATAGCTGTGGCACTGCGTCCGTACGAAAAGCTTGCTTTTGTCCGCGCGCTGTGACGCAGCTATGCACGCTACCAGAAAACGAGCGCTGTATAAATACCCAGTTCATGCGCTAGCGCCACTGTTTTAGCCGTGAACGGAACGTAATGTCCAGAGCAATTCTTGCTCTATAAGTTGGGAACTGCTCCATAAGCTGGACATAAACACCTCCTGAGGATGGCTTGCAGTCTGGCTACTTGCTGAATATACTGTACAAAAAACCAGCATTAAAAATTCCATGAAACCCGGCACCCCTTCGCTGCAATCCATCCGTGTGTTGGACCAACTGCGCGAGCGCATACGGTACATGCACTATAGCCTCAGTACCGAGCAGGTTTACGTCTACTGGGTGCGGTTCTTCATTCGCTGGTCAGCACACAGCGGCCAAATGCGACATCCGCGCGACCTGGGTGCACCGGACGTAGAGGCATTTTTGTCCATGCTGGCAACTGAACGCAAGGTATCGGCCTCCACGCACAACCAAGCACTCAGCGCAGTTTTGTTTTTGTATCGTGAAGTATTGGGTATTGCGTTGCCCTGGCTTGACAACATCAACCGTCCAACCCAGAAGCGGCGCATTCCCAGCGTGCTGACCAAGGACGAAGTTGCTGGCCTGCTGGCGCATATGGATGGACAAACCGCGCTGTTGGCGCGCTTGCTGTATGGCACCGGTATGCGGTTGATGGAGGGCATGCGACTTCGCATCAAAGACGTTGACTTTGACCGCCACGTCATCCTCGTACGTGAGGCAAAGGGGGGCAAAGACCGAGTCGTAATGATGCCGCATTCGCTGGCACCCGCCTTGCGTCAGCAATTGTTGGCGTCGCGCGCCCAGTGGGAGGCGGACCGCCAGGTGCAGCGAGGCGGAGTGGAACCCCCGCACGCGCTGGAGCAGAAATACCCCAAGGTCGGGCACACTTGGGGCTGGTTCTGGATGTTTCCTTCACCGACACTGTCCATTGACCCTCGCAGTGGTGTGGAGCGGCGGCATCACCTGTACGAAGACCGGTTACAGCGATCGCTCAAGAAGGCCGTCGTACTGGCAGGCATTCACAAACCGGTATCCGTGCACACCCTGCGCCACTCCTTCGCCACCCACCTGCTACAAGCGGGCACCGACATACGCACGGTGCAAGAGCTGCTGGGCCACAGCGATGTGTCCACCACCATGATTTACACCCATGTGCTCAAGGTGGCGGCGGGTGGCACCGCCAGCCCGCTGGACACCTTGCTGCCCGCGCACTAGCCAAACACTATCAAATTCATAGCTGCTCGCGCAATAAAAAAGAGGGCCGCAGCCCTCTTTTACTTGTAACACCAGCTCAAAAAACTCAGTGCCGGATCAAGTGGTCAAACGCGCTCAGCGCGGCCTTGGAGCCTTCGCTGGCGGCAATCACGATTTGCTTGTAAGGCACGGTGGTGCAGTCGCCTGCAGCAAACACGCCGGGCACGTTGGTGTGGCCTTTGGCGTCCACCACGATTTCGCCGAACTTGCTCAGGTCCACCACGCCCTTCAGGAACTCGGTGTTGGGCACCAGGCCGATTTGCACGAACACGCCTTCCAGCGCCACGTGGTGCTCCACGCCGGTGGCACGGTCTTTGTACTTCAGGCCGTTGACCTTGCCATCCGCACCGGTGATCTCGGTGGTTTGGGCGTTGGTGTGCACCGTCACGTTGGGCAGGCTGAGCAGCTTTTTCACCAACACGGCGTCGGCCTTCAGCTGGTCGGCAAACTCGATCACGGTCACGTACTTCACCACGCCGGCCAAGTCGATGGCAGCTTCGATGCCGGAGTTGCCACCGCCGATCACGGCTACGTCTTTGCCCTTGAACAAGGGGCCGTCGCAGTGCGGGCAGTAGGCCACGCCTTTGTTTTTGTACTCGGCCTCCCCGGGCACGTTCACATTGCGCCAGCGGGCGCCGGTGGACACGATCACGGTCTTGGCCTTGAGCGAGCCGCCGTTGGCCAGCACCACTTCGGTCAAACCACCGGCTTCTGCGGCGGGCACGATTTTGTCGGCGCGCTGCAGGTTCATGATGTCCACGCCATACGAGCGGGTCTGGGCTTCCAGCGCGGCGGCGAACTTGGGGCCGTCGGTTTCTTGCACCGAGGGGTAGTTCTCAATGGCCATGGTGTCGTTGGTCTGGCCGCCAAAGCGCTCGGCCGCCACACCCACGCGGATGCCTTTGCGGGCGGCGTACACCGCAGCCGCAGCGCCAGCTGGGCCACCGCCGACGATGAGCACGTCATACGGGTCTTTGGCAGACAGCTTGGCGGCGTCTTTGTCGGCTGCGCCGGTGTCGAGCTTGGCCACAATTTCTTCCACCAGCATGCGGCCGTTGCCGAACAGCGCGCCATTCAGGTAGACGCTGGGCACGGCCATGATTTCACGGGCGTTGATTTCGTCCTGGAAAGCGCCGCCTTCAATCACTGTGGTTTTGACCTTGGGATTCAGAATGGCCATGAGGCTCAGGGCCTGCACCACGTCCGGGCAGTTGTGGCAGGTGAGGCTCATGTAGACCTCGAAGTTGAAGTCGCCATCCAGGCCTTTGATCTGGTCGATCACGTCCTGCTCGACCTTGGGCGGGTGGCCGCCGCTCCACAGCAGGGCCAGCACCAGCGAGGTGAATTCGTGGCCCAGGGGCAGGCCGGCAAAGCGCAGAGAAGTGTCGGTGCCAGCACGCTTGAGGGCGAACGATGGCTTGCGGGCATCGGTGCCGTCAAAGGACACGGTGATCTTGTCGCTGCGCAAACTCTGAATGGTTTGCAGCAGGTCGCGCATTTGCACGGAGTTGTCGTCATCACCCAGGGACGCCACCATCTCGATCGGCAGCGTGACGCGCTCCAGGTAAGCGCCGAGTTGGGATTTGAGGGTGTCGTCGAGCATGGTGATTCCTTTTTGCTATCGATTTACTAGCTGCTTGCGCACATTTTGTGTGGGCTACAGCCATATTTTGGGTAAAAAAAAGCCGGACGGCCTGCTGCACACGCAGCAGGACGCTGTCCGGCGTTCCGTGTAGCCAAATGTTTTGCCGCCGGGCCGTCCCAAGGCAAAACGCAGCCCCCTCGGGGGGCAGGAAGCTACACGCAGTGAGCGACCGTGGGGGTCTTGCTCTTTAGATCTTGCCGACCAGGTCGATGGAAGGAGCGATGGTCTTGGCGCCTTCGTTCCACTTGGCGGGGCACACTTGGCCGGGGTTGGCGGCGGTGTACTGGGCAGCCTTCAGCTTGCGCACGGTTTCCTTGACGTCGCGGGCGATTTCGTTGGAGTGCACTTCGGCAGTCTTGATGACGCCTTCGGGGTTGATGATGAAGGTGCCGCGCAGTGCCAGGCCTTCTTCGTCTATATGCACGTCAAAGGCGCGTGTCAGGGCGTGGGTGGGGTCGCCAATCAGGGGGAACTTGGCCTTGCCCACGGCGGGGGAAGTTTCATGCCACACCTTGTGGGCGAAGTGGGTGTCGGTGGTCACGATGAACACTTCAGCACCGGCCTTTTGGAATTCAGCGTAGTTGTCCGCTGCGTCTTCCACTTCGGTGGGGCAGTTGAAGGTGAACGCTGCAGGCATGAAGATGAACACGTTCCACTTGCCCTTGATGGACTCGTTGGACACAGTCACGAACTTGCCGTTGTGGAAGGCTTCGTTCTTGAAGGGAGCGATGGTGGTGTTAATCAAAGACATGGTGATTTCCTCTTGAATTGCTTGTTCGATAAGTGAACGGGGTGAATCTTAGAGCGATTGCGCCATGTTTTGGGTTGATTGATCCAATCAACCACATTGACTTTGCCTATGACGACCGAAACACCCGGTGGTGCAGGCGGCGCAAGGACCACCACACGCTGACAGCCACCACCGGAATGGCGGCTGCCGCCGTCATTTCGGGGCTCCAGGGCCAACCCCAGTGCTGGGCACCCTTGGCCAAGTAGCTGGCCAGGCCCACGATGTAGTAGGTGATCGCCGCCACCGACAGGCCTTCCACCGTGGACTGCAGCTTGAGTTGCATGCCCTGGCGGCTGTTCATGGTGGCCAGCAGGGCCTGGCTGCTTTGCTGCTGCTCGATTTCCACCCGCGTGCGCAGCAAGTTGCTGATACGCGAGACGCGCTGCGACAAGGCATCTTGCCGGCGGCTGGACCAGGCGCAAGTGCTGCGCGCGGGCGTCAGGCGGCGCTCCATGAATTCACCAATGGTCTGCATGCCGGCCAGGCGCGACTCGGCAATGTCTTCAATCCGTTTGTCCACCAGCTCAAAGTAGGCGGCGCTGGCCGAGAAGCGCGAGTGCGTCGCCGCGTGCTGGCTTTCCACCTGGCCCGCCAGGCGGGTGAGGCGGTCCAGCAGCTGCGGCTCATCGTCGCGCGTGGCAGTGCGGATGGCCTCGGCCAATGCAGCCAGTTCGCGCTCGGCGCTGGCCAATACCGCGGATGCCTCGCGCGCAGCCGGCAAGCCCAACAGGGCGGCCATGCGGTAGGTTTCAATCTCCAGCAGGCTTTGCACCAGGCGGCCCAAGCGGCGCGACGTCATGCCACCGGCCAGCAACACCATGCGCGAGAAGCCGTCGGCATGGACCGCAAAGTCGGTGTAGACCTCCCCAAAGCCATCAGCCACCGTCGAGGCCACCAGCGTCTCTTCGTGCAGCACCTGGCGAATCCAGGGAGCGGTATCCACGTCTTGCGTAGGCTGCACCCACAGGTGCAGGCTGGCCAGGCACTCCCCTGGCAGCGCTGCAAACCATTGCTGCGGCACCGCATCCAGCGCCAGTTCGAGTTCACGCTCGGCCCCACCTTGCCCGGCGATCGGACGCATGAAGGTCCAGGTGACAAACTCGGTATGCAGCTCCCAACGCACCCGGTACAACCCAAAATCCATCCGCAGGTGGATGGACCCGACATCCGGGGCCGGCAGGTGGTGGTCGCGCGCCAGCGCGGCCATGTGGGCGCGGCTGGCATCACGCTGCTGCGCATTGCACACCATCACCACATGGGACAGCGCCATGGGCAAACCCATGGGCTCTGGCGGGCGGGCGTGGACCTCGTTATGCAGCGACAGGCGCTGGGCGTGTTGTGCAGGTAAAGGATTCAACGCGGGGTCCTGATTTCAGGGAGGATCAGTCCTCCACAAACGCCTCTTCGCGCTTGGCCTTGATAGACGGCATGAGAACGACGACGAGCAGCAAGATGGCCGCTGCGAGCAAGCCCGCCGAGAGCGGCCGGGTGATGAACACACTCCAGTCCCCACGGCTGAGCAGCAGTGCCCGGCGCAGGTACTCCTCCATCATCGGCCCCAGAATAAAGCCCAGCAGCAAGGGAGCAGGCTCCGTGCCCAGCTTGATAAAGATGTAACCAATGATGCCAAACAGCGCCACCATCCAGATATCCCAGGTGTTGTTGTTGGTCGAATACACCCCAATCGCACAGAACAGCACGATGGAGGGGAAGAGCCAGCGGTAGGGAACGGTCAGCAGCTTGATCCAGATGCCAATGAGCGGCAGGTTCAGCACAATCAGCATCAGGTTGCCAATCCACATCGAAGCAATCAGGCCCCAGAACAGTTCCGGGTTGGCCGTCATCACCTGGGGACCAGGCTGGATGTTGTGGATGGTCATGGCCCCCACCATCAGCGCCATCACGGCGTTGGGCGGAATACCCAGGGTCAAGAGCGGGATGAAGGAGGTCTGGGAGCCAGCGTTGTTGGCGGCCTCAGGCGCTGCCACACCGCGGATATTGCCCTTGCCAAACGGCACTTCACCGGGATTGAGCTTGGTCTTCTTCTCCAGGGTGTAGGCCGCAAAGGCCGCCATCACCGCACCACCACCGGGCAAGATGCCCAGCAGCGAGCCCAGGGCGGTACCGCGCAAGACGGCCGGCACCATGTTCTTGAAGTCTTCCTTGGTGGGCATCAGGCCGGTCACCGAGGCGGCAAACACTTCGCGTTCGCTCTCGTGTTTGGAGAGGTTGTGGATGATTTCTCCATAGCCAAACACACCCATGGCGATGACGATGAAGCCAATGCCGTCGGTGAGTTCTGCGATGTCAAAGCTGAAACGGGCCACACCCGAGTTCACGTCGGTACCCACCATGCCCAGCAACAGGCCCAGCACGATCATGGCCACGGCCTTGATGAGGGAGCCCGAAGCCAGCACTACGGCGCCAATGAGGCCCAGGATCATGAGGCTGAAGTATTCGGCCGGGCCGAACTTGAAGGCCAGCTCGGTGAGCGGCGCTGCAAAGGCCGCCAGGATCAGGGTACCTACACAGCCGGCAAAGAAGGAGCCCATGCCGGCAGCCGCCAGGGCCGGGCCAGCACGGCCATTGCGGGCCATCTGGTAGCCGTCGATCACGGTCACGACAGACGAAGACTCGCCGGGCAGGTTGACCAGGATGGCGGTGGTGGAGCCACCGTACTGGGCGCCGTAGTAGATGCCGGCGAGCATGATCAATGCCGCCACGGGGGGCAAGGCATAGGTGGCGGGCAGCAGCATGGCGATGGTGGCCAGGGGGCCAATGCCGGGGAGCACGCCGATCAAAGTACCGAGCAAACAGCCGATGAAGGCGTAGATCAGGTTCTGGAAGGTGAAGGCAACGCCAAAGCCCAGCGCGAGGTTGTTAAAGAGATCCATGGTGTTCTGTCCTGGTATCGATGTCTGGGGTGACTCAGGCCGTGAAGTAGGCGGGCCAGACCGGGAACTGCAGTTTGAGCAGCACGATGAAGGCCAGGTAGCTCAACAGGGCCAGCAAGGTGGCCAGGATGAGTACGGGCTTGAAGGCGAATTCTTCGCCGGCGTTGCTGGCGATGAAGGTGAGCAGGTAGATGCCCACGATCAGGCCCAGGGGCTTCAAGCCAATCAGGGGCAGGCCGCCAATGCAGGCGCCAAACACGAGGTTGGCCAGGATGATGAAGAACAGGGGCTTCCAGGCGATCTTGCCGATCTTGTCGCCGTCGGCGGTTTCCACCACCAGGGCTTTGAAGGTGATGATGCTGCCCAGGAAGGCCAGCAGCACGCCCAGGGCCAAGGGGAAGTAGCCAGGGCCCATGCGGGCTCCGTCTCCCAGGGTGTAGCCTGTGGCGCCCCAGGCAAAGGCTACGCCTACGCCCATGAACATCAGTCCTGAGAAAAAATCTTTTTGGCTTTTTATGTTCACTGTCTGTCTCCTGCTATCAAACGGTCACGCATTCTGCCTGCATTTTTAGGGGCTTTGTTTTCAGCCTAGCTCACCCGTGCAGCGGGGGCGTTGAGGTCAGCACCTCTTCCATGACCGTCTGGCCCTCGGCCACCCGCAAGGCACCGGCCAGTCGCAGCGGACGCATGCCGTCAGTGACAGCCTGGCGGCGCAACGCATCGATGCTGGGGTCGGCACTGACACGCGACTTGAAGCCTTCGGTGACTACCAAGAGCTCATACAAGCCCATGCGCCCCATAAATCCAGTCATGCGGCAGTCCACACAGCCCACCGGCTTGAAGGGTTTGTAGCCGCCATTGATCTGCCAAGGCTTGACCATCTCACTCAGGGCTTCGCGGCTGGCCTCGTCGTCACGCACCTTGCATTGTTTGCACAAAGTGCGCACCAGACGCTGCGCCAACACGCCCAGCAAGGTGGCGTTGATCAGATACGGAGGAATGCCGAGCTCCATCAGGCGTGTCACCGCAGACGGAGCGTCATTGGTGTGCAAGGTGGAGAACACCAGGTGGCCGGTGAGTGCGGCCTGCACCGCCATCTCGGCGGTCTCCAGGTCACGGATTTCGCCGACCATGATGATGTCCGGGTCCTGCCGCATGAGGGCGCGCAGGCCCTGCGGGAAACCAAAGTCCAGCTGTGGCTGCACCTGCGTCTGATTGAAAGACGGCTCGATCATTTCGATCGGATCTTCCACCGTGCTCACATTCACCTCTTCGGTGGCTACGCGCTTGAGCGTGGAGTACAGCGTGGTGGTTTTGCCCGAACCGGTGGGGCCGGTGACCAAAATGATGCCGTGCGGGCGCTGCACCAGCTGCTCCCAGCGTGTGGCATCGTGGCTGCTGAAGCCCAACGCGTCCAGGTCTTTGACCGCGTTGTCGGGGTCAAAAATCCGCATCACCATCTTCTCGCCGAACGCGGTGGGCAGCGTGGAGATACGCATTTCAATTTCATCACCACGCGGGTTGCGCGTCTTGATACGGCCGTCTTGCGGGCGGCGCTTCTCGATCACGTCCATGCGGCCCAGCAGCTTGATACGCGCCGTCATGGCGTTGAGCACGCCCATGGGCATCTGGTAGACCGGGTGCAGCACGCCGTCGATGCGGAAGCGAATCACGCCCTGCTCGCGCCGAGGCTCCAGGTGGATGTCGCTGGCGCGCTGGTCAAAGGCGTATTGCCACAGCCAGTCCACCACCTGCACCACGCCCTGGTCGTTGGCATCGAGCTGTTTGTTGCTCTTGCCAAGCTCCACCAGTTGCTCGAAACTGGCACCGTTATTGGCGCCATTTTTGCTGGCGGCGCGCACACTTTTGGCCAGCGCATAAAACTCGGCGGTGTAGCGGGTAATTTCTTGCGGGCTGGCGACCACACGCTTGACGCTGCGCCGGCTCTGGCGCTCTACCTCGGCCACCCAGTCGGTAATAAAAGGCTCGGCCGTGGCCACCGTGATTTCGCTGGGCGTGACCACCACAGGCAGGATGCGGTGGCGCTCGGCGTAGGCCGCGCCCATGGCGTCGGCCACCTTGCCCACATCCACTTTCAGCGGGTCAATACGCAGGTAGTCCAGCCCGGCACGCAACGCCAGCCACTGGGTCAACATTTCCATGTCGAGCGGCTTTTGGTCTGACGCCCGGCGCATGGACACGCTGGCCAGACGCACCAGCGGGTGCTGTGCACTCTCGGCCTGGGCACAACGGGCAGTGGTGCGCTGGGCCTCTTCATCGCTAATCACCTTGTCAGCTTGCAGCCACTCCACCAAACGGCGCCAGTCCAGTGGGCCGATGTGCAATGCAGGACCATGTACGTTTTTTTTGGACGTTGTGCTCATGCTTGCACCGGTTTGAAAACACGCACCCACTTGTCTGCGGGCAGCCCCCAGTGGGACTGGATGAAATCGGCACGCTCCATAAGCAGCGCACGCTTGGGGCGGCTGGGGGTGCGCTGGGCCAGCACTACCGTGTTGCCTTCGCGTGTGGCCTTGAAGGCCCAGATGGCATCGGCGCCAAAGGCTTGGGCAATTTTGTCCACACTGGCCTGGAAGCTGGAGCTGCGGCCAAACAGGTTGACGGTCATGCAGCCCTCCTCGGTCAGCGTGGCGCGGCAGTCGGCGTAAAAGTCGGCGCTATCCAGCACCGGCGCTGCGGCCTCTTCGTCGTACAGGTCCACTTGCAGCGCGTCCACTGCGCCCAGCCAATGGGCTTGCTTGATTTCCTGCGACGCATCAGCCAGCACCACCTGCATGCGGCTGTTGTCGGCCGGCAGCTTGAACCAGCCGCGGCAGGCATGCAGCACCTGCGGGTTGAGCTCAATGGCGGTGGTCTTCATCTTGAGCGCTTTGTGGCAAAACTTGGTGAGCGAGCCCGCACCCAAGCCCAGCTGCAGCGCTTGGCGTTTGGGCACGGTGACCGGGTCCACAAACAGCAGCCAGGCCATCATGCGCTGGATGTATTCGTGCACCAGCGCAGTGGGGTCGTCCACCAGCATGGAGCCCTGAATCCACTCGCTGCCCAAATGCAGGTGGCGGATCGGGCCTTCTTCAGAAAAATTGACTTCGGGGAGAACGGGGGATGCTTTTCGGACCATGGGGATTTATACCAGCAGCGCAGCCAGCCTCGGCAAGGCTTTACAGGCGTTGTGTGTGCTGGCTTGCGCCAAGTCTTCCAGGGCCATGCCACGCAGCTGGGCCACGGTGTGGGCAATGCGCGGCAACTCGGCCGGTGTATTGCGGCCCTGCGGTGTGCCAGCCTCCCGCTGCGCCGCTGTTGTGTAGAGCCAGTGTGGCGGGATGTCGGGCGCATCGGTCTCCAACACCAGGGCGTCCAGCGGCAGGGTTTGGGCCAGGCGGCGCAGCTGGTGCGCCCGCTCAAAGGTCACCGCGCCGCCAAATCCCAGCTTGAAGCCCAGTTTGATGAACTCCTGCGCCTGCACCTCACTGCCGTTGAACGCATGGGCAATGCCTTGCCAGCGCCCACCGGGGCCTGCCACCTCGCGCAGGTGTTTGAGCAAACGGTCAGCGGATCGGCGTACGTGCAGCACCACGGGCAAACCGTACTGGCGCGCCAGCTTGAGTTGCGCGCGGTAGATGGCCTCCTGCTTTTCACGCCAAGGGCTTTGGGTGAGCTGAGGTACAAAGTAATCCAACCCAATCTCCCCCACCGCCACCAGGCGCGGGTCGGCATGGTGGGCTTGCAGCTCTTGGGCCAGCACTGCCAGTACGTTGTCTTGCGCGGTGGGCACATACAGGGGGTGAATGCCCAGACAGTAGCTGTAGTTCTGATGGTGGGCCAGGTCGCGCACCACGTGCAGATTGGCCACCTCGACCGCAGGGATGACGCAGTGCACCACCCCCGCTTGCCGGGCAGCCAGGCACACGGCGTCCACCTGTTGGTCTGCCTCAAAGGCATCCAGATGGCAGTGGGTGTCTATCCAGCGCATGGGGGTGTGGGGTGGTGGTGTCAGCGTTTGCGCTGCACAAACAGGTTGCGGGTGCGGTCTTCGGGGTAGGCGAAGGTTATCGCACCATTCCTCACCAAGCCCATGACCAGCATGTTGCTGGTAATGGCATCTTTGTCATCTTTGCTAAAGGGGCGTTCGTGCGTGGCAGTCACGCCATAGTAGACGCGGGGCATGTTCTCCAGCGCGTTCTTGACGGAGGAGCCGGAGAGATTGCCGTCACGGATGGACAGGATGGCATAGGTCAGCAGGTAGACCGTGTCGTAGGCCTGGGCCGCGGCCATGGGCACGGTGATTTTCTTGGTGTTGAATTTGCGGGCGTAAGCACTCAGGAAGGAGATGCGCCGCTCGTTGCTCGGCTCCGCGATAAAGGTTTGCGCCATCAGCGCACCCTCGGCGGCGTCCTTGGCGCCATCGATGAAGAAGGGAAAGGACAGCGGCCAGGCGCCCACCTGGGGCACCGTCCATTTGAGGGCTTGGCGCCCCTTGGCGATGACCGCGTTCTCGGGCCCCACGGTGTAGCTGAACACCACATTGGCTCCGGCCGCCTGCGCGGCCTTTAGCTCCGCCAGCAGGTCTTTCACGCCCAGCTCAAACCGCGCCACGTGCACCGGCTGCAGGTTCTTGGCCGCCAGGGCTTTGACCACATCGTTCAGCCCACCCTCGCCATAGGGTGTTTTGTCAGCAAAGATGGCCACCTTGGTCCAGCCGCGGCTCACGATGTCGTCCACCACAAACGGGGCCTGGATGGCATCGCGCGCCGAGGTGCGAAAGATATAACTCTCCGGGGCCGGGTATTTGGTGGTGATGGGCGTGCCGGTAGCACAGGGCACGATGAGCGGCAATTTGGCGGTTTGGAATACTTCCAGCGACTTCATCGCGACACCGGTGTTGCAGAAGCCCAGGGTGGCCACCACGTCTTCCTTGAGCAAGTCCTGCGAATTCTTCAGGCCTACATCCGGGTTGGCGGTGTCGTCCTTCACCACCAGCTCCAGCGGCCGGCCGAGGTAGCCGCCCGCAGCATTGATCTCGTCCACTGCAAGTTTGGCCCCGTTGAGCATGGGGATGCCAAAGTCGGCAGAGGGACCGGAAAAAGGACCAATCAGGCCGATGCGCAGCGGCTTGACCGGCTGGGCCAATGCACCCATCACCCAACCACAACCCAGCACCAGCACTCCCAGGGACGACCAACGACGGTTCATAACGGCTCTCTTGAAAAAGGGATGGCGCAGCTTAGGCTGCGTATCCGGCAGAGACCATCCGCGGGAACCCTTGGGCGGCGGGTATAGCGCACGCCCTGTCAGCAAACCGCAAGCCAGGCGCACGGCCCGGCCAGCCATCAGTCGGCCAAACGGCCCGACACCAACCGCAGCTGGCGGCTGCAGCGCGCAGCCAAGGTGGCGTCGTGGGTCACCAGCACAAAAGCCGTTCCTTGGTCGCGCGCGAGGGACAGCATCAGGTCAAACACGCCATCAGCCGTGCTGCGGTCCAAGTTCCCGGTGGGCTCGTCGGCCAGCACGCAGTCGGGGTTGGTCACCAAGGCCCGCGCAATTGCCACACGCTGGCGCTCGCCCCCCGACAGCTCCGCCGGACGGTGATGCATGCGGTGTTCCAAGCCCACCAACGCTAGCATTTTCATAGCTGCTTGCGCAGCATCAGCGGGCTCTGAACGCCGAATGGTCAATGGCATGGCGACGTTGTCCAGCGCACTGAACTCGGGCAGCAGGTGGTGAAACTGGTAGACAAAACCCAGATGTTTGTTGCGCAGCCGGCCCTGGGCCGCCGCATCCAGCCCGGCCAGCGGCTGGCCGCAAAGCGTCACATTGCCGCTGCTGGGCGCATCCAGCCCGCCCAGCAAATGCAGCAAGGTGCTTTTGCCGGAACCCGAGGCGCCCACAATGGCCAGCGTTTCGCCACGGCGCACCTCCAGGTCCACCCCGTGGAGAACCGTGACATCCAGGCGCCCTTCCTGGAAACGCTTGGTCAGGCCGCAGGCTTGTAAAAGTACATCACTCATAGCGCAAAGCCTCGGCAGGGTTTACCTGGCTGGCGCGCCAGCTGGGGTAGAGGGTGGCCACAAAAGCCATCAGGAGCGAAATCACTGCCACCGGCACGATGTCACTTTGCTGCGGATCGCTGGGCATGCGGCTGATCAGGTAAATGTCTTGCGGCAAAAAGCTGGCGCCCAGCAAACGCTCCAGCGCAGGCACGATGACATCAATATTGAAGGCCACGCCCAGCCCCAGCAGCAGCCCGGCCAAGGTGCCAATGACACCGACCATGGCGCCCTGCACCACAAAAATACCCATGATGCTGCCCGGGCTGGCGCCCAGAGTGCGCAGGATGGCGATGTCGGCACGTTTGTCGGTCACCGTCATCACCAGCGTGCTGACTAGGTTGAAGGCCGCCACCGCCACGATGAGGGTGAGGATGATGAACATCATGCGTTTTTCTACTTGCACCGCTGCAAACCAGGTGCGGTTCTGGCGGGTCCAGTCGCGCAGCAGCAGGTCGCCGCTCAGGCTGCGGCTCAGGTCTTGGGCGACCTCGCGCGCCTGGTGCAGGTCCTTGAGCTTGAGGCGCACACCGGTGGGGCCTTCCAGGCGGAAGATCTTGGCTGCGTCTTCCCAGTGCACAAACACCAGCGCCGAGTCGTATTCGTAGTGGCCGGAATCAAAGGTACCCACCACCGTCATTTGTTTGAGGCGCGGCACCACGCCCGCGGGCGTGACCTGCCCGCTGGGGGCAATCAGGGTCACGCGGTCGCCCTTGACCACACCCATGCTGCGCGCCAGCTCGCCACCCAACACCACACCAAACTCGCCCGGCACCAGCTGGGCCAGTACCGCGGCCTGTGCGCCCGTGGCCACATCAGACACCTCGGGCTCGCGCGCAGGGTCGATGCCGCGCACCATGGCGCCCTTCATCTCTTCGCCACGCGCCACCAGGGCCTGCGCCGCCACAAAGGGCGCCGCGCCCACCACCTGCGGATGGGACTTGGCCTCGCGCAGGGTGAGGTCCACATCCGCCAAGGCCTGGCCGCCAGGGGCAAACACCTCGATGTGCGACACCACGCCCAGCATGCGGTCGCGCACTTCCTTTTGAAATCCGTTCATCACGCTCAGCACAATGATGAGAGCCGCCACGCCCAGCGCGATGCCCAACATGGACACGCCCGAGATAAAGGAAATAAAACCATTGCGCCGCGTGGCGCGGCCGGCACGCGTGTAGCGCCAGCCAATGGTGAGCTCATAGGGAAGTCGCATCAAACGTTACAAAGTGCAGAGGTGGGCGGATTGTGGCATCCATGCGGGACAATTCAGGGATGCACACCGTTATTCCTTACGCGGCACCGGCCGGCCTGCACTGCCAGGCAGCCATCGCCCAGCTCTCGCTGCCCAACCTGGCCCAGCTGCTCAGCCTGCTGAACCCGACCCCGCCTCTGCTGGGCTCGGCCGAGTCGCTGACCCCTGTGAGCGAACGTGTACACGCCAAGAGCCTGGGCCTGCAGGGAGCCGACGGCTTGGTGCCCTGGGCAGCACTGGACGCCGAGCACCTGGGCCTGACCAAGCTGCATGGCGCCAGCGGTTGGGCCTGGATCACCCCCTGCCACTGGCGCGTGAACGCGGACCATGTGGCGATGGAAGACCCGCAAAAGCTCGCGCTCAGCGCCCATGACTCCGACGCCTTGCGCGCTGCCATGCAGCCTTACTTTGCGGAAGACGGCATCACGCTGCACCCCCTGAGCGACACCACCTGGTTGGCCCAGGGTTCCGTTTTGGTCGATCTGCCCACTGCCTCCCTGGCGCGCACCCGCAGCGCCCGGGTAGATGGCTGGATGCCCCGCCAGCCCCAGGCCCAAGCCTTGCGCCGCCTGCAAAATGAAATGCAGATGCTGCTCTACACCCACCCGGTCAACGATGCGCGCAAGGCGCGATTTTTGCCGCCGGTCAATTCGTTCTGGATCAGCGGCACCGGCACTTTGCCAGCCACACCACGCCAGCCTCCCGCCCAGCGTGTGGTGATGGAAAACAGCCTGACCGAAGCCGCACTGCGCGACGATGCCCAAGCTTGGTCCAAAGCCTGGCAGGCGCTGGATGCCGGCCTGATTGCCAAGCTGCTGGCCCGCGCCAAGGCCAACGAAGCCATGGAAATCACCCTCTGCGGTGAGCGGCTGGCCCCCACCTTTGTGCTGCAAACCAGCCCCTGGTGGAACCGACTGCAACGGCGCTTTACCGCGCCCCCTCCGCACGAATTGCTGCTTACGTTATGAACATCGTCCCCCGCGACATCCCGCCCCGCTCGGTCTGGGCCTTGGAACAGGCCGGCGTGCACCCGCTGTTGGCACGCCTGTACGCCGCCCGCGGCGTCAACGGCCCCGATGAACTCGACGACGCACTGGCCAAACTGCTGCCGCCCGCCACGCTGTTGGGTGTGGACCGTGCCGCTGTGCTGTTGGCCGATGCCATCGCACAAAACCTGAAACTCTGCATCGTGGCCGACTACGACTGCGACGGTGCCACCGCCTGCGCAGTAGCGGTGCGCGGTCTACGCCTCTTGGGCGCACAACACGTGGACTACCTTGTGCCCGACCGCGTGGTGGACGGCTACGGTCTCACCGCCCCGATCAGCGAACGTGTGAAAAAAACCGGTGACGATGTGCTCATTACGGTGGACAACGGCATTGCCAGTGTGGACGGGGTGGCGCGCGCCAAGGCCCTGGGTCTGCAGGTGCTGGTGACCGACCACCACCTGCCCGCGGCCGTCTTGCCAGCCGCGGATGTGATCGTCAACCCCAACCAGCCCGGCTGCACGTTCGAGAGCAAGTCCATCGCCGGTGTGGGGGTGATGTTCTACACGCTGCTGGCGTTGCGCTCCGAGTTGCGCACGCGCGGCGTATTTGATGCGGCCAGCCAACCCAAACTTGATGTGTTGCTCCCCCTGGTGGCGCTGGGTACGGTGGCCGATGTGGTCAAGCTGGATGCGAACAACCGCCGCCTCGTCGCCCAAGGCCTCAAACGGGTGCGAGCGCTTGCCATGCCTGCGGGACTAGCTAGCCTTTTTGTAGCAGCAGGACGCAAGGCGGAGGTGGCCACCACCTTTGACTTTGGCTTTGCCCTGGGCCCGCGCATCAACGCGGCGGGGCGCCTCTCCGACATGACGCTGGGCATCGAGTGCCTGCTGACCGACGACCCCGGCCGCGCCGACGAACTGGCGAAAACGCTGGACGGCATCAACCGCGAGCGCCGGGAAATTGAAGGCGACATGCGCGAGCAGGCAATGATGATTGCCGAGAGCCTGTTTGACGAAGGCGACGAGCCGCCGCCCGCCATCTGCGTGTTCGACCCCGACTTCCACGAAGGCGTGGTGGGCATTGTGGCCAGCCGCATCAAGGACAAGCTGCACCGCCCCACCTTTGTGTTTGCGGCCAGCGGTGCCGAGGGCAAAGAGCATGAGCTCAAAGGCTCGGGCCGCAGCATCCCGGGCTTTCATTTGCGCGATGCGCTGGACCTGGTGGCCAAGCGTTATCCCGGCGTGATCCTGCGTTTTGGCGGCCACGCCATGGCGGCGGGCTGCACCGTGGCGGAAGAGTTTTTTGACGACTTCGAGAACGGCCTGAACGAGGTAGCCCAGGAATGGCTGGACGCCGCCACACTGACACGTCGCCTGGAAACCGACGGCCCACTGGCCCCCGAGTACCGCCGCGTGGAGCTGGTGGACGCGTTGCACAAGGAGGTGTGGGGCCAGGGTTTTGCCGCCCCCACCTTTAGCGAAGAGGTGGAAGTGGTGTCGCAGCGCCTGGTGGGCGAGAAACACCTGGCCCTGAAGCTCAAGCACCAGGGCCAGCCGGTGGACGGCATTTGGTTCGGCCACACCGAGCCACTGCCGCCCAAGGTAACACTCGCGTTCCGCCTGGATGCGGATGAATGGAACGGCGTGCGCCGCGTGCGCTTCCTCGTCGAAGGCGCAGAAATTTAAGTCTTTTAGGCCTCTAGACCACGAGGAATATGCGCGAGCAGCTCCTATATCCATAGCAAAACCATGCCCCAACACCTCACCATCCTCACTGGCGCCTCGCGTGGCATGGGCTTGGCTATGGCCGAACAGCTGCTGGTCAACGACGCCGTGCTGGTGTGCATCTCCCGCCAGACCCACACCCAACTGGCCGAGCAAGCACAGCGCGTAGGCGCTACCTTGTTGCAGTGGCCACTGGATTTGGCCGATGGTGCCTCGGCTTGTGCACAGCTGGGTCAGTGGCTGCGCCAGCAAGACCCGGCCACGCTGGCCAGTGCCACGCTGATCAACAACGCTGGCGTCATTCCGCCCTTGGTACCCCTTTCCGAATCCGACCCCGCTGCGCTGGCCCAGGCCCTGCGTGTCGGGCTCGAGGCCCCCATGCAACTCACCGCCACCTTTCTGGGTGCCACCCGACAATGGTCCATCCCACGCAAGGTGCTCAACATCTCGTCAGGCTTGGGTCGCCGCGCCATGGCCTCACAAGCGGCGTACTGTGCGGCCAAGGCCGGCATGGACCATTTCACGCGTTGTGTGGCGCTGGATGAGGCCTTGCAGGCGAATGGCGCCAAGGTGTGTTCACTGGCGCCAGGGGTGATTGACACCGACATGCAGCGCCAATTGCGCAGTGCGGATGCCACGCAGTTTCCGGACCACGGCAGCTTTGCGGGGCTGCATGCGCAGGGGCAGCTCACCAGCCCTGCTGATGCGGCGCGGCGGGTGTTGGCTTATCTGGCTCGGGCGGACTTTGGGAAGGATGCTGTGGGGGATGTGCGGGGCTGATTGGCTTTTTGACTCTGGTTTTTTAAGCCTACACCGCTTCTTTTTAACACCCACTCCCCCAGCCCCTCGCCCCGTCGGCGAGGGGAGCCTTCAACAGCCATATCTTGTTTTGTCTCGCCGGTTACGGACTACGAGCGGGAGGTTGCCGCCGTCTGCTCGCGCCACGGCCCTGGGCTGCGGTTGTGAATACCTCGGAGATGTCTTTACGGCACGGCTGGCGGCTACGCCCGCCAGCGGCTCCGCGCCACCATGTTGGCAATGACTAGAACTGTGGGTTCGGGCCGTAGCGTACCCACCCAGTGGCAACGCGTCTTCTGCGGCCCCATGGCCGGAGCACTACCAAACAATACGGCTGTTTAAAACTCCCCTCGCCGACGGGGCGAGGGGCTGGGGGAGTGGGTGTCCAAAAAAGCGGTGCCACAACAACAAGCCACCCAAATAGGCAACGTGCCCCCAAACCAATGAAAGCCTAATAAACCTCAGGCACCATGATGTCCTGCGGCACCGGCCTCCGCTCATAGTCCTCATGCCGCACCCGTGGCGGCAACACCACCGGCGGGTGCTCGGTTTCCTCATACGGCATCTGCTGCAACAGGTGGTGGATGCAGTTCAGCCGGGCCTTCTTCTTGTCCACTGCATGCACCACCCACCATGGCGCCTCAGGGATGTGGGTGCGCTCCAGCATCACTTCCTTGGCGCGCGTGTAGTCCTCCCAGCGGCTGCGCGATTCCAGGTCCATGGGGCTGAGCTTCCACTGCTTGAGCGGGTCGTGGATGCGACCCAGGAAGCGGCTGTGCTGCTCTTCGTCGGAGATGGAGAACCAGTACTTGATGACCTGGATGCCCGAGCGCACCAGCATCTTCTCGAACTCGGGCACGCTGCGGAAGAACTCTTCGAGTTGCTCGTCATTGCAAAAACCCATGACGCGCTCGACACCGGCGCGGTTGTACCAGCTGCGGTCAAACAGCACGATCTCACCGGCCGCCGGCAGGTGGCTCACATAACGCTGGAAGTACCACTGCGTGCGTTCACGGTCGTTGGGTGCGGGCAGCGCGGCCACGCGGCACACCCGCGGGTTCAGGCGTTGGGTGATGCGCTTGATGGCGCCGCCCTTGCCGGCCGCGTCGCGTCCCTCAAAAATCACCACCACCTTGTGGCCCGTGGCCACCACCCAGTCCTGCAGCTTGACGAGCTCGCCCTGCATGCGGAACAGCTCCTTGAAATACAGGCGGCGCGCGGCGCGGGCATCGGCATCGGGGGCCTGGCCGCCGGCCAGGCGCTCCAGGTGCTGGTCGTCCAGCTCCATCTCCAGTTCTTCGTCGTAGCTGTCGAGCATGTCGTTCTGGATACGGCGGATCAATTCGTCTTCGCTGGCGCTCACGGGCAACTCCTGGTGGCTTGGGTAGCCCCTGAGCCTAGGGAAGTGTTGTGACAAATTGGTGAAGAATGGATGACACCCGGCCGCCGTAAGATGGCCGCATTCCCCGTTTCAACCATTTGCAGGAGTATTTCCATGAGCCGTGAAGTCGTCGTCGTCAGCGCAGTGCGCACCGCCATTGGCACCTTTGGCGGCAGCCTCAAGGACATTCCCCCCACCGAATTGGCCGCACAGGTGGTGCGCGAGTCGCTGTCGCGTGCCAGTGTGGATGGCAAGGATGTGGGCCATGTGGTGTTTGGCCACGTGGTCAACACCGAGCCCAAGGACATGTACCTGAGCCGCGTGGCCGCCATCAATGGGGGTTGCGCCCAGGAGACACCTGCCTACAACGTGAACCGCCTGTGCGGCTCGGGCCTGCAGGCCATCGTCAACGCCGCGCAGACCATTGCGTTGGGCGATGCCGACATTGCCATTGGCGGCGGTGCCGAAAATATGAGCCGCGCGCCTTTTGCCAGCCTCAACATGCGCTGGGGCGCCCGCATGGGCGACACCAAGATGGTGGACATGATGATTGGCGCGCTGCACGACCCCTTCCACACCATCCACATGGGCGTGACGGCCGAGAACATTGCCGCCAAGTGGGGCATCAGCCGCGAAGAGCAGGACGCCATTGCCGTGGAGAGCCACAACCGCGCGCAAAAGGCCACCGAGGCCGGCTACTTCACCAGCCAGATCCTGCCCATCATGCTCAAGAGCAAAAAAGGCGATGTGGCCTACGCCACCGACGAACACTTCCGCGCCAACGCCACGCTGGCCGACATGGCCAAGCTCAAACCGGCCTTCCTGAAGGAAAACGGCACCGTGACGGCCGGCAACGCCTCCGGCATCAACGACGCGGCCGCTGCCGTGGTGCTGATGGACGCCGCCACTGCCAAGGCCCGTGGCCTGCAGCCGCTGGCGCGCTTGGTAGCCTACGCCCACGCCGGTGTGGACCCCAAGTACATGGGCATTGGCCCGGTGCCCGCCACGCAGGCCGCGCTGAAGAAGGCCGGCCTGACCGTGAACGACCTGGATGTGATTGAAGCCAACGAGGCCTTTGCCGCACAGGCCTGCGCCGTCACGCGCGACCTGGGCCTGGACCCGGCCAAGGTCAACCCCAATGGCTCGGGCATCTCATTGGGTCACCCCATCGGAGCCACCGGCGCCCTGATTACCGTGAAGGCGCTGTATGAACTGGAGCGCATCAACGGCCGCTACGCGCTGGTGACCATGTGTATTGGTGGCGGCCAGGGTATTGCCGCCATTTTTGAGCGCTCACGCTAGGGCTGCGCGCCGCGGGCCTGGCTAGAACAGGTCCACGTCCATGCCTTCGGCAACCTGTTCCACCAGGTCGCCCGAAGCGACCAGCCCCTGGTAACTGCAGACCTGGTTGCGGCCGTGCTCCTTGGCGTGGTAGACCGCCTTGTCGGCGCGGCCAAAGGCACCGCTGGGCGTGTCGTGCGGGAGCAAGACCGAAAAGCCGATGCTCACCGTGATGGTGCCCACCTGCGGAAAGGCATAGGCCTGCACCTTCTCGCGCAGGCGCTCCAGCGCTTGGCTGGCGTGCTCAGCACTGTCGCAGCGCATCAGCACCACAAATTCTTCGCCGCCAAAGCGGTAAAGCTGGTCGTGAAAACGGAAACTGCTGCGCATCAGGCGCGCCAGCAGCAACAGCACTTCATCCCCAATCAGGTGGCCGTAGGTGTCGTTGACGCGTTTGAAATGGTCAATGTCCAGCACCGCCAACCATACCCCGGCATCGGGATGGGGGTGCCGGCGTTCGCCGCCATCTGGCAACTCATCCCCGTGCTGCTCCGCAGTGGCCTTGAAAAAGGCACCATCAAAGGTTTTGCGGTTCAGCAGCTCGGTCAGCGCATCTTTTTCGCCGTAATCCAGCAGGCCCAGCAGGTTGTTGTAGGTGAGCAAAATGCCTTCCACCAGATCCAGCATGGCGGCCGACAGTGGCTGCTCCGTGCCAAACTCCAACAGGCCCCAGGTTCCCTGGGCGGTGAGCAGGGGTATCACCCCGGTGTAGGGGGCAGTTTCTGCGTGCACTGCACGGGCGCGGTCCACGGCGAGCTGGCGCAGCGGGAAATCGGACACGTGGGGCAAAGTGGTCCAGTCGGTCCACAGCAGGTCCCGGCTGACTTGGGTCTGGCCTGCATCGAGCCGGGCTTGCACCAAGCAGCGCCGGTCATCGCCCTCCCCCACCACCCGCACCAAGGTAGCACTATGCACGGCACCCTCGCTGCTGCTGATCACCAAACGCACCAACGCGGCGTCCAGGGCATCGCGGTCACGCAGACCACTCAGGGCCGCCAGACTTTGCACAAGCGCGTTCATTATGTGGAATTACCTCTTATGTGTCATGCGTCGGGGAGCTGCCCAACTGCGCAGCAAGTTGACCCACCTCAAAGCCAGACCGCGGGCCTCGCTCTAAGCTGTGCGACTGTCCAACGCCTGCTATCTTAGAGCACACCATGACCCAAGCAAGTACCAAATTGCCGTTTTTAGCACCCGAATCCGGCGATTGGCTGCGCGACAGCGGTTTGGGCGCCCTGCGCCTGGCCGGGCGCACGCTACTTCCCATCGTGCAAGGCGGCATGGGCATCGGCATTTCGGGCCACCGGCTGGCGGGCAGCGTGGCCGCCCTGGGTGGGGTGGGAACGCTCTCCAGCGTGGACCTGCGCCGCCACCACCCCGACCTGATGGACCAAACGCGCGAGCTGGCGCCCGGTGACGCGGCCAAGGAAGGCATCAACCGCGCCAACCTGATCGCCATCGACCGGGAAATTCAGGCGGCCCGCGCCCGCACCGGGGGCAATGGCCTGCTGGCGATCAACGTGATGCGCGCCGTGAGCGAGTACGCCGCCAACGTGACCAAAGCGCTGGAGTGCGGGATTGACGCCGTGGTGGTGGGCGCCGGCCTGCCGCTGGACCTGCCGGACCTGGCCAAAGACCACCCCAAGGCAGCACTGATTCCCATCCTCTCCGACGCGCGTGGCGTGCAGTTGCTGGTGAAGAAATGGGAGCGCAAGAAACGCCTGCCCGACGCCATCGTGATCGAACACCCGCGCCTGGCGGGTGGCCACCTGGGTGCCGCCAAGATCGCCGACCTGCAAGACAGCCGGTTTGACTTTGAAAACGTGATTCCCCAAGTGCGCCAGTTCTTCAAGGACGCGGGCTACGAGCAACACATCCCGCTGATTGCCGCAGGCGGTGTGCGCAGCTTTGAAGACATTGCACGCCTGCAGGCACTGGGGGCCGATGCCGTGCAGCTGGGCAGTGCCTTTGCAGTCACCGAGGAAAGCGACGCCCATGCCGAATTCAAGCGGGTGCTGGCCGAGGCGCGCGAGGAAGACATGGTGGAGTTCACCAGCGTGGCCGGCCTGCCCGCGCGCGCCGTGGGCACGCCCTGGCTGCGCGCCTACCTGAAGATCGAACCCAAGCTGCAAGCCGTGGCCCACGTGAAGGCGCGCTGCACCAAGAGTTTTGACTGCCTGGCCCAGTGTGGCCTGCGCGATGGCCTGCCGGGCTGGGGCCAGTTCTGCATTGACAACCAGTTGGCGGCCGCCCTGCGCGGCGACACCAAGAAGGGCCTGTTCTTCCGCGGCGCGGGCGAACTGCCATTTGGCAGCCAGATCAAGACCGTGCGCGAGCTGGTGCAGCGCCTGCTGACGCCTGGCGTGGCCGCTGCGGGCACAGCAGCAGCCTGAGTCCGCGCTTAAAACGCTATTGATTCAGGAGCTGCTGGCGCAGCATCCACGGGCCTTGGAGCACTATTTGGCTTGTAATTCTGGGTGCAATATCTGCACCCGGTTGCGCCCGCCACGTTTGGCTTGGTAGAGCGCCTCGTCGGCACGCTTGAGCAAGGCTTCTGAATCCAGATCGGCGTTCCACTGCGCAATACCGCCCGAAAAGTTGGAGCTGAACCAGCCGTCGTCCACCGGATGGCGGATGCGTGAAAAGTCGCCCCGGATCCGATCCAGCACCGCATGCGCCTGCTCTGCTTGGGAGCCAGGCAAAATGACCACAAATTCTTCGCCACCGTAGCGGCCCACCGCGTCCGTCTTGCGCACCCGTTGCTTGAGCAGCCAGGCCATGCTGCGGATCACATGGTCGCCCATGGGGTGGCCGTAGGTGTCGTTGACCGCCTTGAAATGGTCAATGTCCACCATGGCCACACACAGGCCACTGCCATCGAGCCGCGCGGCGTTGATGGCGCTTTGCAGCTGCTGCTTGGAGGTGGTGTGGTTCAGCAGACCGGTCAGGCTGTCGTGCAACATGGTGCGGCGCAGCGTGCGGTAGCGGTCAATCTTGCTTTTGACCACGGCATTGAGGATCACCGGGTTGAAAGGGTTTGGTGAGGAAGTGGTCACCGCCCAGGCGCAGTGCGTCCACCTGCAGCGCCACATTGCTGTCACCCGAGAGGTAGACCACGGGCGTGGACAAAAACTCGGCGTGCTGGCGGATCACCCGCGTCACTTCCACCCCGGTGCAGCCGGGCATGTACATGTCCATCAACACCAAGTCGGGCTGGAACGAGGCCAGCGCGGTCAACACATCCTGCGGCCGCGTGATGGCCAGCGACTCCATGCCCGCCTCCGACAGCGTGCGGCGGATCAACGCCCCGGCAGTCTTGGAGTCCTCCACCACCAGAACCTTGTAAGGCGCTTCGTCTTCGTTACTGCACAGCTTGACGATGCGCGCCATGATCGCCGCGTGCTGGGCACCGGTGGCAAAACAGGCGTCACAACCCGCGCCCAGCGCCCGCTGCTGGCTTTCAAAGTCAATGCCCACATTCAGGCCGACGATGTGGCTGGCCGAGAACTGGCCGCGCAGCGTCTGTACCTGCGCCACAAAGGCGGCCAGCGGGCGGTTGGCTGCATCCACCAGCACCATGGCGGGTTCGGGTACGGCAGGCAACACCTGTGCGGTTCCCACCAGTTCCACCTGTACATGAAAGAAACCGACCTGGGCCACCAGGTCTTTCCAGGCCGCAGGCGTATCCGTCACAAACACAATTTTTTTGGGCGGCACCAGCGTGGCCACCGGTGTTGCGTCGTGGGTCGGGTCGTGCACATGGCGGCGCTCTGCCAAGTGCGAGGAATGGCCCCGTATAAACGCCAGCACACGCGTACCAAACTCTTGCACCTGCGCGTCCAGCAGTTGGCTGGCGTTGGCTGGCAAGGCACCGCCAGCCGATGGGTCCATCAGCTGGTCCATCAGCGACAGCACCTTTTGCTCTAGGGAGTGCGCGCTTTGGTGCAAGCCCGAGAGACCATGGCTTTCCAAAAACTCTGTCAGGCTGGATACCGACACGGCAAATTCGACAAAACTGTCGAGCCCACCTTGCTGCGTGCAGGCTTGCCACTTGGCCGCCAGCTCTTGGCAGCGCTTGTTCAGGTCTTCAGGGGTACAAGACATGGGGAGCCGCCCTGCGCTTAGCGCGCAAGCTCACCCTGGAAGTTGCCCGCCCGCAGGGTTACCACCAACGTGTCGCGGTAGCCACCGTCGGCCACGGGCTGGATGGGCGTGGACTCATGGATCACCCGCGGATCGTCCAGCAGCAGCAGGGACCAGGGTTCCGTCAGGGTGAAGCGTTGGCCATTGGGGCCAGTGGCATCAAACACGCGGGTTTCGCCACCCTTCACGCCCTCGCGCCCCACCAAAAACACCGCCACCAGGTCCACACCATCGCGGTGCGCCCCCTCGGGCGTGGGGCGGCCAATGCCGTCCGTGGTGTCGATCCGGAACTGGTGCGCCTCGGTGTACCAGGTGTGTGTGCCTTTGAGCGCACTGCTCACCTGCCCCAGCCAAGCCAGCAGCTGTTGCCAGGCGGGCTGCCCCACGAGGGCAGCAGCCATGGGTTCAAAGTGGCGCTGCATGCCACCATGCAAGGCGTTGTATTCCACCGGTTGCCAGTGCGGCCGGTGCGGCGCCAAGGTCACGGCAGCGCCGTCCACCACAAAGCAGGCGTGGCGTCGTCGCCGGTAGCGGCCGCCATCGCGCAGGTAGTTGTCTGGCGGCAAGTCATCCCACAGGGGACGCCAGGCCAACAGCGCCGCCAGGTCCAACCCGGCCAGCGTGGCCACCTGCTGCGGCCGCACCACGGCATACCCCTGGGTGCGCAGGGTGCTGTCCAAGTCCTGGGGGGTGGCTATGGCGGGAGGCGCAAAAGAAAGGGTCATGGCGGGCGTAAAGCGGGATAAGGGCCGGGAACTAGTCACTTGGGTGCAGCCACGCAAGGGCCGCGCGGCATTATCAACCCAGAAGAGTGAGCACTGCCTGATATGGGTCAAGACCCCCCGCAGCCCGCTTGGCTACTCTGGGGACCCTTTTCTGGAGACCCCGCCATGACCGCAAGCACCCCCCTGACCGACACCCCCCACCCGGCCCTGCAATGGAGCGACGCCCTGGTGCTGGACATGCCGGTGATGGACGAAACGCACCAGGAATTTGTGGAACTGCTGGCCGAGGTGGTGCACGCGCCAGACGACCTGCTGCTGCCACGCTGGTCCACCCTGATTGCCCACACCCAGGACCACTTTGACCGCGAAGACCAGTGGATGCAAGACACGGGCTTTGCCGCTGGCAACTGCCACGCCACCCAGCACAAGATCATCCTGCAGGTGATGCGCGAGGGCGAGGCCCGCGGCCACAGCGGCGAGCTGGCCGTGGTGCGCCAGATGGCGCGTGAGCTGGGCCTGTGGTTCCCGCAGCATGCGCAAAGCATGGACGCGTCCCTGGCACTGCACTTGCGTTCGGCGGGCTACGACCCAGCTACCGGGACGATGGCCCAACCGGAGCGTTTGCCGCAAGCGCAAATTCATGGCTGTGGAGGCGTCACCTGCTCGGACACCGCAACCGCCTGACTACACTTGCCTGATGCCCCAAAAACCTGCCAGCACCACCGCACTGCGCCACCGCCCCTCCGAAGATTTGCAAGCCCTGCTCACCGGCACCATTTTTGTGGCGCTAGGGGTCTTGATGTTCAAACAGGTGGGCCTCTTGACCGGCGGTACGGCCGGGGTGGCGTTTTGGTTGCACTACGCCACGGGCTGGAACTTCGGACTGGTGTTCTTCGCCATCAACCTGCCTTTTTACGCACTGGCTTACCAGCGCATGGGGCGGGTGTTCACCGCCAAAACCTTCATGGCGGTGGCACTGCTGGCGGTATTCACCAACCTGCTGCCGCAATGGGTGGGCTTTGAACACCTGCACCCGGCAGCCACGGCCATCATTGGCGGCTTGCTCATGGGCACGGGCATGTTGATTCTGTTCCGGCACAAGGCCAGCCTGGGTGGCTTTAACGTGCTGGTGCTGTACCTGCAAGAGAAGCGGGGGTGGCGCGCCGGGCGCATCCAGATGGCGCTGGACTGCACCATTGTGCTGCTGGCCTTTGGCGTGACCGACTGGCAGCATGTGCTGTTGAGCGTGCTGGGTGCCGTGGCCTTGAACCAGACCCTGGCCACCAACCACCGCGCCGGGCGTTACATGGCGCACTAAGTAGGCCCCCCACGCTCCGCCGCTACGCGGGTCGCTGCCCCCCAAGGGGGTGCGTTTCAGCTTGGGGCGGCCCGGCGCTGAAACCGGCCCCCACGCTCCGCCGCTTCGCGGGTCGCTGCCCCCCAAGGGGGTGCGTTTCAGCTTGGGGCGGCCCGGCGCTGAAACCGGCCCCCACGCTCCGCCGCTTCGCGGGTCGCTGCCCCCCAAGGGGGTGCGTTTCAGCTTGGGGCGGCCCGGCGCTGAAACCGGCCCCCACGCTCCGCCGCTTGTCGCCTTGGCTACCGCGGGCGCGGGCGGCTGGGGCTACCATGCGCTCCCCGGCTGGCGCCCCATGTTGGCGCCGCCCCCATTTTCAGGAGCCTGCCATGTCCCTCACCAACCACCAAATCCGCCTGGCCGCCCGCCCCGTGGGCATGCCCAAAGCCACCGACTGGAGCCACACCACCGAGCCGGTGGCAGAACCCGCCGAGGGCGGCGTCACGCTCAAGACCCTGGCGCTGAGCCTGGACCCGGCCATGCGCGGCTGGATGAACGAAGGCAAGAGCTACATCCCGCCCGTGGGCATTGGCGAGGTCATGCGCGCCGGTGGCGTGGGCGTGGTGGTGGCCAGCAAGAGCGACAAGTTCGCCGTGGGTGACTATGTGAGCGCCGGTTTTGGCGTGCAGGAATACATCACGCTGGCAGCGGCCGACTTCAAACGCGCCGGGCTTGGTGAAGATTGACCTGCGCGCAGGCAGCCTCACCCAATGGCTCAACGTGCTGGGCATGCCCGGCATGACCGGCTACTTCGGCCTGATGGACGTGGGCATGCCCAAGGCGGGCGAAACCGTGGTGATTTCTGGCGCCGCCGGTGCCGTGGGCCAGACCGTGGGCCAGATGGCCAAGATCAAGGGCTGCCGCGTGGTCGGTATTGCCGGCGGCCCCGCCAAGTGCGAGTGGGTGGTGAAAGAGCTGGGCTTTGACGCCTGCATCGACTACAAGGCCACTCCCGCAGGGAGTTCCAATTCCTCGGGCGCCGTGCGCGCGGGCCTGAAGGAACACTGCCCCGGTGGCGTGGACATCTACTTCGACAACGTGGGCGGCGACATCCTGGACGACGTGCTGGCCCGCATCAACCGCAAGGCGCGCATCATCATCTGCGGCGCCATCAGCCAGTACAACACCACCACCGCCGTGCAAGGCCCCAAGAACTACCTGAGCCTGCTGGTGAACCGCGCGCGCATGGAAGGCATCGTGGTCTTCGACTACGCCGACCGCTACCACCTGGCCGTGGCCGAGATGGCGGGCTACCTGAAGGACGGCCGCATGAAGAGCAAGGAAGACGTGGTGGTGGGCCTGCAGACCTTCCCCGAGACACTGCTGAAGCTGTTCAACGGCGAGAACTTCGGCAAGCTGGTGCTGGAAGTCGCCAAGGCCTGAACCTGCAGCTCGCGCGAGCTGCTACGTTTTTAGGAGCTGCTCGCGCATATTCCAAAAGGGCTAGAGGTCGCTTTCATACTAAATCGGGGCTTTAGGCCGCTAGTGCAGTGGCCTTGATGTGATCTAGCACCCCAAACAACTCATCCACCTGGGCAGACGTGAACAGCACGTCTGGCCCCTGCGGGGCGTAGCTGGTGAACGGCGGTTCGTACAAGAGCCCAGCCTCCATCACGCCACGCTCCGTCAGGTGGGTGACGATCAGGTTGATGAACTCCAACTGGTTGGCGCTGAGCGTCTTGCCTGCTACAAAGCCATTCAGCGCATGCGTGGCCGCCTCGCGGTCCAGCCCCACCAAGCCACGCACAAAAAGACCCAGCCCGTGCGCCTCTTGCCCGGCGCGGGCTACGTCTTCTGCGGTGGCGGTGCCGCTGTCGATGAGCAAGCGCTCCAGCTCGGCCAAGTCGGTCGCGGTCAGTGGCTGGTTGCGGCGCAGCTTGTGCAGGGTGATGTGGTTCTCATGTGCGCGCAGGAAAGCGCGCACCTTGAGTCGGAACCGCTCAAAGTCACCCGCGCTGCCGCCTAAGGGCAAGGCCACCTCGGTGGTTTCGCCCACGGCGTCTTCAAAGTCGGTGTAAACCACTTTGCGCCGCGTTTTCTCCAGCAGCTTGATGAGCCCGCGCAGGTGCCTGCGCGCCTGCTCCAGCATCGGCAGGGTCACGTCTTGCCACCACTCCTCGCCCGCCACCGCTTCAATCAACACCATGTGCTTTTTCACATCGGGGATGCTGCCCAGCTCACTCAGCCCATCGGCCAGCGCACGCACCTGCTCACGCAAGCGGACAAAGCCCACATCGCCACGCGCACTACCCAACTGGGCGCGCAGCATCAGCAAATCAAAGCGCTTGGCTTCTTCATCGTCGTCGCGCACAGCACTGGGCAGGCCGGAAACATGTTGGGCCAATTCCGCAAGCTGATCGCCTGTCACCTTGTGCCAAGCCTTGGCGTCGCTCCAAGGCTCCACCCAACGGCGCTGCGGGCGCACAACAAAGTTCTCCAGCCGCATACCGGCCACCACCGTTTGCAAGTGGCTGGCTGTGTCTGCACGCATGGCGGCCGTGGTCAAGGCGTAGCCTGCTGCGGGCTCCGCCACTTTGGCAGCGCCCTGCGCCTGCGCCAGCTGCTCGTCGAGCACGCTCAGCAGCTCCAGCCGCGCCTTGAACGTGCGCTGGCTCAAGGGCTCGGCCACATTGCCTTTGCTTCCTTCCAGGTTCTGGCTGAAGAACTCCAGGTTCTGGCAGAAGTCGAAGATCACAAACTCTTGCTTGTCCTGCTCCGGGCCAAACAGGTCTTTGCACAAGCGGGTGCCGCGCCCCACCATCTGCCAGAACTTGGCCTTGGAGCGCACGATCTTGAAGAACACCAGGTTCACCACCTCGGGCACGTCAATGCCGGTGTCCAGCATGTCCACCGATATGGCGATGTGCGGCGATTTGTCTTTGACACTGAAGTCGTCAATCAGGCTCTGCGCGTATTCGGTTTGGTAGGTGATGACGCGGGCAAACTGCCCCGCGTAGTGCGGGTAGTTGGCGTTGAAGCGCTCGGCAATGAAGTTGGCGTGCGCGTTGTTCTTGGCAAACACAATCGTCTTGCCCAGCCTGTCCCCGCCTGCCACCTTGTGGCCCTGCGTCATCAGCAGCTCCAGCACCTTGTCCACGGTGTCCTGGTTGAACAGCCATTTGTTCACCGCCTCGGCGCCCACCTCGTCGGGGGCGTGGCCTTCATCATCCCAATCAAGCTCGTCCCACTGCGCGCGCTCGTCGTCGCTCAGCTCCGCGTATTTGATGCCCTCGCGCTGAAATTTCAGCGGTACCGACACGGCGCGCGGCGGCACCAGGTAGCCTTCGGCAATCGCGTCTTCCAAGCCATAGGCATCGGTGGGCACGCCGTTTTCCAGCTCAAACAGGCTGTAGGTGTTGCGGTCAATCTCGTCTTTGGGCGTGGCGGTCAGGCCCACCAGCAGCGCATCAAAGTAGGCAAAGATGGCGCGGTACTTTTGGTAGATGGAGCGGTGCGCCTCGTCCACGATGATCAGGTCAAAGTGGCCCACACCAAAGCGGCGCAGCCCCGCGTCTGTCTCGTTGATCAGCCCCATCATCGTAGGGTAGGTGCTCACAAACACGCGGCCTTCGGTTTCCTTGTCGGTCACCAAATTCACCGCCGCTGCATCGGGCAAATGCGCCTTGAAGGCATTGGCCGCCTGGTTCACCAACGCCACGCGGTCGGCCAGAAAGAGGATGCGCTTGGCCCAGTTGGCGCGCTGTAGCAGGTCCACCAGCGCAATCACGGTGCGCGTCTTGCCCGCGCCAGTGGCCATCACCACCAGGGCCTTGCGCTGGCGGTCGCGCTCAAAAGTTTCGCCAATACGGCGAACGGCGCGCAGCTGGTAGTGCCGCTCCACTATTCCCGCGTTGATGCTCACGCCCGCCAATGGCTTGGCGCTGGTGCGGCGCTGCACCAGCAGTTGCAGCTCGTCCTTCTTGTGAAAGCCCTGCACCGGGCGCGGCGGGTAGGTGCTGTCGTCCCAAAACCAGTGCTCGTAGCCGTTGGTGGTGTAGATCAGCGGGCGCTGGCCAAACTGGGTGTGCAGGCAGTCTGCATACAGCTTGGCCTGCTGCTGGCCCACGCGCGCGTCGCGCCGCGTGCGCTTGGCTTCCACCACGGCCAGGGGCTTGCCGTCGTCACCCCACAGCACGTAGTCCACAAAGCCTTTGCCCTCGGTGTTGGGCATGCCCTGCACTTCGTATTCTCGGTCGCGCTTTTGATCCAGCTTCCAGCCTGCTTCCTTGAGCAGCAGGTCGATGTAGAGGTCGCGCGTCTCGGCCTCGTTGTAGTCGTGCGTGTCGGGCGTGGCCGTGTTGGCGGCTTTGGCAGCGGCTACCTCGGCGCGCAGCTGGGCCAGCTCGGCGTCCAGCGCAGCGGTCTTTAGCTGCGCCGCAGCCAGCGCTGCATCGCGCGCGGCCAGCTCGTCTGCCAAGGTGGCCAGTTTCTGCAACGCAGCCTGCGTGGCTTGCGCGCTGGCCTGGGCGGCGGCCTGCTCGGCAGCGGCATTGCTGGGGCGGGGCAATAGCTCGGCGCGGAACTGCAGTGCCGGGTCGGGCCGCGCGGCCACGTTGCGCCCGTAGTTACGCGCCAGCCAAAAGGCCACCTGAAACAGCTCGCGCAGTACGGCGGTAGCGTCTGCCGCCGTGATGGGCCGCGCGCTGTGCACCGCGTTGTTGCCCTGCTTGCGCACCACGTCCATCTTGGCGTGCAGCGCGGGGCCTACCAATACCTTGAAGCTGGGCTCAAACAAAAACGCCGACAGGTCGGGCTTGTAGGGCATCTGCAGCCGGCCAGAGCGCCCGCCTTCGGCCTGGAAGAGCCACACCACCGCCAGCTCCAGCGTGCGCCGGGCGTAAAAGCAGGCGGTGCGCGGGTCGGTCAGGGCGGCGTGCTCGGCCTTGGTGGCCTCGGCATAGAGCGCGGGCCATTCAGCTTGCAGGAATGAGAAATTGGACGCCATCAAACTCCCTGTTGTTTGTTGCTCTCGCTTGCTCCGCGTCTTATTGCGCGTTCAAAGCTGCTTCCGCCTCTGCCAGCGTTCGCATCAGCTCGGCAAACGGCGGCGGCTCGGTCATGAACATGGGCCGCATCGTCGCATAGTCTTGTGCCAGATCGGCCTGCCGCTGTGGGGCTGGAGTCAGACGGAACGTGCCGTGCGCGGCCAAGTCATAGCGCGCCCAGCCGCGCGCGAACACGCGGCTTTTCCAATCCACCACGCGCTGGCACTGGGCCTTGTCGGCCAAGTACTGTGCGGCATGTGGGTGTCCCAGCAGCTTGGCCATATCAAAGTAATGCCGGGCATAGCGGGTAGGCGTGGGTGACTCTGCCGGGCGGTGAAACTCGGCATGCAGGATGGTAGCCTTTTCCCAAAACGTGCGCTCCAGCTCCAGCGCCGTAACGTTGCAACTCCAGCCATCAAACAACTTGGGGAAAGCATCCGCCAGCAAGGGCTTGATGGCATAGCTGCCTGTGGGCTGCTGGTCAGTGAGCGTGCCCAGCTCCAGCTTGACCTCGCGGCGCAGGTAGTCAAACCCGCCGCCCTGGGTGCTGGGGTAGGCAAAGTACACGATGGGCGACTTGGCATCGGCATCCACCTCAAACCGCAACCAAGCGCCCGTGGTGGATGCGCCCAACGCTTTGGCAATGGCGGCCTCCAGCGCAGGCATCAACACCGCCTGCGCCTTGGCGCTGCACAGGGCCTGCATCTCCATCACCGCAGCATCGCGCTTGCCCCGGCTGGTGAGCGCGTCAAAGCCTGCCGCATCGGCCCCCACAAACTCGGGCACCAGGCACAGGTCAATGTCTTCCGAAAACCGGTCAATCACCCCAAACACCTTGGACAGTGACGTGCCGCCCTTGAACACCAAGTGCGGCGCAACGTCGGGCAGCGTGAACAACACGCCTAACAGCCAGCTCACCCAGAAGTCTTTTTCCAGAATCACATCCAAGCCCGCCTGCCCCGCGGCAGCTTGCTCAAATGCCCATGCACGCCGCGCGGGCGGAAGCGCCAAAAATGCTTCGGCGAGTTTCATGGGTTCTCCCCTTCTTGTTCTGCAACTTGCCGCAGCAGCGGCCGCATCCACGCCGGGGCCAGAGCCAGGTCTTTCATCACCTTGGCCCGCTCCACGGCGGGAATGCTCTTGCGCAGCCGTTCAATGTGCGCGGGCGTAATGTGCTTGACGCCCATACTCTTGAAAGCCTGAATCAACAAGCCGCTCAAACGCCCCGCTGCCGCCATTTGGCGCGGGGTGGTGCGCTGCAGCCGGATTTGCATGGGGCCAGCCTGCACCGTGCGGCTCATACCGTCTGTGAGCAACACCACTTTGGCAGGCACCTGTTCCGACAAGCCCAGCATGTTGGCTGCATACACCCCCGTGGGCTGCGTGCGCAACTTGTCTTTGCCCGCAATGGCCTTGACGATGGTCTCTACCGAGGGCCATAGGGTGCCCAGCAGGTCGTCATGGCGCGGCTTGTCATACACACCCCGTGACAGGCGTCGCAAAACGCCCTCAGCCACCAAACGCTGCAAAGCTTTGTCCACCGCGCCACGGCTGCCAAATGCGGCAAACGTATCGGGTAAAAACACGGTACCTAGCGCACAACGCTTCACGTAACGTGAAACTTTGGTATCGACGCTGTTTTCTGAGGCTGCACGGGGCATACAAGGGATTTAGTGAATTTCTATTTGTCCGAAAAATAGCACGTTTTTCGGACAAATAAAAATACTTTCCGACTGCCAGCAGCGTTAACCCTACAACTCCCCCGCAAACGCCCGCTGCTGCAGCGAGGCGAACAGGGCGTCCAGCTGGGCCAGGGCGGTGCGGTGGAGGGGGCTAAGCCGCCTGGCGCTCAACGGCTTGCGCAATTAAAGGTGCCCATTTGCGAAGCCCCTCTAGGGTCAAATTTCCTGAAAGGTATTGCGCGTACCAAGATTGTCGCCAACGAAGAACACGCTCACCATCGCGCAATCCCAGCCGCTTCAGCGTGTACTCCGCTTTGGCACGGAATGCTGCGGGAACTGCATTGGTAACCCGCATCTGCAAAGAAGGCAGCTCAACTTCAAACCAACCTGCCTGCACCTCGAACGGATCAAGCACCGTGTCATCTGCATTGCGTTTAGAGGAATTCAAAGTACCTGAGGCAAAGCGGTAGTTGCTCCAGTCGTAAGCCTTTTTCGGATGGTTCTTGAAACTGAGATAGTGATCTACCGTGCCGCCGGTTGGGTCATGCATGGCGGCATATCCGCACAGGTCAGTAAACCCATCCGCAAGTGTCTTTGTGTAGTGCGTCCAAAGCGCTTTGGGGCGTTTGGCTTTTGGGTTGTCCTTGAGCCATTGGTCACCAGGCACTTTGACCTTGGCATCAAAGTCTTTCGGCTTCTTGACCTTGGCTACCGGAATCATGCTTTCCCCTTTGCTGCGCCCCTGGGTGGGGTGCTGACAATCCACCTCGGCCAAAACACATCGCCAGCTGGCAGCAAACCCTGCAGACGGGTGTGTATGGCCGCTTTGGAGGCAAGCCCGGTAGGCAAATTCTTCTCTCCTCGCATGAAAGCCTCCGCAGCTTCAATGGCATCTTCCGCTTCTTTGGATCGCGCTTGCACCAAACCGAAAGTTTCTGACACCAGCCAATTGGTGACGTCACCTTGCGTAGCCCATCCGCCTTGATCAATGTCGACCGCACCATCTTTCAAAGACAAATGAATCAGGTCATCCAACGCCGCGTCAAAAATAGGCTCAATCGACGCGGCTACCAACGGTGAATGTGTCGCCACCATGACCTGGGGCGGCGTTCCCGTCTTACCACGCAACTCATCCACCGCCTTGAAAAGGCTGGGCAATACTGTCCGTTGCCAACGCGGATGCAGGTGTGTTTCGGGCTCGTCAAACAAAATCACAAACCGGTCTTCTGGCTTCTTGCCCAACAGCTTGGCGGCTACAGCGTGCTCATGCCAAGCCCAGACCAAGAAATACACCAGCGCCAATATGCGCCGCACCCCGGCGGACGCCAGCGCCACAGGCACCGTTTGGTTGCCCACCAACAGCGTGGGGCGGTCTCGCCCCTCACCGATGAAAACGCGTTGTGGCTGGCCTGCCCGTAAAGGCTCTTGCATTGGCGACATAACCCGCAGCACGCTCTCAAGCGCTTGAAACTGTGGTTTTCGCCCTTCTTGCCAATTGACCCAATCGCGCTCCAAGCCTTCACAAACGCGTTGCCCGTTGATGTCCAAGCCGTTCCAAACCTCGTCAGCCTTGAAGTGGTATGCGGCGGGGCGCGATGGATCAGTCCGCCAATAATTGCGTGCGGGGTCCCACACCGAGAAGCCACCGTCGATACGGATGTAAACCACAATGCCAGGCATCACAGGGCGCGCCTGTGGAAGCGGCCAACTCGCATCTGGGCGATGGAACTCAGAGGTTATGGGCTTTGCCGCCGCGCCTTTACCTTTCACCGCAAAGTCGATGGAAGCTTTTTTGCCCGCCATGGGTAGCGCTACCGAACCCGCCCAAGTACGGGTCAGCGCCCACCACGCCAAATCGAGCAAAAAACTCTTGCCCAAGCCGTTGTCGCCTGCAATCAGACTCAGGCGCTCCGCCCAATCCACCTGCACATCCGGGGCGAGCCCGACGTTCTTCAAGTGCAAATACTTCAGCATGTTTGTGGCCTACAAATGGTTTGATTGGAATTTACCCTACAACTC
>NZ_JAXHOL010000022.1:0-93545 GCF_034519335.1 Rhodoferax sp.
CTGACGCGGCCCCAGAAGGGCGTTCCGATGGCGCCGTCGTTCAGGCAACGCTTGGTTTGCTGGATGGGGGTTTGCCAGCGGAAGTTCTCGTGCACCATGAGCGGTAGGGGGGGGAAAAGAAAATGCCACCATCGCCGTCGCGTCGGCGATGGAGTCCGCAAACGGTCCCCGGCAGATGCTCGGAACGCGGTATTGCGCTGCCAGCCCCACTAGCGCACGATGGCTTCCCACCGTGGTGGCGATGTCCACAAAGTCCAGGGCTTCGTTCGCAAACAGGTCCTGTGCCGAGGTATAGGTCCTGGTGATACCGAACTCGGCAGCCGTCGCCTCCAGCCGCTGCACATTGGCGTCGCAGAGTGCCACGATTTCAGCCCCGGGCAATTGATGCCAAGCATGCAAGTGGTTCTTGGAAAAGAAACCACAGCCAATCAGGGCTCCCTTGAGGATGGGTGCGGCCATCGATCAGGCCTCCGCGCGCATTTGCATTGCCATGCGCTGTTGCATGCGCTGCTGGAACTGGTCCACCACCACAGCGGCAATGATCACCAGGCCTTTGATCACGGTTTGCCAGAATGAGCTCACCCCCATCATCACCAAGCCGTCCGAGAGAATTCCGATGACAAGGCAATCAATAATGGTGCCGCCAATCTTGCCGCGACCGCCCGTCATCGACGTACCGCCGAGAGCCACAGCTGCTTTTGATCGCATTGAGCTCGAATGTTTCGCCTGTCAAGGGGTGCGCCGCAACCAGTTGGGACGAAATGATTAGGCCCACAATGGCTGCGCACAAGCCGGAGAACATGTACACAAAGTATTTGACTTGGTTTACCTTGACGCCAGAGAGCATTGCCGCGCGTTCATTGCCGCCCACCGCATAGATGTGACGCCCCAAGGGTGTTCTCGCCCCCAAGTAGGCAGCCGCAACGCCCACCAGCACCAACAGCCAAATGACGAGAGGCACGCCCAAGACGCTCATGGTGCCCAGCAAAGGAAAGCCGGTTGTTCCATTCTCTGGATTGCCCTCGAGATTGGGAAAGGTTGCGCCGTCCGAAGACAAGAGCGCAATGCCACGTGCGACATAGAGGGTGCCAAGCGTTGCAATGAACGGCGCCACATTGAGCCGTGTGATCAGAAATGCATTCACGGCACCAATGAACATACCTAGCAACAACGAAATGGCAATAATCTCAGCCACATTGAAGTAAATGACGTAGTCGCCAATGGACAGGCCATGCAGAATGAGTCCGCCGGCCACCATGCCGGTCAACCCCACAATGGAGCCCACCGACAGGTCAATTCCACCGCTGACGATGACATAGGTCATGCCTATGGCCAAGAAGGCATTCAGCGCCACGTGCTTTGACATGATGAGCGCGTTCTCGGCGCTGAAGAAGTTGGGCGCCATGAAGGCAAAGAAACCGGCTACCAAAAACAAGGCAATAAAAGTACGCAAGCGCAACAGCAGCATCACAAATGCTTCGTTGGACGTCGTCGTTGGGGACTTGCTGAGAGGAATGGTCGTAGCAGACATGGTGGATTGCAGGTTAGTTTGTGTGGTGGGTCAGGCAGGGATGAGCTGACCGCTATTGGAGGCTTGGACCACCGCATCGTGCGTTGCCTCACCCACGTCGAATTGCGCAGCCAGGCGGCCATCAGACATAACAACAATCCGGTCTGACAGTGCCATGACCTCTTCCAGGTCGGAGGTGACAAACAGGATGCCCAATCCGGCTTTGGCCAGGTCTCGCATTACCTTGAACACGTCGGCCTTGGCGCCAATGTCAATGCCCCGGCTCGGTTCATCCATCAAGAGCACTTTGGGGTCCGTCATCAACGCCCTGCCGATGACCACTTTCTGTTGGTTGCCGCCCGATAAGGCGCCTATCTCCAGCTCCGGGTTGCGGGCCTTGATGGACAGCGATTGCACAAACTTGGCGACCGCCGAGCGCTCTGTCTCCGCGCGCAAGTGCCCACGGGTGGCCAGGCGCCACAGATTGGCCAGCGTCAAGTTGTCGGCAATCGACATGCTGTGTACCAAGCCGTCTGCTTTGCGGTCCTCCGGTATCAGGGCCAGGCCGGCATGGATGCAGGCCGTGACGTCTTTGCCCATGAGCTCTTGCCCCAACAGGCGCACGGATCCTGATGCGCGGTCAGGATGACAGCCAAAAATGCTTTCAAACAACTCGGTGCGTCCGGCGCCCATGAGTCCGTAGATGCCCACGATTTCGCCTTTGCGCAGCGTGAGGCTCACGTCTTGCACACAGTAGCCCGGTGCGCCATTGCGCGGTAAATGGACGTTGGAGACCTCCAACACGGGCTCACCGAAGGCATGGTCATGCGCTCGCGCAAAGTCGCGGGTGCTGGCACCCACCATTTGGCGAACAATCCAGGGCAAATCGATATCCGCCATCCGGGAATGCCCCGTAATGCGGCCGTCCCGCAGCACCGTGATGTAGTCCCCAATGCGGATCAATTCTTCGAGCCGGTGGGAGATATAGACAATGGCAACGCCGCGCGCCTTGAGATCCCTGGATTACGCGAAACAGGATTTCCACTTCGGGCGCGCTCAGCGCGGATGTGGGCTCATCGAGAATGAGATCCGTGCCTCTTGCGCCATGGCCTTGGCTATTTCGATGATTTGCTGCTGGCCAATGCGCAGGTCGCCCACCAGGGTTTCCGGGTCCAGGTCGTGTTCCAGAGTGCGCAGCAGCGCACGCGCCCTCTCATGCTGTGCCTTGCGGTCGATGGCATAGGTGGCTGAGTGGATCTCACGACCGATGTACAGATTCTCAGCAATCGTCAGGTTCGGGAACAGGTTGAGCTCTTGGAAGACGATGCCGATACCGTGTTGGCGAGCGGCCTCGGTCCCATTCAACTCCACGGGCGCACCGTCCAGAAGAATGCGGCCTTTGCTGGGTTGCTCCACGCCCGCAACGATCTTCATCATGGTGGATTTGTCGGGTTCCTGTTGTCGCCCACCAGCACACCCACCGCGCCGGTGTACAACTCAAAGTTCACATCCTTGAGCGCCATGGTCCCCGGGTATTGTTTGGAGACCCCTTCGAGTCGCAACACCACGTCGGTCGTTTGGGGTGTTTGCCGCTCGTTCATGGGTTCAGCACCTTGAAGGCGACAACGGTGAGCAAGGGCAAATCCTCGGCGGACTCGGCTGCAAATACACCCGTAAGTTCCACCTTGCGGCCTTTGAGTTGCGTACGATCCAGCGACTTGAAGGTCGATTGGTAACTGCGGTCATTGAACGCGTTGGCCAACTGCGCGAACTCAATTTGATTGGTGTACGCGGTGAACGAGATGAAGGGCAGGATATCGCGGATGGTGGCCCCTTTCAACACAGGGCCAATCTGAATCTGGACGTCGGCCTTGCCATCCCCATTCACGTCGATGTCCGCTGTCCCGGCACTGACTTCAGTGTCGGTTTCCACGATTTTTCCAGTCACTTTGGTGGCCAGATTCCAGGGGGCGCCTTCGCCTTTTTCCCGGTGTCCGTGCTGAGCCCCCGCCTTGTCCATGCTGTTTTGCATGGCCTTTTTGAGCGCGGGGTAGTCCATGGCCATGGAAGAGATGGTCGGCATGGCCTTGCTGTCCCACATGGCGTCCACTTCGGCGGCGGGGTTGAACGTCTTGCTCTCAAAGTTTCCAGCCGGATTGGCTTTTGCGCGGCGCTCTGCTTCAGACTTGTGTTCGATTTTGCATCCACTGGCGGCCAGACAAAGACCGAGGAGCAGCGTCCATCGAAAGCCGTGTTGAATACTTGTGTTGATTTGCATGTTCTCTGATGGGGGGACGCCAACGTGTGAAAGTGCTTCAGTCGTCCGTCACACCACCGGATGCAAGCCTCCGATGGTGTGAGGATCCCTTACTTTGCCAGTGTGAAGGTTTCCAGCTTACCGGCGTTTTTGCCGGTAATCAGAATGCAGTCCATGAGCTGCTTTTCAGGCTTGCCTGTGGAGCCAGTCTTGAGGAAGGTATCTGCCTGCTCTACCGCCACTTGTGCCTGGCGGTATGCCGGCTGGAGCACTGTCGCCTTGATTCCGCCCTTTTTGATGGAGTCACGCACGTCGTTGCTGCCATCAAAGCCCACCACAATCACGTCGGTTCGCTTGGCAGCCACGAGCGCAGCCCAGGCACCCATCGCCATCGTGTCGTTGCCGGAGATCACACCCTTGATATCCGGGTTGGCTTGAAGAATGCTCTCCATCTTCTTGAACGCTTCGGGCTGGCTCCAGTTTGCGGATTGGCGGGCCACCATTTTCATTTCCGGGTACTTGTCGATCACATCGTGATAACCCTTGGAGCGCACACCCGCATTGATGTCAGCTTCTCGGCCGACCAGTTCAACATACTTGCCTTTTTCCTTCATCAGTCGGACAAACTCTTCGGCGCCGAGTTGGGCACCTTGATAGTTGTTGGAGACGATTTGGGAGACGGCAACGCCAGTGGCGTTGATCTCCCGATCGATCAAGAATGAGGGAATGCCTGCAGCCTTGGCCTTGGCCACCGCCGCAACAGAGGCTTCCGACCCAGCGTTGTCCAGAATGATCGCTTTTGCTTTTCGGGCAATCGCTGTGTCAATGAGCTGGTTTTGTTTGTTGGCGTCATCATCGTGCACCATCACCAGCGTGTCATAGCCCAGTTCCTTGGCGCGCGCCTCGGCACCCTGCGCCTCGGCCTTGAAGAATGGGTTGTCGTGCGACGGGGTGATGATCGCGATCAGGTCTTTTGCATTGGCGCTTGCGGGCAAGCCAAAGCTCAGGGCGATAGCAGCGGGGATGGCTGCCAACAGTCGACGTGTGTAATTCATGCTTGTCTCTTCTTTCTATGGTCTTTGGATGAATATGGCGAGTTTCGCTCGCCGCCGATAAGCGCCTGGCTTCAGGTAATGCGCTTAATACTGTCTGCGATTTCCGCTGGTTCAAAAATGTCCAACCAGTCTTCGCGCATGAGTCTGGGTTTGCCAAATTCAATGGCCTTGTTGCACGCGTCCGAGAAGGCGCCCGGTATCTCCTCGAAGATCACGGCGGCAAGAATGTTCATATGCCCCAGAAGGAAATCTCGCGCAGCCTCCTTGGGCACACCGCGGCGCACGACTTCTTGCATCCCGTCCTTCATGACAGCCAGCAGGGTTGCGCACACAGTTTCGGACAAGCCGGGTTCGAGCAACGCCATTTGTTCCACCGTCATGGGGTACGAACGCAAGATCGGTGCGTAAATGGTTTGGGCAATCGCCTCACCCACAGCGTAGTGTTCTTCGGGGCCTTGCATGAGCGAATTGACGATGGACTGCGGTGCTGCCAAGCCGCCAAACCGGTCTTTCCGGGCTTCTTCACTACTGGAGTTATTGAAAATGGACGGATGGCAGGGGTGCGTCACAAAGTAGGTCAAGTCAGGACGGTCTGGGAGATGTCCTGCGAAAGGTGCTGCGGCATCCAGCGTGATGATCATCGTTCCCGGCTTGAGTTGCGGGGCGATGGAGGCGGCAATCTTGCCAATCACCGTGTCGGGTACCGCGAGGATGACTGCGCTTGCATCGGCCAAGGCCACATTCACATCGACGCACTCAATACCCAACTCTTCTTTGAGGCGTTTGCGCCCTGCTTCGCTGACTTCGACATGGCGTACTGTGTACTCGCTGCGCTGAAGGTTGCGTGCCAGCCTTGCGCCCATTTTGCCGCCAGCGCCAAACAGGGCAACGGTTGGTAAATTCATTTTGATCACTCCATTTGAAGCAGTTGGCGGGTAGTTAAATCAGGCTTATTTCCAACTGGTATGATGAGTACATCATCACTTCTCTTGTTTACAAATAGGTATTTCTACTAGGTCGACGCCATCCGGCGGAATTGGGCTACTGCCCGTCCGCCACGCAGACGGGCATCGCAGTTCGTACCAATACAGCGAGAGAAAGGGGAGTCAGTGGGCATGCAGGGCGACTTGCCGCGCGAGGCGGCGTTGCCCGCAGCGCCTCACACGGGTGAAAAATCAGCCTCTACCCGCCGTAGATAGAGTGCAAGCAACTCCTTTTTCAGGAGCAGATGCAGGCCGTTCAGGCCTTACGAACGAACTTGAAAATCAGAATCCAGAACACCAGAATGAGCGAAGCCACCGGGAACTGCAGCTCGGTGGGCATGAAGTAAATCACCATCACCCCGGGTATCCAGACGCACCACATGGCAATCAGCACCGGCAGGTACTGGTGGGCCAGAAAGTCGGCAGAAAACACATGCCGCAGCGTCTTGCGGGTGAAACCGCCCTCGCGCCAGGCAAACAGCGCAACGATCACAAAGTTGGACACCGGCGAATACACAAACTGGTCAAACAGCATCTTTTTGACCAGCGTGAGTGCATCGCTCTGCTCGCCAAACAGATACACCTGCACGCCGTACAACACATCCACCGTGAGGCCGATGCTGCCGAACACCAGCGCGGCGTAGAGCACATCGCGGGTTGTCTTGCGGGTCCAGGTCTGACGGCCAAGTGCCACGCTCAGGCCCTCGGGCACCAGCACTGCAAACACCACGTAAGACACAAACGCAAACGCAAGGCCCCATGCCTCTTTCACATCGCCCCAGTAGGCCAGGCCCACCCGGAAAACGGGCACCGTGGCGTAGGCTAGCAGCAGTGCAGCTAGACCACACCACAGCAACACGCCCGGCAGCACATTGGCGCGAATGGCTGCGCGGACTTGGTGCAGGGCCGAGGATGGCGCCGCCACCCCCATCAGGCTGCAACCGCCGTGCGGGCGGCCAGCGCCAGCTCGGCCAGCTTCACCGCGCCGTCAAAGCTGCGCGCGCCGCCGATGAACAGGTTGAGGTGGCAAAACACGCTGTCTGTCACACCGTTCACTGCGGCCAATTCGCCATCGCGCAAGCCGGCCCAGGCGTCGGGCAGGTCCATGCGGGCGGTGAACGAACCGGCCTCCACCGGCACGGTCTTGATCTGGTACTGGTTGCCATCGGAGTCGGGGTAGATGACAAACATCACCTCGGGCATCTCATTCACCACCACATGCGTCCAGGGCATGCCGCCCTCGGCCAGGTGCAGCACGCGTCCGCCCAGCAGGCGCGGCGCGTTGCGCACGGTGTCCATGGCGCGCAACTGCGCCACTATTTTGCTGATGGCGTGGTCCAGAAACTTGCGGGTGATGGCAATGGCTTCGCGAAAGCGTGTCTCCAGCAGCGCGGCCTTGGCGGCCAGGTCCAGGCCCTGTTCTTCGAGCCAATGGGTGTTGAGCTGGGCAATGAGGCTTGAGAGGCCAAAGATGCCGGGCGACACATCGCCCTGGCCGGTGTCCACAATGTCGAGGTACTGCACCAGCGAATGGTCGATGGAGCGCACGATCTCGGCCACAGCTGCGTCGTCCAAGGTGTGACCCGCAGCGCCGGCCCAGGCCTTCACATAGGCCGTACCAAAGGCGGACCACACCAAGCCCGCGCTGGCATAACCCACGCCGGGCACGGCGGCGCCATCCACCTCGCGCGCGGGGCGCGCGCCAGCAAAGCCGCGCTGGTGGTGGTCGAAGCGGCCGGTGGCCACATCCCAGCTGCCGCCCACGTCCACGGCAAAATCGGCCGCATCAATTAACTCCTGCTTGCGGGTGCGGATGAGTGTGTGCGATGGGAACACACCCATCAGGATGCCCACGCCAAAAACGTCGTCGGCATGGAAAGTGCCACTGTGCGTGGCGATGGTGGGGGTTTGGGTCATGGCAGGATTTTATGGACTTGTGCCCCCAGCCGCGGCTATGCTCTTTAAACCCAAGCCGTCGGGGAGCACATCGCTGGCACGGGTGGTTTTTTGTGGCGCCGTGCGTTGGCAGCGCCAGCCGGTCTGGCGGTCACAAGCCCAGGGCTTGGCACACAAAATGCTTTGTGTTTGTGGGTCAAAAAGACCTCCAAGCTCCGCAGAATTTGCGCGAGCAGCTCCTAATTTCATAGCGTTCTTAACCGGAGAAATTATGTCGATGCACCTCACCTCCCGCCGCCGTGCGGTTGTTCTCGCAGCCGCCCTCGCCACCCTGGCGCCCGGCTTGGCACTGGCCCAGGCCAAACTCAAAGTGGCCGGCATTTACACCGTGCCCTTCGAGCAGCAATGGGCTGGCCGCCTGCACCAGGCGCTCAAAGCTGCGGAGGCGCGTGGCGAGATCGAATACAAGGCCAGCGAGAACGTGAGCAACGCCGACTACGAGCGTGTCATGCGCGAATACGCCACCGGTGGCAGCCAGCTGATCGTGGGCGAGGCCTTCGCCGTGGAAGCCGCCGCACGCAAGGTGGCCAAAGATTTCCCCAAGACCGCCTTCCTGATGGGTTCCAGCGGCAAGCCCGCCGCGCCCAACTTCAGCGTGTTTGACAACTACATCCAGGAGCCGGCCTACCTGTCGGGCATGGTGGCCGGTGGCATGACCAAGAGCAACAAGATCGGCATGGTGGGTGGCTTCCCCATCCCCGAAGTCAACCGCCTGATGAACGCCTTCATGGCGGGCGCCAAAGAGGTCAATCCCAAGGTCGAATTCAGCGTGAGCTTCATCAACAGCTGGTTTGACCCCCCCAAGGCCAAGGAAGCCGCCTTCGCCATGATCGACAAGGGCGCCGACGTGATGTACGCCGAGCGTTTTGGCGTGAGCGACGCGGCCAAAGAAAAGGGCAAGCTGGCCATTGGCAACGTGATCAACACCCAGGCCCAGTACCCCGACACCGTGGTGGCCTCGGCCCTGTGGCACTTTGAGCCTTCGGCCGACCTTGCCATCAAGATGGTGAAAGACGGCAAGTTCACCGCTGAAGACTACGGCCCGTACTCGATGATGAAATACAAGGGCTCGTCACTGGCGCCGCTAGGCACATTTGAGAAAAAGGTGCCTACAGAGGTGGTGGCCAAGATGAAGGCGAAAGAGAAAGCCATTCTGGATGGCAGCTTCACCGTCAAGGTGGACGACAACCAGCCCAAGTCGTCTAAATAAGTGTTTGAAACGGCGCGCGTGAGCGACCCCGTTCTCGTTCTCTCTGGCATCACCAAGCGCTTTGGCGCGCTGGTGGCCAACGACGCCATCTCGCTGCAGCTGGGTGCGGGCGAGGTGCTGGCGCTGCTGGGTGAGAACGGTGCGGGCAAGTCCACGCTGGTGTCCATCCTGTTTGGGCATTACGTGGCCGATGCGGGCAGCATCACCGCCTTTGGCCAGCCCCTGCCTGCAGGCGACCCCAAGGCCGCGCTGGCCGCGGGCATTGGCATGGTGCACCAGCACTTCACGCTGGCCGACAACCTCAGCGTGCTGGACAACGTGATGATGGGCTCCGAGCCTTGGTGGCAGCCTTTCACCCGCCGCAGCGCAGCACGCCAGCGGCTGGCCGAGGTGGCCCAGCGCTTTGGCCTGGCGGTGGATGCCGATGCACTGGTGGGCAGCCTGTCCGTCGGCGCGCGCCAGCGGGTAGAAATCTTGAAGGCGCTGTACCGGGGCGCGCGCATTCTGATTCTGGACGAGCCCACTGCGGTGCTGACGCCGCAGGAGAGCGAAGCGCTGTTTGACGTGCTGGCCCAGATGGTGGCGCAAGGCCTGTCGATTATTTTCATCAGCCACAAGCTCGGCGAGGTGTTGCGTGTGTCGCACCGCGTGGCCGTGCTGCGCGGCGGCAAACTGGTGGCCGAGGCACCCGCCCAGGGCACCACCCAAGGCCAGCTGGCGCAGTGGATGGTGGGCCACGCCATCGACACCCCGGTGCGCCAGCCCAGCCCCGGTGTAGGTGAGGTGGTGTGCAGCCTGGACGGCGTGAGCACCGGCAGCGGCCGCGAAAAGCTGCATGGCGTGAACCTGCAGCTGCGCCGGGGTGAGCTGGTGGCGATTGCCGGTGTGTCTGGCAACGGGCAGGTGGCGCTGGCAGAGCTGCTGTGCGGCACCCGCCAGGCCACGGCGGGCCAGGTCTTGCTGCAAGGCCAGCCCTTGCCAGCCAGCCCCGCCGGCCTGGTGAAACGCGGCGTCGCCCGCATCCCCGAAGACCGGCATGCCGTGGGCGTGGTGGGCGATTTGCCGCTGTGGGAAAACGCCATGTCCGAACGCCTGCGCACAGCGGCCTTCTCAGCCTGGGGTTGGGTGCGCCGCACCGCTGCCAAAGCCTACGCCCAACGCGTGATCGCCGCCTTTGATGTGCGCGGCGGCGGTGCGGCCAGTGCGGCGCGCGCACTGTCGGGCGGCAACATGCAAAAACTGATTTTGGGCCGCGCGCTGCTGCACCCCGACGCGGCAGACAGCCAGGCACAAAGCCACACCCCCACCCTCATCGTGGCGCACCAGCCCACCTGGGGTCTGGACATTGGTGCGGTGCGCTACGTACAAAGCCAGCTGCTGGCCGCACGTGACGCAGGCGCGGCCGTATTGTTGATCTCTGACGACCTGGACGAAGTGCTGACCCTGGGCGACCGCGTGGCCGTGATGCACGCCGGCCAGCTCAGTGTTGCGCGCAATGCCAACGACTGGACGCGTGAAGCGATTGGCCTGGCGATGGCCGGTGCAGAACATTAAAGCAGCCATGCAACTCGTCAAACGCAACACCCCCTCCCCCGCCGCGCTGGTGCTGGCGCCTGTTGGTGCAGTGTTGTTTACGCTGCTGATCAGCGCGCTGCTGGTGCTGTGGGCTGGGGCGCCGGTGGGGCGGACCTATGCTTTGCTGCTGCAGGGCGGTTTTGGTTCGGTGTTTGCGCTGAGTGAAACCCTCACCCGCGCGGTACCGCTGATGCTGACCGGGCTGGCTGCAGCAGTGGCGTTCAAGGCGCGGCTGTTCAATATTGGTGCCGAGGGGCAGTTGTATGTGGGCGCATTGGCCGCCGTGGCGGTAGGCGGTATGCATGGCGGCACTGGTTTTGATCTGCCGCCCACGCTGCTGTTTGTGCTGATGCTGATGGCCGCGGCGCTGGCAGGCGCGCTGCTGTTGCTGGGCCCGGCACTCATGAAAGCGCGGCTGGGGGTGGACGAGGTGGTGACTACGCTGCTGCTGAACTTCATCGTGCTGCTGCTGGTGTCGCTGATGCTCGACGGCCCCATGAAAGACCCGACCGCCATGGGCTGGCCACAGAGTGTGGCGCTCATTGCCGATTTGGAATTGGGCAAGCTCATCGCACAAACGCGGCTGCACAACGGCCTGCTGGGCGCCTGTGCGCTGGCGGTGCTGGTGTGGGTGCTCCTCAAGTACACGGTGCTGGGGTTTGATATTCGCGCGGTGGGCGCCAACCCGCGCGCCGCAGCCTTTGCCAGCGTGCCAGTCACACGCACGGTGGTGCTGGTGGCCATGCTCTCGGGCGCGCTGGCCGGGCTGGCGGGTGCCATTGAGGTGGCCGGGCGCACCAGTTACCTGACGCTGGACATGTCGCCGGGTTATGGCTACAGCGGCATTGTGATTGCCATGCTGGCCGGTCTGCACCCGCTGGGTGTGGTGGCGGCCAGTGTGTTTGTGGCGGGTGTGCTGGTGGGCGCCGACAGCATGAGCCGTGCGGTGGGGGTGCCCACCTACATTGCCGATGTGATCGTGGCGACCTCGCTGATCTCGGTGCTGGTGGCGACGCTGCTGACGCAATACAGGGTGAAGTTCAAATGACAGAGCTGCTGGATATCCTGTCCAACCTCTCGTTCTGGGCGGCCGTGCTGCGCATTGCCACACCGCTGATCCTGGGCACGCTGGGGGTGCTGCTGTGCGAGCGGGCCGGGGTCTTGAACCTGGGCATCGAGGGCATCATGGTGGCGGGCGCCTTTACCGGCTGGCTCACGGTGTATGCGGGTGCCCCGTTATGGGCCGGAGTTGCAGTGGCAGCGGGTACCGGCGCCGTGTTGGGTGTGCTGCATGCCTTCCTCACCGTGGGCTTGGCACTGTCGCAGCATGTGTCGGGCCTGGGCATCACGCTGCTGGCCACCTCGCTCAGCTACTACGGCTACCGTGTGAGTTTCCCCAAGGTGAGCACGCCGCCCACCATCACCCCGTTTGCCGAGATGGGCTGGCTGGGCCTGCCCGTGCTGGCGCAGCAAACACCGCTCACACTGCTGGCCCTGCTGCTGGTGCCGCTGCTGGGCTACGTGTTGTATCGCACGCCGCTGGGCCTGTCGGTGCGCATGGTGGGCGAGAACCCGCAGGCGGCCGAGGGCCAGGGCGTGTCGGTGGCCCAGGTGCGTACGGGTGCCATCGTGGCCGGCTCGGCGCTCATGGGCGTGGCGGGCTCCTTCCTCACGCTGTCGGCGTTCAACGCCTTCTTCTTCAACATGGTGAACGGCCGCGGCTGGATTTGTGTGGCGCTGGTGGTGTTTGCATCGTGGCGGCCGGGCAAGGCGCTGCTGGGCGCGCTGCTGTTTGCCTTTTTTGATGCCCTCCAGCTGCGCCTGCAGCAAAGCGGCGGTGCGGTGCTGCCCTATCAGCTGTACCTGATGCTGCCCTATGTGTTGTCCATCCTGGCGCTGGTACTGGTGGCCCGCAAGGCCAGCTACCCGCAGGCGCTGATGAAGCCCTACCGGAAGGGCGAGCGCTGACCCTCAGGCGAAGTCTTCGCCAAACATCAACCGCCACGCGGTGCCAAAGGCCACTTGCTGGCGCACCTCGGCGGGCAGGCAGCCCAAGAAGTAGCGGTGCTTCTTGTCGTACTCCTCGATACGGTCCAGGCGATCGCCGCCCAGGTCCAGTGCCGACATGAAACGGTTGGCACGCGCAGCCATCAGGTCACGCCATGCGGGCTGGAGCTGACCGTTCTCGGCCCAGACCCGCGAGTGGCGCTGGCGGCTCAGGGGGTAGACCGATCGCGCATCGCCAAAGGCCGTGTCCAGATACAGGTTGGGACAGCGGCTGAGCAAGCTGTCCAGGTAGGCCGGGCCGTACCGCGTAGAGCGCTCCTGGTAACGGATTTGCCCCACATGGCACCAGACCACGCGGGCCTTGGGGTACTGCAGCAGCATCTGCTCCAGCACGGGCAGCAGGGCATCCTCAATCTCGTAATGCAGCTGGAAGCACAGCCCGGTGGCCTCGCTGATGGCGAACAGGCGGTGACCGACCGGGCCGTCCAGGGGAATGACCACGTCCCGGTCATCGTCGCCGCGTTTGGCTTGGCGCGGCGAAGGGTAGTGGCGGAATTCGTATTCGCCCAACAAAGCCCACTCCCCGGCCTGGGCCGCAGCCTCCTGGGCCTGCAAAAACGCGTCGGCCACCTCGGTGGTGAAGGGCGGCTGGCCGCCGTTGCCCACGGGGATGAAGTGCTCGGGAAACTGCGCCGTGGTCTGGCGGGAAAAGTTATCGCGCCGCACGCCGCGCTCGAACTGGTTGTTGCCCATGTCGGAAGACAGCGCCATGGCGCCGATATGCAAGCGGTCCAACTCGGCGGCCAGTGCGGCGATGTCCACCTTGGACGGGTTGCATGAGCTCTCGACATCGATGTAGGGCAGCTGCCCCGCCGCCAACAGGCGCTTGATGCGGCGCGCATACCCGGCCTTGAGCACGGCCAGGTTGGGCGGGGCCTCTTGCGCGCGCGCGCCGCCCAGCCAAAGTGCCGCAAACCCACCTGCAGCCAAGCATTGCCTGCGTTTCATGGCGTGAACCTCCGTGTGATTTGCACCATGATACGGGTGCAGTGGGTCTGCCCCTCTGCGCAAGCTGCGTCGGGCTGAAACGTGGCGCAAGTGCACCAGCAGTGGTACAACCCAGTACCATTCGCTCCCGCACAACCCTGGCTTTTCCTACGCCGTGGACCACCAACCAACGGGTGAGGGCAAGCGCAAGTCCGGGCGCGGCGAAATTTTTGACTGACCTTTTGAACTGAGAAACTGACCATGGAATTTTTGACCGACCCCAATGTGTGGATTGCCTTTGGGATGTTGACAGCCCTGGAGATCGTGCTGGGCATTGACAACATCATCTTCATATCCATCCTGGTGGGCCGGCTGCCCCCCGAGCTGCGCGACAAGGCGCGCCGCCTGGGCCTGGGTTTTGCCATGGTCTCGCGCCTGTTGCTGCTGTTCTCGCTGAGCTGGGTGATGGGCCTGACCAGCGACCTATTCACCGTGGCCAACCACGGCTTCAGCGGCCGCGACATGGTGCTGCTGTTGGGTGGCATCTTCTTGCTCTACAAGGCCTCGCACGAGATTTTTGTGGAAGTGGAAGCGCGCGAACAAGATGCGCCCCCCGCCACCGATGACGCCGCCGTCAAGGCTGCGGGGGCCAAACTGTTCTGGGCCATCATCGGCCAGATCGCCATCATTGACATCGTGTTTTCGCTGGACTCGGTCATCACCGCCGTGGGCATGGTGGACCAGATCAGCGTGATGGTGGCAGCCGTGGTGACTTCGGTGGGTGTGATGCTGGTGGCGGCCAAGCCGATTGGCGAGTTTGTGGACAAACACCCCTCGGTCAAGGTGCTGGCGCTGGCCTTCCTGGTGATGGTGGGCATGGCGCTGACCGCCGAAGCGTTTGACCAGGAAATCCCCAAGGGCTACATCTACGCCGCCATGGCCTTCTCGCTGGGGGTGGAAGCCCTCAACATCCGGGCCCGCAGCAAACGCCAGGCCCTCAAGAAATAGTCATTATCAGTAGTGTCCGGTTAAAAAGTAAACAAATTCAACTGGTTAGAGCTGATCGGTGTTTCTGGCAATGGGGTGTCGGGCTGCAAGGCGCATGAAATCTGGGTTTTCTCAAAAACCGACACTGACAATATCTGTAGAAATGTGTAGAGCGAGGCATCCAAGTGAAGCTCCTTCTTGACGATGGCAATCAGCACGTAAGTGGACACGGCGCACCAAATTTGTGTCTTGACCGCGTTCTCGCTCGTGCCCAAAAAGCGCTTGATGCGCAAGTGCTGTTTTATCCACTTGAAGAACAGTTCCACCTGCCAACGGTTCTTGTACAGGGCGGCAATCGTCAGCGCCGGCAGACTGGTGTTGTTGGTCAGAAACACCAAGGTCCTGCCGGACTCGGGATCCTTGAATCGGATGCGGCGCAAGTGCTCGGGATAGTCTTGAGCGGTGTAGAACCCGTTCAGAGCAATGGTCTGATCGCAGATCACTCCGGTATCCCGATGGGTGGGTGCCGAATACACCCGACGCGCATCCATACCCCGCTTGGCGCGGGTGACAAAGAAAGCTCCGGCCTGATGCATCTTGTACAGCCGAGCGAAATCCAGGTAGCCCCGATCCATCACGTAAAAGGCACCGGCTTCGATGGGCAGGATGTCCAGCACGTTGACCTCGTGCATCTTGCCGTCGCTGATGTGAATGAAAGCGGGAATAGAGCCACGCAGGTCCAGCAGCGTATGCATCTTCACAGCCGCTTTGGTGGTACGAAATGGGGCCCAGTCGAACAAACTCAGACACAGGTCGATCGTGGTCGCATCCAGCGCGTAGACCGTGGCATCCAGGTCGATGTTCAGGGCGTCTCTGGCATAGAGACTTCTGGCACGTTGGATCAGACGCATCGCCAGCGCGTGGTAGATGCGCCAATCCCGCAGGTTCAGCGCATCGGACAGCGTGGAGCGTGCGGGAACGCCCTTCATGCCCATGTGAAACAGCTTGGTTTGGTTGGCAGCAAGACAGACCTCGATGTCGCGCAGGGATTCGCGCCAGGTCAGTTGCGCAAAGGCCATCACCCGAAACAAGTCGGCGCAACTGAGAGTTCGCACTCCGGCATCGCCCGCGTGGCGATCGATGATGCGACCAAACGTCTTCCATGGCACGTACTCCATGATTTGCGCAAACAGCGTCTTGCCCACGTTCATGCGTCACCCCAGGCTGTTCAAACCCGAGAGCATCGCAAATGTGCCAATTGAAATTCAAATCGTGGACAGCCATGAACCTCTTGAAACCCGCGTTGCTATTGGCTTGCAAGCCGATGGCCATCATTTAAACCGGACACTACTGAGTCATTATATCGGCCTTTCAGGCCGTGGATACTGCGCGAACAGCTCCTGATTTCATAGCAAATCAGGGGCTGTTTTTTTGCGCCATGGTGCCAGCAGCGGGCCCAGCCAGCCACCGCCACTGACCAGCACAATGCCCAGCAGCACGGGCACCGCTCCCAGCACAAAACTCAGCTCAATCGGCTCGTCCAGCAGCCAGGCGCCCAGCACGATGCCAAACAGCGGCGTCATGAACGAGAACACCCCGAGGCGCGACGCCAGGTAGTGGCGCAGCAGCTAGAACCAGACCAGGAAACTGGCAAACGACACCACCAGCGTGTGAAACGCCAAGGCGCCCCAGACCCGTGGCCCCGGCACAAAGTGGGCCTGGCCCGTGGCCAGCGATGCCACCAGCAGCAAGACAAAGGCACACACCAGTTGGTAGAGCAAGGTTTGCGTGGCCGGCGCGCTGGAGAGGCGCGAGCAGCGCACCACCATGGTGGTGGCGCCCCAGGCCATGCCAGCCAGCAAGCCCAGAAAGTCGCCCCACAGCATATTGCCCGGTACGGCCGCAGACGGCTGGCCGCGGCCAAAGAAGGCAATGGAAATGCCGCCAAACGCCAGCGCAATACCCAGCCACTGCACCGCCCCCAAGCGCTCGGCGGGCAAGCGCCAGTGCAGGCCCAGCGCGGCAAAGATGGGCGCGGTGTACAAAAACACCACCATGTGCGAGGCACTGGTGTGGCGCAGCCCCTCCCCCACCAGCAAAAACTCGAGCCCGAACAGCCCGCCCACCACCAAGCCCGGGCGCCAGTTGCCATCGCGCAGGCCCCAACGCTCGCCACGCACCACCATCACGAGGGCGACCAGCACCGCAGCAGCGCCGGAGCGCAGGGCAATCAGGAAGATGGGGGCAATGTCGGCGGCCGTGGCCTTGAGGGCGACTTGCTGCAAGGCCCACAACACGCACAGCACCAGCATGCAGGCGATGGCCGGGGAATCGAGAGGTTTTCGGGTGTCCATGCACAGATTATTGAAGTGACGGCTTTCATTGATATAGTGAAAACCAGACAAGCCATCCACCGAAGCCGCCAACTGTCACGCCCCCCCGCCATGCCCATCCTCAAACCCAAGCTGGAGGTACCCCTCTCCAGCCCCAACCTGCCGGTGCCCATCATGTTCCGCAGCGCGGTGGCGCCGGCCGAAGGCATTTACCCGCTGCACCAGCACGCCTGGGGCGAGTTTGTGTATTCCTTCAGCGGCGTGATGGAAGTGAAGGTGGCCGACCACCACTACCTGGCGCCACCGCAGTACGGCGTGTGGCTGCCGCCCAAGCTCCAGCACGTGGGCCTGAACCGCTACGAGGCGCACCATTGCTCGCTCTATGTGGGGCCGCAGCTGTGCAGCAGCCTGCCCGCCACACCCTGCGCGGTGACCGTGAGCCCGCTGGTGCGTGCGCTGCTGGAGCACCTGCGCCAGCAGCCGCCCGGCTAGGACGCGACGCCCCAGCACACCCGCCTGCTGCAGGTGCTGTTGGACCAGCTGGTGGCCGCGCCGCGTGCGGGCAGCTACCTGCCCACCTCAGAAGACCCGCTCTTGGGCGCCGTGTTGCGGGTGCTGGAGGCCAACCCGGGCGACAACCGCTCGCTGCCCGAACTGGCCCACGCCGCCCACACCACTGAGCGCACCCTCACGCGCCGCTGCCAGCGCGACCTGGGCATGTCTCTGGCGGAGTGGCGCCAGCGCTTGCGCGTGGTGCGCGCCATGCCCCTGCTGGAGGCGGGGCAAACCGTGGAGACGGTTGCGCTGGACCTGGGCTACAGCAGCGCCTCGGCGTTTATCAGCATGTTCAAACGGCTGGTGGGCAGCACGCCCGACGAGTACCGCAAAGGCGCGCGCGCTCAGGCCGCCTGAGCGGGCGCACCGCCAAAGCGGCTCTCGGCCTGCTTGCGAAATTCCGAGGGCGTCATGCCCTTGAGCTCCAGAAAGCGGCGGTTGAAATTGGCCACGTTGTTGAAGCCCACGTCGTAGCAGATGTTGGTCACATACCGGTCCGAACTCATGAGCAGCTGGCAGGCGCGGTTGATGCGCACGCGGTTCACAAAGTCGGTGTAGGTGTTGCCGGTGGCACGGCGGAAGAAGCGCGAGAAGCGGCTCTCGCTCATGGCCAGCTCGGCCGCCACCTCGGCCGCCGTCTGCGAGTGCGAGGGGTTCTCGGTGATGCGGTTGACGATGGTGTTGATCTGGTCGAGCTCGGCATCGTTTTCCACGCCACGCATCTGCACATTGGAGAGCAGACGGTAGTCGGTGCAGCGGGCCAGATCGGTCATGAATTCGCAAAACGCCGCCAAACGCTTGAGGCCGCGCGACGCCTTGACCGCGTACCAATGGGCCTCGGCCTGCGCCGACAGGCCAAAGAACTCAATCCCGTGGCGCGCCCGCTCCAACAGCGGCAGCACCTCGGCAAATTCGGGAATGCTCTGGCAGGCCTGCTCCAGCGGCTCGTGGCGGAACTGGATCACCAGGTCACGCTTGTCCACGCCCTCTTCGGGCACATCGAGCGAGATCCAGTTGTGTGGCAGGCGCGGGCCGCACAGGATCAGCTGGCCGGGCTCAAAGGGGCCAATCCAGTCGCCCACAAACACCTTGCCCGAGGTGGCGGTGATCAGGTGCAGCTCGTACTCGTCATGGCAATGCCAGCGCGCCAGCGGCGTGGGGTACCCATGCCCCAGGCAGCGGATGAAGCCCACCTCGTCGGTCGGCTCGTAGCCCAGGGACGGGTTGCGGTTGTAGTCCGCCTCCAGCTCGGGCGCACGGCGGCGACTGACCGGGCTGCCCAGCGGTGCGATCGGTGAATGGGGTGCAACCATGGCGACTTTCCTCAGAACAACGTCATGACATTACCAGCATTGGCTTGTGTTTTCAGCCCAGGTGGTTTTCCACAAAGCGCAGCACCCGCGCGTGGGCCACGCGCAAGGCGTCCACCAGCTGCGGGCGCGACGCCTGTGGGCCCCACAGCACCGGGTCGGCGGCAAAGGCGGCCACCGGGTCGGCAGATGCACAGATGGCGTGGGCGGCCGCAGGATCCATGGCCTGGTCCTGGTAGGTGTAGGCAATCTCACCCTTGTGCCAGCGCTGCAGGTAGGCCAAAAACAGCGCGGGCAGCATGGCCACGCTGGCAATCGACTCGCCGCGCGCCAGGCGTTCGCGGATGGTGGGGGCGATGAAGCCCGGAATCTTGGAATAGCCGTCCATGGCCACGCGCTGGTTGGTGTCCTGGATAGCGGGGTTGCCAAAGCGGTCCAGCACCACATCGCGGTACTTGCGCAGGTCCAGCGGGCTGGGCTTCTCGGGCGTGTCCAGCACGGGGATGGTGTCGTCGGTCACGTAGTCATAAGCCATGCGACGGATGGCGGCATCGTGCGTGCCTTCATGGATGTACTGGTAACCCACCAGGGTGCCAGCCCAGGCAATGCAGCTGTGGGTGGCGTTGAGCAGGCGGATCTTGGCTTCTTCAAACGCGTCCACCGAGTCCACCATCTCCACGCCCACCTTTTCCCATTCCGGGCGGCCAGCAATGAAGTGGTCTTCGATCACCCACTGGATGAAGCTCTCGCCCATCAGCGCGGCGCGGTCGTCCCAGCCGGTGGCGGCTTTCACCCGCTCGGCGACATCGGGCGTGGGGCGCGGGGTGATGCGGTCGACCATGGCGTTGGGGCTGCTGGTGTGTTGTTCCGCCCAGGCTTTGAGTTCCGCATCGCCCAAGGCATCGATGAACTGCAGCAGGCCGCTGCGCGAGCGCTCGCCGTTGTGGCGCAAGTTGTCGCAGTTCATCAGCGTGACCGGGCCTGCGCCCGCTTGCATGCGGGCGCGCAGGATGCTGACCAGGCCGCCATAAATAGTGTGGCCGGCTTCGCCCGCCTTGACGGCCGCCAGGTCCGCGCGCAGGTCGGCAAAGGTGGTCCAGTCGAGCTGGTTCTTGGCGTCCAGGTAGTAGCCGGCTTCGGTCACCGTAAACGAGATGATGCGTGTATCGGCCTCAGCACCGACGGCGATCAGGGGCTTCAGATCGGGCTGGTAAGGAATGACTTTTTGGATGGACTCAATGCGCGTGTAGCTGCGCTCGCCCTGGGGGGTGACGGTCTCCAGTGTGTAGGCACCGCCCTGGGCCTGCAACGCAGCCATGGTGTCCAGCATGTCGGGGCGCAGGTTGCCGCCGGTGATGGACCACCGCATGTCGCCCTGCTGGCGCAACTGGTGGATGTAGAGCGCCTGGTGCGCGCGGTGGAAGGAGCCCAGTCCGAGGTGAAGAATCGTGGTCATGGTCGTAGAAGGAAGAAGGGATCTGGGAGGGGGCTGCGGTGGCTCAAAGGTCAAACTGCGTGGGCATCATCACGACGTCGCGGATGGTCATGCCACGCGGGCGGGTCAGCATGAAGAGCACCACATCGGCCACTTCCGAGGCCTCCAGCAAGCTGCCTTTGGCCTTGGCTTCTGCAAGCTTGTCGGCCGGCCAGTCGGCCAGCAGTGAGGTGATCACGGGGCCGGGCGAAATGGAGCCCACGCGGATGCCGTGCTTGAAGACCTGGCGGCGCACGGTCTGCACAAAACAATTGATGGCCCATTTGGACGAGGCGTACACAGGCTCCCAGGGCGTGGGAAAGTGCGCAGCCAGCGAGCTGGTGACGATGATGTCGCCCGTGCCGCGTTCGATCATGTGGGGCAGCACGTTGTGCACGTTCTTCATCACCACATTCACGTTGAGGTTGAGCATGCGGTCGATGGCGTCGGGGTCGGCCTCCACCAGATCGCCACCCACATAGAGGCCGGCGTTGGCGTGGAACACATCGAGCCGCCCAGCCAGCTCAATCACCCGCTGCAGCAACGTGGCGCATTGTTTGGCGTCGAGCAGGTCCAGCACCAGTGGAATGGCGTTGGGGCCGAGGTCAGCGCAGGCTTTGGTCAGTGCGGCCTGGTCACGGTCGACCAGCACCACGCGGGCGCCGGCTTGCACCATGGCGCGGGCGCTGGCCAGACCGATACCCGATGCGGCACCGGTGACGGCGCCCACCTGGCCTTGCAGGGGAAGCGTCGGTGCGGGGCTCATGGGGCCACCACCACGCGGCCGTTGGCGTCAAACAGGTGGGCGGAATCTCCATCGATCTGCACGCCCACGGCCGAGCCGACCTGCAGGTCGGTGCGCGTATTGAGGCGGGCCACCAGCGGGGCACCGCTCTCGGTGCTGACATAAATCAGGGTCTCGGCGCCCAGCGCTTCGATCAACTCCACCTTGGCCTGCACCTGGCCTGGCCGGGTGCCACCAAAGCAATGCTTTCGGGCCGCAGGCCAATGGACCCCAGCGCAGGTACGGCAATACCCGCCACGGTGGTGATCTGGGGCAGCTTGGCGGCGGGCACCACGTTCATCTGCGGCGTGCCAATGAACTGCGCCACAAACTGGTTGGCCGGACGGTCGTACAGCTCCAGCGGCGTACCCACCTGCTCAATATTGCCGTCGCGCAGCACCACCACGCGGTCGGCCAGGGTCATGGCTTCCACCTGGTCGTGCGTCACGTAGATGGTGGTGGCGCCCAGATCGCGGTGCAGCTTGGCAATCTCGATGCGCGTCTGGCCGCGCAGCGCGGCGTCCAGGTTGGAGAGTGGCTCGTCAAACAAAAACACCTTGGGCGCGCGCACGATGGCACGGCCAATGGCCACGCGCTGGCGCTGGCCACCCGACAGCTCTTTGGGCGTGCGCTCCAGGTAGTCGGTCAGGTTGAGGATCTTGGCCGCGCGGTCCACCTTGTCCTTGATGATGGCCGGGTCCACATTCGCAAGCTTGAGCGCAAAGCTCATGTTCTCGAACACGCTCATGTGCGGGTAGAGCGCGTAGCTCTGGAACACCATGGCCAGGTCGCGTTTGCTGGATGGCAGGTGGGTGATGTCACGACCGTCGAGTTGCAGGCTGCCGCTGTCGATGGCTTCTAGGCCAGCGATCAGGCGCAAGAGTGTGGACTTGCCGCAGCCGGAGGGGCCCACGAACACCACAAATTCACCTTGCTTGATGGCCAAGTCAATGCCCTTGATGACACGGTGCTCGCCGAACAGTTTTTCTACGCCGCTGAGTTGGAGGTAAGACATGAAAGAGGTCTCCTGATCTGATCTTTATTTGTTACTTGACAGCACCGAAGGTGAGGCCTTGGACGAGTTGTTTTTGGCTGAACCAGCCAAACACCACGATGGGGGCGATGGCCATGAACGAGGCGGCCGACAACTTGGCCCAGAACAGGCCTTCGGGGCTGGAGTAGGACGCGATCAGTGTGGCCAGCGTGCCGGCCTTGGCGGCGCTCAGGTTGAGTGACCAGAAGGCCTCGTTCCAGCTCAGCACCAGGGTGAGCAGACCGGTGGAGGCCAGGCCGCCCATGGTGAGCGGCAGCAGCACGTAGCGGAACTCTTGCCAGAGGCCGGCACCGTCCATGCGCGAGGCTTCCAGAATCTCGGCCGGAATTTCCTTGAGGTAGGAGTACAGCATCCAGACCATGATGGGCAGGTTGGACAGCGTGAACACAATGATCAAGCCGGTGCGTGTGTCGAGCAAACCACTGGTCTGCGCCATCACGTACACGGGCACCAGCGCACCCACGGCCGGCATCATCTTCGTGGAGAGCATCCACATCAGGATGTCCTTGGTGTACTTGCCCTTGAAGAAGGCCATGGCGTAGGCCGCAGGAAATGCCAGTGCCAGCCCCAGGATGGTGGACGCCACACTGGTGATGAGCGAGTTGGTGGCATACAGCATGTAGTCGCTGCGCTCTTGCACGATCTCAAAGTTTTCCAGCGTGGGGGTGAACAGCAGGAGCGGCGGTACCGAGATGGCTTGCAATTCGGTTTTGAATGCCGTGAGCACCAACCAGCCCAACGGGAAGAACAGCAGGAAGGTGACCCCCCACGCGGTGAGCGTGCGCAGCCAAAACAGCCAAGAGAAATTTTTGCGTGTTGTCATGGGAATGTGCTCACTTGTCCAGGTTCTTGCCAACCATGCGGATCAAAAAGACCGCGGCAATATTGGCCAGCACGACCGCAAACAACGCACCGGCCGAGGCCACACCGGCGTCAAAGTTCAGCAGCGCCTGCTTAAAGATCAGAAAGGCCACGTTGGTGCTCGCATCGCCCGGGCCGCCCCCGGTGGTGGTGTAGATCTCGGCAAACACGCTGAGCAAAAAGATCATTTCAATCATCACCACGATGGCCACCGAACGGGCCAGATGTGGCAGGTAGAGGTAACGCAGCTGCTGCAGGTAGTTGGCGCCGTCCATGCGCGAGGCTTCGAGCTGCTCGCGGTTCATGCTTTGCAGCGAGGTGATGAAGATCAGCGTGGCAAACGGCAACCACTGCCAGGACACGATGAGGATGACGCTGAACAGCGGGTGGTCGGTGAGCCAGTCCACCGGCGTGCCGCCAAAGAAGATCCACACCTGCGCCAGCACGCCGTAGATGGGGTTCATCATCATGTGTTTCCACAGCAGCGCATTCACCGTGGGCATGACGAAGAAGGGAGAAATGAGAAGGATGCGCACCAGGCCGCGGCCGGGAAAGGGATCGTCAATCAGCAGCGCAATGAGGGTGCCAAACACCACGGTGATGAGGATCACGCTGCCCAGCAGCAAGAGGGTGTTCATGACGGCCGTACCAAAGGACGGATCGGTCATGAAGTAGATGTAGTTCTCCAGACCGATAAAACCCGACTGGTCCGGCTGCATCAGGTTGTAGCGGATCAGCGAGAAATAGATGGTCATCACCAGGGGCACGATCATCCACAAAAACAGGGAGATGACGGCCGGTGCCATGAGGGCACGGGGTATGAAGCGGTTCATGAAGAGCCTCGCAGGCAAGTGTGCGGAAAAGGGCGCGCAGGTTGCCCCGCGCGCCTAAATACCAGAGAGAGAAAACGAGTCGCCGCTTACTTGTAGTAGCCGGCCTTCTTCATTTCGCGGTCGGCAGCTACTTGCGAAGCCTTCAATGCTTCATCGACAGTGGTCTTGCCTGCCAATGCCGCACTCATTTGCTGACCCACGGTGGCGCCAATCGCCTGGAACTCGGGGATGGCAGCGAACTGCACACCGACATACGGGCTCTTGGGCAAAGTGCTGTCGTTCGGGTTGGCAGAGTCGATCGCAGCCTTTTCAGCGGCGGCAAACTTGGCAGCCTTCTGGAACTCTGCATTGGCGTAGGTGCTCTTGCGGGTACCGGTGGGCACGTGGGCCCAGCCATTGGTCTTGGCCACCAGCTCGATGTATTCCTTGGATGTTGCCCAGGTCACGAACTTGCTGGCTGCGTCCACTTTCTTGGAGCCCGATGGAATGGCCAGCGCCCATGCCCACAACCAGTTGGCACCCTTGGGGGTTACCGCGGTAGGCGCTTGTGCAAAGGCCACCTTGTCAGCCACCTTGGACTGCTTGGGGTCGGTGATGAACGAAGCCGCAATGGTCGCGTCAATCCACATGCCGCACTTGCCTTCGTTGTACAGCGCCAAGATTTCGTTGAAGCTGTTGGCTGCGGAACCGGGAGGGCCGTAGTTTTTGAGCAGGTCCACGTAGAAGTTGATGGAGTCCTTCCAGGGCTTGCTTTCCAGCTGGGGTTTCCAGTTCATGTCGAACCACTGGCCGCCGTTGGTGTTGACCAGGGTGGTCAGGAAGGCCATGTTGTCACCCCAGCCTGGCTTGCCGCGCAGGCAGATGCCGTACACGCCGTTCTTGGGGTCGTGGATCTTGGCGGCCAGCGCCTTGATGTCGGTCCAGGTGGGTTTGTCGGCCACTTTGATGCCAGCCTTGTCCGCCAGGTCCTTGCGGTACATCAGCATGGAGGACTCGCCGTAGAAAGGCGCGGCAAACATCTTGCCGTCTACCGACAGGCCGTTGCGCATGGCGGGCAGGATGTCGTCGGCGTCGTACTTGGCGTCGGTCTTCAGTTCTTGCAGCCAGCCTTTTTTGCCCCAGATGGGGGTTTCGTACATGCCAATGGTCATCACGTCGAACTGGCCGCCCTTGGTGGCGATGTCGGTGGTCACGCGCTGGCGCAGCACGCCTTCTTCCAGCGTCACCCACTTCAGCTTGATGTCGGGGTTGGCTTGCTCGAAGTTCTTGCTGAGCTTCTGCATTTCGACCATGTGGCCGTTGTTCACGGTGGCCACCACCAGTTCTGTCTGCGCGAAGGCGGCACTAGCCGCCAAACCAAAGGCCAAAGCGAGAGATGCTTTGAGTTTCATGAATCTGTCTCCTGTTGTTGAAATTCCGGGGTCGTCAGCCAATGCCAGCGATGCATCGACAGGGCTGAATAGTAGAAGTCACCCCCTTGCGGGGTTGATACTTTTGGCACGAATGCATGTATTTCCATGCACAAACTAGCTAGGGTTTTCCCATATGCACGCTAGAACGTATTGGTTTTGGGAAATTTTGGCGGAGTTTGGCCTGAAGGTTTTCGCCTTGCTGGAAGACTTGCAAGCTGCCAACCCGGCCCTAACCATGGCTTGGCCCACCCGCCCTACAGATGTTTGGGTAATTAAGAACTGAGAAAACAGTAGTTCCTGTTTTAACGACCCACTTCCAGAATCCACCCCATCGCACTGTTGCGTTGCCTTTTTGGAGTGTTGTCATGGCCCACCGCCGTCTTGTTTTGAACCTCGCCCTCGCCACCGGCCTACTGGCCACCGCCGCCAAGTAGCTTTGCCCAAAAGCCCGTGGAACTGCTCAATGTGTCCTACGACCCGACCCGCGAGCTGTACGTGGAATACAACGCCGCATTTGCCAAACACTAGAAGGCCAAAACTGGCCAGGACGTGACCATCAAACAAAGTCACGGCGGCTCGGGCAAACAGGCCCGCGGCATCATTGCTAAGCTCTACGCCAACGTGCCCGTGCTGGACACCGGTGCCCGCGGCTCCTCCATCACCTTTGCCCAGCGCAACCAGGGTGACGTGTTCCTGTCGTGGGAAAACGAGGCTTACTTGCTGGAAAAAGAGTTTGGCAACAAGGTTGACTTTGTGTACCCCTCCCTCAGCATCCTGGCCCAGCCGCCGGTCGCCGTGGTGGACAAAAACGTGGACCGCAAAGGCACCCGCGCCGTGGCCGAGGAGTACCTGAAGTTCCTGTACACCGAAGAGGCGCAGGACATCATCGGCAAAAACTTCTACCGCCCCACCAGCGCCAAAGCCCAGGCCAAGTACGCCAAGCAGCTGCCCAAAGTGAACCTGTTCACCATCGACCAAGCCTTTGGCGGCTGGGAAAAGGCCGACAAAGACCACTTTGCCGACGGCGCCAGCTTTGACCAGATCTACACCAAAAAGTAATCAAGTTAGCCTCTAGAGCTCGTGGAATATGCGCGAACAGCTCCTATTTTCATAGCGAAGAGGCTACAAGGAGTTTTATATGTCGGCTCCTTGGACACGGGCAGGCACAGCCCACCGGATGGGCTGGCGCCTACACCACCGACTGGGGGCGCTCGATCATGTGTTGGTACACCATGCTCTGCAGCGGCATCTGGTCGTTGGGGTCCAGTGCGACGAATTGCAAGCCGAAATGCGCCAGTGAGGTGCCACTTTGCTTCAGCGTCTCATCATCAAAGACCGTGCGCACCAAAGCAGCCACTGACAGTTCGGCCTCGATGTTGTGCAGCTTGAGTTTGAAGCTGAGGCGCAAGGTGTCGCCCATGTTGGCCATGGTGCGCCGCCCGTCCAGCAAGGCACCGTTGGCACTCAGATTGGAAATCACCGCGGTGTGTTCGGTCGTGTCGCCCTCTTCGACACGCACCTTCACAATGATTTTGGTTCGGACACGGGCCGCCTTGCGGATCAAGGTTCCCTGGATTTTTTTGGGGAAAGAGATGTGCAGATAGCTGTAGGGCACCTTGCACACCCGCTGCACATCACAGGCAAAACCAAACGCGTTTTGCCCGGAAAAGACCCGCATGATGAGCTGGTCGCCAGGCATCACTTGCATGGGCACACTGCCCCCGGTGGTGGGCGCGGTGACCAGCATGCTGTGGTCTTGCAGGTACCCAATCAGCTTGACCGGGCTGCGCTCGGTAGACACCGCCACCGGCGGCTGCACCTGCAGGCGGTCACCCACCTTCAGGTTCATGGCCTCGAACGCAAACGCTTCCTGGCCTGCGCCGCCTGCGGCTTCTGCCGCAGCCTGGCCCTCGTCGCGTTGGTTAGACGGTGCGTCTGACTCCAGAATCGGGCGACTCTGTTAACAAGCTATTCATGGTGTGGGTGTGAAAGTGGCACTACCCTTGCACTGTACGCGAGGACCCGGGCGCGCCAGAGGCGCTACAGTCCCATGATCCGCAGGAACCCCCATGAACCCAGCCCCTCATTGCCAAGCACTCTTCGCCATGCCCTGCGCCCCTATGGCTGCGGCGGAGCGCTGAGGCATGGGCAAGCTCGGGCTCAACTTTGTGGCGCTGGTAGCGCTGGTTCTGGTGTTGGTATTTGCCTGGCGCAACAAACAGCGCAGCGCATGGATAGGGGCGGGGCGCTGCTACGCCTGCGGCGCAACCCCCAGCAGCACCGACAAACATGGCCGCATCTGCACAGACTGTGTGCAGACCCGGGTGATTCGGTACTGGCTGGCTGGCGTCATGGCCGTGGTGGCGGCCGGTGTGGCGACCTGGGTGTACTGGCCAGCCTGAACGCGAACACGACAGCGGCGCGGCATCAGACGGAATCCGCTTTTTCCCCGCTGATTGATTACGCTACCCGCGCCATCTTTGTCGAATCGCTGGGCAACCCGCAGGGCAATGTGACCGACATCCGCCGCATTGCCGACATTGCGCACGCGCACGGCATTCCGCTCATCGTGGACAACACCGTGGCCAGCCCCTACCTGCTGCGCCCCATCGAACACGGCGCGGACATCGTGGTGCATTCCCTCACCAAATATTTGGGCGGCCACGGCGCCACCATTGGCGTCGCCACTGAAGCGCTGGCCGACTACCACCAGCTCGTCACCCTGCCCTGCTACCGCTGGACGCACAACATCGTGGTGCCCCCCCGGCCACCCGCTGCTGGAGCAAGAAGGCCCGGTGACGCTGGAGCAGCTGGCGCGCTATCCCATCATCACCTACGAGCTGGGCTACACCGGCCGCGCCCACATCGACAACGCCTTCGCCGCCGCCGGCCTGCATCCCGATGTGGTGCTGACCGCCATGGACGCCGACGTCATCAAGACCTATGTGGAGCTGGGCATGGGCGTGGGCATCGTCGCGTCTGTCGCGCTGGACGAAGAGCGCGACACCCACTTGCGCATTCTGGATGCGGGGCATCTGTTCCAAGTGAACGTGACGCGGCTGGGTTTGCGGCGTGGTGCTTGGCTGCGGGGGTATGCCTATAGCTTTATTGAGACTTTCGTGCCGACTTTGTCACGGGAGGTGGTGGCGCAGGCGTTGAATAGTGCGGTGGCTGTGGAGGCTTGATTCGAAGCAAGCCGAAGTTCAGAACTCGTACTTCTCCTTTCGCTGGATGAAGGCATCCCGTCCACCCTCTAGGATACTGGCGACCTGGTCGCGAATAGTCGGCACATCTATCGAACCTTGTGCCTCCAGCCCGAGACACCCTTGGTTCTCAACGGCCGTGAACACACCAATCCACTCGGCATCCCCGAACACTGGGATGTTCGCGTTGTGTGTAGCGAACAAGAACTGCCGACTGGTCTTAGCCTCCCTCAGCTCAGTGACGATCCGATCTGCGATGAAGGCGTTGTCTAGGTTGTCCTCTGGCTGATCCATCAGAAGGGGATCGACGTTCTCAAGCAGTAACATGTGCAGGATTGCCGTGCACTGCTGGCCCGTAGAGAGCTTGTTGAGAGGTCGGAATACCGGATCGGCTTGGCCGTGAGCAACATTCAAGAAGATGTCCACTCGATGCTCCAGCTCCAAGGCCTCCAGCTCCATGAGCTGAGACGACTGGAGCTTGGTGAGCGCGTCGGCCACCATCTGCGTTACGCCCCAGTCCAGTTGTACTTCGGCCGATCCTTGCTGGATCGACTGGGCCAGCGACAATGGACTTATAGTCGCGGCGTCCTCGATGAACGCAAGCCGCCTTTCACCAACGCCGTCCAGCTTGCATTCCAGCAGGAACGTCATCAATGGCGTGCGGTCCGCCTCCGGCACGATTTCCACTTTGAGCTTGCCTTCAAGCCGCCTGTTCAGCCTCTTCGCGGCCGTCTGCAATGCCTGTATGCGCTGCCCACGCATATCGGACAGCTCGGCCAAAAGGTTGCGCCGTTCCTGAAGCAAGTCGTCACGCTGAGACTCGTGGGTAGTCGCCCGCGACTTCAAGGGCTTGATATGCTCGATCTCGCCCATCAACTTCTGATAGGCAACACCAATCTCCTGCCCGCTCTTGCCGGCAGCGGCAGGCAACGTACGCAGCGTTTTCTCCAATTCGGCCTCGTTCTCCTGAATCGCCTGCTGCCATGCGGCATGCTGGGTCGCGAACTGTCCTGCGCCTTCATCAAGCATGGCCTGCATTTCGGTCAGATAGCCGGTAAAGCCCTGCTTGAGTCCATCCAGCGTGGCGCGCATAGCGAGCAACTGGGCAGCGTCAGGCAACCCCTCAAGGACCTCATCATTGATGAAGTCGAGATCAGGCAAGCCTTCTCGCAGGTTCAATAGCGCGTCGCGAAAGCTCTGCACGCCATCGGTAGCGGTTTTGGCAATTTCTCGCTCGCGTGCAAGCAAAGAGGTCTTGGCCAGCTTCTCCTTGATCCCCAGCTCATCGAACCCGCGAAGCTGCTCTTCCAGTTTGGGCAAGCGCTCAACCTGTGCATTCATATCGTCAAGATCGGTCAGAGACTTCGCGAGCTTCTGCTGGTTCTCATTCAAGCGCCTATGCACGCCGGCGCTCTTCGCCTCGTAATCCCCATCTTGAGGAAGAAAGCGATCCAGCAACTGCACTCGGCTTGTTTCGTCTTGGGCAAGCTCGTAAATCTCGTTCTGCCCATAAATTTCGATGCCCGGCAGCAAGTCGCGCGGAAGCAGGGTGGAGACATTGCCATCCATGTCGCGCACCATCGACAGCTCGCCATGACGGCGCGAGACGGCGTACTGCTTGCCATTCTGGACAGAGGACACTACTGTCAGCTCAACCCGTCCGGCAGAGCGACCAAGGTTCTCCTTGATGATCTCTTGGTGGAGCTTCTGGGCCTGCTTGCCTTTAGGTGGCAAGTCCAAGGCGAAGCGCAGGCATTCGAGCAAGGTTGACTTGCCCGTTCCACGGCCGCCGATCACTGTGTTGAGGTGGTCGGAAAAATCCAACCGGATGCCATCAAGGTAGCCACCAGCCACCGTCATGCGTACCACCTTGCCAATTGGACTTTGGGCATGCTGCGAGTTGAGCCGGACACGTGACGCCGGATCGAGGAAGGCGACCTTGAACGCAGCGAAAGTGGGTCGTGTCATCTTGATGAAGCACGTGGCGCTCGGCTGATCCAAGTCATCAGGCTTGGCTACATCCTTGGCATTGATCGCCGCCATAGGGCGCTCGCGCCGGTAGCTGTCGTCCTTGTTCAAGAACACCGTGCGATAGAAGTCCCCTTCGATGCTCGTCAGGTCGTCTATCGACCCCGGAATCTGGCCCGCGCGCAGCTTGGGATGCTTCCATACGTGGTTCAGACGGTTTTTCAGAAGCCCGCTGTTCTGCGTGCAATGTGCAGCGTAGATGAACCCACCCAGTAGATCGACCTCTTCGATCAGCTCTTCCGAACTCAGCCGAGAAGGCCGGATACCGTCCGCTGGGTCATGCAGCTTGAGGTTGCCAAGGTAGCGATCAAGCTGCTGTACCGTGGTGTCCTCGGGAAAGAGACAGACGTAATGGGTCTTGTCGTTCGAGGCGATCTCGAAGCCCGGAAACACAACAATCCCGTGCGGCTGTAGCACCTGGCGCAATGAATCGACGCTTGCCACGCTGCCGTGGTCGGCAAGACCCACAACCTTGATGTCCAGCTCAAGGCACTTGTGAAGCAGTGCTTGGTTGTAGCCGCCTTCGTCTAGCCCGTGATCGGTGCCTCTGTAGGTACCGCTGTAACCAACGGGATTGACCTGTAGCGCACACCGCCAAAATCTCGCGCAGGTGTATTGGTAGTTCATATTCCTCCCAGAGCTTCTTTCTGTTTTATTGTCTGCGACAACTTAGACCGAAATCACAGTTATGACCACAACTTCATTGGGACTTTTGTACCGACCTTGTCACGGGAGGCGGTGGCGGCTTGAATTCCGCAAAGCACGTGTGGAGAAATTCCATTGCGGCCAAGATCTTGGGTGCTCTGAGCCTAGTACTCAAGATCACCGCGTAAATTGGATTGCTTCCGGGGAAGACAAGCTTGGGCAATACTGGGCGCAGCTTGCCTTCTTGCACCAGCGCATTTCCCACTACGTCATTGATGCGTGCAATTCCGGCTCCACTCAAAGCGAGCGAGATGACAGAGGCGCTGTTGTTCACTCTTACATGCCCTCGTACATCCAGATAAGTAGCTGTCCCATCCACTAGAAACTCCCATCGATTGTGAGACGGTGTTGCCGCATTGGATACAAGTCGATGCGCGGACAGGTCTTCCACCGACTTGGGGGTGCCCCACTTGCGCAGATATGCCGAGGATGCATAGAGCGCGCGACCGTGTGTCCCCAATGTTCTGGCGATAGCAGCCTGTGCCGGTTCCGCCCCCGCGCGGATGGCGATATCGATGGACTCGTCAGCCATGTCTACCAATCGGTCATCCACTTGCAGCTCCACTGCCATGCCGGCGTGCAGCCCGGCAAGCGTGTGCAGCCGCGGAATAAGCACGTATTCGGCCAGCAGCTGGCTCACGCTAATGCGCACCACGCCCGAAATATTCTGGCTACGGCCTCCAATGCCGTCTTGCAACTGACCGAACTCTTCAAGAATGCGACGCGCATGCTCTAAAAATACTTCGCCTTCTTCGGTCAGAGAAAGGCTGTGGGTGGTCCGATGGGCCAGCCGCAGGCCACACGCGGCCTCGATGCGGGCGATTCGACGCGATACGTAGCTCGGGGCGATATTGCGTTCGCGGGCAACGGTGGAAAACGACTGTGCATTGGCTACTTGCACGAAGAGCAAAAAATCGTCCAGATTCAATTCATTCATGGTTGTGCATTTTCTGCACAAGCACTGTTCGCCGCAAACGGTTTCCGAAATGTCCCTGCCATCGCACATTACGCCGGTGCGGATTTTCCGTGCAACGCAGATTGGGGCAGCGCCCCTTTCTGTATTTCGCAAATACCTCTTGGAGTAGAAATGCCACTCACACTTATCGTCACCGAAGGACTGATTCCGAAGGACCGTCGCCAGGCAACCATCGCCAAGCTATCGGAAGCTTTCCTGAAGCTGCATGGATTGGCCGGCAACCAATTCTTTACACCTAATGTGATTGGACACATCGCGGACATTCCTGCAGACAGTACGTTCGCCGGCATGAAGCCAACGGCGGTAGCCATCGTCGAATGGCTTACGCCGTCCTTTGCATTCCCTACGAGGGATATTCAGAAGGCCTATGTGAAAGAGGCTACACAGATTGTGTTTGACGCTTGCGAAGGCAAACATCCACGGGAGCAAATCTGGGTGAATTTGAAATATGCCGTCGATGGGATGTGGGGCATTGGTGGTGACGCCTATACCAACGAAGAGTTGGGCGAAGCGGCGGCAAAGGGATAAAGACCGTTGGGTGGCCGCCCACTGGTCCATGGACCATGTGTGCCGCCGCCCAACGCCATGCAGCACCACTCCATGACTCACAGCACTGAAACTTCGCGCGCCAATCGCCCCACTAGGTTGCTGCACACCATGATCCGGGTGTCCGACTTGGACCGCTCTATAACCTTCTACACCGAGCAGTTGGGCATGCACCTGTTGCGCACGGAGCGCTACCCCGATGGCCAATTCACGTTGGCATTTCTGGGTTACGGAGCAGAGAGTGACAACTCGGTCCTGGAGTTGACGCACAACTGGGACGGGAGGACCTATACGCAGGGAGACGCCTACGGGCATATCGCTTTGGAATGCATCGATCTCTACGGAACCTGTGATGCGCTCCAGACCACTGGTGTCACCGTCGTACGTCAACCCGGCCCCATGTCTGCAAAATCACCCGATCGGGCAGATGCAGAACACATCGCTTTCATTCAAGACCCTGACGGTTACCGAATTGAGCTGATCCAGCGGTAGGCCACCGCATTTATGGCAAATTTTCAGGAGACATCATGCCTCTCGTTCGAATTGATATTCCCACCGACACACCATCCTCAACCGTTCGCCATGTGGCGGACCTGGTCCACAAGGCCCTGGTAAGTTCGCTCAACATTCCCGTAGCAGACCGCTTTCAAACCATTACACGCCGAGCAAGCGATGAATTGATTTGTGCGGAGGAGTTCTTGGGAATTGCCCACTCCCATAAGCTACTTGTGATCCAAATTGTCTTGGCTCCCAGAACTGTAGAACTGAAGAAGGCACTGTTCAGCGCGATTGCCAACGAAATTGCTAACCACACCCCGTTCAAGGCACAAGACGTGATCATCAATCTCATCGAAACCGCCAAAGAGAACTGGAGTTTCGGTAATGGCATCGCCCAATTCGCGTAAGGCCTCTGTACTTCATGCCCAACATCAACGACAAAACCTACGAACCCGCTCCTGCCTACTCAGTTGCCTTTCTGGGCCTGGGCGTCATGGGCTACCCCATGGCCGGGCACTTGGCACGCGCGGGTCACCAGCTGACCGTGTACAACCGAACTGCTAGCAAATCGATAGCTTGGTGCGCAGAATTTTCCAGCACTAGCAGCCAATTGGGCGCACATTCCCATGCCCCCACGCCCCGCCAAGCCGTGCAGAATGCCGACATCATCTTTTGCTGCGTCGGCAATGACGATGACCTGCGCAGCGTGACGCTGGGCGCGGACGGTGCCTTTGCCGGCATGAAGCCCGGTGCGATCTTTGTAGACCACACGACTGCCTCGGCCGACATTGCCCGCGAGCTCAGCGCGGCAGCACGGGCCAAAGGTCTGCAGTTCATCGACGCCCCGGTGTCGGGTGGCCAGGCCGGCGCCCAAAATGGGCTGCTGACGGTGATGTGTGGAGGCGACGCTAACGCGTTTGAAGCCGTGAAGCCCGTGGCCATGGCATTCTCGCGCGCCTTCACTCTGCTAGGCGAGAACGGTGCAGGGCAGCTTGCCAAGATGGTGAACCAGATTTGTATTGCCGGGCTGGTGCAGGGCCTGAGTGAGGCGATTGCCTTTGGCCAGAAGGCCGGGCTGGACATGAACCAGGTGCTGGACGTGATTGGAAAGGGTGCTGCGCAAAGCTGGCAACTGGACAACCGCGGCAAGACCATGGTGGCCGACAAGTTTGACTTCGGTTTTGCGGTGGACTGGATGCGCAAGGACCTGGGCCTGGTGCTGGATGAGGCCAAGCGCAATGGTGCGCGCCTGCCTGTGACCGCCTTGGTAGACCAGTTTTATGCGGATGTGCAGCAGATGGGTGGCAAGCGCTGGGATACGTCGAGCTTGATCAAGCGGCTGAAGTGAAGGTGATTCGCTGACGAGATGGCTTCGGCAGCGCCCTAGGGGTGCTCTGCCGTGGTGTGCACTTGTTCATGCCGCAGCACATACAGGCCACTGCCCACGATGATGGCGGCACCCAGCAGCGTGAAGCCATCGGGCAGCAGTTGCCACAGCGCCCAATCGATGCCCAGGCTCCAAGCCAGAGCGGTGTATTCAAACGGAGCCACAGCGCTGGCCTGCCCGTGGCGAAAGGCCTCGGTAATAGCCAGCTGGCCCAAGAAGCCAGACGCCGCCAACCCGGCCCACAGGCCCAGGTCTTGGGCACGCAGCGTTAGCCACTGCGGCGCAGCCAGCGCGCTGGCCACCACCTTCAAGATCACCATCACCCACAGCACCAGGCTGTCTTTCGAATCGGTACGGCTGGCCAGGCGTGTGACCACCGCTGACACGGCGTAGCAGACGGCCGCCCCCAACACGGCCAGGCCGGCCCAGCTGGCAAAGCCCTCGGCACTGGGGCGCAGCGCCACCAGCACGCCCACCAAACCGCCGCCCACGGCCCACCAGTGCGCGCGCGGCACGCGCTCGCCCAGCACGGGCCAGGCCAGCACGGTGATGAGCAGCGGCGCAAAGAACATGAGGGTGTAGGCATTGGTGAGCGGCAAGCCGCGCACGCCCACGGTAAACAGCACCAGCATGGCGATGACCAGCGCGCCGCGCAGCAGGTGCAGCGGCCAGCGGGCGCGCCAGACCTCGGCCCAGGCGCCGCGCGCATGAATCCAGATGGCAATGAGTGGCAGCGTGAGCGCGCCACGCATGGCTGCAATTTGCAGCGGCGGGTAGTGGACGGACAGCAGCTTGATGAGCGTGTCCATGGCGGAGAAGAACGCGACGGCCAGCAGCATGGCGGTGATGCTGCGCGGGTTGCCCGACTGCAGGCGGGAGAAGAAATGGGGCATGCGCCTGATGGTAGCGGGGCACTGGCGTGGCTAGTTTTGCCGCCCTGCAGTTGGCGCATTTGCTATTGTTTTAGGAGCTTCTCGCGCAATATCTACGGCCTGAAAGGCCGTTTTCACTACTAATTCAAGGCTTCTTGCGCAAGCGCGCCATGCGCCACAGCTTAGCCACCAACACCAGCAGGGGCACCGCGTGCATGAGCAGATCGAAGATGTCTAGGGGGCGCACTAGGGTGCCTTGGCTGAGCATGCGCAGTTTCTCGACCAGGTGCGGCTCGGGAAACAGGGGAGCCACCGCCAACCAGCCGGCCAGCAGGGCCAGCCAGGTGAGCGGCAACTTGTCCAGCCAACGCAGCATCACGGCGCCAACTGCCCATTAATCGGATTCAAATCCTCCGCCACCAGCGTGCCATTGGCCTGCTTGAGCTTCAAGCCACCCACCAGCACGTCATACCGCGCCTTGGCCAGCTTGGCCTTGGTGTCAAACAACTGGCTCTGGCTGTTGAGCACATCGATGTTGATGCGCACCCCCACCTGGTAACCCAGCTTGTTGGCTTCCAGCGCACTTTGGCTTGACGCCTCTGCCGCTTCCAGGGCCTTGACCTGGCCTTGACCCGACAGCACCCCAAAGAAGGCAGTGCGGGTGCCTTGGGCGACCGCACGTTTGGTGGCTTCCAGGTCGGTACGGGCCTTGTCTTCCAGCGCCAGGGTTTCCTTGATGCGGTTTTGGGTGGAGAAACCAGCAAACAGCGGCAGGTTAAAGCTCACCCCAATGGTGGCCACGTTCACCCGGCTGTCGGCGGTTGCGGTGGACGTGCCGTTGTTGTTAACGGCCGAGTAGCTGCCGGTCAGGTCCAGGGTGGGCTTGTGGCCGGCTTCGGCCTTGGCGGTTTCCAGCTTGGCCACTTCCAGGGCAACCTCTTGCTGCGCAATGCCGGGGTGGCGGCTAATGGACTGCTGCACCCAGACTTCGGCGTCGGCTGGCTCCAGAGGTGCCAGCACCACCGGGGCGGCCAAAGGCTTGGGGGCTGCATCACTCTTGCCCACCAGCTGGTTCAGGGCAATGGTCTTGACGCGCAGATCGTTCTCGGCAGCCAGCTCCTGGGCAATCACCAAGTCAAAGCGGGCTTGCGCCTCGCGGCTGTCGGTGATGGTGGAGGTACCCACCTCAAAGTTGCGCTTGGCCGAGGCCAGCTGTTCGGCCACGGCGGTCTTTTGGCTCTTCACAAAGGCCAGGCTGTCGGTCGAGGCCAGCACATCAAAGTAGGTCTGGCTGACCCGCACGATCAGATCCTGCTCGGCCGCCTGCAGCTGGGCCTGTGCCAAAGCCACCTGCTTGTTGCCCTGCTCGTAGCTGGCCCAGTTGGCCGGGCGGTACAAAGGCTGGGAGGCGCTGATGGTGGCAGTCTGGGAGCCATATGAGCGCTCAGCCGAGGGCAAGACTTCCTGGTTGGAGCGGCTGGCACCCAAGGCAAAGTTGGCGGTAGGCAGGATGGCGGCCCGCGCTTGGGCAGACTTGGCCAGGGTTGCGTCGAACTGGCTCTTGGCGGACTGGTAGCTGGCGTCAAAGCCGCGTGCGGCGGTGTACAGGTCTACCAGGCTTTGGGCTTGGAGCGAGGGCAGCGCACCGCCTGCCAACGCGAGGGCGAGGCTCAGCGCTTTCCAGCGGGGGGCAAAGGGGGGGCGTTGCATATCTTCACTCCAAGGTGCGGGCTGCTATCGCATGCGGGCCAGCATGGTTTCCAGGTTTTTGAACATGTCATCCATATCGTCTTTTTGGGACGCATCGGGTTGCATGCGGGTTTCCAGTTCTTGCTCCAGAAAACACAGTGTCATGCGCAGGTAGGTGCTGTCCAGCGCCTTGCGCACGGCTGAGAACTGGTGGCCAATCTTCAGGCAGTCTTCGCCCTCTTCCACCATGCGCTGAATGCCACGCAGCTGCCCTTCGGCGCGGCGCAGGCGGTTCAGTACATCGGTGCGGGCGGCTTCGTCAGTCAATGCGGTCTTCATGCAGTCCTCCAGAATAGTCTGGGGGGTATTGTCTTCGGAGCCGGACGCAAGCGTTGCCACGGGGTTAAACCTCAGCGGCTGCAGGCCACTTTGGACTCAGGCACGCCCAGTTTCTTGAGCATCCAGCCCATGGGGCATACATCGGTGATGCCAAACTGGAACAGGTTGGCACCCACAAAGGCAGTGAAGGCCAGCCACCACTGCGACACAAAAATGGGGCTGCCCTGAACGCCCAGCGCGAGGGACAAGAGGATGAAGGTGCCTGCAAAGAGGTGGATGTAGCGTGCGACGGTCATGGTGTTCTCCGGTGAAGTAAAGAAAGCTGGAAATGGGGGTTACGGTTTGTCCGCCAAGCGGGCGATGCCTAAGGCCTTGAGCACGTATTTCTCGTACACAGGCTCAGAATTGCCCTTCTTGATCTTGCGCATGAAATACTTCTCAAACGCGATCTTGGCCAGGTGCACCCATTTGCCTTTTTTGAACCAGTTGACATTGCGCGGGGGAATCTGCGGCAGTGCCACAAAGGCTGCGCCGGTGTCGCCCATATCAGCGAGGCAGATGGCGTTCCAGGTGCCCTTGGCATTGGCGGGGCCGCCGTTGATATCGTCGGCCAGGTTGTGCGCAATGGCACCCACCATGCTCTCGATCATGTAGCCCGTCTTGGGTGTACCGGTGGGCACGGGGGTGACCTCTACGGGTGGAATAGCCACGCACACGCCGGCGGAGAAGATGTTCTTGTAAGCCTTGCTGCGCTGGTATTCGTCAATGATCACAAAGCCGCGCGGGTTACACAGATTGGGCACGGCCGCCACGGCGTCCACGCCTTTAAAGGCGGGCAGCATCATGGAGAGCTTGAAGCCCAGCTCGTGTTCTTTGTAGACATTGCCCAAGTCGTCTAGCTGGGTCACAAACATCTTGCCTTCTTCGACCTTGGTGGTTTTCGCATTGGTAATCCACTTCATGTCGCGGTTGCGCATCTCGGACTCCAGCATGGACTTGCTGTCGCCCACGCCGCCCAGCCCCAGGTGGCCGATGTAGGGTTCGCTGCTCACATAGGTGATGGGCACCAAGTGGCGCAGCTTGCGACGGCGCAGGTCGGTGTCGAGGATGAACGCGAACTCATAAGCCGGGCCAAAGCAGCTGGCGCCGGGCATGGCGCCGATGATGACCGGGCCGGGGTTCTTGAGGAAGTTCTCATAGTCAGCCCAGAAGGCTTGCGCATGGTCCACACTGCACACCGAGTGGGTGAAGCCGCCACCACCGTGAGCCGCCGGGCCAGCGCCTGGCACTTCGCTGAAAGACAGCTTGGGGCCGGTGGTGATGACCAAGTAGTCGTAGGCCAGTGTTTCGCCGCCCGCCAATGTGAGCTGATTGGCTTCGGCATCAATCTTCTCGACACCTTTGGGGATAAAGCCTATGCCCTTGCGTGTGAGGTAAGGCGCAATAGGCAGGGTGATGTCTTCACGCTGGCGCCAGCCCACCGCGATCCACGGGTTGCTGGGCACGAACTGGAAGTAGTCGGTGTTGTTGACGACCGTGATCTTGTGTTCTTTGCCGAGCAGCTCGCGGATTTCATATGCTGCGGGCATGCCGCCTATGCCTGCACCAACGATAACGATATGGGCCATGGTGTTTGTCTCCTGGTTGAGTAGGGTTTAAGTACCTGAGAGGGCCGCGTCTTCGCGCGACTCCATACGGCGCCGGTACAGCGCGTAATACAAGACAGGTATCACCACCAGCGTGAGCACGGTGGACACCAAGATGCCGAAGATGAGGGAGACGGCGAGGCCATTGAAGATGGGGTCGTCCAGGATGAAGAAGGCGCCGATCATGGCGGCCACACCGGTCAGCACAATGGGCTGGGCACGCACCGCAGCAGACTGCAACACGGCAGTGCGGAAGACCATGCCTTGGCTCACCTGCAGCTCAATAAAGTCCACCAACAAGATGGAGTTGCGCACGATGATGCCGGCCAGCGCAATCATGCCGATCATGCTGGTGGCGGTGAACTGCGCGTTCAGCAGCGCATGGCCCGGCATCACCCCAATGATGGTGAGCGGAATGGGCGCCATGATGACCAGCGGCGTGAGGTAACTCTTGAATTGCGCCACTACCAGCAGATAGATGAGGATGAGGCCCACGCCGTAGGCGGCGCCCATGTCGCGGAAGGTGTCGTAGGTAATTTGTGATTCGCCATCCCACTTGAGCGCGTAGCCGCGGTAGGTGTCGGTGGGCTGGTGAATCCAGTATTCGCCCACTGCGGCGTCACCTTCTTTGGCGGCGCTGGCCATGGTGCTGCGGATGGCTGCCAGGCCGTACAAGGGCGAATCGAGCTTGCCGGCCATGTCACCGAACACATAACTCACGCCCTTGAGGTCTTTGGTGAACAAGGGCTTGTCGATGATGCCGCGCTCCACGGTGACCAGCTCAGACAGTGGCACCAGTTGGCCATTGGCGGCCCGCAGTGACAGGCCCAGGATGCGCTCCAGCCCAACCTGGCTTTCCAGCGGAAGCTGAATGCGCACGGGCACGGGGTATTTGCTTTGGCCGTCGTGCAGGTAAGCCGCATCGGCACCGCTGAGTGCGCCTGATACGGTCTGCGCCACTGCAGCCACCGGAATACCCAGGGATTCGGCGCGCTGGCGGCGCACGCGCAGGAACGCGCGCGGGGCGTCTTCACGCAGGCTAGTGTCTACACCCACGATGTCACCGGTGGCGTCAAACGACTGGGCAATCTTGGCAGCCAGCGCCTGGCGGCCGGCCTCGTCGGGGCCATACACCTCAGCCACCAGGGGCGACATGACGGGTGGGCCGGGTGGCACTTCCACCACCTTGATGCGGGCGCCGTGTTTGGCAGCAATTTCTTCGAGCGCCGGGCGCAAGCGCTGGGCGATCACATGGCTTTTTTCGCTGCGGTGTTGCTTGTCCACCAGGTTCACTTGCAGGTCGCCCTGCTCGGCATCGGCGCGCAGGTAGTACTGCCGCACCAAGCCATTGAAGGTGATGGGTGAAGCAGTGCCCGCGTAGCCTTGCAGGTTCAGTACCTCGGGCTGTTGGGCCAGGTAGGCGCTCAGGTCTTGCAGGGCGGCGGCGGTGTCTTCCAGCGCGGTGCCGGCGGGCATGTCCACCACCACCTGGAACTCGCTTTTGTTGTCGAAGGGCAGCATCTTGAGCACCACGCCCACCATGGAGCTGGGCACCAGCGCCAGGCTGACCGAGAGCAGAAGCGCGCCCACAATGCCGCCCAACAGATACCAGCGCTTGCGTGTGCTTTGCAAAAAGGGCATCAAGACACGGTCAAAAATGCGCTGTACTTTGCCGGGCTGTGCCGTGGCAGTGGCGGTGTGTGCCGCGTGGCCCGCACCATGCTCGCGCATGAATTTGAGCGCCAACCAAGGCGTCACCGTGAAGGCAATGGCCAGAGAAATGGCCATGCCCAGGCTGGAGTTGATGGGGATGGGGCTCATGTACGGCCCCATGAGGCCGGACACAAAGGCCATGGGCAGCAGGGCCGCAATCACGGTCAGCGTGGCCAGGATGGTGGGGCCGCCCACCTCGTCCACCGCGCGGGGGATGATGTCTTTGAGCGAATCGTGTGGGGTGAGCTGCTGGTGGCGGTGGATGTTTTCAACCACCACAATCGCGTCGTCCACCAGAATGCCGATGGAGAAGATGAGGGCGAACAGCGATACGCGGTTGAGCGTGAAGCCCCAGGCCCAGCTGGCAAACAGCGTGGCGGTGAGCGTCAGGATCACGGCCGCGCCCACGATGAGTGCCTCGCGGCGGCCCAGCGCAAAGCCCACCAGCAAGATGACGGAGCCGGTGGCGAAAGCGAGCTTCTGGATCAGCTTGTTGGCTTTTTCGGCGGCGGTTTCGCCGTAGTCGCGGGTCACCGTGGCTTGCATGTCGCCGGGAATGACGGTGTTTTGCAGCGCCTGCAAACGTTCGCCCACGGCGCGCGATACATCCACTGCGTTTTCGCCGGGCTTCTTGGTGACCTGGATGGTTACCGCAGGCAACGCCTGGCCCGCCGGCGCGGCTACGCCGCTGGGGTTGGATCCATTGGCCGCGCCTTGCATGAACCACACATAACTGCCGGCCTGTTGGGTACCGGTGCTGATGCGGGCCACGTCACGCAGGAACACGGGCTTGCCCTTGCTCACACCGACCACCATGTCGGCCACGTCGTCGGCACTGCGCAAGAACTCACCGGCCTCCACGCTCAGCATCTGAGCGCCGCCTGGGCTGGCCTGGTTGTCCACCACGCTACCGGCGGGCATGCCGAAGTTGGCGGCGGCAATGGTTTTTTGCAGGCTCAGCAAATCCACGCCCCGATCGCGCATGCGGGTGGGGTCGATGTCGATCTGGATGGAGCGGCCGGGGGCACCAATGGTGGTGACTTCACGCACACCGGGCACCGACTTGAGTTCGGCTTCCAGCGTGTGGGCTACGGCTTCCAGCTCGCTGGCGGGGGTGCCCTCGGGGCTCCAGAGTGTGATGCCGACCACTGGCACGTCGTCAATGCCCTTGGGTTTGACGATAGGTGCCAGGGTGCCCAGGTCGCGGGGCAGCCAGTCCTGGTTGGCGTTGAGCACGTCGTACAGGCGCACCAGCGCTTCGGTGCGGGGCACGCCCACCTTGAACTGCACGGTGAGCACTGCCACACCGGGGCGGGAGACGGAGTAGGTGTGTTCGATGCCGGCAATCTGGCCCAGCACCTGTTCGGCAGGTTTGGCCACCATGTTTTGCACATCGGCACTGCTGGCCCCGGGGAAGGGGATCAGCACATTGGCCATGGTGACGTTGATCTGGGGCTCTTCTTCGCGCGGGGTGACCAACACGGCAAAGAGGCCCAGCAGCAGCGCCACCAGCGCCAACAAAGGTGTGAGGGCGTTGGACTGGAAAGCTGCGGCAATGCGGCCGGAGGCACCCAGTTTTTGGGGAGTGGATTCAGGAGCGTGCATGGCAGCCTCGGTTCGGTGGTGGCGGCTTATTTGGCGGAGGGGCGGGCCTGTGCGGCGCGCACCGTGTCCAGCGCCACCACGTCACCGGCCTTCAAACCAGCCAGTACTTCGGTGCCTTCGGCGCCCAACTTTTGGCCCAGGCGTACGGCGCGCAGGGTGAAGACCTCGCCACTCTTCACGTACACCGCCGTCAGCTCACCGCGGCGGACGATGGCCTGCTCTGGCACGACCAGCAAGCTGCGGTTGGCGGCTGCAGCGGCGCTGAACTTCACCCGCACTTGCAGGCCGGGCACCAGCCCCGCGCTTTGGGCGGCAGGCAGTTCCAGGCGCCACTCGGTGGTTTGCGAAACTGGGTCCGAAGACGGGATGACGCTGGTGGCGCTAGGGGTGATCCAGGCGTCGGGCAGGGCTTCACCGGCCTGTACTTGCACATTGGCGGCCTCGCCCACCAGTGCTGCACGGGAGGCTGGCACTTGCACCACCACGCGCAGGGGCAGGGGCGCGTAGATCACCAGCAGGGGCTTGCCGGGCACGGCAAGGTCGCCCGCTTGCGCGTCAGTCTGCAGCACCCAGCCATCAAACGGGGCGGTCACGCGGGTAAAGCCCTGGGCCAGGCTGCTTTGGCGGATGGCGGCGCTGGCCTGGTCGCGCTGGGCTTTGGCACTTTTGAGTTGGGCATCGGCGGTGTCCAGCGCGGCCTGGCTGATGAAGCCTTTGGCCTGCAAATCTTTGGTGCGGTCGTAGTTGGCCTTGGCGTTGCGCAGGTCAGCGTCGGCTTGGTCCACCTGGGCCTGGCTGCGCTGCTGGCCTACCGAGGCTTCGCGGTCGTCAATGGTGGCGAGCAGTTGGCCGGCTTTGACCTTGTCGCCCGCCTTCACCACAAAGCTGGCAATACGGCCAGACGCCTGGGCTGACACGGTGCTCTGTTTGACGGGTTGGACCACACCGTCCAGAAAGGTGCTGGCGCCGCTTTGCTTCAGGCCGACGGTGAATGTCGGGGAAGCCTGCGCCTTCACGCTTGCGGGAACCCATGCCAACACCGCAGCCAAGCCCATGCTTGCCATGAGGCCGAGGTGACGGTGACGCAGAGACTGGATGTAGGTGATGTGGGGCATGATGATTCCTTGATACCCTACGTAGTATATTTAATACCCCATTGGGTATCAAGACATTTTTGAAATTTCCCCACAAACTTGCGCAGATTGGCCAAACTCCCACCGAAACATCTAGGCGCTGGAGACGAAATTCAACGGGATTCGCGTTAATAATTGATTTAAATCATCATTTTTTATACCCATACCCGTATGCTTTAGATGCAACACATGGTCAAAGCTCTTCAGGTATTTTTATGAACCCAGATGCCGACTCCAACCGCAAGGTGATACCCATCGCCGTATCCGGCGACCGCAGCCCCATCGAAGCGCCGCCTGGCGCCGAGCCGGAAATGGTGGCCCTGTACGAGGCGCACAAAAGGATTTATCCGCGCAGTGTTTCGGGCTACTTCGCCAAGTGGCGGTGGGCACTGGTGTTTCTGACGCAGCTGGTGTTTTATTGCACGCCTTGGCTGGAGTGGGGCCAACGCCAGGCGGTCTTGTTTGACCTGGGCGCGCGGCGCTTCTACATCTTCAACCTGGTGCTCTACCCGCAGGACTTCATCTACCTCACGGGCATTCTGGTGATCTCGGCGTTTTCACTGTTCCTGTTCACCGCAGTGGCGGGCCGCCTGTGGTGCGGCTATGCCTGCCCGCAAACCGTGTACACCGAAATCTTCTTGTGGCTGGAGAAACTTGCAGAGGGCGACCGCTCGGCCCGCATGCGCCGTGACGCCGGCCCGTGGAACTGGGACAAGGTCTGGCGCAAAGGCGCCACCCAAGGCATGTGGATCACACTGGCCCTGTGGACGGGTTTTACGTTTGTGGGGTACTTCACACCCATCCACGCCCTGGGTGGCGCGGTGTTGCAGTGGACGCTGGGCCCCTGGGAAACCTTCTGGATCTTCTTTTACGGCTTTGCCACCTATGGCTTTGCCGGCTACATGCGCGAGCAGGTGTGCAAATACATGTGCCCGTATGCCCGCTTTCAGAGCGCCATGTTCGACAAGGACACGCTTATCGTGACCTACGACAGCGAACGCGGTGAGCCACGCGGCGCCCGCTCCAAAAAGGCCGACCCACGCGCCTTGAATCTGGGGGCTTGTGTGGACTGCAGCCTGTGTGTGCAGGTGTGCCCCACAGGCATCGATATCCGCAAGGGCCTGCAGTACGAGTGCATAGGCTGTGGCGCCTGCGCCGACGTGTGTGACTCGGTGATGGACAAGGTGGGATACCCCCGTGGCCTGGTGAAGTACTCCACCCAAAACGCAGTGCACCAACACTGGACCCGCGCCCAGACCCTGCGCCATGTGTTGCGTCCGCGGGTGTTGGTGTACGTCGGCATTCTGGCTACGGTGTTGGTGGCCATGGGTGTGAGCCTGGCGCTGCGCAGCCCGTTCAAGGTAGACGTGGTGCGTGACCGCGGCACGCTGGCCCGCATCGTGGCCGGCGGCAAGATGGAAAACGTTTACCGCCTGCAGATCATGAACGCCACCGAGCAGGCGCAAGAGTTTGTGGTGGAGGCCACCGGACTGGACGGCATCGAGGCCTCCATGGACCAGCCCACGCTGGCCATTGGCCCCGCGCAAGCACGCTGGGTGGCGGTGCGGGTGCAAATCCCCTACGAGGCCGCCGTGGCGGGCTCCCATCCGTTCGAGTTTTCCATCTCTGCGCAGCAGAGCGCTGCCAAGGTGGTGGAGAAGTCGGTGTTTATTGTTCCCCGCTGAAGGAGGCGTTATGCAAAAGAAGTGGATGCTGGTGGTCTGGCCCGCGTTTCTGGCGGCCTGTGTGATGGAGATGGTGGTGTTTGCCCTGTTTGACCCACACGACCTGCAAGGCTGGGCGCGTGGCTGGGGTCTGGGCCAGCAGGGCGTTTACACGCTGGCCTTCTTCGCCTTCTGGAGCGTCACCGCGACCAGCAGCTGGCTGACCTACACCCTGGGCCTGTCGGCCACCGAACTCAACCAAGGACCTGACCATGGCTAATACCCACCCCATAGACCGTTTTGTGCGCTCGCTAGCAGGCATTTGCCTGCTGATGCTGGGTTTCTTTTGGCTCAGCGGGGCCTGGCAGTGGGTCGCCTATGCCGCCAGTGTGGTGATGCTAGCCACCGCTGCGCTGAATTTTTGCCCGCTGTACCGATTGCTGGGCATCCGTACCCGCACCGCAAACGCAGTTGCGGTTAGCCCGGTACGAACCGGCGTGGCCTGGGCCGTGCTGCTGGCAACGCTGGTGGGGGGCAGTTACGCAAGTGCTTTTGCCAGTCGCAAGTTCTTCCTTGAAGACTTCAATGCCATGAACGGGTTCTACAAACAGACCTTGTTTCTGACTGGCAAGAATGAACGGGAAAAAGCCAATGCCCAGTACGCACTGCTGGTGCCGGCCCTGGAAGGGTTTGCAAGCAAGTACACCCACTACCAACCGTTTGCTCTGCGCGGCGATACGCAATGGGTTGCCGATCTGGACCGGGTAAGCCGGATGGTGGGCGACGTGGCCGGGCTTGTGAAGACCGGCGATTTGCACGCTGCGCACCTAGCACTGGAGCAAGTGCGGCCTGTGTTTCAAGAGGTGTTCAAGCGCAATGGCTTCTCTTTGCTGGCGGTGGCGCTGGTTGATTTTCATGACGCCATGGAGCTGGTACTTGAAGCTGCCCAGGCCAAGGACATGGCCAAGTTGGCAGCCCTTTATCCCGGTGTGAGTGACAAGCTTGCCGCCGTGGAGGCAGAAGCCCAGGATGCGGACATCCAGGCGATCCGGCGCAACCTGGATGCGGTGGTTGCTGCGACCCGCAACCAGCAAACAGATGCGCTGCCCGCCCTAGGCGAAACACTCAAAAGCAGCTTCGTGAAAGTCTATTTGCAGCGGGGCTAAAAAGCCTTAGTGGCCGTCAGGAGGCGTTCGCTAGGACTCCAAACTGCAAGCTTTGAGCTTCCTGTAGAGAGAGCGCGTACTGATGCCCAGGCTCCGAGCCAGCTCTGTGCGGCTACCGCGATGAGCAGAAACAAGCGCTTTAAAGGCCTCGTCCTCGACCGCCTTTAAGGTTTTTTTTGAAGGCTCTGACCTAGACACTGCATCCAAACCTCCCTGCAGAGCCCTCGGTCTCACCTGATTTTGAACACCCGATTGGGTCGCTTTTTGCAGATGGTCGGGCTCCAGGATTTCTCCATCACAAAGGATTGAACCGCGTTCCAAAAGATTCCGTAGTTCGCGTACGTTGCCGTAAAACGGCTGCGCCTTCAAGTAGCTTTCCGCCGCCTCACTCAATTGAAGCCTCCTCTTTGGATCAATCCGTTCGAGCAAAGCGGCACTAAGCAAAGGGATGTCCTCTTTCCTGTCCCGCAGCGGCGGTAGATGGACAGGGAAAGTTCCCAATCTGTAGTAGAGGTCTTCCCGAAATGTGCCAGCCGCGACCATTTCAGTTAGGTTTCTGTGGGTTGCGGAGACCACCCGGATGTCTGCATGGCGCAACTCCGTGCTACCGACGCGTCGATAGGTGCCTGATTCCAGCAATCTCAGTAGCTTGACTTGCATCGTCAGCGGTATGTCGCCAGCCTCATCCAGAAACAGAGTGCCTCCACTGGCCGACTCCACCAAACCGCCACGCGCATTGGTGGCGCCTGTAAAAGCGCCACGTTCGTGGCCAAAAATCTCTGACTCGAAAAGATTCTCTGGAATGCTTGAACAGTCAACCACCACAAACGGCTTGCGCGAACGCTCGCTGGCTTCATGCAAAGCCTGCGCTACCAACTCTTTGCCAGTACCTGACTCTCCGAGAAGCAAGACGGAAGCCATCGAGGGTGCTACCCGGGCCACTAACTCCAACATCGATTGAAAAGCGGGTGAGCGGCCAATGAGCCCTTTCGCAACCGGCTTCCCGTGTGCAACCTCCAGGGCCTGCATTTTTTCAACGTAAAAGGTTTGCTCACCGTGGGCATCCAGCAATGGCGCCAACTCAATGTTGACGTATTCCTCACCCCGGGGCGTGTGATGAAGGTGCAATACGCGCTCGCGTTGCCCGGACTCCCGGGCCCTGGCCAAAGGACACGACTCCCCCGCTTGGTCGCATGGAACACTGAAATGATGGGACACCTCGTAACAGGTGCGTCCCACCACGCTGTGGTCCGGGCTAAATTGCTTTCGATATGCCTTGTTTGCAGCAAGTATTCGGTATTGCTTGTCAAACAAGATGTGCGGTTCTTGCAAACCGTCTAGATAAGACAGCAACTCTGGTAGTAGTGCCACATGTGTCTCCTATTTCACCGAACCCATATGTGCCATTTATGGCTTTGTGTGCCAATTATGGCGCATTACGACTGCCATCCTAGGTAACGATCAAAACACAAAAGCACGTAAGTGGTTGATATAAAAGGATATTTTAATATTTTTGTGATGGCACGGATCTTGACTGCGTTGATCGGCATCAAGATGTCCCGCCATGAATCTCTCAGACAAGACCCTCGTTAAAAAACTCATCATCGTGTTGGCCATCAAGTTGGTTGCACTGATGGGTTTGTGGTGGCTCTTTGTGCGGGAACAGCATGTGCCGGTTGATAGCAACAGCGTTTCCACGCAGTTTCTCGCACCCGCCCTTACCCAGGCAAAAGGAACCCAACCATGATTTCGGAACAACTGGTGGATCTGTCACGGCAGCAATTTGCAGCGACTGCCATGTACCACTTTCTCTTCGTCCCCCTGACCCTCGGAATGGTCTGGCTTTTGGTGATCATGGAGAGCGTCTATGTGATGACCGGGAATGTGGTCTGGAAGGACATGACGCGCTTCTGGGGGAAACTGTTCGGAATCAATTTCGCGCTCGGCGTCACCACGGGCATCACGCTGGAGTTTCAGTTCGGTACCAATTGGGCCTATTACTCCCACTACGTGGGTGACATCTTTGGGGCGCCATTGGCCATTGAAGGCCTCATGGCTTTCTTCCTTGAATCCACCATGATTGGTTTGTTCTTCTTTGGCTGGGATCGCCTGAGCAAGACGCAGCACTTGTTAGTCACCACACTGATGGCGGTGGGTACCAACCTCTCCGCCTTGTGGATTTTGATTGCCAACGGCTGGATGCAGAACCCGGTCGGCGCAGAGTTCAGCTACCAGACCATGCGCATGGAAATGACGGACTTCTGGGCCATTGTGTTCAACCCGGACGCTCAGGCCAAATTTGTGCACACAGTATCTGCTGGGTATGTCACCGGCGCGATGTTTGTTTTGTCAGTTTCCAGCTGGTACCTTCTTAAAAAACGCGATGTGGAATTTGCCAAGCGCAGCTTCCGGGTTGCAGCAGCATTCGGTCTCGCTTCCGTGATGAGTGTGATCGTATTGGGCGATGAATCCGGGTACACCGTCGGCGAAGCCCAGCAAACAAAGATGGCAGCCATCGAAGCGATGTGGGAGACCAAGCCCGCGCCGGCAGGGCTTACTCTCATCGCTGACATCAATGAGGTGGAACAAAAAAACAACTGGGAGGTTGAGATTCCATGGGTCATGGGGCTGATCGGCACACGCTCCATCACCAAAGAAATACCCGGCATCCACGATATCAAGGCCAAGAATCGCGAGCGCATCCAGCAAGGGATCATTGCAGTGAACGCTTTGGAAGCATTGCGCGCCAACAGGGAAGACGCCGTCGCCAAACAAGTGTTCGAAAAATATAAAACCGATCTCGGATTTGGGCTCTTGCTCAAGAAATATGTGGTCGACGTCAATACCGCCACACCAGAGATCATCGAAAGAGCAGTCAACGACACGGTGCCGCGTGTCACACCCATGTTCTGGGCTTTCCGAATCATGGTTGGCCTTGGCTTTGCAATGCTTCTGCTGTTCGGACTTGCCTTTTGGAGTACGTTGAAATCGGCCTGTATGCAGAAACCGTGGCTGCTTAAAACCGCCTTGTGGATGCTGCCAGCACCTTGGCTTGCGTGCGAACTTGGTTGGTTTGTCGCCGAGTACGGTCGCCAACCTTGGACGATCTACGGCGTACTTCCAACACACCTGAGCGTCTCCACCTTGAGCGTAAACAGCCTCTACGGTTCACTCGCTGGCTTCATCGGCTTCTACACCGTATTGCTGGTGGTGGAGATGTACCTGATGGTCAAGTTTGCCCGGATGGGACCGGGTAGCTTGGGCACCGGTCGCTACGCCAACGAACCTCTGCATGGCACCGTGGCACACGCATAAAAGGAATCACGATGTTTGATTATTCAACCCTGAAAATCATCTGGTGGGTACTGGTTGGCGTCTTGCTAATCGGTTTTGCCATCATGGATGGCCACGATATGGGCGTGGGGACACTCCTGCCATTTGTGGGACGCAACGATGTTGAGCGCCGCGTGGTGATCAATACCGTCGGCCCCCACTGGGATGGCAACCAAGTCTGGTTTATCACCGGGGGTGGAGCGATATTTGCAGCATGGCCACTGGTCTACGCAACGGCCTTCAGCGGTTTTTACTGGGCCATGTTGGTGGTGTTATGGGCGCTATTCTTTCGCCCAGTCGGCTTTGACTACCGAAGCAAAATCCACAACGCCACTTGGCGCAGCACTTGGGACTGGGGCCTGTTTATCGGTGGCTCTGTCCCGCCGCTCATTTTCGGCGTGGCCTTTGGCAACTTGCTCCAGGGCGTGCCGTTTCATTTCGATCAGTACATGGTTTCCACTTACACCGGCAGTTTCTGGGAGCTGCTCAACCCCTTTGCTTTGCTGGCGGGGGTCGTGAGCAGCGCCATGATTACGATGCAAGGAGGCGCCTACCTGGCACACCGGACCGAGGGCGAAATTCAGTCACGGACGATCAAAGCAACCACGATCGCCGCCCTGGTCATGGTGCTGGCATTCATTGGCGCTGGCATATGGATGCAAAGTATTCCGGGCTTCCGCATTACCTCTTCCGTGGATGTGAATGGATTGCCCGACCCGCTCACCAAGACGGTGGTCCGAGAAGCAGGAGCATGGATGGCCAACTACAGCCGGCAGCCCCTGCTTTGGTTGCTGCCTGCTCTGGGCGTGCTGGGAGCCCTGATGGCGGCGTTACTGCTGCGCAGGCGGTGGACCCTGAGCGCATTTGTCAGCTCATCGCTCGCGCTGGTGGGTGTAATCGGTACGGCAGGGGCCTCCATGTTCCCCTTTGTGATGCCTTCGAGCTCCATGCCGTCTGCCAGCCTGACGGCATGGGATAGCGTCTCCAGCCACCTCACATTGGGCCTCATGTTCTGGGCCACGTTGATTTTCATGCCACTCATCATTGGCTACACCTCATGGGCGTACAGCGTGATGCGCGGCAAAGTTACGGCGGCGTACATTCGCGAGAACGACCATGCGGCCTATTGAAGCCCACTCTCGCCCTTTTCTTCTGTCTTCATTGGCGCGGCACTGCGCCGCGAAAGGTTTTCTATGTGGTACTTCGCTTGGGTTTTAGGTGTTGGTTTTGCGGTGCTTCTGGCGGTACTCAACGCCATGTGGGGTGAAAACGAAGAGAGTCGTGCGGTAGCACGCAAGAAAGACGGCCCATGAACGCCACCAGCGTTGACAACACCCATCCGCATCGAGCATGCATTTCCCCAGCCTGCTGGCCGCGTTGCTCATCATGCTGGGTGGAAGCATTTACCCACTGGCCTTTGCGCGACCCGACGGCAGCCCTGACCACGGCTTGGCGTTCGCACTGTTCTGGGCCATGAGTGCGGGCATGGTGCGCGGTGTCGGTTTTGTCCCGCACGCCAGCGTATGGAAACTACTCTTTTCCGGCTGGTCATGCAGTGTGGCCCTGCTGCTTGCCGCCTACCTGCGCTGGAGCATGTGAGGTGTATTTCCGCATCCTGCGCGATGAGAGAACGGAGGAACTCACCTACCTCTTGGCCGTCTTGGTCACCGAGGAAGCTGTTCTCGTCGACCCGCGGGCGCGTGACCTTCCTTTGATCCGCGCTTTGCTGGCTGAGTACCAATTCCGTCTTCGCTGGGCACTGCACCCACCACCACGACGATCTCCAGCCCCAGGATGAATACAGGCTCTGGCCACGTTGGAACGCCCAGCGAATACAGGGGCATCCAGCCCCTGATTGCTTTCGCCCGGAGCACGGCGCCATATTTCCCTTTGGCGACGAAGTCATGCATGCGTGGCACACGCCCGGCCACACAGCCAATTGCATGAGCTTTAGCTGGCGGGATCGCTGTTTCTGCGGTGGCCTATTAACCATTGCCGACTGCCCGCACCAGCCCTTCGCCGCAGCACCGGGTGCACTGTGGGACAGCACAACCGCACACATATTGAGATTGCCCAACGAAACGCTGCTGTTCTCTGGGCACGCCCGACGACCCACGTTGTCAGCACTGTGATGGACCGGCGCCGCTGGAACCCCTTTTTGCCCGTTGCTCCCGAGATGAATTCCTAGCCCATGGTTTCTCGCCCATGAACCTCCACAACGATGAGGCTAACTACCAATGCCACCACACCGCACACAGCATCATCGGTTCGGGCTCGGCGCACTCTCACCGGCGCGAAACGAAAGCGCAAAGCAAGGTCGGGATCACACCATTGCACCTCACGCCGAACTCCACTATCTACCGGGCATCATCTGGATCCCAGTGGTCTGCGCCGCCGCGAACAGTTGGTGGTGCCGCTGGACAATTTCTTACGTCGTATGAACGTGCGCCCATCGCGGCTGATGTCACTGGACTGAGCGAAGATGGTCGCACGGTGCGCACCACTTGGGTGATGTAGTCACGACGCGTGTCAGCTGGGCGGACGTTTATAAAAGGAGGCACGCCCGCTGCGAGGGACGCGCGGAGAAACCGGGACCGCGCGAGCTATGACCGGTGGCACATGTGGTTTGCGGGCCCAACGAGCAGTGGCGGTAGGGGTGGTCATGTTTGAGTTTTTGTGGTATGCGGAGTTCGTGTGAGGCCGTGCGACAAGTTTGAAATTGTGTTTACCCCCAACGGCTGGAACGGCTGGGTACAAAGTGTTGCGCACTGTTACAAAAATGAGAGGAAAGCAGGGACAAAGGGCTTGAGGCGACAAGGTGTCAGGAGGTGGTGAATCGCCGACCTGTCCGTTCTGCCGGTCTTCCGGCAATCGTGGTTTGATCAGACTCCTTGACTCGCTCACCTGGCGGCATGCTCAAAGCCGATGCCAGTGCCGCGTAGAAGGGCACAACATGTGTATGTAGTGGGTGATTCCGGCAGCTTTCCGGGGCCGGACTGGATGCCAAAGCAAGCCCCATGGGAGCAAGCCTGCGGAAAAGTGGGAGGACTGCGCGGCGAGACTGGTTGGCCACCTTCAAGGTGGAGCTGATCTGCATCATCGACGCGCTGGACCACGGCACACTAGTGTTCCGCAATGCAGACGTAGTTCTGTTGCCGCCCAGCCGCCTGTTCCACTGGGCCAAGCGATGGTTCGAAGGCAACTACCTGAAGGTCTACCGATGAGTGCGTTGGCAGAAACCACCCCCTACGTAGGTTGGGTGGCGAGCTGCGGTCCGCCAAGGGCATAGCTTCTACAGCGAATGGATGAACTGGAGGCGTAACGTGCGCAGATGCACCAGAAAGCTGGCGGGTAGTGAAACAGTCTGTTCGAGTTTTTGTCTGGCTGGCTTGGTGGCCTCTTTGTAAGCAAAGAAAGGGCATCCGCGCTGCGGCGGCATGCTCCTATGCGGTGGGTCTGGTGGTTCGCGACGAATGGATGTGTGCATGCGCAGGCGCTCACGGAACAGGTGACCGTTTCTTTCGCGATCAACTCATCAACACCTTCGCCCAGATGGCCGACCATGATCAACACAGACACCCGACCTTGAATCACCCACGTAGACTTGAATGATTTTTTCGACAGTGAATCAGTCTGGCTTTCTGTTGGAGTATGGTTGGGCTGAAATGGTGGGCGGATTAAGCTCGAAGTGCAACGGCTTGTTGATGGAACTGTAACTGGTTCATAAAAACTTCATGGGGCGTCTTGAAGCCCAGGCACTTTCGGGACGATGATTGAGGCGATCCATGGCAAAGGCAATGTCTTTTGCTTGATGGAATCAAAGGCTCTTCTTTGGGAAGAACTGACGGATAGACGCTGTTTCGTTGGCCCCGCGCTCCAGGAGGATAGGGAGCGCAAAGAAGAAGTGCGTTCAGGGATGAGGCCACACGCTCATGCTGCGCAAACTCGCCGCGGGGGGGCACGAATGTGCGAACGGTGCAACAAGGCAATGGGTCGCCCACGGCGGGCGGAAGGCACGGGGCGATCAAAGAAAGCGAGAGGTGCGCTCGTTCATCGTCACCAGCGCCTGCTTCTGCCCTGCACCGGTGACCAGATCGGCCTCCCAGTCCCCAAATCGGCGCGCTGGTCCACGATGTGGGGCGTAGCTCTATCGAGACGATTGGGAATGGTGCCCGCCGCTCCGGCCCCCGCGCTTCTGCGGGCTGGAGCGTGCGTTGGTGCAAAGTGCCCCGCATGTGTCGGCGTAGATCCGCTGATAGTGCTCTCATGACTGACGCCCGGTTGCCCATTGACTTCAAGGTAGCGCTGATTTGTTCGGGACCCGGCAAGGTCAAGTTTGCTATCCACCACGACCCATATCGCATAGCAATCCGCGGCCGTTTGGCAGGCAGACATACGCTCCTGTGGAGCTGATGGGCTTGCTTGGGGCGGTGGCCGCGCAAACCCCGGTTGCGGCGCAGCTCCCGACTAAGGTTGACTTGTGGCGCCCCATCAGTTGCGCAATGCTACTTTGGTCATGATGGGCTTTGGCGAGGATGGCAATCTGGTAGGTTCGTTGGGTGAGATGTGTATAGGTATTGGGCAACTGACTTGGCGGTCGAGGGGCTCGGATGCTTCCTCTCGCCCACCCAACGGTTAATTCAAAGTTGCACTTCGGACTTGAATCCGCGGGGAATACACGAGAGTGACAGCCAGCTTCCGCGCTGCGTGGGCTGGCGAGCGTTGTGGTGTCGTCAAGTCAAGAATTGCGCAGGGCCTGCCCAGGCACGTGAACATTCCGCTGCAAAGTGGGTGGACGGTTGGCAGAGATTCCGAGATCAGCCCCTGTAGTGGTGTGCTGTGCCAGCGGTACCCGCAGCGGGATGGCCCGGATGTTGTTGAAGAAAAACGGGTTTAACGCGGTTTACAACGCCGGGCCCTGGACCAAGTTGATAGACTGACCCTGCGTTGACTGCTTGCAGCCACCGCTACATACACGACAAGCCCACGAAGGGCACGATATTGAAGGAGAACCTGGTATGGCAAAGACTTTGAACAAGAGAATGACAATCGACATCGGCATCAGTGATGGCGACCGCAAGAAAATTGCGGATGGCCTGTCTGGCCTCTTGGCAGACAGCTACACGCTGTACCTGATGACCCACAACTTCCACTGGAACGTGACCGGCCCGCAGTTCAACAGCCTGCATGCCATGTTCATGGCGCAGTACACCGAGCAATGGGCAGCTCTCGACATCATTGCAGAGCGCATTCGTGCGCTGGGCTTTCCGGCGCCCGGCACTTACAAAGAGTTTGTGAAGCTCGCCAGCATCAAGGAAGTGGAAGGCGTGCCCAATGCCAACGACATGATCCACCACCTGCTGGCGGCCCAGGAGGCCACAGCTCGCACCGCGCGCAAGCTGTTCCCTGTGGTGGACGCAGCCAACGACCAACCCACTGCCGATGTGCTGACCCAGCGTATCGACGTGCACGAAAAGACCGCCTGGATGCTGCGCAGCCTTATTGCGGAGTAAGTGTCCCGGCCTTGGAACGCTGCTGCAATAACGGCACGCAATCCATCCGCCCCCCGCAGCCAAGCCTCAACGTGTCGGGTTGATGGTCAAAAGTGCCCTGGATCCTTATAAATACTGCGCGAGCAGCTATTAATTCAGGAGTGAATTTGCTTACGCTGCGTCTTCGCCAATGACGACCCGGTTGGCACCGGCAAAGTAGTGGGGCGGAATTTCGAGGTTGGTGGGCGCGGGTTTGTTCTTGAACACCCGGCCCGCACCATCGAACGTGGAGCCATGGCAGGGGCAGAAGAAGCCACCCGCCCAATCCGCATCGAGGCTGGGGTTGCTGGTGCCGGCAGCCACCGCAGTGGGTGAGCAGCCCAGGTGGGTACAAATTCCCACCGCCACAAACACATCAGGTGTGCGCGAGCGGGTGGCGTTTTGGGCGTATTCCGGCTGCTGTTCGCGTTGCGATTGTGGGTCTACCAACTTGCTTTCTTGGCCCGCAAGGGCCTCCACCATCTCCGGACTGCGGCGGGTGATCCACACCGGCTTGCCACGCCACTCCACGGTTTTGGTCTGGCCGGGCATCAGGTCGCCAATGTCTACCTCCACTGCGGCTCCCATGGCTTTGGCGCGTTCGCTGGGCGCCACACTCGCTACAAAGGGTACGGCGGTGGCCAAGGCTCCTGCGGCGCCCAGCGCACCGGTGGCCAGCATCCAGTTGCGGCGGTCCGGGTTGGTGGTGCTAGGTTCGGTGGGCAGTGGGCTGGTAGGAAGTGTCAGGCTGGTCATGGTGTCCTCCTCGGGCGGGTTGGATTGGGGTGCGTGGCGCCTAGAGCGCGTTCAGCGGGATCTTGAGGTAGGCCACGCCATTGGCCTCTGGCGGTGGCAAGGCGCCGGCGCGGATGTTCACCTGCACAGCGGGCAGGATCAGGTTGGGCATGGCCAGGGTGGCGTCTCGTGCCTGGCGCATGGCCACAAACTCAACTTCGGTGACGCCCTCGTGGACATGGATGTTGGCGGCCTTTTGCTCGGCCACCGTGGTTTCCCATTGGGCACTTCGGCCCGCAGGCGGGTAGTCGTGGCACATGTACAGGCGGGTGCTGTCTGGCAACGACAGCAAGCGCTGCACGGACTGGTACAGCGCATGCGCGTCACCCCCCGGAAAGTCGCAGCGGGCGGTGCCAATATCTGGCATGAACAGGGTGTCACCCACAAACACAGCGTCCCCGACCTTAAATGCCATACATGCCGGTGTGTGGCCCGGCACGGCCAAAGCCTGCAGCGACAGAGGCCCCACGGCAATCACTTCGCCGTCTTGCAACAAGTGGTCGAACTGACTGCCGTCGGGGGCAAAGCTGTCGTCCAAGTGGAAGATGGACTTGAAGACCTTTTGCACTTGGGTAATGGGCGCACCAATGGCGATCTTGCCGCCCAGAATGCCGCGCAGGTAGTGCGCGGCAGACAGGTGGTCGGCATGGGCATGGGTTTCCAGAAGCCATTGCACGGTGAGCTTTTGCACCCGTACGAAGTCAGCAATCTGGTCGGCAGAGGTAGTGCTGGTGCGGCCCGACTTGGCATCGTAGTCCAGTACCGCGTCCACAATGGCGCAATCGCCACCGGGCTCGGCATACACCACGTAGCTCACGGTCCAGGTGGCTGGATCGAAAAATGCCTTGACGGCGGGGACGGGATGCGTTGCCATGGAATGACCCTGCGAGTTCAACTAGTGAATTTATAGTTTATTGATTGATATATTGTTTGTCAATAGAATATCTCGCATATTCACCTCCCTTGCCCGGAACGAACCCCATGCGTCCTGATGCTCCTCCCCCTGCGGCTTTGGCCTTGGAACGGCTGCGCGAGTCTGCCGACAGCGCCTGCCGTTTGCTCAAAGCCCTGTCCAACCCGGACCGCCTGTTGCTGCTCTGCCAGCTGGCACAAGGCGAAATGCGCGTGGGGGAGCTGGAACAGCAGGTAGGCGTGCTGCAGCCCACGTTGTCCCAGCAACTGGGGGTGCTGCGCGACGAGGGCTTGGTGAGCACCCGCCGCGAAGGCAAAAACATCTATTACTGCATCAACAGCCCCGAGGCCTTGGCCCTGCTCGAAGTCTTGTACAGGCAGTTTTGCGCAAATTCCACGGATTCACCAACATGACAATCGACTGGAACCAATTCACCCCCTGGACATCGCTGGGCGGTGGTCTTGTACTCGGCATTGCCTCGGCCTTGTTCATCGTGGTGAGCGGGCGGGTGCTGGGCATCAGCAGCATCTTGGGCGACATGTTGCGCGCCAAGCGTGCCGACCTCGGCTGGCGCCTGGCTTTTTTTGCCGGGCTGTTGGTCTCACCGCTGGTCTATTCGTGGGTGGCACCTCTGCCTGCAGTGCGGATTGACGCCGACTGGGCCACCTTGGTAGTGGCCGGTCTGCTGGTGGGTGTGGGCACCCGGTATGGCGCAGGTTGCACCAGTGGCCACGGCGTGTGCGGACTCTCGCGCCTGTCGGCGCGCTCCCTGGTGGCCACGCTCACGTTCATGTCCACCGGTTTTGCCACCGTGTTCATCGTTCGCCACGTGCTGGCATAGGAGCGCCCACCATGACATTGCAACGCGCATTTGAATTTCTGGCCGGCCTGCTGTTCGGGTTGGGCCTGATATTGGCTGGCATGACCGACCCCTCCAAGGTATTGGCGTTTCTGGACCTGGCAGGCGCCTGGGACCCCTCCCTGGCCCTGGTCATGGGTGGCGGCATTGCGGTCGGCCTGGGCGCATTCACTGTGGCCAAAGGGCGCAGCAAAACCCTGTTGGGCAGTGCCATTTTTCTGCCCCAGGCCACGGTGATTAATCGACGCTTGTTGGGCGGCAGCGCCTTGTTTGGCGTGGGCTGGGGGCTGGCGGGCTTTTGCCCGGGGCCGGCCCTGGTATCTCTGGGCTTGGGCGATGCCAAAGTCTGGATTTTTGTGGCCGCCATGGTGGCGGGCATGTTGGTTTTTGAATGGTTGGAATCCCGCGCGGATCGCGCGTTGTCACAAGGAGTTTGAAATGGCTATTTCTGCACGTGCAATTACCCCCGCATTTTTTGTGGCCCCCCAACTCAGCCCACAAGACGTGGTTGAAGCGGTGGCCCAGGGCTTCAAGTCCATCCTCAACAACCGCCCTGACCACGAAGGCGGCGCGGAGCAACCGCTGAGCAGCACCATCGAGGCCGCGGCCCAAGCTGCCGGACTGGCCTACATGCACCTGCCCGTGGTGAGCGGCGCTTACACCGCCGAGCAGGTGCAAGCCATGCACAAAGCCTTGCAGGAATTGCCAGCCCCCGTGCTGGCCTTCTGCCGCTCCGGCATGCGCGCGGGCCAAATGTTCGAGCTGGCCCAAACGGTTCGCTAAACCCTTGCCCACGGCTACGGCCTGCATGCAGAAGCTTCTGCCCCAGTGGCTGCGCCACTACCAGCGCGCCTGGTTGGGCGGTGATGTGTCGGCCGGGCTCATCGTGGCAGTGCTGGTGATTCCGCAAAGCCTGGCCTACACGCTCTTGGCCGGGCTGCCGCCCGAGATGGGCCTGTACGCCAGCATCCTGCCGGTGGTGGCCTACGCGCTCTTGGGCTCTAGCATGACGCTGGCCATCGGCCCCGTGGCCATTGCCGCCCTCATGACAGCCAGCGCGCTGCAGCCGCTGGCGATTGCGGGCACCACCGAATACGTGCAGCTGGCCATGGGCCTGGCGCTGATTTCGGGGCTGATGTTCATGGCCTTTGGCGCGCTGCGCCTGGGCTGGCTGGCCTACTTCTTGAGCCAGCCCGTGGTGAGCGGCTTTGTCTCCGGCTCGGCCATCGTCATTGCGCTGGGCCAGCTCAAGCACGTGCTGGGCGTGTCTGCGCCCAGCAGCTCCACCTGGGCCACGCTGCAGGGCCTGTGGCGCGCCCTGCCCCAAACCAACCTCACCACCTTGGCGCTGGGCGGCAGCAGCATGCTGGTCTTGCTACTGGCGCGCCGCTACTTGGGGCGGGGCCTGCGCCGCTTGGGCCTGGGCGCCACTGCTGCCGACCTGCTGGCCCGCATGGCGCCGATTGCCACGGTGGCAGTGAGTACGGCGCTGGTGGCCTGGGGCCATTGGGATGTGAGCCGCCAGGTGGCCGTGGTGGGCAGCGTGCCCGCCGGGCTGCCGGCGCTGGCCTGGGTCTGGCCCGAGACGCGCGCCTGGAGCCAGCTGCTGCTGCCTGCGCTGCTGATTACCCTGGTCGGTTTTGTAGGCAGCGTGTCGGTGGCGCAGTCGTTTGCGCTGCAGCGCCAGCAGCGCATTGCCCCCAACCGCGAGCTGTGGGGCCTGGGTGCGGCCAATGTGGCAGCGGCCTTCTCGGGCGCCTACCCGGTGCACGGCGGGTTGTCGCGCTCGGTCATCAACTTTGCGGCGGGTGCCCAGACGCCCCTGGCCTCGATCATCACGGCGGGCTTCATGGCGCTCATCGTGTATTTCTTTGCCTCGCTGTTTTACTTCTTGCCGCTGGCGGTGCTGGCGGCCAGCATCATGGTGGCCGTGGCCACCCTGGTGGATGTGGACACACTCAAAGCCAGCTGGACCTACGACAAGGCCGACGCCTTCTCGCTGCTGGCCACGGCCGGCGGTGTGATCGTGCTGGGGGTGGAGGCGGGCATTCTGATGGGGGTGGCGCTGTCGCTGGGTGTGCTGGTGTGGCGCAGCAGCCACCCGCACATGGCGGTGGTGGGCCGGGTGCCGGGCACCGAACACTTCCGCAACGTGGAGCGCCACGCGGTGCAAACCGTGCCGGGCCTGCTGGCCCTGCGCGTGGACGAGAGCCTGTTTTTTGCCAACGCCACGGCGCTGGAAGATCGCATCGAAGCGCTGGTGCAGGCCGACCCTGCCGTGCGCCGGGTGCTGCTGGTGTGCTCGGCGGTCAACCAGATTGACGCTACCGCGCTGGGCATGCTCACGGCGCTGGAGCAGAGCCTGGCGGCGCGCGGCATTCGGCTAGAGCTGGCCGAGGTCAAAGGCCCGGTGATGGACCGGCTGCAAGCCACGGCCCTGGGGCAACGGCTGCAAGGCCGTGTGTTCCAGAGCGTGCACGACGCATTCGTGGCGGGCTGAGCGCATTGCCAGCACGCATCTGCTGCGTGCGACCATGGCAATGGCCCGCAAACACTATCAATTTAGGAGCTATTCACACAGACTCCATAAGAGCTAGAGCCCCCTTTGGCTTAAAAAGCTAACCGCGCAGGGCCAGGGAGCCGGCCAATGCAAACACCGAGTTGGGCGCATTGGTGCGCACGGGTGCCAATGGCTTGATCTTTTGCAGCACGCCCTTTTTGGCAGGCTTGCGTTCTTGCACCTGGAAACCCTTCGCGCGTTGCTCTTCGGCCAGGCTTTTCAGCGTGATGGTTTTCATGTGCGCCACGATGGTGGTCTGCAGTGCAGCCCACAGGTCTTGCGTCATGTCCTGCACGCCGTCGCGCGGGGTGTTGGCTTCGGCGGGTTCTTCAATCGCGCCAATGATGTCCGCCACGGTGATGCTGTTGCCCCGGAATCCCAGGGTGTAGCCGCCACCGGGGCCACGGGTGCTTTCCACCAAGCCATGCTGGCGCAACTTGGCAAACACTTGCTCCAGATACGACAGGGAGATACGGTGCCGCAGCGCGATGTCTTGCAATGGCACGGGCTGCGCACTTTCGCGCAGGGCCAGGTCAATCATGGCGGTGATGGCAAAACGGCCTCGGGTACTGAGTCGCATACGTTTACTCCTTTGAGTAAGTGACTAGGAAGACTCGAACTGTAGGGGCTGATATGCTTCGCGTAAATTCGTATTTTGTATTTTTTTACTTCGATTATTTCGCAGTGTTTCGGTTTGTTTCAGAGGGCGCACCATGAACTTCAAACATCTTCACTACTTTTGGGTCACCGCCAAGGCGGGTGGCGTCATGCGTGCGGGCGAGCAGCTGCACACTACGCCACAAACCCTGTCGGGCCAGATCAAGCTGCTGGAGGACTGGCTGGGGCGCAAGCTGTTCCAGAAAAGCGGGCGCAATATGGAGCTGACCGAAGACGGCCGTTTGGCGCTGGGCTATGCGGACCAGATCTTCACGCTGGGCGCCGAGCTGGAAAACGCGGTGCGCCAGGCCAGCGGCAAACGCCGGGTGTTGGACTTCAAGGTGGGCGTGGCCGACTCGGTGACCAAGTCCCTGGCCTACCGGCTGCTGGAGCCCGCGCTGGAGGTGGATGCCCCGGTGCGCATGATTTGCAGCGAAGGCAAGTTCCCCGACCTGCTGGCCAAGCTGGCGCTGAACCAGCTGGACCTGGTGATTGCCGACGAGCCCATGTCCAAACGCATCAGCGTCAAGGCGTTTAACCACCCACTGGGGCGCAGCGCCATGAGCTTCTTTTGCACGCCCGCGCTCAAGGCGCAGCTCAAGGGGCCGTTTCCAGCCTGCCTGAACGGCATGCCCATGCTGCTGCAAGGCGCCCAGGCGTCGGTACGCCAGCAGTGGGAAGGCTGGCTCAGCCACCACCAGATCCACCCCACCACGATAGGCGAGTTTGACGACGGCGCGCTGATGAACGCCTTTGGCCGCAAAGGCCGGGGCGTGTTCATGGCGCCCTCCGTCATGGAAGCCGACATCGTGGAGCAATTTGGCGTGGAAGTGATTGGCCGCACCGATGAGCTGGTGGAGGAGTTCTTTGCCGTGTCGGTAGAGCGGCGCATTACCCACCCGTGTGTGGTGGCCATTACCACCGCCGCGCGCGACCAGCTGTTCACCTGAGACGACAATCCGGGCCTTCTGAGCCTTCTTCTTCACGCTGCACAAAGGGTTTTATGTACGACATCGCCAAACTGATTCACCTGGTCGCGGGCATCGTGTGGATGGGGGGCATGACCTTCATGCTGCTGGCACTGCGCCCGGCCGCCCTGGCACTGATGGAGCCCCAGCCCCGTGCGCGCCTGATGGGTGAGGTGTGGCGCCGCTTTTTTGCCATCGTGCTGGTGGCCATTGCGGCGCTGTTTTTCAGCGGCAGCCACCTCTACACCGCCGCCTTCAAGGCCAGCAAACTGGCCAGCGGCGTGGGCAGCGTGCCCCTGGGCTGGAACCTCATGCTGGTGCTGGGCATCACCATGATGCTGATCTTTGGGCACATTTACTTTGCCGGTTTTCGCAAGTTCAAGCGTGCGGTAGCCGCCGCCGAATGGCCAGTAGCTGCCAAGGCGGCTGGGCAAATCCACAAGTTGGTACTCGCCAACTTTGTGCTGGGCTGGGTCGCCATTGCAGCCGTGCGCCTGGTGCGCTGATGACAAGCCCTGCCAAGCCACGGGGCCTGCACGGCACGGCATGGGCGGCCTTGGCACTGCTGAGCAGCCTGGCGGCTACGGCACACGCCCAAGAGCAGGGCCTGCCGCTGTGGGAGCTGGGTGTGTTTGCGGGCGGCCTGTCGAGCCCGGCCTACCCGGCGTCCAGCGAACGCAGCACACGGGCGCTGGTGCTGCCCACCTTCATTTACCGCGGCGAGGTCTTCCGGTCCGACCGGGGCGGCGTAGGCGCCCGCCTGCTGCGCACCGAAGACACCGAGCTGGACATCGGCTTTGCGGCCTCCTTGCCCGCCAGCTCCCAAGACATCCCGGCGCGCCAGGGCATGACCGACCTGGGCACGCTGATTGAATTTGGCCCCCGGCTCAAGGGCACCCTGGCCCGCCCCAGCGCGGGCAGCCGCGTGCGCTACGAGCTGCCACTGCGCACGGTGCTGGAGATCAACAACGGCTTGCGCAACCAGGGTTTTGCGCTGGAGCCCGAGATCAGCTACGAGGTGCGTGACGTGGGCGCGGGCTGGCGTATGGCCACCAGTGCCAGCCTGGTGCTGGGTGACAGCCGGCTTAACCAATACTTTTACGGCGTGCCGGCCGACCTGGCCACCGCCCTGCGCCCGGCCTACACGGCGCAGGCCGGGCTGATTGCCACGCGGCTCACGGTCAATGCCTCGCGCAGCCTGGGGCCGGATGTGCGGGTGTTTGCCTTTGTGCGGGCCGAGAGTTACGCGGGTTCGGCCAATGCCGCCAGCCCGCTGTACCAGCAGTCCACCGGCACCTCGGCGGGTCTGGGCCTGAACTGGACCCTGGGCCGCTCTGCGGCCAAGGCGGCGAACTGAATCACGCTTAGACCTCAAAGCGCATATACAAACAACGAAGTATTCGTTGTGGTTTGATGGGGTGGCCTCCAAAATCGCGGTTCTGTGTCCTGAACACACCACCATACCGCTTTGGAGCACCTTATGAATTTCAAGCAAAAAGCCACGCTAGCCCTTGCCGCACTTGCGCTAACAGCTAGCAATTTGGTAGCAGCCCAAACCACGCTGCTCAATGTTTCGTATGACGTGGCCCGCGAGTTCTACAAGGACATCAACACCGCTTTCATTGCCAACTACAAAAAGACCACGGGCAAGGACATCAAGATTGACCAATCGCACGCGGGCACCACCACACAGGCGCGCGCCGTGAACGACGGGCTGGAGGCCGACGTAGTGACCTTCAACACCAGCACGGACGTGGATTTTCTGGCCAGCACCGGCGTGGTCGCCAAAGACTGGCGCGCCAAGTTCCCGCAGGGTGCTTCACCCACCAGCTCCACCATGCTGTTCCTGGTGCGCAACGGCAACCCCAAGGGCATCAAGGACTGGGACGACCTGGTCAAGCCCGGCGTACAAGTGATCGTGGTGAACCCCAAGACGGGTGGCAACGGCCGCATGGCCTACCTGGCCGCTTGGGGCCAAGTGCGCAAAAAGGGCGGCACCGACGCCCAAGCCGCCGAGTTTGTGAGCAAGCTCTACAAAAACGTGCCCGTGCTGGCCAAGGGTGGCCGCGACGCGACCAGCATCTTCTTGCAACGCAACATTGGCGACGTGCTGATCACGTTTGAATCCGAAGTGGTGAGCGTGGACAAGGAGTTTGGTGCCGGCAAGGTGGACGCCATCCACCCCAGCAGCTCCATCGTGGCGGAGAACCCCGTGGCCGTGGTGGAACGCACTGTGGCCAAAAAGGGAACGGCGGAACAAGCCAAGGCCTACCTGAACTTCCTGTACTCCGATGAAGGCCAGGAGATTGCCGCCAAGCACGCCATCCGCCCAACCAACCAGGCCATCTTGAAGAAGTACAGCAACGTGTTCAAGCCCATCAGCCTGTTCCGCGTGGAAGACTACTTTGGCTCCTTCGCCGAAGCGCAAAAAGTGCACTTCAATGACGGCGGCCAGTTCGACAAGCTCTACACCGTTAAGTAAATGACTGCTGCCGCCACGGCAGGGGGGCTGCCCGGCGGCCCTTCTGCAGCCCCTCCCGCCCCCGCCAACCCGACTGCCAAGCGGCCCGCCAAACGCGTGCTGCCGGGCTTTCGCCTCACCCTCGGGTTCACGCTGTTTTACCTGGCGCTGATCGTGTTGATCCCGCTCTCAGCGCTGGTCTTCAAAACCTTCACGCTGACTTGGGAACAGTTCATCAGCGCCGTCAGCAGCCCCCGCGTCATTGCGTCCTACCAGCTCACATTTGGAGCCTCGTTTCTGGCCGCTCTGGTCAACGCGGTGTTTGGCCTGTTGATCGCGTGGGTGCTGGTGCGCTACAGCTTTCCGGGCAAGAAGATCATTGACGCGCTGGTGGACCTGCCCTTTGCGCTGCCCACCGCCGTGGCCGGTATCTCGCTCACCGCACTCTTGGCCGGCAATGGCTGGGTCGGCAGCATTCTGGAGCCCTATGGCATCACGCTCGCGTTCAACCGCAACGGCGTGGTGATCGCCCTCATCTTCATTGGCCTGCCCTTTGTGGTGCGCACTGTTCAGCCCGTGCTGGAAGACGCCGAGAAGGAACTGGAAGAAGCCGCCACCTGCCTGGGCGCCACGCGCTGGCAGACCTTCCGCTACGTGATCTTCCCCACCATCGGCCCGGCCCTGCTCACCGGCTTTGCCATGGCGTTTGCGCGCGGCGTGGGCGAATACGGCTCGGTCATCTTCATTGCCGGCAACATGCCCATGCTGTCGGAGATCACGCCGCTCATCATCATCGGCAAGCTGGAGCAATACGACTACGCGGGCGCCACCGCCGTGGCCACCGTGATGCTGCTGGCCTCTTTCTTCATGCTGCTGGTCATCAACGCCCTGCAGTCGTGGCAACGCAAACGTTCGGGAGCCTGAGCCCATGAGCAATTCTCGAACCATCCGCCGCGCCAAAGCCGGCACCACCGAACCCGCCTGGGTCAAGTGGACGCTGATTGGCTTGGCACTCGGCTTTATTTTCTTGTTCCTGGTGCTGCCGCTGGCCGCCGTGTTTACCGAAGCGCTGCGCAAGGGCGCCGATGCGTTCTTTGAAGCCTTCAAGGAACCCGACGCCTGGAGCGCCATCCGCCTCACGCTCATCACCGCCGCCATTGCCGTGCCGCTGAACCTGGTTTTTGGTGTGGCTGCGGCCTGGGCCATTGCCAAGTACGAGTTCAAGGGCAAGGCCTTCCTCACCACGCTGGTGGACCTGCCGTTTTCGGTGTCACCGGTGGTGGCGGGCCTGATCTATGTGCTGATGTTTGGCGCACACGGCTGGTTCGGCCCCTGGTTGCAGGCGCACGACATCAAGATCGTGTTTGCCGTGCCAGGCATTGTGCTGGCCACTATCTTTGTGACCTTCCCCTTCATCGCGCGCGAGCTGATTCCGCTCATGCAGGCGCAGGGCACCGACGAAGAGCAGGCTGCCCAGGTACTGGGTGCCAGCGGCTGGCAGACCTTCTGGCACGTCACGCTGCCCAACATCAAGTGGGGCCTGATTTACGGCGTCATCTTGTGTAACGCACGGGCCATGGGCGAGTTTGGCGCGGTGTCGGTGGTGTCGGGCCACATCCGCGGCCAGACCAACACCATGCCGCTGCACGTGGAAATTTTGTACAACGAGTACCAGTCGGTGGCTGCGTTTGCCATTGCATCGTTGCTGGCCCTGCTGGCACTGGTCACGCTGGTCATCAAGTCCTTTGTGGAATGGCAGTTCGAGCGCGACCAGAAGGCCGCTGCCGAACTCCCGCCCGAACGGCCGCTAGCGCTATGAACACCCCCCGGCTTGCCCACTGCGTGTGGCCGCTTTCCCCCTTGCAGGGGGCAATGCCAGTGGCCCGGCAAAGCCGGTTCCACGGCATTTCTGGCCTCGCGTGTTTTCGCGCCGATTTAGTTTTGTGAGAGAGAAAATATGAGCATTGCAATCCGCAACGTCAGCAAAGACTTCGGCACCTTCAAGGCCCTGCGCGATGTGAACCTGGACATCGAGTCCGGCGAACTCGTTGCGCTGCTGGGGCCGTCCGGCTGCGGCAAGACCACGCTCCTGCGCATCATTGCCGGGCTGGAAACGGCCGACCAAGGCAACATTCTGTTCAGCGGTGAAGACACCACCGACGTGCATGTGCGCGAGCGCAACGTGGGTTTTGTGTTCCAGCACTACGCGCTGTTCCGCCACATGAGCGTGTTTGACAACGTGGCTTTTGGCCTGCGCATGAAACCACGCGCCACGCGCCCCAGCGAGGCGGTCATCAAACAAAAGGTGCACGACCTGCTGGGCCTGGTGCAGCTGGACTGGCTGGCTGACCGCTACCCCGCGCAACTGTCGGGCGGCCAGCGCCAGCGCATCGCCTTGGCCCGCGCCCTGGCGGTAGAGCCCAAGGTGCTGCTGCTGGACGAGCCCTTTGGTGCGCTGGACGCCAAGGTGCGCAAGGAGCTGCGCCGCTGGCTGCGCCGCCTGCACGACGACCTGCATGTGACCAGCATCTTTGTGACGCACGACCAGGAAGAAGCGCTGGAAGTCGCCGACCGCGTGGTGCTGATGAACAGCGGCAACATCGAGCAAATCGGCTCGCCACAAGAAGTGTGGGACCACCCGGCCAGCCCCTTTGTGTATGGCTTTTTGGGCGATGTGAACCTGTTCCACGGCCGCGCCCACGAAGGCGAGATGCTGATTGGCGAAGCCCAGCACGGCGTGCGCCTGGCCACACCCGAGCACGCCGAAACGCAAGACGCCAAGGCCTTTGCCTACGTGCGGCCCCACGACCTGGCGGTGGAACGCTTCCGGGCCGGTACCGGCCAAACCGGCATTGCCGCCAAGCTGGTGCGCGCGATTGTGGTGGGCCCCATTGCTCGCCTGGAGCTGCTGCCCGAAGACCGCAGCGCCGCCGGCAGTGGCGACATCATCGAGGCGCAGATTGGCGCGCAGGAGTACCAGGCGCTAGGATTGAAAGAGGGTGAAGTTGTTGTCCTCACCCCGCGCAAAGCGCGCGTGTTTGTGTCACCCTGATCAGACGCAATAAAAAAGGCCCGCAAGGGCCTTTTTTGTTGGGAGGCGCACACCGCACTCAGGCGTAAAACGCTTCCACTTTGCCCTTGAGTTTGATCAGCAGCGGCTTGCCTTTGCGGTCCACCGTTTTGCCAGCAGGCACTTTGATCCAGCCCTCGCTGATGCAGTATTCCTCCACGTCCATGCGCTCCTTGTCGTTGAAGCGGATGCCAATGTCGTGCGCAAACACGGCGGCAACATGGTGCGGGCTGCGCGGGTCGATGGACAGGTGGTCGGGCAGCGGGGGGCGTTCGGTAGTGTCGTTCATAAATCAATAGGGAGTGTGCGGGCTCAGCCCAGAATGCGGAACAGCCCGTAGGCCGAGAGAACGCCGGTACCCACCAGCAAAACGGTCTTGGTGGCACGCGAGCCAACCAGCGCACCGGCAATGCTGCAGAGGAGGATGGCGCCGAATATGTAGCTTGTCTTCATGGGGCGTGATGGTAAGGCATGGGACGACTGCAGACTGATAGCGGTCTTCTGATGGCATTGGCTCATGTCAGGGCTGAGTTGTGACAACGCGGCTCCGCCCCCTGAGTGCGGCGAATATACGCATGTTTAAAGCGTACGCGACTAATAGAGCCACGACAACAAGCCCCCAGTGCCAAGGCTCAAAGCCAGGCTGATGAAACCGAACTGGCATATCCGTAGCTTCGGTGAGCACTGCGACCTCCAGAATCGAAAGAAGGCCAGCAGCCGGACGAGTCCAACCGGGTACGAATGGCGGGGGCACAAGCTTGCGGCGACCAGACAACCTGAGAAAAAAGCCGAGGGCCACAGCAAGCAGCACCACCGCGAACATAACCTTGCCGAGAAAGGCCACCACGGCGGCGCCCGAAACCGAAAGCACCATGCCTGCGATATCGGCTCCGACCAACAGTGCTTCGCCTGCTTTGCGTTTGAGTGCTACCAGCATTCCCTAGTGGACTCCTAACGAATAAGTAAATGAACGGGACGCACAATATTCTGGCAAATAAAGACTGAAAGGAGACATTCCCTCTTCTCCATGGCAGAAGTCCACCGCTAAGGCTTCCAATATTGCTCTAGCTGGTCCATCGATAGCGGCTTGTCACCCTGCAAAGCTATCACGATAAACCCTCTGCTCGACGCCCACGCGAACACCTGTCGCGCCATCTCTAATCCTTCAGCACCTGCCGGAAAGTGCAACCAAGCGAGTGGTTGTCCAAACGCATAGGCGATAAACCGAGCAGCACTGAAAGGGTCGCTTCGATTTATCGTCAGGTTGTGCTTGGCACAAAATTCTTGAAAAGCTTGTGTGGTGACTTCACCGCTTGCAACAGAAATTTCGAGATTAGCTAAGTCCGTGATGTCGGGAATGAAATTCAGTCCAAGCACAACGTCACCAGGAAGACCGGTTAAGGCACGGCACTCTTCGGCAACAAGCTTGCCGTCAAACGGTACTTGCGCATCAAGAGGCGCGGACCAGAGTTCAAGGTCCATTCAGGTGAGTCTGGATTACCAAAACCAACGGTGCACCCTTTCTCTAAAAGAGATTCGACGATTCGCTCAAGCGTGGACGGTAACTCTGCAGCTGGAATTATTCGACCACCAAACTTGCCTTGAATGATGTGCCAAAGAAATACCAAATCACGGCGAGCCTCAACCAGCAAGTGGTCTACCCACGCGGCTTCAATCGGCTTGCGGAATTCAATGTCTTTCATAAATCAAAAATGTAGTCCGTGAATTTGAAGCTGTTTCAGCGTGCGCATCGAATGTCAGCTTCCGCCACATTCCGGCCTCACATCAACACTACACCCGCCCCAACGCCCCCCGAATCCGCGCAATCGTCTCTTCCATGCGCGCCCTGCTCGACACCTCCAGCCCCAGCTGCCGGGCGATGTCGTTGACGATGGCGGCGTTCAGTGGCAGGCCACCGGCGTCCACGGCGTGGATGAGATCGCGGGCGCGCTGTTCGGCAGAAAGGGGCTTTCGGCGCCCCAGCAAAAAATGGAGCCAGTTCATGGCCGCAAGGATACCGCTAAACGCTCCTGATTTAGGAGCTGTTCGCGCAATATCCACGGGCACTAGAGGCCAATTTGGCTTATAAAAAACTGCCCAAGGAGTCACATCTTGGCCATGCGCAAGCCTCTGAGACTCGACACCGGGTGCAAGGGCTTCTTTCTGGAGCCAGCCCATGTCGCGGGTCCGGCGAACTGATTGCGGCGCCGAATGGCGTTGAATTGAATTTGAGCAAATGATAGACTTTCTAAGCGTTTTTGCGCGCACAAAAGTCGCTAGTGTTCACGGCACTTCATTTCTAACCATTTTTGAGCCCTCAGAAACGGACACCACCATGGGACTGAACTTCAACACCTTGCCCGATGATCCGGTTGGAGCAGCTTGGTTATCCAAGGCGTTCGATGTGCTGCCCATGGGCCGGTTTCCGGTGCTCAGCCAAATCGGCGGTCGGCGCGCTTCGCAGGTGCAGGATGGCTTTGGCCTTGAAACCTACACGGAGAACATGCGCCCGAGCCCCCATCTGGCGGCGCACCTGCAGTTTCACCTTCGCCACGAAGTTCCCCACTTGGAGTTCCTCGCCCGGCTCTTCAGCAAGACGGGCCCACAGGCCATCCAAAACTGGATCAACGAGGAGCCCACGGGGCAGTACGCCCGGCGTGCCGCATTCCTCTATGAGTGGCTCACCGGTGCGCGCCTGGAAGTACCAGGCCGCATAGGCGGCAATTACGTCGATGCCATCAACAGCGAGGTTGTTCTGGCTGCCTCGCCTGACAAGACCACGCGGTCCGCCCGGTGGAGGATCCACGACAACTTGCCTGGCACCCGATTTTTTTGCCCCACCATCGCAAAAACAGGGGCGCTGGTCGAGGCGGCCGCGCTGGATGTCAAAGCGCTTATCGCTGAACTCTCGGATGAGTTTGGTGAGGAGCTGCTTCTGCGCGCTGCGGCTTGGATGACATTGCGCGAGAGCAAGGCCAGCTTCACGATCGAGGGAGAAGCCGATCGCGCGACCCGAATCCAGCGTTTCGCGGATGTCATGGCGCGCCGCACCGGCCAGGGTGATGTGCCCTTGACCGACGCTGCCCTCGCGGAATTGCAGCACGAGATCCTCGGCCCGGTGAATACGCTCAGCCACCTTGGCATTCGACAGTCCCCGGTGTTCGTCGGCGAAACCATCCGATACCAAGAGGTGGTGCACTACGTTGCCCCGCCTGACACGGATCTGCAGGACATGCTGGATGGCCTGCGTGTCTTCCTGGACCGCACACAAGGCCAGTCATCGGTACTGCGCTGTGCGGTGGCTGCGTTTGCCTTTGTCTACATCCATCCGATGGCGGACGGCAATGGCCGCGTCCACCGGTTTTTGATCAACGACATCCTGCGCCGGGATGGTGTGATCCCGGAGCCCGTCATCCTGCCGGTGTCGGCCGTCATCACCGCCGACGCGGGCGAACGGCGTGCCTATGACCAGGTGCTGGACCAGGTGTCCAAGCCACTGATGCAATCCATTCGCGACCAGGTCGAGTTCGCCCAGATTCAAACCGCCTACCCTGACGGGGTGGTTTCCAACTTCGTGTTCAAGGCCCAGGACCTGGCCAGGCCGATGTGGCGCTACCCTGATCTGAGCCCCCACGTCCTCTACATGTCCAAAGTGGTTGCGCGCACGATCACGGAGCAGATGCGGGAAGAGTCCAAATATCTGGCGGGCCACCACCGCGCCCGGCAGGCGCTCAAAGAGATCGTGGAAATGCCAGATCACCAGGCCGACCGTCTGCTGCGCTCCATGGAACAAAACGATGGCAAGCTCAGCCACGCCTTGGCCAAGGAGATGCCAGTGCTGGCTGGTCCAGGTATCTGGGAGGCGATCACTGACGCAGTGGCACACGCGTTCAAGGGTGATGCAGCGTCGGACAAGCGCGTTGTTGGGCAACATCGGGCGCGGCGAACAGAGTAAACGCTCCTAAATTAGGAGCTGTTTGTGCAATATCCATGCGGTCTAGAGGCCAATTTGGGTTACAGATGCCGCCACAATCATGCCCGCGGAGCACGGCCCTTGGGCAGCACCCGGCGCAGCAGCGGCCACAGGGGCAGGCGGTTGAGCAGGGCGATGGACCAGCGCATCTGCCAGGGGAACACGGCGGTGGCGTCTTTGCGGTCAATGGCCTGCACGATGCGGGCGACGGCCTGCGCCTCAGACATCAAAAAGGGCTTGTGGCTGGCATCGCCGCCATTCAGGTCGCGCAGTTTGGCAGTGTCCATGTAGCCGGGCACGATGGCGGTAACCGCAATGGAGAAGGGCGCCAGTGCCATGCGGTAGGTTTGGCAGATGCTGAGTACCGCACGTTTGCTGGCGCTGTAGACCGAGGCACCGGGGTAGTCTTTGAGCAAACCGGCCACCGAGGACACGGCGACCAGATGGCCGCTGCCTTGCGCCAGCATCTGCGCAGCTGCCAGTTCAAACGCATGGCTCAGGCCGCTCACATTGGTTTGCAGCAGGCGCAGGGTGGTGGCTGCGTCCAGCACGTGGTCGCGGGTGTTGAAGTACATGCCTGCGGTAACGATGAACAGGTCCAGCCGGTCAGGCGCAAAGCGGGCCAGTGCGGCGGCCAAGGCGCTGGGGTCGGCAATGTCCAACGCGTGGGCCTGCAGGCGCGGGTGGCCCTCTACCGCCGTGCCGCGCAGGCGCTCGGTGTCGCGGCCGCAGACGGCGACCTGGTGCCCGTGTTCCAAGTAATGCCGGGCCAGCGCCAGACCGATGCCGCTGGTCCCCCCAATCACCATGACCTTCATACCGCTCCCCGGTTGTACGCATTGACCCTGCGCATGCCCGTCTGGGCGCCGCGCGGCCTGCGGGCAAAGGCCTCTAGACCACGTTGGTAGCCGTAGTCCCACTGGGCTTGCATGTGCTGGGCAAACACGGCGTGGCTGACTGGTGGCTGCAGCACCAGGCGGTTGTTGCGCCAGTCCATTTTCTTTTGCATGGTTTGCGTGGGCAGCGCCTGGCTGATGTCGGAGCTGTCGATCCACACATCGGCCTGCTGCGCGTGCACATGGCGCAGGCGCTGGTGCGCGTGGATGCCCAGCACTGCACGCCAGGCAGGCGCCGAGGTGAAAGGCTCAAACTCAGACTTGAACTCGATCACCACCTGGTGCGCCAGGCGCTGAGCCAGCTCGATGGGAAGCAGATTCACCACGCCCCCCAGGTAGTGCGCATCCCCACGCGGGTAGGCAGGAAAGTAGAGCATGTCGGACACCGAGATGCGCACGGCCTCAGGCAAGGGCATGGCACTGTCGACCGCCACCGTGGGCGCCACCGCCGTGTTGCCCCACTGCGCCGCCTGAAACGGCGAAGGCACCCCTTGCAGCAGCTGCGCCGTGCGCGGCGGGGTAAATACGGTTTCTTCCAACAACTTGCGCTGGCCGCGGGGCTGGCCCACCTCGTCTTGCGTGAACAAGAGGCGGCTGCCGATGATGGCCACGTCGGGCGTGGCGTGGCGCGCAGATGCGGTGGATGGTGTGGGAAACGCAGGCAAGGCGGGAGGCACAGCAAACAGGTAGTCGCCAAACAGGTCGGGCACGGTAGGGGCTGCGCCGCGCTGCAACGCACGCCGCGCCACACCCCACACGGTGCGGTGCAACGCAGCACTAGGCCCGGGGCTAAAGCTGCTCCAGAATTGGTACATCTCTGGCGATGCCAGCCAGGCGCGGCGCTGTGCATCGTCTGGCACACTGTGAATCAAGGCGGCCGCGATGGACGCGCCACAGCTGGCCAGCACCACATCGGGCGGCTCGCCCACCTCACATGCTGCTGCGTATTGCCCCAAGTAAATGCCATACCGAAAACCGCCACCGGCCATCACCATGCAACGTTCGTATTTCTGCGCTTGTGTCATGGCTTCAACATAGCACACCCCTCTGCGCCCCATGCGTTTGTCCGCCCCGTCATTGACGACCCCATCCCCGACGACACCGCCGCGCGCCACCCTGGCGCAGCGGCTGCGTCATGGGCTGCTCAACGCCGCAGCCTTTGGCCTGTGTTACCCCGCCGCCAACCTGCTGGCGCAGCAGCAAGGCGTCAGCCGCAGCGTGGCAACAGCCTTGGATGCACACATCGCGTTTGTGCCGTGGATGGTGTTGCCCTACATGTTGTCGGGGCTGTTTTTTGGGGGCAGCTTTGCGGTGGTGGGCTCGGTAGACGCCCTGCGGGTACTGAGCCAGCGCTTGTTGTTGGCCACGGTGCTGGCTTGCCTGGTGTTTGTGCTGGTGCCGCTGCGCTTCAGTGGTGTGCGGCCCGAGGTGGCGTCTGCGCTGTGGGCACCGCTGTATGCGGCGCTGGGCGTACTGGACCAGCCCTACAACCAGCTGCCCTCGCTGCACGTGGCCTATTGCTGCATTTTCTGGTTTGCCTGGCGCCCGCTGTGCAGCGCGCGTGCCGCGCAAGTGGCTTTGCTGTTCACGCTGGGCCTGGTGTCGGTGGCCACGGTGTTTACCTACCAGCACCATGTGCTGGACGTGCTGGCCGGTGCCCTGCTGGGCTGGGCCTGCATAAGGTTGGTGCGGCCCCAACGGCAAACGCCCTGGGTAGCCCTGTACTACGCGCTGGGTGCGGGCGTGGTGGTGGTGCTGGGCATGGCATGGTGGCCGTGGTGGCTCACGGCCTATGGCGCAGCCAGCCTGCTGCTGGTGGCGCGGGCCTACGCCTTGGGTGATGCGCATTTTTTGCACAAGACCCAGGGCCGCTTTGCCGGGTGGGCCTGGCTGCTCTATGCGCCCTACCTGCTGGGCTATCGCCTGACCTGGCTGTGCGTGCAATGGCGTGAACGCAGGCACCCGCCATTTGCCCAGATGGCGCCCGGCCTGTGGGTGGGCAGGCGGCTGAGCAACGCAGAAGCACATCTGCTTCCGCCCGGCTGCACCGTGGTGGACCTGGCCAATGAGCTGAGCGAAACCCCGGTGCTGCGCACCGCGCGCTACCACCACGTGCCCCTGCTGGACCTGCTGCCGCCCTCTGGCGCCGATGTGCGGCGTGTGCTGGCCATCGTGCACAACGCGCTACAGTGCGGGCACCCGGTGTACCTGCATTGCGCCATGGGCTACAGCCGCAGCCGCCTGATGGCTGGCGCCTACCTGGCCCAGTACCCGCAAACGGGCACAGCCCACTGACCCTTTCACGCCCACCTGCCCATGCGCTTTTCCGTCTACCAGCTCAAGCCCCGTTTTCAACAACTGTTGCAGCCCCTGTTGCAGCGCTTGGCGCGCTGGGGCATCAGCCCCAACCAGCTCACGCTGGGCACGACGGCGCTGATGCTGCTGTACGGCACCGCGCTGGCGCTGGCACCCGGCAACGCAGCGCTTTGGGCCGGCCTGCCTTTGGTGCTGCTGGTGCGTATGGCACTGAATGCGCTGGACGGCATGCTGGCCAACGCCACGGGCCAAAAAACACCGCTGGGCGCCGTGCTCAACGAGTTGTGTGACCAGGTGTCGGACGCCGCGCTCTACCTGCCCTTTGCGCTGGCAAGCGGCATCCATGCAGGGCTGTTGGTGGTGGTCGTGATGGCGGCATCTTGGGCAGAGTTCACAGGCTTGGCCGCGCTGGCGGCGGGCAAGCAACGCCGTTTTGACGGCCCCATGGGCAAGAGCGACCGCGCCGTGGCCTTTGGGCTGCTGGCCCTCATGGTGGGCGGCGGGGCAGCGCCCATCTGGACCAACGGCCTGCTGGTGGTCGTGCTGGTGCTGTTGGGCTGGACCGTGCGCAACCGCGTGCGCGCCGCAACCCAAGCGGCAGACTAAAGCGCAGCGGCTAGACCGCGCCGTCCACCGCGTCCTTGCGCGCCACGGACACCGTAAATATCCCCTCCAGCCCGATCTGCGTGGCCACCTTGCGGCAGCCTGCGCTGGCCACCAGCGCGTCCATCTCGGCCTGGGGCCGGGGCCGCATGGTCCAGGGCTGGCCCTGGTGGTTGTTCAGCGTCTTGGCAATCAGCTCTATCTGGGGGTGCCAGGGCTGGCCGGTGTACAGCAGGTGGCCGCCCGGCTTGAGCTGGCGCACCACGCCGCGCAGGGAGCGCAGCACGGCGGCGTTGTCGTTGAACAGCTCGTACAGGCCGGACACGATGACTATGTCATAGGGCGCGGCGCCGTCGTCGTAGCTGGCGTCGGCAAAGGCATCGCGCTGCTGCAGCTCGGGGGCCTGCTTGAGCTGCAAGTGTTCGGCCAGGCGCTGCGCTTGCTGCAGGTTGTGTGCGGCGTAGTCGCGCAGAGTGACGTGGATGTCGCGGTCCTGGAAACGCTTCACCGTCTCCAGCACGTAGCGGCCGCCCCCTGCGGCAATGTCCAAAATGCGCAGCGGCTCTGTGGCCGGGTGCTGGGCAATCCGTTGCGCAAGTGCCTCTTGCATCTGCCAGCGGCGCAGACGTATGCCACGCCAGCCAACGGCACCGAGGTAACCGCCGTCCACCACCTTGCCAATGCCCCAGTCGCCCTGCGGCTGGTTGCCATACACATAGTCCAGCGAGGCACCCGAATCAAAGCCATGCTCCAGGCCAATGCGCATGCCCTTGCTGAGCCGCCCCAGGCTGCCCAGCAGCACGCGCTGAATGGCGTAGAACGCGCGCATCGGCCAGGGGCCAATCTCGTCGCGCAGCAGCGCCTGGTACTGGCGCGCACTGGCGCTGTGGGTGTCGGCCGCGTGGTAGTGGGCGGCGGGCAGCGGTGCCTGTGCAAAGCAGGCGTCGATGAAGGTGCGCGCCTCCGCCACGGCCTGGTTGCGCACCGCGTCGCTCTCGTAAAAGATGGCGTGGCGGCAGTCCTTGAGCACCACCATGCGCTTGAGGCTGGAGGACAAGCGCTCGAAGAACAACTTTTGCGGCGCCTGCTTGACCACGTAGTCCTGGTCGGCGACCAGCATCAGGATGGGCGTGTCGATGGCGCTGGCGTCATGCACCACACGCTGGGCGGTGTCGGCAAGGTCCAGCAGCACGCGGGCCGAGATGTTTTTGGTGATCAGCGGGTCGGCGTCATAGGCCAGCGCCTGCTCTTTGCTATGGGTGAGCATGCTGGAGCGGATGTAGCTGGTGACAAACAGGTCTTTCTTGAAGCCCATGGCCAAGCGCAACGCCGGTTTGGCCAGCGGCACATAGAGGTTGATGTCGAACGCCGCAGCCGCCATGACCACGCCGCGCACACCGGGCGCATAGTCGTGCAGCCAGGTGGCGGCAATGACGGCGCCCACGCTGTTGGCCACGACCAGGGTGTTGTGCGGGGCAATGCCGTGGCGCGCCTGCAGATGGCGCACAAAGTCGTCAAAGTCACGCACCAGGGTTTCAAAACCGGGTGCATCGCCGCGCTCGCCGGGCGAATGGCCGTGGCCCCGCGCGTCCCAGGCAAAGGCCCAGTCCTGCGTGCAACCCAGCTGCTCCACCAGTGCCTGGATGCGGCCCGAATGCTCATGCCCACGGTGCAGAAAAATCAGTGCGCGCGGGCCGCCGTCGGCCTGCGCACGCGGCTGCTGGGGCTGCCATGCGCGGTAGAAAAGACGGGTCTGGTACTGGGTGTCAAACCCGGCCTCATGGCACGTCCAGGGAGCCAAAGGCATTGCATTCGTCATGGAGTTCCTGTGTGAAAAAAGAGAACCGCGTGGGCCGAGGCTAGTGCAAAGACCAACGCAATACGCCGTAGAGCAAGGGGGCGGTTAGCACCAGGCTGTCCGCCCGGTCGAGTATGCCGCCATGCCCGGGGATGAGGTTGGAGAAATCCTTGAGGCCCAGCGCGCGCTTGGCGGCAGAAAACACCAGGTCGCCCAAGAATCCGGCCAGCGACAACCCAGCACCCAAGGCCAGCAAAAATGGCGCAGACGCGAGCTGAAGCTGCATGCCCAAGGCGAGCGACACCAGTGCGCTGGCCACCACGCCGCCCAACAGCCCGGCCCAGGTTTTGTTGGGGCTGATGGTCTTGGCAATCTTGTGCCGCCCCAGGCATTTGCCACTGATGAACTGCGCCACGTCGTTGAGCGCGGTCACAGTGAACAGGTAGAAAAACCAGGCTCGGCGTTGCGCCATGTCCAAGGGCAATCGCTCCAGCTGCAACACAAAGCCCAGCCCGGCACACAGTAGGAGAAACAGGAGCCAGAGCAAGCGCGCAGGGGCCGGTTGCTGCCACCAACGAATGAGCTGCAGCAGCGCCAGCACGGGCAGCAGCGCGACCGCACCCGGAAGCTCCGCACCCATCACGGCGAACTGCAGCGCCAGCAGTGCGGCACACGCCCACTGAAAGCGCCGGGGTGCTGTGGGGTGGTGCAGGGCCAGCTCGCGCCACGCGAGCGCGGCGATCAGGGCCACCAGCAAACCAGGGCCCCAGGGGTACAAGGCCCAGGCCACACTGAACACCGGAAAGATGAACCACCAGGCATTGACCTGCAAACGCAGACTGCCCGTGGGCGACGCGCGGCCCAGCCAAGTCACCGCGGCAGACGCCGCACCCAACACGACGTAAAGCACCAGCATGGCGGACACGGTCGCCCCGTCGATATCCAATCCCTGAAACACACCTTCTCCCTGAAGACAGCTTGCAGGGCTAGAGTGTAAGGAGTCGGCTGACAACGTTTGCAAGCCCGTGGTTCGGAGGGCAAAGCGTTCTTGCTGCGCTGGGTACGCAACGCCGAATTGCTATTTTATTGATAGCTTTTCGCGCATTATCCACAAGCACTAGAGGCCAGTTTCTTGATATATGAAACCCCTGTGCGGAGCAGGTCTGCACAGGGGTTTGGGCGTGGTCTGGGTGAGGGTATGCAGGCTCAGACTTTGATGAAGTTGCTGGCCGACAAAGCGCCGAAGGGCAGCTCTGACAAGCGACCGCCGGCAGCCAGTGTGCCCAGGTCTACGGGGAAGTAGCCCATCGCGTCCAGCAACTTGCGCACATCGCCCTTGGCGGCGGCATCGTCGCCCGCATAGAACATGGCGCGTTGGCCACCATGCACATGGGGCTGCGCCAACACGTTCACATCCAGATGATTCAGCGCCTTGACCACGCGGGCGCCAGGCACGAAAGCGCTGAATACTTCGCTGGACGAGCGGCCGCCCAGGTCGATGGCCTTGATGCCATACGCCGCCAGCGGGTTGCTGGGGTCTTGGGCGTCGGGGGAATTGGGGTCCAAAAACTCCACGGGGTTGGTGCCGTCGATGACGATGCGACCGTTCCAGGCCGGCAGGGTGGCCCAGGGCCTCGCCCAAATCCGTCCAGCGCACGGCGACGAGGACGATATCTGCGGCGGCCGCTTCTGCCACGGTGCCGGCCCGGATGGTGGGGCCCAATTCAGCGACCAGAGCCGCCAAAGGGTCCGGGCCGCGCCGGTTGGCGATGGTGGCCGACAGGCCTTGTTTGGCCAATGCGCGGGCCACGTTAGAGCCGAGGCCGCCGGAGCCGATGATGCCGATGTTCATGGTGTTTTCCTTGAGAGAGGGGTTTGGGGGCATTGCGAAAGCGAACCACCCATGCCCCCGGGGTGCTGATGGTTCGTGGGAAATGAAGGTGCGCTTAGCCGAGCCGTCCTGCTGCGCGCAGGTTTTGGCGGATACGGCGGATTTCGGTTTCGCCCTGGTCCAGAGCGGCACGGCTGGTGTGGACGGAGTAGTGGCCCATCACCAGGTCGTGGGGATGCGGCACGGCCGAGCCCAATACAAAGCGGGTGGCTTCGGTCGCCACAAAGTCGATGCGCTGGTTGCCCGGCTCAAAGGCGACCAACTCGCCTGCGTCGATGGCCTCCGAGGCGACCAGCCCGCCGCTAGCCACTGCGGCCCAAGCGACCGTGTGATGCTCGGGCGGCTGGTAGGTCCAACGCTCGCCCTTGGCCAAGTGAACCGACAGGTAGGTCATGCCAGCGGGTGCGGCCACGGGACTGTTGGCCATGCCGTAATTGCCCAGCAGCACGCGCACCGGCCCGATGTGGGGCACCAGCTCGGGCGCCAAATACTGGCTTTGGGCTGGCGCGTTTTCCAGTGCGGCGGGCAGCGCCACCCACAACTGAAAACCCACACCGGGCACATCGCCCACGGGGCTGCCGGTGTGCCACACGCCATTGCCGGCACGCATCCACTCCACGCCGCCTGCGGGCAGCAGCCCGGCTTGACCGGTGCTGTCTTCGTAGCGCACATCCCCCTGGGACAGAAAGGTGACCGTGGCAATGCCCGAATGCGGGTGCATGCCAAACCCTTGGTTGAGCCCACCGGCCTGGAAATGGACCAGATCCAAAAAGATGAAAGGCTTGAGCACCTGTCCCAAGTCGCCTGGGCTCATCAGCCGGGTGACGGGGCCGTGGGTGGTGCCACGGGTGCGGTAGGCGATGGCGCGTGGGGCAAAAGCGGGTGTGGACATAAGGACTCTTGGGGTGGTTGGAGGAATGTCTGTAGCTTAAAAATTCCTTGATTGATTGACTAGATAGCGCAATATGATTGCACTCGTCCATTTACTGAAGTAATTCGCCATGCCTGACCTGAATGACATTGCCACCTTTGTGCAAGTGGTGCGCTGCGGCAGCTTTGCCGAGGCATCGCGCCGCATGGGCGTACCGGCCAACACGCTGAGCCGCAGGGTGCAATTGCTGGAGGCACAGCTGGGCATTCGGCTGATGCAGCGCTCCACCCGCAACCTGGCACTCACCAGTGCGGGCGAGGTGTTTCTGGAGCGCTGCAGCGCTGCGGTGGATGGTTTGATGGACGCCAGCCAGGAGCTGCAGGCGGTGAACCAGGAGCCCAGCGGTTTGGTGCGGGTGGCCGCACCGGCTGATTTCTTCGATTTCTTTGCGATGGAGTGGCTCACCGAGTTCCTGGCGACCTACCCCAAGGTGCGGGTGGACTTTGTGCTGAGCGACGGGCGCGCCGACCTGATTGCGGAGCGTATTGATGTGGCGTTTCGCGGCGGCATCTTGGAGGACTCCGGCTTTTTTGCACGCAAAGTGCTGGAGGCGGGCACCGACGGCATGGTGGCAAGCCCGGCCTACATCGCCCAGCGCGGCGTTCCGGCCACACTGCAAGCGTTGGCTGACCACGACTGCCTGGTGTTCAGCCACCCCAGTGGCAAAGGCACCTGGCGTATCACCGGGCCCGGTAACACCGAGTCTGAAGTGCAGGTGAGTGGGCGCTTCAGCGGCAACACCGCACAGGCTTTGCGCAAGGCAGCACTGGCGGGACTGGGGATTGCGCTGCTGCCTGCCACCTTGACCCGGCGTGACCTGCGCGCGGGCCTGCTGGTGCCGGTGCTGCCCACCTACCACCGCCGCGGGCATGGCGTGAACCTGGTCTACCCGAGCAGGCGTTACCTGCCCCTGGCGGTGTCGCGCTTCATTGAGCTGGTAGTGCAGAAAATGGGCAGTGCCGACGCGCTGCTGACCGACGGTACCCCGGATGCCCCATGAGCGGCCGACCCGCTGTAGCTGCCGCATTCAGTGCGTGGCTCGCACCATTTTCACTATCAAAACAGGAGCTGTTGGCGCAGCGTCTACGGGCGCTAGAGGCCGATTACTTGATTTCCAAGTCGAATTGCGACACCTCTGAGCGCAGTACGAAGGGCTGAGGATGGAGTGAATTGGTTAGCCTTTTGGTTCCTACACCGACAGGTTTGCCAATGACCCACAACCACCTCAGCCCAAGTGAACGCTACCAGATTCAAGCCTGGCTTGAACAGGATTTAAGCAAATGCCAGATTGCGCTACGCCTGGGCCGTCACCGCAGCACCATCTACCGTGAACTGACACGATGCGAAGGTGCCTACAACGCCCAACGCGCCCAGAGTCATCGCAGTGGCTGCGCCCTACGCTGTGCCGCCAATGCTCCACGCTACACCCCTGCAGTGTGGAAGCATGTGCGCAAAGCAATGACCCAGTCTTACTGGTCGCCTCAGCAGATTGCAGGGCGCGCGCAGTTCACAGCATCCTTGGCACCGGCTTGCAGTAGTCCTGACATGCCCAGCATGCAGACCATTTATGCATGGGCTGCCCGGGTGTGGCCCAAGCGAGATGATCGACCTCTGCGGCGTGCCCGTCCCAACCGTCGGTGCAAGACAGGGCCTCTGAGCGTGTTCGGCTGGGCTCGCTCGGTGCAACCCATCGCTCAACGCCCGCTCCAGGTGCGCCAGCGCCTGCAGGTGGGGCATTGGGAGATAGACACCATGATGGGCATGCGCGGGGGTTACAAGGCCCGCTTGCTGGTGTGCGTGGAGCGCAGTAGCCGATACACCAGGCTGGTCTTGCTAGATAACGGATTGCCAGAAACGACTGCGGTTGCAGTGCACCAACGTCTGTTGGGTGATGCGCGCTGGCCGGTTTTGAGCATCACCACTGACCGGGGTAGTGAGTTCGCCAAGTTACACACAGTGGTTGAGCACGAGCGTTTGTACGTGTGTGATGCGCAGCGGCCCAATCAGCGTGGTACCAATGAGAACACCATAGGACTGATACGCCAGTTCATCCCAAAGGGCGAGCCATTGAGTCTGCAAACGCCAGCTTCAATTGCCCGCATTGAGCGTTTGCTCAACTCAAGACCGCGCGCCTGTTTGGGCTTCAAAACCCCTGCTGAGGTACTCTCGGGCCTGCGCAACCAATGTCGCGATTCGAACTAGAAATCAAGATTAGGCCTATAGACCGCAGCCGCGCAGGATCAGCGACACCACATGCGCGGTGGCACGTTCAAAGTCTTCAACCGCGCAGGATCAGGGACACCACATGCTCCGTGGCGCGCTCAAAGTCTTGGGGGGTGAGCGCGTCCTGCTCCAGCACGGCGCAGATCTGCACATCGAAGTCGGCGTAGGTTTGGGTGGCGGCCCAGATGGTGAAGAACAGGTGCATGCCATCCACCGGGGCCATGCGTTTGGCGTCTACCCAGGCCTGCACCACGGCGGCCTTTTCCAGCAAGAGGGTGCGCAGTTCGTTGGCCAGCAGGCCCTTGACCACGGGGGCGCCGTGCAGCAGTTCGTTGGCAAACACCTTGGAGCCGTCGGGCCGCTGGGCAGACAGCTCCATCTTGTCGCGGATGTATTGGGTCAGGGCCGTCTTGGGGTCGGCGTCGGTAGTGATGCCGTGGGTGGGCACCAGCCAGTCGTTGAGGATGCGGGCCAACACTTCGCGGTACAGCACCTCTTTGCTACCAAAGTAGTAGTGCAGATTGGCCTTGGGCAGGCCACTGGCTTCGGCGATGGCGGCCATGGTGGCGCCGCCAAAGCCGGCGCGCGCAAACACCTTCTCGGCCGCAGAAAGTATCAGGGCCTCATTCGCCAGGCGAATGAGGCCCTTGGGAGCATCGGCGACGTGGTTCATGCCACCGATTATTCAGTTACTTCTGTGCCGCTTCCCAGATGGCGTGGGAATACGCAGCCTTGCCCGGGTCTTTCTTGATCACGGGGTCGCTGCCACCGGCCAGCAACACCTTCACGGTGCGCTCATAGGCGGCGGGTTCCAGATAGCCAACCTTGGGTGTGCCCGCGTTGGTGATCAGCTTGGCCACGTTTTCCATCTGGCGCTTCTGCACCTTCAGGCTGGCGCTGCCGGAGGTGTCAGCCGACACCACGGCCTTGGCGGCACCCTCGGGGTCCTTGACCGCAGCGTCCCAGCCCTTGAGCGTGGCTTTCAGGAACTTGCCCATCTTGGCCACAAAGGCGGGATCTTTGAGGTTGGACTCCAGCACGTACAAGCCGTCTTCCAGCGTGGCCACGCCTTCTTTTTCATAGAAGAATGTGACCAGGTCTTTTTCCTTCACACCCGCGTCCACCACTTGCCAGTATTCGTTGTAGATCATGGTGGAAATACATGCTGCCTGGTTTTGTAACAACGGGTCAACGTTGAAGCCTTGCTTCAAGATTTTGATGTCGGAGTCAGTCTTCAGTCCCAGCTTGCCCATCCAGTTGAGGAAGGGGTACTCGTTGCCGCCGTACCAGACGCCCAGGGTCTTGCCCTTGAAGTCTTTGGGTGTCGTCACGCCGCTGGCCTTTTTGCAGGTCAGCATCAGGCCGGACTGGTTGAACACCTGGGCCACGTTGACCAGGGGTACACCGGCTTCACGCGCGGCCAGGGCAGAAGGCATCCAGTCCACCACGATGTCGGCCTGCTTGCCAGCGATCACCTGGGTGGGCGCAATGTCGGGGCCACCGGGCTTGATGGTCACGTCCAGGCCGGCATCTTTGTAGAAGCCCTTGGCCGCGGCCATGTAGTAGCCGGCAAACTGGGCTTGCGGCACCCACTTGAGCTGCACAGTCACCTTGTCGGCCGCTTGGGCGGCAAAGCCGGCGGCGGCCAGCGCCAAAGCCAGCAGGCTCTTGGCGCATTGGGAAGAACGAATCATGGAAAGCTCCTTCTACGGGTTAATGGAAAAACGCAACACGGACCAAGCGCGGGCTCACCCTTCGCGCACTGAGGGATGCCAGAACGCCGCGCGGCGCTCCAATGCAACTAGCAAGGCGTAGGCCACCGACCCGGTGACCGCCGCCACCACAATCGCGCCCCAGACCAGCGGCATGTTCATGCGCGCGGCCTCGGTGCTGATGCGAAAACCCAAGCCCGAGGTGGGCGAGCCAAAAAACTCGGCCACGATGGCGCCAATGAGCGCCAACGTGGCATTGACCTTGAGCGCGCCAAAGATGAAAGGGAGTGCCGCGGGCAGACGCAGCGCCAACAAGGTGCGCGGGTAGCTGGCCGCGTAGCTGTACATCAGCTCACGCTCCAACTTGCCTGCGGCCTGCAGGCCCGCCAAGGTGGAAACCAGCATGGGGAAGAAGGTCATGAGCACGACCACCGCTGCTTTGGACGGCCACTCAAAGCCAAACCACATGACCGCAATGGGCGCCACACCGACCAGCGGAATGGCGCTGGTGAGCGAGGCCACGGGCAAGAGGCCGCGCTGCAAAAACGGCATGCGGTCAATCGCCACCGCCACGGCAAAGCCCAGGCCACAGCCCAGCGCCCAGCCAATCAACACCGCCTTGCCCACGGTCTGCACAAAGTCGCCCCAGAGCTTGGGTGCGTGGTCGCCGATGGAACCTATCACCAGGCTGGGTGCGGGCAGCAGCACACGCGGCACATCCAGCGCGCGCACCAAGATTTCCCAGAACACCAGCACCCACGCGCCAAACAACGCGGCCGTGGCCATGCCCACCCAGCGGCTGCCGTTGACGGCCGCCATGCGGTAGACGCTGTAGCCCGCCACCAGCGCCAAGAGCAGCATGCCGGGCCAGAACCACATCGGGGTTATTCCTTCTGTCATACGCCCCCCCGGCTGCGCAGCACCAGGCGCTCCACGGCAGCCACGATGCCAGTGAGCGCCAAGCCCAGCAGCGCCGACATGACCAAGGCTGACCAAATTTGCGTGGTCTGCCCGTAATACGAGCCCGTGAGCAAGCGTGCACCCAAACCGGCTTGTGCGCCGGTGGGCAACTCAGCGACCATGGCCCCTACCAGACCTGCCGCCACGCCCACGCGCAGCGCAGGAAACAGGAAGGGCAAAGCGGCAGGCAAACGCAACAGCCACAGTGACTGCCAGCGCGAGGCGGCATAGGTATGCATCATCTCGGTTTCAATCTTCTGTGGGGAGCGCAGTCCCTGCACCATGGCCACGGTGACCGGGAAGAAGCACAGGTACATGGCTATAAAGGCCTTGGGCGCCGTGCCCGAGAAGCCCAGGCTGCCCAGCACCACCAACACGATGGGCGCAATGGCCAGTACCGGCACGGTTTGCGAAGCGACGATCCAGGGCAGTAGCGCCTTGTCCAAGGTGCGGCTGTGCACGATGAGTACCGACAACAACAAGCCCAATGCCGTGCCCAAGGCAAAGCCCAGCAGCGTGGACTGGCCGGTGACGATGACGTGGTAGATCAGGTTGCGCGGCGAGTCGATCGGCCATTCGGTCAGGCTCTCGTAAAAGTCCAGGGCCACTTGGTGCGGTGCGGGCACCAGCGGGCGCTCCATGCTCATGGTGGCTTCGAACAGCTCCATCTGCGTGTAGCCAGCCTCTTCGTCCAGCACACGCTCGATGGCACCTTGCGCATTCATGCCCCAGGCGGCGCCGTACCAAGCCAGCACCACGGCCAGTAGCACCACGGCGACTGGCAGCCAGTCGTGCAGGAGACGTTGTGGCAATGTCTTAGTGGTGGCCATCTGCCAGCGCCTCGCGCACCTCGTGGGCCAGTGCCACAAATTCCGGCGTGTCACGCAGGCCCAGGTGGCGCTCGTCCGGCAGAGTCGATTCGATCACCTTGACGATGCGGCCCGGGCGCGGCGACATAACCACGATCTTGGTGGACAAGTAGACCGCCTCGGCAATGCTGTGCGTCACAAACACCACCGTGCGGCGCTCGCGATGCCACAGCTGTTGCAACTGTTCGTTAAGCCGGTCGCGTGTGATTTCGTCTAGCGCCCCAAAGGGCTCGTCCATCATCAAAATCTTGGGCTCGAAGGACAGCGCACGTGCAATGGAGACGCGCTGCTGCATGCCGCCCGAGAGCTGCCAGGGGTACTTGCCTTCAAAGCCCTTGAGGCCCACGCGCTCCAGGTGTTCCATGGCAATGCGTTTGGCTTCGGCCTTGCCTTTTCCCTGGATCTGCAGCGGCAGCGTCACATTGGCCAGCACATTGCGCCAGGGGAAGAGTGCAGGCGCCTGGAAGACATAGCCATAGGCACGCGCCAGACGGGCGTCAGCCGGGCTCACGCCGTTGACCAGCACCTCGCCAGCGCTGATGTGCTCCAGGTCGGCAATCACGCGCATCAGCGTGGTCTTGCCGCAGCCCGAGGGACCAATCAGGGAGACGAATTCGCCCTCATGAAAGTCCAGACAGATGTTGCTGAGCGCATGGACCGGCGTGTCTGCGGTCTGGTAGACCACACTGGCATCGCGCACCTCCACGGCCTTGCGCGCCGGCGTGCCAGCGGGTGGAGGGGCCAGCTGCCCGTTGAGTGCTTCGGAATGGTTCATTGACGCTCAGTGCTAGGGTCTAGGCTGCACCACAATGGAGCACAGCCACCAGTTCATCGCTCACAACCTAACCAATTGGTCAAGTTACGGGTCGATACTAGCCAGTTCCGTGCCACACACACCACTGGGGTTTGTACGGGGACCGCGCGGGAGCCTCAGGCCTGCGGTTTGACGATGGGCTGCAGGCGGCCCAGTTTGTGGGCCAGCTCAATGGCCGAGCTCACGCCCATCTTCTCGAAGATATTGGCGCGGTGGAATTCCACCGTGCGCTGGGTGATGCCCAGGTGGTCGGCAATGTTCTTGTTGTAGTGGCCCAGGATGAGCTGGTCCAGCACCTCACGCTCGCGCGGGCTGAGTGAGGCCAGCGCGTAACGCAGGCGGTGCGCTTCCTGGTTCGCGTTGCCATCGGCGGCGGCGGCGGCCAGGGCCTGTTCCACACGGTCCACCAGCACGTTGTCCTGAAACGGTTTTTCCAGGAAGTCCCACGCGCCGTTCTTCACCGCCGCCACGGCCATGCCCACATCTCCATTGCCGGTCAAAAACAACACCGGCCAGGGGCAGGCCATGGCCTTGAGTTGCTCAAAAACTTGCAGCCCGGTCATGGGAACCATGCGAATGTCCAGCACCACCACGGCTTGGGGCCACTCGCCGTGCAAGGCCTTGGCAGCTTCCAAAAATGGCGCACCACCATCCCAGGTGGTGGCCTGGTGGCCACGGGAGTCAAACAGCCACGCCAACCCATCCCGCATGTCGGGGTCGTCATCAACAATATGGATGGCGGTGGTGCTCATGGGGTGTCTGCCTCGGGGGCGTATTGTGAGGCCAGGGGCAGCTCCACTGTAAAACGGGCACCGCCCAGCACCGGGTCGCGGTCCACCGCAATCTCGCCGTGGTGGGCTTCCACAATGGAGCGGCAGATGGCAAGGCCCATGCCCATGCCACCATCTTTGGTGCTGTAGAACGCTTCAAACACATGCTCGCGGTCCTCTTCGTGCACACCGGCGCCCGAGTCGGCCACACACAACACGGCCACCTGCCGGGTGGTGTCGGCATGTACCCGCACCTGCACCTGGGCAGGTGCGTCAGACTGGGCGGCTGACTCCTGGGCGTTGCCCAGCAGGTTGTTGACCAAATGCTCCAGCAACAGTTCGTCCGCCGCAATCCAGACCGGGCCTGTGGCCTCCACCCCTGCGGGCACCACGCGCTGCAGCACCGCCACCAGGTCCAGCCGCTGCAAGGAGATTTCACGGCGCCGGGCAATCGCATTGACGCGCTGGATGATGCGTCCCGCTTTCTCGGCCAGCACCGCGATGCGGCTGACCACCGGCACCGTGTCTTGCGGGCTGATGCTGCCTGCATGCAGGCGATTCAGCAAACCGGTGGCAAAGCTGCTGAGCGCACCCAGCGGCTGGTTGAGCTCATGCGCCAAGGTGGATGCCACCTCGCCCACCGCCACCAAGCGGCCTGTCGCGTCCAGCCGCTCTTGCTGTTGGGCGGCCAGACGCTGGGCGCGTTTGCGTTCGCTGATGTCCAGCACCGAGCTCATCCAGCCGATGTGCGTGCCATCGGCAGTGTGCAGCGGTGCCTCGTGGATCAGCACATCGACCAGCGTGCCACTGCGGTGCTGGAACTGCACTTCGATGCCTTGTTGTTGTGTGCCCTGGGCCAGGATGTCATCGTGCACCTGCTGCAGCCCACGGGTCTGGTCTTCAGGCCAATAGGGCATGGGGGCCGACTCACCCACCAGCTCTTGCACCGAGTAGCCCACCATGCGACAAAAGGCATCGTTCACATACAGCACCTTGCCACCCAGATCCCAGGCACGCAGTCCAATGGTCACCGAGTTTTCCATGGCGGTGCGCAAGGCTACTTCGGCCTCCAAGCGGGCCTGTACCTGCTGGCGTTTTACGATGTCCCGGCGCAGCGCCCACAAGCTCACCAGCATGCCGCCCAAGAACACCATGGCCACCAGCAAAAACAGGCGGGGTACCGTGGCGGGCCGCTCCTGCACTGGCGTCACCTCCAAAAACACGTCGGAACCCGCCAGATTCATGGCCGCGCGAAACGGCTGCAAGCCACTCTCTGGCAGCACAGGCAACGCCGCCTCGTCCAATACCAGCCGCACCGCATGGTCCTTGGCAAACCAACCGGGCACCAGCGCAGCCACGGCCCGGTCCAGTGACAGTGCTGCCACGTAATTACCCACGAATTGGCCGCGCTCAAAGTAGGGCACAGCCAGCCACACGGTATCCGTCAGGGCTCCATTGGCTTGCAACATGGGGCCGGCGTAGGCCGACCGGCGCAGCCCTTTGGTGGTGGAGTACATGGTGGCCAGTGCCTGGGCATTTTGCGGATGGGTGGCCTCATCGACCGGCCAGCGCGCCGGCACGGGTATCTGGGCCGCCCCCACCCAGCCCTGGTCTAGCAACACGCCCGGCTCGCGCCACAGCAGCCCGCCCTGCACCTCGTTCATTTGCCGGGCAGCGGTGCGCAGGTCATCTTCCAGCCGACGAAAGTGGAACTGCACGCTTTGCTCCAGCCACTGCGCATCGGCAGCCTGGCGGCGTGCATCCTCGTCGGCCTCAAAGTGCTGCAAGTACAAGACCAGTGCCACCACGGAGGCCACCACCAAGGCCAAAAACCCAAGCAACCACCCGACGGGCCAAGGGCTGCGCACCACGTCCGCCTGGTTGGCGCGACGCAGCTGGTCAAAGCTGAAAGAGGGGTCCGGTAAGCGGTCGGGCATGGGTGCGCAAAGTGCACTCGCATAATAACGAGCATGCTTGGCCCCGACTCCCCTGCCCCCTTGCGCCGTCGCCAATGGCTGCGTGGTTTGGCGTGGGGCGCTGCGGCAGCCCTGCCCGGGGCTGGCGGCGCGGCAGCGGGCACGACCATCCGCCTCTCCCATGTGGTGGCACCCGACACACCCAAGGGCCTGACCCTGGAGCGCTTTCGTGCCTTGGTCGAAGCGCGCAGCGGCCAGCGTCTGCGGGTGCAGATCTACCCGCAGGGCCAGCTCTATGGCGACCAGGACGAGATGCAAGCCCTGCAGCTCGGTGCCATCGACATGGTGGCGCCGTCTTTGTCCAAGTTTGGCCCCATAGGGTTCCCCGAATTCGAGCTGTTTGACCTGCCCTTCCTGTTTGACAGCGTGGCCGACGTGCGACGCCTCACCCAAGGGCCGGTGGGGCAACGCCTGCTGGACCGCCTGGGCCGGCAGCGTTTGCTGGGGCTGGGCTTTTTTGACAACGGCTTTAAACACATGAGCGCCAACCGGCCGCTGCTGGAGCCTGCCGATTTTGTGGGCCTGCGCATGCGGGTGCAGGCTTCGCGCGTGATTGCCCAGCAGATGCGCACCCTCGGGGCCAATCCGGTCACGCTGCCTTTCAGCGAGACCCGGCGGGCCCTGGAGAGTGGCGTGGTGGACGGCACGGAAAACCCGGTGTCCAACTTCTGGACCCAGAACATGCAAGCCGTGCAAAAAGATCTGAGCCTGACCCAGCACGGCTACCTGGGGTACGCGGTGGTGACACACCAGCGCTTCTGGCTCAACCTGCCGGGTACCGACCGAGCATTGATGCAACAGGCGCTGCGCGAGGCGCTGGACTACGGGAACAGCATCGCCGATGCACACAACGACAAGGCGCTGGCTGCTTTGCGCGCATCGGGTGCTGTGCGCATCCACACCCCCAGCGCGGCGCAACGCCAGCGGTTCAAAGCCGCGGTCATGCCAGTGCAGGCGGATCTGGCGCGGCGTATCGATCCTGCTTGGCTGCATGCGGTTCGCGAGGCATTGCCCCCGCCCCTGGCCGGGTAAACCCTAGCTGTTGAACGCCACAGTTACCTCGTGGCGGCGTCCTGACTAACCTTCGCGGTTCGTTCATGCACCCCTGCCCACCTGTGCGGGCGCTGCCGACAGATAACAACAACGAGGAGCCACCACTTGAAAATTCAAAGCCAAAAAGATTTTTTTTCAGGACTGATGTTCATGGGCGTAGGCGTAGCCTTTGCTTGGGGCGCCACGGGCTACACCCTGGGAGACGGAGCCCGCATGGGCCCTGGCTACTTCCCCTTGGCCTTGGGCGTGCTGCTGGCCTTCCTGGGCAGCATCATCACCTTCAAAGCCCTGGTGGTGGAAACCGCCGACGGTGACAAGATCGGCAAGATCGCCTGGAAGCCCCTGTTCTTCATCATCCTGGCCAACCTCGTGTTTGGCGCCTGCATTGGCGGGCTGCCCCTGATTGGCTTGAAGCCCCTGGGCCTGATCATCGGCATCTACCTGCTCACCTTCATCGCCAGCAACGCCGGCGAAGAATTCGCCTTCAAGCCCGTACTCATCCTGGCCACCTTGCTGGCCCTGTTGAGCTACCTGGCCTTCATCGTGCTGCTCAAACTGCAGTTCCCGGTCTGGCCCGCCTACTTCACGGCCTGAGTCACCCCAGACATCGATACCAGGACAGAACACCATGGATCTCTTTAACAACCTCGCGCTGGGCTTTGGCGTTGCCTTCACCTTCCAGAACCTGATCTACGCCTTCATCGGCTGTTTGCTCGGTACTTTGATCGGCGTGCTCCCCGGCATTGGCCCGCTGGCCACCATCGCCATGCTCTTGCCCGCCACCTATGCCTTGCCCCCCGTGGCGGCATTGATCATGCTCGCCGGCATCTACTACGGCGCCCAGTACGGTGGCTCCACCACCGCCATCCTGGTCAACCTGCCCGGCGAGTCTTCGTCTGTCGTGACCGTGATCGACGGCTACCAGATGGCCCGCAATGGCCGTGCTGGCCCGGCCCTGGCGGCTGCCGGCATGGGCTCCTTCTTTGCCGGCTGTGTAGGTACCCTGATCCTGGCGGCCTTTGCAGCGCCGCTCACCGAGCTGGCCTTCAAGTTCGGCCCGGCCGAATACTTCAGCCTCATGATCCTGGGCCTCATTGGCGCCGTAGTGCTGGCTTCGGGCTCCCTCATCAAGGCCGTGGCCATGATCGTGCTGGGCCTGTTGCTGGGCATGGTGGGTACCGACGTGAACTCGGGTGTGGCCCGTTTCAGCTTTGACATCGCAGAACTCACCGACGGCATTGGCTTCATCGTCATCGCCATGGGTGTGTTTGGCTATGGAGAAATCATCCACAACCTCTCCAAACACGAGAGCGAACGCGAAGTGTTTGCCGCCTCGGTGACCGGCCTGATGCCCACCAAGGAAGACTTCAAGAACATGGTGCCGGCCGTCTTGCGCGGTACCGCCCTGGGCTCGCTGCTGGGCATCTTGCCCGGTGGTGGTGCGGTGATGGCGGCCTTTGCGGCCTACACCCTGGAGAAGAAGACCAAGCTCAATCCCGGTGAAGTGCCGTTTGGCAAGGGCAATATCCGCGGTGTGGCAGCGCCTGAGGCCGCCAACAACGCTGGCTCCCAGACCTCCTTCATCCCGCTCTTGACCCTGGGTATTCCGCCCAACGCCGTGATGGCGCTGATGGTGGGGGCCATGACCATCCACAACATCCAGCCTGGTCCCCAGGTGATGACGGCCAACCCGGAACTGTTCTGGGGCCTGATTGCTTCGATGTGGATTGGCAACCTGATGCTGATTGTGCTGAACCTGCCGCTCATTGGCATCTGGATCAAGCTGCTCACCGTTCCCTACCGCTGGCTGTTTCCCTCCATCGTGCTGTTCTGTGCGATTGGGGTGTATTCGACCAACAACAACACCTGGGATATCTGGATGGTGGCGCTGTTTGGCATCATTGGTTACATCTTTATCAAGCTGGGCACGGAACCTGCTCCCTTGCTCTTGGGCTTCATTCTGGGGCCAATGATGGAGGAGTACCTGCGCCGGGCACTGCTGCTCAGCCGTGGGGACTGGAGTGTGTTCATCACCCGGCCGCTCTCGGCGGGCTTGTTGGCAGCGGCCATCTTGCTGCTCGTCGTCGTTCTCATGCCGTCTATCAAGGCCAAGCGCGAAGAGGCGTTTGTGGAGGACTGAGCGTCGCCACCGCGACTTGTGGGCATGCTGTAATCCGGTCACTAAAAATCAGGAGACTCCCATGACATCCCTGCGTTCTGCACTACTTGGGCTTTGCATTGCCAGCGCCGGCTTCACCGCCCACGGTCAAATCAAGATAGGGCAAACCACGGGGGTCACTGGGGCGGTGGCTGCCACTGTCAAGGAAAGCAGCTTGGGCGCACAGCTCTACCTGGATGCCACCAACGCCAAGGGCGGCGTGAACGGCGAAAAAATCGAACTGATCACGCTGGACGACAAGTTCGACACCAAGCTGGCTGCGACCAATGCGCGCGAGCTGATCGAGCAACGCGGTGTGCTGGCCCTGTTCATGACACGGGGCACGCCACATACCGAAGGCATCATTCCCCTGCTGGACCAGCACGGTGTGCCGCTGGTGGCCCCGTCCACGGGCGCCATGGTGCTGCACCAGCCCGTGAAAAAGCATGTGTTCAACGTGCGCGCCACTTACCAGCGCGAAGCGGAGCGCGCCATCACCCACCTGGCAGCCACTGGGGTCAACCGCATTGGTGTGGTCCACGTGGACGACAGCTTTGGTGCCGATGGCCTGGAGGGCACCCAAAAAGGCCTGGCTGCCGCCAAGTTGACCGCCATAGCCATTTCCAAGTTTGACCGTAGTAAACCCGACTTCTCGCAAATTGCACCGGCCATGGCCAAGCTGAGCCCCCAGGCCGTCATGGTGATTGGCTCGGGCACGGCGGTGGTGGAAGCCATCCGGGCCCTCAAGGCGGCCGGTAGTGCTGCACAGTTCGTCACCCTGTCCAACAACGCATCCGGTGGCTTCATCAAACTGCTGGGCGACGACGCGCGCGGTGTCATCGTGAGCCAGGTGCTACCGCAGTCACAAAACTATGCCTTGGTGCAAGAAGCCGCCATGCTGGCCAAAACGCGCGACATCCTGGAAGTCAGCCCCGCCATGCTGGAAGGTTTTGTGTCTGCCAAGGTGCTGGTAGAGGCCCTGCGCCGTGCGGGCCCCAAAGCCACGCGTGAAAAACTTCAAACCGCACTCGAGGGTTTGGGCAAGTTCGACCTGGGTGGCCTCATCCTGAACTTCAGCCCCACCGACCACACCGGTCTGGACTTCGCCGACCTGTCCATCATCTCGGCCTCGGGCAAGTTCC
>NZ_JAXHOL010000041.1:0-30595 GCF_034519335.1 Rhodoferax sp.
GCCAGTTACGTATTGCTCCTTCCAGCGAACCCCGGAAGAAATCCACGCTTACGTCGGCTAGCGCCTTGCCCCCAAACAGCACGCGTCGGCCTTGGCAGACTGCTTCGCAACGATTTCGTGCGCAGCGTTTGCAGGCTGAGTTCCACGCCTTTTTTCCGCTGGGCGTGAGTGCAGTGCGGTTGGCCTTGCCACGGGTCACATAGACGTCGGCCGTGGTGACGCTTTGCACATCCACTACCTTGATCCCAGGTGCCACGCTTCGCGCTCATCCACGAATTTCCAGACGCCATCCGCTTGCAGCCACATGCGGGCCTTGCGCCCGAGGCGCTCGCCACTGGTAATGCGGTAGACACCGGGCTGCGGGTCGCCACTCGAAGGTGGCCAGATCCTTGAGATATTGGATCTGGGTGAGCGGCAGGCGCTCACCACTGGGCGTGATGACGGCGTAGGCATCGGACTTCATGGCCACATCGGGCACAAAAGCGCATCGCTGAACGAAGCTACCGACCGTCAAAGGTAGTTGCGTGTGCTGATGTCAAAGTAGTTTGGCAGCATGTAGGGCATGTGCGCTTGTGCGCCTGCAGACAACAACACAAGCACAGTTCCCAGCAGGCCAAGGTAAGGCCGCTTCATTACGGTAGACAGGTTCATGACATCCTCATTTGAAAAGTAGAAATAGATGATGGCGGCCCGATTGCGCATCCATGGCCAGCCGGAGTTTTGATTGGAGAGGGCAACTGCTTGCCCGTGTTCGTTCACGGCAGCACCCGTACCACCAGCTCGTCGAGTTCCACGCTGCCCTGTGCCTGGGCCGGTGTGGGCGGAGGTGCCGGCCTGCGCCGACAGACCCTGCCAGTGCAGCGGCGCGCGGACGAGTTCACGCCCGCCTTGTTCACGGGCCACTTCGACTGCCACGTTGTAGTCCCCTGCAGGCAGCTTGGCCAGATTGGCCTGGGTGGCATCGAAGCGCAGTACGTGCTTGCCAGCCACGCGTGTGGCGCCGCTCACACCGTCGGCGGGCAGCTCCATGGCTTCACCGGCCTTGCGCCCAGGTGCGCAAATTGCGCAGCCACATCTTGCCCAGATTGTTGCGCAGGTGCTGGTCGTACCAGACGGCCAGCGTGGCGGCCACCGACTGGTCCTGAGCCCGGTTTTCTATCCACACCGCCAGATAGGACGCTCATAAGCCGCGGCCACCTGTACGCGACGGGCAGGGTCAGCTCCACGGTCAAGGCAGCGGCATGCGGCCAGCGCGTTGCACTGCCAGCGCAAGCCAGCGCCGCAGTGCTAAACGCATGCCTCCAGGCCACGCATGCGGGACAGGGGGGCTCAGTGCGCCGCGGTCACTGGTGTGGTGTTGCCGCCAAGTCGACGTTGAGCTCTCGGCCGGCGGGTCCTCCCGCGACACAACGACCGTCGCCATGCTGGTATCGGCGGCCTTGAAGGTCCTGTCCGCAATCGGCCAGGTTCCTCCTGCACGCGACAGGTTGGCCATCGCGGTTACGGTCCAGGATGGCAAAAGCGGCACGTGGGCCTGTTTGATGCTGTTTTCATAGGCTTTATCGGGCTGACGGCCTTCTGGTCCAAATACTGCTGCTTGAGGCGCAGCTCAAACTCGGCCACGTACTCGGCCTCATTCAGGACGCCATCGCGGTTGGTGTCGCCGGACTTCGAAAGCGTTGCGTGCGAATGGCGTCGTACTCGGCGCGGGTCACCACGCCATCGCGGTTGCCGTCGTAGCTGCCTAGGAAGGCGGATAAGCCATGGCCGCCAGCGGGCCGCTGGCCGGGGCCGCTGCGCCACGGTGCCTGGGGTGCGGTGCAGGCACACAGTAACAGGGCGACGGCGCCGCCACGGCCATGGCGGTCGGCGAGGGTTGAACGATGGGTGTCAAAGATGAGGACAGGGCATGTCAGCGGAATTCTCCTTGAAAAAATACGGATGGGGTTTCAGAAAGTGGCGACCAGTGAAACAGTGTAGGTCCGCTCCGGTGTTGGTCGGTCAGCTCCAGGTCGTAGCAGGTCACGCGGCCACGGCGAGCTGCAGGTTGCGCGCGCTGGCGTAGTCCCAGTAGCGCATGTCGCCCAGATTGTTGATGCCGGCGTTCATGCGCCAGGTCTTGTTGATCTGCCAGTAGCCGCCCAGGTCAAAGACGAGAGTAGCCCGGCACATTGAAGAACACGGTCGGGGTGTCGGTCAACGCTGTACCTGCAGCTGTTATAGGCTTCGCGGTTGGTCGGGCAGACCGCCTGCTTGGCAGCGCACGAAAGGTGCCTGATCAGGTTCAGGCCCCAAGCCTTTTTCTGGGGAGCATCGTAAGCCCACGCCGATCACGGCCTTGGCCGCGTTGCACGCTGTCGAGCTCGACATCCTTGTCGCCGTAGTAGTAAGACTTGGAAGTGCCTTTGCTCACGCCCACCGCCCAGGTGCTGTAGAGCCCCTGCAGGCGCGGGCGACCACACACCATGTTCCAGGCGGCTGCTGATGTTCGAAGCCATAGATAGTGGCCGCGTCCCGGTTCTCGGCCTGGTAAATGATGGTGATGTTGCTGGGCACGTTGGTAAATTTCGAAGGACAGGGCTCGCGGCGCGGGTGTAGCGCGTGTAGGCAATGAAGTTCTCTTTGTACTTGGTATAGAACACCGAGGTATTGAGGCGTCACGCCCGTTGATCGGTGAGCCCTTGAGCCCCATGTCCACGGTGTTACTGGTCTCGGGCTTCAGGTCGCGGTTGCCGATCAGGTCCGATACAGATGTGGCGCTGCTAGCTGCCGTTCGCATTCCAGGAGCCGTAGAACTCACCCGCCGGAGGAGGTGCGTCCGCCGCGCTTGTAGGTGCGCATAGGCACTGAGTCCTGCGGTGTCAGGTCATAGACCAGGGCTCAGACTCGGGACTGACGATGACAGCTGCTTCACCAAAGGGGTGCCGTATAGGCGTGTGCGCGCCCGCCTAGTGACAGGCCGAACTCCGACAGCAAATTCCTGCAGGTTGCGCGACTGCGATCTCCACGCGGTCCACGCGAAGTGCCCGGCGATCAGCGGCCAGGCGCCTGCCTCCCGACGCTGCAAAGTTGATTTCGTCCTGCACTTGAAGAGTTCTTGGCGCGTAGATGGTGGTGTCCGGCTGGGGTTTCATGTAGCCAGCTCACGCCCCAAGGTTGCTCCAAGTCCTGGATCGAGCCGTTACTGAAGCCCGCGCTCGAGTTTGTGGTCGTCCGAAGCGCTTCTCGACCGAGGCTGGACACGCCCCAGCCCTGGGTCTTCGGTGCCCGACACGTTGTGCGCTCACGGCGCCACCCGATGAGCGGTTTTCGTGTCCGTTACGTCGCTTGGTGCGGATGGTTCCTGCAGGTGCAGCCGCGTCTCCAGCCCGGTCCGCCGCACTGCACTGCGCGGGTGTCCAATGGTGCGACTGAGTTGCAGGGTGTTGCGCTCGGTGGTGCTGTCCTGCCGGGAGCTTTCGCTGAACGCCGTGCGCGCATTGTCCCAACCATGTACTCGCCCTGGTTCTCACGCCGGTAGATGTCGGCCGACAGCACAAGGCCGAGTGATCGGCGCTCACCTGCACCCCGCCCTTGAGCAGCAAGGCATCCGAGTGCCAGTCGTTGGGGTAGCTCTCCACCGTGCTGCTGTTGTTGCTCACCGCGTGTCCGTCGCGACGGGAATAGGCGATCAGCCCATCGTAGTCACCCGACCGGCCGGCAGCCGTGACGCTCTCATTCCACGAACGGTCGGCCGAGTCATAACTGAGCTTGCTGTTGAAATAGGACGTTCGGCCTCCCTGAAGGTAGTACTCCGGCGCCTTGCTGCGGAATCCGACGGCACCGCCGATGCCCCCCGCCGTGCGACGCGCCGGGTGGTACCGGAGTCGATCTGCACCCCCATGTACATCTCGGGGTCGATGAAGTCGCGCCCGATGCCCGCGGTGTTGACACCGACCCGGCTCACATAGGGCCGGCTGCCCGCGGCCGGCAGTTCGACGCCGTCGATGTCCAGGCCGATCCGGTTGCCCTCGACCCCGCGGATATTGTAGCCCGTGGTGCCGCCGCGGTCGAAACTGCTCTTGCTGCGGCTGCCCCCCGTGGCCACACCTGGCGCCGACACTCAGCGGGTTCATAGCGGACCACGTCGTCCATGCCCTGGGCCTGTTCCAGTTGGTCTCCATCCAACGTGGTGCTGGCGCCGGGCTGGCGGTGGGTGGGCTCGCTCTCGGCGGTCACTTCCACCTGCTTCAGGGAAGGTACGGTGCTGGCCGGCACCGGTTCCTCGGCGGACTGTGCCCACGCGGCGGCGGGCAGTGCCGCCATCAGGGCTGCCTGGATGGCCGTCGCTCAACAGGCGCTGCCTGGGCGATGGCATCAAGCGCAGTTTGTGTACACGTGTTTCCGGGCGGTTGCGAAAAATTCCATCGACGTCACTCCTGTTATGAACTGGTGGTGCCGCGATACGCTGAGGGCTGTTGCCTGTGCCTTGCGTGGGTTCCTGGGGAAATCGCGGCCGCGAAAATGTCCTCTAATTGATATTAAGAACGATTCGCATTTATATTGTCGGCGATGGTACACCAAAGAAAAGCCTTGTCTTGGCCTTGAGATTTTTTTACAGCCCACCCCACTATCGGTCTGCCATGCGCGGTGGCAGATCCCTCGAAAGTGATGGAAGAGTAGGGCGTCGACCGGCGCTAATGTGCAGTCGCACGGACGTCCCGATGCACCCGTGCTCGTACAGCAATGCCATAGGATTGCTACGAATTTAGTAGCGTATTGCGCTTATCCTACGGGGGGTTAGATGGTTTTTATGCATATTTGATGCGGCGTAGCGGTGTCGTAGCGCGGTTCGACTTCGCGACTGCCGCAGGTGGCGTGCGGCCCGTTCGGCCCGCGCGCGATAGTCCACCCATAGGTTCCCGGTCAGGTTGATCCACGCCCGGACACGCCGGGCGCCGCCTGCCCGTGGGTTGGTATGGCAGGTCCAGATCCAGCCTACTTTGGGCGCCTGTGACAGCTTGCCGTCGCCCAGTGGCAGGGCAGTGGGCCGCCGCGGCTATGCCCGGAGCCGGTGGCAAGCAGCCATGCCAATGCAGTTGCTGATTTCTTCATCCAAGGCTCCCACAGGTTGCGCTGAGTGAACACGAGGATAAGGATCTTCGCAGCCGCTGCGGCACCCCCCAGCATCTACCGTAAAAGGTGTGTAAAGACTAGGTTTTGACTTTATTTAGAATCAATTTAGATATATCATAATTGCATCAAAAAAGGAAAAACATATGCGACACCACCACCCCCACTTCAGCTACCGCCATGTCCTAGCGAGCACGGCGACGGCATGGGCGGTGTTGCAGGCATATGACGAGATGCATGGCCGCAGCGGTCGCGGCGGTGGCCGCATTCAGCCACGGCGGCCTGCGCTTGTGCTGCTGCAACTCATCAGCGACAAGCCCAGCCACGGCTACGAACTGATCAAACTTCGACAACGCGCAGTTGACCGCCTGGGCGGCAGCTACAGCCCCAGCCCGGGCACGGTCTACCCCACGCTGACGCTGCTGGAAGAGCAGGGCTACCTGCAAGGCGAAAGCGCCGAAGCCGGTGGCCGCAAACGCTACGCCATCACTGACGCGGGCAAGGCCTTTCTGGAAGAGAACCGCGCGCTGACCGACGCCATGTTGGCACGCCTGAACGGTGGCGTAGACGGCGCCGGTGCCCGTGGTGGCCGGCCGCCGCAGGTGATGCGCGCGATTGAAATCCCTGAAGCTGGCCATGCGCATGCGCCTGTCGCGCGAAGCGCTAACGCCAGACCAAGCCAATGCCTTTGCCGCCGTGTTGGACCACGCAGCCCAAGAACTGGAGAAAATCTGATGTCTACCTTGTCTATGCCCTTCCTCCCTCGAGGCCAGGCCCGAACTGCTCGCCCAGCGCGTGCGCTTCGCCCTTCGCGCTTTCGTCAGTTGATCGTGAACCGTGTGGAGCGCCTGACGCCACACCTGGTACGCATCACCTTGGCCGGCGAAGCACTGGCGGGTTTTGTGAGCCTGGGCTTTGACGACCACGTCAAAGTCTTTTTTCCCGACCCGGTGACCGGTGTGCTGGCCATCCCCACCGCCGGCGCCGAGGGCCCGGTCTGGCCTGAGGGCGCACGCCCCACCATGTGCGACTACACGCCGCACCACTTTGACCCCGTGGCGCGCACGCTGCAGATTGACTTTGCCCTGCACCAGCTCAGGTCTGGGCTGACGGAGTGGCGGCGCAAGCGCAAGTGGGGCAGACCTTGGGTGTAGGCGGCCCGCGTGGTTCGCTCATCGTGCCCACCGGGTTTGACTGGCATTTGCTGATGGGCGACGACACCGCCTTGCCCGCCATTGCCAGGCGTCTGGCCGAGCTGCCCGCAGGTGCACGCCGAAGTATTCATTGAAGTCGATGGCCCGGACGACCACCTTGCGCTGCCCAGCGCTGCTACGCTGAATGCGCACTGGTACACCGCAGCAGCGCAGGGGCTGCTGCGTTACCCTTGCTGGACGTGCTGCGTCGCACCACCATGCCGGCCGGCGTGTTCCATTCCTGGATCGGTTGCGAGTCCACACAAGCCGCTTTGCGCGCCTATCTGACCTCCGAATGCCTTGCGAATCCTCTGTGGATTCGAGCGTCGAGTTACTGGCGCAAAGGTAGCGTGGACACCCACGAGTCGCTGGACACGTGAGCGCAATGGGCGGCGAATCGATCCAGACGCGCTAACGCCCCACCGCGTGCCGACACCCCCCGGCAGTCTTGTGGCGTCTCGCTTGTTGAGCATTGACTCCCGGACCGATGTGTAGACAATCCAGGGCATGCAAACTCGCACGCGGCCCTCGTCAATCTGTCTTTCCCTATCAACTTTGTGCCGCTCAATGGAACGCCGCAGGATTGCGAGGACTGTGGAAAAGCCGAGCGCTTGGGTTTCCAGTTTGAATATGCCTACCAGCCCATCGTGGACCTGGAGAATCTACAACGTTTTTGCCCATGAGGCCCTGGTTCGCGGCCCAGTTGGCGAGGGGGGCTCATGACGGTGCTGGTCGCAGGTCAACGACCACAACCGCTACTGCTTCGATCAGTCTTGTCGCGTCAAGGCGATCAAGGGGGCGGCAGTAGCTGGGCATGGCAGCGAAGCGCGGTGTCGATCAACTTTTCTTCCACAACGCAATTTACCAAGCCAGAGGTCTGTATCCGCACCACCTTGGAGGCGGCGAGCTCCACAACTTTCCGCTTGATCAGATCATCTTTGAAGTGACCGAAGGAGAGCGGATTGAGGACGGGGCCCTGGTTTTCCTTCCATCCTGCGCGAGTACAAACGCTGCGGCTTCAAGACCGCGATCGACGATTTTGGTGCGGGGTATGCAGGCATGAAGCTGCTGTCGGACTTCCAACCTGACCTCATCAAATTGGCATGACCCGATCCGCAACGTCGACACCAACCGCCCTCGCCAAGCCATCAGTGCAGCCCAGTATCCCTATGCAAGGACATGAACATACAGGTGGTTGCCGAAGGGATAGAGACGCTGGGCGAGCGTGATTTCAGGCAGGACGCAGGCATCCACCTCATGCAGGGCTACCTGTTTGCCAAACCAGCGTTTGCGCCATCGCGGAACTGAATGCTTCTTCGATGGATGTGACACACCCTTGAAACCCACCGTGCTTGGTCAGGGCAGCCGCTAGCAGGGTAAATTTAATCTTCACCGTGTCGACCACCAGCAGCGCGCCCATGGCAATGCTCAGTGGCGTGATCCCAAAGTCGGTTTGTTTGATCTCGAAAGCACCGCTGATTCGCAGGCCAGCATCGGTGCTTTGCAGCGTCACCGGCAGGGTGATCGGGCGCGTCTGGTCGCGGATGCGCAGGGCGGCAGTGACCAGTGGGGTCTTGGAGTCACCCTGGATCTGCACGGATGTGATGCGAATCTCCGGGTGCCGCGCGCCGTCCAGCAAGGTGTCGCGCAGCATATTGGCCTTGGTGCCTTGCTTGGCGTCTTCACTCACGTTGAGGGGAAAATCTTCGCCTTCCGCCGCGCGTGCCGCGTTGTCGTCCACCACCAAATCGTTGACCGGCACGGTGATATCAAAGCCGGCATCGCCCAGTGCAGCGCCTTGCCACACAGTACCGCTCAGGTTCTGCGAACTCACCACATGGTTGTGTCCCAGCCGTGCCATGGGGCCGCCGCGGTAGACCAGAATGTGCAGGGTGGAGGCCGTGGGGTCAATGCGGTAGGTTTTGGTCGACTCGGCGATGGGGGATGGTGCTACTGACGCGCGCGCCACAGGCGCAGCGCTGGGTGCAGGCCCGTTGGGCGCAGACGTGCAAGCCACCAGCATGGCGGCACACGCCAGCAGCGCATGGTGCAACCAAGGGCGTCGCATGTGGTTCAGCACTCCACAATCGCCTTGATGACACCTGCCTTGGGGTCCAGCAGGTCCTGGAACTTCGTGGGCACTTCGGCCAGGGTCAGGCGGTGCGTGTTCAGCGCCTGCGGAATCAGCCCGGCGCGCATGGCATTGAGCACGGTCTCAAAGTCTTCGGCGGTGGCGTTGCGGCTGCCCATCAAGGTCATTTCGCGTTTGTGAAACTCGGGGTCAGAGAAGGTAATGTTCGCGCCCACCACCGAGATCAGCACATAGCTACCACCGTGCGCCACAAACTTGAAGCCGCGCTCCATGGCCTTGGGGTTGCCGGTGGCGTCAAACACCACATCAAAAAACTCGTTGTCGGTCAGTGCGGCCAGTTGTGCTTCATCGGTGTCGCCCAGTGCCACACCGGCCTTCACGCCCAGGGATTGGGTGCAAAAGTCCAGCCGGTCCTGGCGCCCGTCCAGCGCGGTGACGGTGGCACCGCGCAGCTGGGCAAAGATCATGGCCGCCATGCCGATCGGCCCGGCGCCTACCACCAGCACCCGTTGGCCGGCCTGCACGCCGCTGCGGCGCACTGCGTGTGCCCCAATTGACAAGAACTCCACCATGGCGGCCTGGTCCAGCGATACGCCCTCGGCCTTGTGCACAAACTGCTGGGGCACGGTCAGGTACTCGGTGAAGGCGCCATCGGTATGCACACCCAGCACCTGGATGCGGGTGCAGCAGTTGGTCTTGCCCGCCCGACAGGCAATGCAGGTGCCGCAAGACAAGTAGGGCATCACGTACACCGTGTCGCCGTTTTTCAGCGCGCTACCTGCAGGGGCGGTTTCCACCACGCCGGACAGCTCATGCCCCATCACCCGGGGGTAACTCAGGTAAGGCTGGTTGCCAGTGAAGATGTGCAGGTCGGTGCCACACACGCCTACGCGTTTGACGCGCAGCAGCACATCGTTGGCCGCGCGCTCGGGCATGGGGCGGTCGTGGGCACGCAGGGTGCCGGGGGTTTCGCAAACAACGGTCAGCATGTCGAGTTCCTTCGTTCAATCCAAATTTTGTGCGCGCAATTCGGCGCGTGTGGGCAGGCCTTCCATGTCGCCCACCACTTGCAGGGCGCGCGAGGCGATCCAGTTGGCGCGGCGCAAAGCGTGGGGCCAAGTCAGGCCTTCGAGCTGCGCGCTGATGATGCCTACGGCAAACGCGTCGCCCGCGCCCACGGTGTCCACCACCACGGGCACCGGCACGCCGGGTACTTGGCCTTGCTCGCCGGTGGCCGTGCGGAAGTAGGCGCCCTCGGCACCTTGTTTGATGACCACGGCCTTGGCGCCCCGGTCCAGGTACCAGGCGGCAATATCTGCTGGCGTGGTTTGACCCGTAAGCAGCTGGCCCTCGCTGATGCCCGGAAGCACCCAATCCGCATGGCGGGTCAGGTCGTTGAGGGTGTCGCGCATGGTGGCCACATCAGGCCACAGGCTGGGGCGCAGGTTGGGGTCAAACGACACGCTGCGGCCTGCAGCGCGCAGGGTTTGCATGGCATGGGCCACCAGCTCGCGGGCCGCGGGCGACAAGGCGGGCGTGATGCCCGTGGCATGCACATGCCGGGCGCGCAAGGCGTAGTCGGTAGGCAGGTGCGCTTTGCCAAGCTGGCTGGCGGCCGAGCCACGGCGGTAGTACTCAATGGCCGGGTCGCTGCCGTCCACGCTGCGGCTCTTGAGCATGAAGCCGGTGGAGCGCTGCGTGTCAATCTCCACCTGGGATGTGTCCACGCCCTCTGCCTCTACCGTCTTGCGCACATAGCTGCCAAAAGAGTCCGCCCCCAGGCGGCTTATCCAGCCTACTTTGAAGCCCAGGCGGGCCAAGCCAATGGCCACATTGGTGTCCGCCCCCGCAATGCGTTTGCTGAAACTCTGCACCTCGGCCAGTGGGCCGGGCTCTTGGGCCACCAGCAGCGCCATGGTCTCGCCCATGGACAGCACGTCGAGTGCGTTTGCCAAGTTGCTCACGCTGCCAACTCCCCGCGGTTCACCGCGCTCAGCGTGGCGGCCACGCCGTGTGACTGCAGGGATTGCAGCAAAGGCAGCAGCGCGGCGGTGAGTGCCGCGTTGCCCGCCAGATCGCCAAACACAGGCGCGTAGGCCAGCATGGCGTGCACGCTTGCTGTGCTCACTCCTTGGTCTATCGATGTTTGGTACAGCGCGGTGAGGGCGTCCGCATGCGGGTCGTCAATGCGGTAGCGCTGGCCCAGTTCGTCCTCACCCCGCAGGTAATGCATCCAGGCTGCCAAGCCCAGCGCCATGCGGGTGATGGGCAGGCCACGTGTCAGCCGGTCGCGCAGCGTGCCCAGAAGGCGCTGTGGCAGCTTCTGCGAGCCATCCATCGCGATCTGGTGGGTGCGGTGCGCCAGCGCTGGGTTGGCGTAGCGGGCCAGCAGGTTATGGCGGTAGGCGGCCACATCCAGGCCGGGCAGGGCAGGCAAGGTGGGCTCAATCTCGTCGCGCATCAGCGCTTCGATGTGCGTGCGCAAGGCGGGCTGCCCAATCGCCTTGTCCACCGTTTGCCAACCCGCCATGGCACCCAGGTAGGCCAGGCTGGAGTGGGTGCCGTTCACCATGCGCAGCTTGAGTTTTTCAAACGGTTCGGCATCGGGCACAAAGCGTGCGCCACCTTGTCGCCAGTCGGGGCGGTCGGCGGCAAACTCGTCTTCAATCGCCCAGTCAAAGAACGGCTCTCCCAGTACCGGCCATGTGTCCGTGCAGCCCAGCGCCGCGCCCACAGTCTCGCGGTCGGCATCAGTGGTTTTGGGCACGATGCGGTCCACCATGGAGCATGGAAAACAGCACTGGCCCTCTATCCATGTGCGCAGGCTGCTATCAATTTCTTCAGCAAAGCGCAGCACTGCTGCCCGTAGCACGCGGCCGTTGGCAGGCAGGTTGTCCAGCGACATCAGCGTGATCGGGCCCAGACCGCGCGCCTGGCGCAGCTGCAAGCCGTAGACCAGCATGCCAATGGCAGAGCGGGGAACCAGCGGGTTCGCCAAGTCGTGCACGATGTCCGAGTGGTCCAGCCGCAGCGCGCCGGTGGCCGGGTCGTGGCAGTAGCCTTTTTCGGTCACTGTCAGGCTCACGATGCGGGTGTCCGGCGCGGCGATGGCATCCAGCACGGCTTGTGGGTTCTCGGGCGCAACCAACAGCGCTTGCACGGCACCGATGACTTGCAGGCGCTGGCGCGGCTGGCCGCTGGCGTCCGCATCGCGGATGGCCAGCGTGTAGAGACCGTCCTGCGGGCCCAGGGCATCGCGCGTGTCAGGCTGGCGCAGCGACACGCCGGTGATGCCCCAGCGCAAATCGCCCGCGGCAATCGCTGCCTCGGTGGCCGCTGCCATGTGGGCGCGCATAAAGGCGCCAATGCCCAGGTGCACGATGCCGGTTTTCAGGGCCTTGCGGTCATAGGCCGGGCGCGCCACGGCGGCGGGCAGAGCTGCAACCGTGGTGTCATTCAATCGGGTCATAGCCACCATCACCAGTTGGTCAGCGTGCCGTCGTGCTGCAGGCGGTTGACCGGCAGGTAGGCGCGTTTGTAGGGGTACTTGGCGGCCAGTTCCTCGTCAATGGTCACGCCATGGCCGGGGGCTTCGCCGGGGTGCATGAAGCCGTCCTTGAAGCTGTAGGCGTGAGGGAACACGGCGTCCGTTTCGTCGGTGTGGCGCATGTACTCCTGAATGCCGAAGTTGGGCACCCACAGGTCAAAGTTCAGCGCAGCACCCATGCACACGGGCGACAAATCGGTGGCGCCGTGCGAACCGGTGCGCACCTGGTAGAGCGCTGCCAAATCGGCAATGCGACGCAGGTGGGTGATGCCACCGGCGTGGACCACGGTGGTGCGGATGTAGTCGATCAGCTGGTTCTCGATCAGATCCTTGCAGTCCCAGATGGTGTTGAAAATCTCGCCCACCGCCAGCGGCGTGGTGGTGTGCTGGCGGATCAGGCGGAAGGCCTCCTGGTTCTCGGCAGGCGTCGCATCTTCCATCCAGAACAGGCGGTAGGGCTCCAGGTCTTTGCCCAAGCGGCCCGCCTCGATGGGCGTGAGGCGGTGGTGCACATCGTGCAGCAGGTGAATGTCCGGCCCCACGGCAGCGCGCACTTTGTCGAACAGCTCGGGCGTATGGCGCAGGTATTTTTCGGTGGACCAGTCGTGTTCGCTGGGCAGGTCGGCATCGGCCGGCTCGTAGAACATGGTGCCGCGGCCCACGCCGTACACCTTCTCCAAGCCCGGCACGCCGCTTTGTGCGCGGATGGCCTTGTAGCCCATCTCCTTGTAGCGCAGCACTTCTTCCACGGTTTGCGTGATGTCTTTGCCGTTGGCGTGGCCGTAGACCATCACACCCGTGCGGCTCTTGCCGCCCAGCAGTTGGTACAGCGGCATGTTGGCGGCCTTGGCCTTGATGTCCCACAGGGCGGTGTCCACGCCAGCAATCGCACTCATGGTGACCGGGCCGCGGCGCCAGTAGGCGCCCTTGTAGAGGTACTGCCAGATGTCTTCAATCTGTTGCGGGTCACGCCCGATCAGGCAGGGGATGACGTGCTCGGTGAGGTAGCTGGCCACGGCCAGCTCGCGGCCATTGAGCGTGGCATCGCCGATGCCGGTGAGGCCTTCGTCGGTCTCGATCTTGAGGGTGACAAAGTTGCGGCTGGGCGCGCAGATGATGACTTTGGCGGAGGTGATTATCATGGTCGTAGAAAAATAGGGTTACATCACGGCGCCTAGCGCCCAGGGTACAAATTCGTTCTGGCCGTAGCCATGCAGCTCGCTCTTGGTCTTGCGGCCAGACGCAGCCGCCAGCATCTCCTGGAAGATGCGCTCACCCAGCTGCTCCACGGTTTCGCTGCCATCAATCACGGTGCCGCAGTTGATGTCCATGTCTTCTTCCTGCTTGGCCCACAGCGCGTTGTTGGTCGCCAGCTTGAGCGAAGGCGAGGGCGCGCAGCCATAGGCCGAGCCGCGCCCAGTGGTAAAGCAAATGAGGTTGGCACCGCCTGCCACCTGGCCGGTGGCCGATACCGGGTCGTAGCCCGGCGTGTCCATGTAGACAAAACCTTTGGCGGTGATGGGCTGCGCGTATTCGTACACATCCACCATGGGCGTGGTGCCACCTTTGGCAATAGCGCCCAAAGACTTTTCCAAAATGGTGGTCAGGCCTCCGGCCTTGTTGCCCGCCGACGGGTTGTTGTCCATCTCGGCGTGGTGGCGCTGGCAATAGTCGGTCCACCACTGCAGGCGGGCTTCGAGCTTGTCAGCCACGGCTTGGGATACCGCGCGTTGCAGCAGCAAATGTTCGCCGCCATAAATCTCGGGGGTTTCTGACAACACAGCGGTGCCGCCATGGCGCACCACCAGGTCCACCGCCGCACCCAAACCGGGGTTGGCGCTGATGCCGGAGTAGCCATCCGATCCACCGCATTGCAAGCCCACGACAAGGTGGCTGGCGGGAACGGGTTCGCGCTTCACCGCATTGGCCTCGGGCAGCAGTTGTTTCACCACTTCGATGCCACGGGCCACGCTCTTGGCGGTGCCGCCCGTGTCCTGAATGCTGAAGGTCACCAGCTTGGCGCCTTCGCGCAAGCCTTCTTGTGCCATCAGGCCTTGGATTTGGTTGGTCTCGCAACCCAGGCCCACCACGATGACGGCAGCAAAGTTGGCGTGGCGGGCGTAGCCTGCCAGCGTGCGGCGCAGCACTTGCAGGCCTTCGCCTTCGCTGTCGGTGGCACAGCCCGCGCCGTGGGTCAGTGCCACGATGCCGTCTACGTTGGGAAAGTTTTTCAGCGCCTCGGGGTGGATGTCGCGGCGGAAGTGGTCGGCAATCGCACGTGCCACCGTGGCCGAGCAGTTCACACTGGTCAACACGCCGATGTAGTTGCGCGTGGCCACGCGACCGTCCGGGCGCTTGATGCCGTCAAAGGTGGCCGGGGTGTCCACGTAGTCCACCGGGCGCACATTGCCGCCCACGGTGTGGCCACGGTCAAAGCGGCTGAAGGCCAGGTTGTGGGTGTGCACATGCTGGCCAGCGGCAATGCCCTGCGTGGCGGTGCCGATGATTTGGTTGTAGCGCCGTACCGGCTCGCCTGCGGCAATGGCACGCATTGCAACCTTGTGGCCCGGCGGAATGAGGCCCGACACGGTAATGCCCTCAGACTCGATGCGGGTGCCGCCCAGCAACTGTTGCCGGGCGATCACCACATCGTCAGCGGGGTGGATGCGAATGACAGGGTTCACTTGATCAGTCCCATTTGTTGCGGCAGCCACAGCGTGAGCGCAGGGATGTAGGTGATGGCGATCAAGCCGACCACTAGTGGCACCAGCCAGGGCAGGATGGCCATGGTGGCGCGTTCCACCGAGAGCTTGGAAATGCGCGCCAGCACAAACAGCACCATGCCCAGCGGCGGTGTCATCAGGCCGATCATCAGGTTCAGTGTCACGATCAGGCCAAACTGCACGGGGTCAATGCCCAGCTTGAGCACGATGGGCAGCAAGATGGGCACCAGGATGGTGATCGCGGCAATCGTGTCGATGAAGCATCCGACAAACAGAATCAGCAAATTCACCAGCAGCAGAAACACCAGTTTGTTGTCGGTGATGGAGAGAATCCAGTCTGCCAGGGCCTGGGCCGCCTGGGTGGTGGTGAGCAGCCAGGCGAAGATGGAGGCCGCAGTCACAATGAACAACACCGAGGCGGTGGTTTCAATCGTTTCAAACGTGGCCTGGGCCAGTGTCTTGATGGTCATGGAGCGGTAGCGCACCAGGCCCAGAAACAAGGCCCACAACACGGCTGCCACTGCGGCTTCCGTGGGCGTAAACCAGCCCATGGTCATCCCACCAATCAGAATCACCGGCGCCATCAGCGCCAGCACGGCGGAGAAGTTGTAACGCCAGTCCAGCACCAGCAGCGCCACAAAGGCAGCACCGGCCGCCATGTTCACCGATGCACCGGCTTTGACCGCCAGCCACACAGCCAATGGGAACGACAGCACGATCAGAATCTCCATCCCCGCACTGCCCAGCCGACCCCAGTTGAAAGCCACATCGCCACCCCAGCCGTTGCGGCGGGCGAAGTAGGCCACGGTCAGCATCATCAGCACCGTCAAGAAGACGCCAGGCAGAATGCCCGCCACAAACAGTGCGCCAATCGAGACATTGGCCATCATTCCGTAAATCACAAAGGGCAGTGAAGGCGGAAAGATCGGCCCCAGCGTGGAGGAGGCTGCCGTTACTCCCACGGCAAACTCGGTGCTGTAGCCATGTTCCTTCATGGCCTTGATCTCAATCGAGCCCAGGCCCGCCGCATCGGCGATGGCTGTGCCCGACATGCCGGAGAAGATGACCGAGCCAATGATGTTGACCTGACCCAGCCCGCCTTTCATCCAGCCCACCAGCGCAATCGCAAAGTTGTAGATGCGCCCGGTAATGCCGGCAATGTTCATCAAGTTGCCGGCCAGAATAAAGAAAGGCACAGCCAGCAGCGGGAACGATTCAATGCCCGAGATCATGCGCTGCGCGAGCACGATGTCAGGCACCGAGCCCGACACCAGGATGTAAATCAGCGAGCCACCTGCCATGGACACCGCCACCGGCAAGCCACAGAGCATCAGCCCCACAAACGAGACAATCAAAATCAACATGCGGGGTCCGATCAGTCGGCAGAGCCGTCAAAGAAGCCAGGGTTTTGCAGGGCCGAGAAGCCGCGCCGCCAGTTGGCAGCCGCCACCTGCACGGCGCGCAGGGTCATCAGGGCGAAGCCGGCAAACGCCAACCAGTACACATAACTCTTGTTCCAGTTGATGGTGGTCATGGGTTCGTTGTCCACCGCCAAGGCGTAGCGCGCCACCAGCCAGGCGCCATAGCCGTAAAAAGCGATGGCCGCCAGATCCACCAGCGTGGACAGCACCCGCCCCGCGCTGGGTGGCAGGTAGCCGTACACGAGGTTGACCTGGATGTGCCGCACCCGCCGCACACACATGGACGCCCCAATAAACACCACCGGCATCAGGCAGTACACGGCCAGTTCCTCGGTCCAGGCAAAGGAGTCGTTCAGCACATAGCGGCTGAAGAACTGCAGGAACACCAGGCCAGCCATGGTCCAGAAAAAGCCCAGACAAATCCAGTCCTCGATGGCGTAACCCGAAAGGTCCACCGGGTGCTGGTCGGCCTCAGCGAAGCTGGCGACCAGCGCCTCCGCGCTGGTCTCGACCGGACGGGATTCAGGCGCGCCGCCCGACAAGGGCAGGGAGCTGTGAAGCGTCATGTCGATTCGCCTTACTTGATGGCCTGGATGCGTTCCCAGTCCGACTTCTGGTAGCCGTACTGTTCAAAGGGCACGTTCTTGAGCACCGTGTCGCGGAACTCATTGACGTTCACGTCCGTCACGCTGACGCCCTTGCTGCGGAACACGGCAGCCAGCTCGCTTTCGCGGGCAGCCACTTCACGTGAGGCCTTGGCTGCGGCTTCGAGGGCCACGTCGCTAAAGATCTTCTTGTCCGCATCCGACAGCTTCTTCCACAGGCCGCCCGCCACCACGGTGTTCAGGTGGTCCACGATGTGGCCGGTCAGCACGATGTGCTTTTGCACCTCAAAGAACTTCTTGGCCTCGATGGTGGGCAGCGGGTTCTCTTGGGCTTCCACGGTGCCGTTTTGCAGCGCGAGGTAGACCTCGGCAAAGGCAATCGGCGAGGTGTTGGCACCGCAGGCGCGTGGCATGGCCAGGTAGGCGGGCACGTCAGGCACGCGCATCTTCAGGCCTTTCATGTCGGCACACTTGGTGATGGGCTTGTTGCTGGTGGTGTGGCGGGTGCCGTAGTAGGTGGTGGCAATGATTTCATTGCCACTCTTCTGCTCGTAGCCGGCGGTCAGCTCTTTGTAGATATCACTGCGGGTATAGGCCAGCAGATGGTCCACGTTGCGGAAGGTGTAGGGGTAGTAGGTAACTCCGATGCGGGGGAAGGCCTTGGCCGCAAAGCTGGAGCCCGAGATGATGATGTCCACCGTGCCCAGGCCCAGGCCCTGGTTGATGTCGTTTTCTTTGCCCAGCTGGGACGCGGGGTACACGTCGATCTGGTAGCGGCCGTTGGTGCGCTTCTTGATTTCTTCGGCCGCCCAGACGGACGCGGTGTGAAAGGGCTCGCTGGGCTCGTACACATGGGCCCATTTGAGCTTGGTTTGTGCCATGGCGGGGGCGGCGACCACCAGGCTTGCAGCCAGGGCCAGGGTAATGCGGGTGAATGTCATGCTGTCTGTCTCCTTTTGTTGTGAATGTTGCGCAGCCGGGTCCGGGTGGGGAATTAGCCCGGAATCAACTGCACCTTGGTACTGCGGCCTCTGTCTAAAGCCAGGTCGAAGGCCGCTTTCGATTGGCTAATGGGGATCTGGGCGCTGATGAGCGTGCGCACATCGGCCCGGCGGCTGCGGATGGCCTGCACGGCCCAGTCAAATTCGATGTCGGCGCGGAAGGCACCCACGTAGTCCAGCTCGCGCGACATGATGTCGTTGGCCGGGAAAGCGATTTCGGGCGGTAGCGTGCCCACCTGCACCACGCGCCCGCCACGGCGTACCGCGGCCAGGCAGCTGGCCAGCGCGGCCGGGTGGCCCGCCGCCTCCAGCGCCACATCCACGCGGCCCTTCCAGGCCGTGGCATCGGTCACGGCCTCGTCGGCACCCACGGTCAGCGCCATTGCACGGGCGCGCTCGCTGGGGTCGCAGGCAATCACCCGGCCCGCACCGGCCAGGCGCGCGGCAATGACGGACATGCAGCCAATCGTGCCCGCGCCGGTGACCAGCACCGTGGCGCCCAGCACTTCGCCCGCGCGGCGCACCGCATGCAGGCCGACCGACAGAGGCTCGGCACAGGCAATCTCGCCCAGGCTCACGTCTTCATCGATGGCGGTGAGCTGGCCCTCGGCCATGACAAAGTGCTCGCGGAAGAAACCGGGAATGTGCGGAAAGATGGCCGCGCTACCCAGGAACACCATCTTCTCGCACAGGTTGCTGCGCCCGGCGCGGCAGGCCGGGCACACGCCGCAGGGGTGGGCGGGGTTGACCGCTACTTTTTGCCCTGGCTGCACGCGGGTCACACCTGCGCCCACGGCATCCACCACACCCGAGGCCTCGTGCCCAGGCACAAAGGGCGCGCGGATGGCAAAAATGCCCGCGCGGCCATGCTGGTAGTAGTGCAGGTCCGAGCCGCAGATGCCGCCCGCGCCCAGGCGCAGGCGCACCTGGCCGGGGCCGGGTTCTTGGGGGCTGAGTTGCTCAATGCTGAGGTTCAGCGGGCCGTTCAGGGTGCAGGCAAGGCTCATGGTCGGGTGTCCTGTGGGTTTAAGCATCGACGGGGTTGGTCCACCCGACGGAGAAGCGCTGGTGTGATTTGTCCAGGTGGCCGCTCATGGCGGCGCGGGCCATCTCGGGGTCGTGGGCGGCAATGGCATTGACCACGGCGCGGTGCTCGTCCACGGCTTCTTTCCAGGTGGCTTCGCGCTCGAAGTGGCCGCCCAGGGTGGTAAACAGCGGGCCGTTGCGCTCGTCAAACAGCTGGGTTACCACGGCTTGCAGGGCGCTGTTGTCGCTGGCCTGGGCAATGCGGATGTGAAAGGCCCGGTCGCCACGAATCGGCAGGGTGCGGGCGGCAATGTCCGCTTCCATGTCGCGCAGGGTTTCCAGTAGGTCGGGCACCAGGGTGGCGTCGGTGCTGCGGGCAGCCAGGGCGGCCAGCTCGCATTCAATCAGCTGGCGCGCGCGGATGATTTCCAGCGGGCCGTGGGCGTTGTCCAGCATGCGCACGCTCTCACGGCCGATGACCACGATGCCCGAGCCCATGCGGACTTCAATCAGGCCCTCCACCTCCAGTGCAATCAGCGCTTCGCGCACCGACGGACGGGACACCCCCATCTTGATGGCCAGGTCGCGCTCGGCGGGGAGCTTGCTGCCCACGGCAAATTCACCGCTCTGGATCAGCTGGCGCAGCTGGTCGGCAATCTGGCGGTACAGGCGGCGTGGCTCTATGGGTTGGAAGGGCATGCGGGAGTTCAGCTAGATTTGGCTAGGAGGTAAATTGGTAAGGCCAGTTGGCCGAATTGTGGAGTGAATCCAGCTACTTAAGTTCTAGGGTTTTCCCGATGAGATACCTTTGGGGCATAAAAAAACCGCCAAGAAGGCGGTTTTTGCTATTGATTCAGGAGCTGCTCGCGCAGTATCCACGGGGGCTAAGTGCCAATTGGTCTATAAATCAAGCACCAGCCGGGCGCTGCTGGCGCGTGAGCAGCAGGGCAGAAACTGGTCGTTGGCGGCCTGTTCTTCGGGCAGCAGGTACTGGTCGCGGTGGTCTGGTGTGCCGGCCTTTACGCGGGTCAGGCAGGTGCCACACACGCCTTGTTCACATGACATGGGAATGTCCAGGCCTGCGGCATGCAGGGCGGCCAACGCGGTCTGGTCGGCCAGCACCTTGATCACCTTGCCGGTGCTGGCAATTTCCAGCTCAAAGCTGCCGTCGTTCGTATGGTCCACTGGCGCGGCACCAAAGTACTCGCGGTGCAGGCGCTCCTCGGGCCAGCCTGCGGCGCGCCCGGCGCTCAGCACCGCATCCATAAAGCCTTGCGGGCCACACACATACAAGTGCGTGCCCGCCGGGGCGCGTTGCAGCGTAGCGGCAATGTCCAGCTTCTGCGCGGCATCGCCATCGTCAAAGTGGTGCTGCACCTGGCCAACAAAGGGGGCCGTGGTCAGGCGGCTGATGAACGCCGTGCGAGCGCGGCTGCGGTTGCAGTGGTGCAGGGTGAACGCGCCACCCGTGGCTACCAAATGCTCGGCCATGGCCAGCATGGGCGTGATGCCAATGCCACCAGCCAGCAACAAATGGTGTGGTGCCTGCTCTGCCAAGGGAAACAGGTTGCGCGGCGTGCTGATGGTCAGCACGCTGCCCTCATTCACCAGGTCGTGCACGGCAGCGGAGCCACCGCGTGAGGCCGCATCGCGCAGCACTCCAATTACATAACGCTGCGTCTCGCCCGGCGCATTGCACAGCGAGTACTGGCGCTGCAGGCCGTTGGGCAGGTGCACATCAATGTGGGCACCCGCCGTGAAGGCGGGCAGGGCGCCGCCGTCCAGCGCCACCAGCTCCAGGCTGCAAATGTCCTCTGCCTCGGTGCGCTTGTGCGCCACGCGCACTTGTACGGTGGCGGTGCTCATGCCGTGACCGCGTTTTCGGCCTCGATGACGCGGTCAATCACCTTGCGCGACTGCACGCCGCCGGTGTCAATGTTCAGCATCAGCAGCTTGCGCTGGGGGTTGGCCAGCAGGTTTTGCTGCTGGCGCTCCAGCATCTCCTGGTCTTCGCCAAAAATCTTGCCCTGGCCTTCGCGGATCTGCGCGGTCAGCTCGGCATCCTGTGGCTTGAACTTGCGCGCCATGCCCCAGAAGTAGTGGATGCTGGTGTCGGTCTCGGGGGTGATGAAGTCCACCACCCAGCTGGCGGCTTTGAACTCGTCCGGCGCCTTGTAGCCGCCGTGGCCCTGCAGCGCCACACCCACCTCGATCATGATGTGGCTGGGCGGCGTGAAGTGGCAGATCTGCCAGCGGTCCACCAGCTGGTCGTCGGGCAGGCCGTTCATGCGCAGCGCCATCTTCCAGAAGGGGGGTGCCTCAATGCCTTCCATGTAGCGCTCGGTGATCACATGGTCGCCGTCCACGCGCGTCTGGCAGGGCACCTCGTCAATTTCTTTCTGGCCGATGCTGGTGCTGTGCACATAGGTTTCGTGCGTCAGGTCCATCAGGTTGTCGATCATCAGCCGGTATTCGCAGCCGATGTTGTAGAGCCCGCCGCCATAGCCAAACTGCGGGTTGCCCAGCCACTCAAACTTAGGAATTTCGGCCACATCCGCCTTGGCCGCATCGCCCGGCCACACCCACACAAAGCCATGCTCTTCATGCAGCGGGAAGCTGCGGTTCGCCGGAAAGCCGCGCACGCGCTGGCAGGGCATGGAGACCGTCTTGCCATCGCAGCCCATGGCCAGGCCGTGGTAGCCGCAGACCAGCGTGTCGCCTTCCACCTTGCCCAGTGAGAGCGGAGCGCCCCGGTGCGGGCAAAAGTCTTCCACCGCCGCCGCCACGCCCGCGCTGTTGCGGAACAGCGCCATGGGGATGTTGCAGATGCGGCGGCCCATGGGGCGGTCGGAAGGGATCTCTTCGCTGCGGGCGGCAACGTACCAGGTGTTGAGAGGAAACATGGCTTGGCTCCTTGAGTCGGTAAGGGACTGAAATTCTTCATTCAGTATGCTGAATGACGCGAATCATAGACCCAAGTCAATTCCACGGCTAGTGGTTGAGGGTGAGGGTTTTCCCTTGAAATACGCGGTTGGATTGCCCGCCCGATGCGTGATCAGGCGCGGCTGCTAGGCCTCGTCCGGCGTATCGGACTGGTCGTCAGGCGCCGGGGTGTTCAGGTGCACAAACTTGCGCAGCAACCGCAAAAACTCCTCGCGCTCGGCGGGCTCCAGCGCGTCCAGCAACTGCCCGTACATGGGCTCCACGCGCGGCAGCATCTCGGCCAGCACGGCTTCGCCCTCGGTGGTCAGGCGCAGGGCGCGCTGGCGGCGCGGCAGCAGTTCCCGCACGATCCAGCCCTTGGTATCCAGCCGCGCGGCAATGTCGGCAGTGGTGGAGGTGTCCAGCGCCACCCGGTCTGCGAGCGTGACCTGGTCGATGCCCGGTGTGTCCTGCAGGGCGCGCAGGATGGCGTACTGCACCGGCGTGATCTGCTTGCCATGCGTCTTGGCAAAGGTGCCCACCGCCAACTGGTGCGCCCGCCGTATCAGGTGGCCGGGTTCGGCTTGCAGGGGGATGGGGGAGTCAACGGCGGTGCGGTTGTCGGGCATGTTGTGTATTGGTTTTGCTATGTATTTGGTAGCTGCTCGCGCATATTTTATGAGGGCTAGAGGCTGTTTTTACTTAGAAATTCAGTAGTGTCCCAACGTTCTCACATCAGGACTTCGTAAGTTAATGATTTGCTTGCAGAATTCGACATTCCGGTCTGGTCTCGATTTGAACGTCGAGCGTCAGACTTGTGGCCTTTTGCGCGAGAGCGCGAAGGGCCGGTATGCACCAAGGCAAGCTCGTGTTTTCTCAGCTCATGGCCTATCTGCCCATGAGCACCTTTCGCAGGTGTGTGGCCAAGCATCGGGGCGACCACAAGGTCAAAGATTTCTCGTGCCTGGACCAGTTCTTCGCCATGGCCTTTGCGCAACTGACCTACCGGGAGTCCCTTCGCGATATCGAAGTCAACCTGCGGGCGCAAGCCAATCGGCTTTACCACATGGGCTTTCGCTGCTCTACGATTTCGCGCAACACACTGGCCAATGCGAATGCCACTCGTCCATGGCAGATTTACGCCGACTTTGCCCAACACCTGATTGGCATGGCCAGACCGCTGTATGCCAAGGAGCCACTGGGAATCGACCTGGATGCGGCCGTTTATGCGTTCGACGCCAGCACCATCGACTTGTGTCTGTCGTTGCATCCGTGGGCACCGTTTCGCTCCACCAAGGCCGCTATCAAGCTGCACACCTTGCTGGATCTGCATGGCTCCATCCCCAGCTTCATTCACATCACCGATGGCAAGACCCACGAGGTCAATGTGATGGACGACTTGGTGCTCGAAGCCGGGGCCTTCTACCTGCTGGATCGCGGGTATCTGGACTTCAAAAGGCTGTATGTCATTCATCAGGCCCAGGCCTTCTTCGTGACGCGTGCCAAGAGCAATACCCAGTTCAAGCGGCGCTACTCCAACCCCGTGGACCGCAACACCAGCAACGTCATCTGCGACCAGATCGGCGTGCTCACGGTTTTCTACTCCAGCAAGGATTACCCAGCCGCTTTGCGCAGGGTTGTCGTCAAAGACGAAACCGGCAAGCGCATCACGTTTCTGACCAACAACTTCGCCTTGAAACCCGAACTCATTGCCGACCTGTATCGCCAGCGTTGGAAGGTCGAGTTGTTCTTCAAATGGATCAAGCAGCACTTGCGCATCAAGGCTTTTCTGGGTACCAGCGAGAACGCCGTGAAGACGCAAATTTGGATCGCGGTGTGCACCTACGTGCTGATCGCCATAACAAAGAAACGTCTGCATCTTGAGCATCACAGCCTTTACGAAATCCTACAAATCCTGAGCCTGACCATGTTTGAACAAACCCCAATAAATCAACTACTTACACCACCCTCAGCGGATTCAGATCTGAGTTCCGAGCCTCAACAGCTCGTTCTCCTCTGAAAAACGTTGGGACACTACTGAAGCGTCCCCTCTACTCAATCCGGGTATGGCCGTTGATTTGTTGAGCGATGCGAGGTTCAAGCTCTTGAGACAGTAAAACCAAAAACGAAATTGATTTCCGTGTGCCTCGTCAATGTAGTAAGTGGTGTCGATCGGATTGCAGGGAGTGTTTGAAAACTGTAGCGCTCCAACGCTTCCTTTCCGCCCGATGACGATAGTTGTGCCTGTTGTAAGCGCTTGGGAATGCCAGCCGACCACTCCGTTCGAACCATACACAGGAAAGCCCTGACCGCTTCGCTCTTTGTCTGGGAGCGCCTTTCCGTATTTGAAATTCAACAACGAACCAAGTGGCACGTCAGCCCAGCCCAGTGGAAGTCCGCTCATGCCGTCACTCCCGCTTGCAAACTCAGGCGGCTTTCTAAATTTGCCTCACAAGCTGTGAGACAAATCTTCCTTTGCCGTGACAGTGTCACGACAATTGGCGCATCAGTGATGCGCCATTGTTTGGCTCTGGCATTGGCAAGCGCGTTCATTGCACCTCCCCCAACTCCGCCAAGATCGCTTCCAGCTCCGCCACCGCCGCGTTCAGCTCATCCACCGCCTCCCGCGCCAGCACGGCGGGTTCGGGCAAATCTGCCGCGTCTTCGGCGTTGTCGTCTTTCAGCCAAGCAATGTCCAGGCTATCGCCGCGCTCGCTGGCTATCCATTCGCGGCTAAAGCGGCGAAAGCGGCCTTGTTCGCCTTGGGTCTGCCGCTCGGCCTTGCCATTCGGGTCGGTGCCGTAGGCGGTGATGAAGTCGGCAAAGTGCGCGTCCGTCAATGGTGTGCGTTTGCCAAACTTGGGGGCGTTGGCGCGCATGTCGTACACCCACACGGCGCTGGTGCTGCCGGTGGCGGCCTGGCTTACTTTTTCAAAAAACAGCACATTGGTTTTGACGCCCTGCGCGTAGAAGATGCCGGTGGGCAGCCTGAGGATGGTGTGCAGGCGGCATTTGTCCATCAGGTCGCGGCGCACATCGGCGCCCACACCGGCTTCAAACAGCACGTTGTCGGGCAGCACCACGGCGGCGCGGCCGCCGTCGCGCAGGTGGCGCACGATGTGCTGCAAAAACGCCAGCTGCTTGTTGCTGGTGGCAAAGGTGAGGTCGTCGCGCGTGGGGCCGCCGCCGCCCTTGGCCGTGCCAAAGGGCGGGTTGCTCAGGCTCAGGTGGCATTTGGGCAAGGCGGCACCGGCTTGGCCCAGGGTGTTGCCCACGTGCACCACGCCTTCGTCGTCGCCCTCCATGCCGTGTAGCAGGCAGTTCATCAGCGCCAGGCGGCGGGTGCTGCCCACCAGCTCCATGCCCAGGAAGGCTTGGTTGCGCTGAAAGCTGCGTTGCTTCTCGGTCAGGTTGTAGAGGTCGTCGGTGTGGTCTTTGATGTAGCGGTCCGCCGCTATCAAAAAGCCTGCCGTGCCCGCTGCCGGGTCTTGCACGGTCTCGCCAGGCTGGGGCTGCATGAGCTGCACGATGGTGTCTATCAGCGGGCGGGGCGTGAAGTATTGGCCAGCGCCGCTTTTGGTCTCAGAGGCGTTTTTCTCCAGCAGGCCTTCGTACAGGTCGCCCAGGCCGTCTTGCCGGGCGCTAAACCAGTCGATGCCGTCCAGGCTTTTGACCAGCTGCTCCAGGTGGCGCGGCTCTTTGAGGCTGGTTTGCGCATCGGCGTAGATGGCGCTAATGAGCCGGTCGGGGCTCTGGCTGAGTTTAAGCAGGGTTTCGCGGTAGTGGTTGAGCAGGTTCAGGCCGCTACGGCTGGTCAACTCGGGCCAGCGTGCGTAGTCGGGCAGCTTGTGGGCTTGCAAGATGCCGCTCTCGGCGTTCTCGTGCTCCATTTTGATGAAGAGCAGCAGCACCAGCTCGGTGACGTAGTTGCTGTAGTTGATGCCGTCGTCGCGCAGCACGTCGCAAAGGTTCCAGAGTTTCTGGACGATGTCTTGGGTAGCCATGGTTATTTAAAGTGAAGAGAGGGGGATGGCCCACAGGCCATTGCCAAAGGGCAGGGCATGCGTGCCGTCGTACAGCACGATGCCGGTGATGAAGTCGCTGCCCGTTTGGGCTTGGAGTTTGCGCAGGCCTTTGAAGTCTTGCGATAGCACGGTGGCTGCCGCCTTGATTTCGACGCCAATGATTTGGCGCAGGGGGGTTTCGAGCACAAAGTCCACTTCGACCTGGTCTTTGTCACGGTAGTGGGACAGGTACCAAGGCTCATGGCTCAGTGCCAGCGCCTTGCGCAGTTCGCCGTACACCCAGGTTTCCAGCGTGGCGCCCCAGCGTTCGCGCTGGGTGATAAGTAGGTCTGGCGTGATGCGGGCCAAGGTGGCTTGCAAGCCCGCATCCAAAAAGTGCAGTTTGGGGGTTTTGATGAGGCGATTCAGCTCGTTGCGCCCCCACGCGGGCAGGCGCTCCACCAGAAAAAGCCGCTCCAAGATGCCAATGTATTTTTCGGCCGTTTTGGTGTTGAGCCCGAGTTGGGCGCCCACTTGGGTGTAGTTGAGCAACTGGGCGCATTGCATGGCCAGCAGAGTGAGCAGTTTGGGAACTTGGGCGAGCTCATCGATGCGCGCAATGTCTTGCACATCGCGCTCTACCAAGTGCTCGATGTAAGACCGGGCCCACGTTTGGCGCCGCGTAAGGGTAGCGCGGGCACGCATTTCGGGGTAGCCGCCTGCGAGCACTTGCTCCATGAGTGCGTTGGCGGGGCTGGGGGGCAGGGCCGCCCAGTCTTGCGCTTGGGCGCGCTGCAAAAAGTTGTTGGGCCGGGACTGGATTTCGGCTTGCGAGAGGGCCAGCAGGGTGTGGGTTTCCATGCGGCCCGCCAGGCTGTCGGCAATTTGCGGCATGGCCAAGATGTTGGCCGAGCCTGTGAGTAGAAAACGCCCGGGGCGCCGGTCTTGATCGATCGACATTTTGAGCGCCAGCATGAGCTGCGGCGCGCGTTGTATCTCGTCAATGACCGCGCGGTCCAGTGTTCTGACAAAGCCCACCGGGTCTTGCTGCGCTACTTGCAATAGGGATGGATCGTCCAGGGTGAAGTAACTGAAACCCTCGGCAAATTGGCGCACGAGGGTGGTTTTCCCGCTTTGGCGCGGGCCGTTGACGAGTATGGCGGGGGTGTCTGCCAGCGCCTCCCGGATGGGGGCGCTCAGGTGCCGCTCAATGAGGCTCATGGTTGCGTCCAATATGGAAAATTAATGCGTCCATTATGGATTATGTGTGCGTCCAAAACAGCATTGATGCAGCGTCCAATCTTGCATTTATGCCACCTGCGGCCACAAATATGCCGTGATTTCGCCCAGTACCGGGTCGAGCTGGCCGCCCAGCAGTTTGTCGAGCTGTTTGGCGCCGCCGTCTTGGGCGAAGGCCTGGTTGACGAAGGTATGGTCTATGACCAGTTCGTGGGTGAGTTGCTTGGCCAGGCGGTCCAGCCACTTGCGCTGCACGGGGGTAAACGGGTGGGCGGCGTAGAGCTTGTGCAGGGCCAGCTTGACCCGCTCGTCAAACGACAGCAGGGCTTCGCCCAGCGCGGCCTGGCGGATGTAGCCCATGATGCCGGCGGCAATGTCTTGGTTGCTCTGGCTGCGCCAGGCGGCTTGCAGGCGGGCCTCGCTAAAGCCTTTGCCGTCCAGCAGCAGGCGCACTTCTTTGAGCTGTTCGCGCGTCAGGTCTTTGGGCCGGTTCACCACCACGGCCAGCGCGGCGCTGTGGTTGACCTGCTCGCGCACAAACTGGCCAAAGCTCTCCAGGTAGTCCTGCGGCTTGTAGTAGTCGCCCCAGCTTTGCTCGCGGGCCACAAACTGGTCTTTGTGCGCCGAGAGGATGGGCCGGTAGGCCGTGCCCATGAGCTCGCGCACCTCGGCCAGCTGGGTGAGCAACTGGGTGTTGTGGCGCAAAAAGTCGGCCGCCGCGCGGGGGCCGTGGTCACGGCCCAGCTGGTGCAGGTGGCGGTGCAGCTGCGCGGGCGGCACGCCCCATTGCTGCTCCATTGCCTCCAGGCGCGCTTTCAGGGTAGGGTGTTTGTCGGCCTTGTGCTGGGCGCTGCGCAGCACACGCATGAGCTTCTGGTTCAGCTCGTCTAGCACTTCGTGCGCATGGCTGCGGCCGGGCGCGCTGCCAGGCGCGGTGTAGGCGGCGGGGTGGTTCAGCTCGTCCAGCAGTTGCTCCATGTCCACCTGCGGGTTCTTCACCAGCGGCTGCATGGTGTTCACGTCTTGCAGGGTGGCATACAGGTCTACGGGGTCGTAAATCTTGAAGACGGTTTTGCCAATGTCGTCGCAGCGGCGGGTGGCGCGGCCAATCATTTGCTCGTAAAGAATGCGCGACTTGACCCGGCGCATGAACACCAGGTGGCAGATGGCGGGCACGTCGATGCCGGTGGTGAGCAAATCCACCGTGACGGCAATGCTGGGAAAGCGCTCGTTTTTGTAGCGGCGAATGAGCAGGTCCACCTTGTCCGACGCGCCGGTGATTTTTTGCACGGCGGCTTGGTTGTACTGCGCGCCATAAATGTCCTCAAACGCCTGGCCCAGCAGGCGCACCACCATGTCGGCATGTGCGTCGGTGGCGCAAAAGATCATGGTTTTTTCTTCGCCCAGCGGGTCCAGCTCTTGGGCCAGTTGCTCGCAGATGATGCGGTTGAAGTCTTCGTTGATGACGCGGCGGTTGAAGCTTTCCACCTCAAAGTGCAGCTCGTCGTCCAGCTCGGCGGCTTCGATCTCGCCGGTGCTGAGGTTCAGGCTCTCCACCGTGTCGCCCTTGGCGAAGTGGATGCCGTGTTTGCTGAGCAGCGTCTCGTAACGAATAGGCGGCTCGTAGTCGATGAGCCAGTCGTCGGCCACGGCTTCGCGGTAGGAGTAGGTGTAGACCGGCTTGCCAAAAATCTCGCTGGTGTGCTGGGCGGGTGTGGCAGTCAGCCCGATTTTGGCGGCGTCAAAGTAGTCGAGCACGCGGCGGTAGCTGCTGAGGTACTGGGCCGGGTCGCGCAGGGCGAGCTCGCCCTCGGTCATGTCCTGGTCGAGCGTGTAGCCGCGGTGGGCTTCGTCCACGATGATGCAGTCGTACGCGTCCAGCGGGGGCGGGTTGTCGCTGCCAAAGATGCGTTTGACCATGGCTTGCACGGTGGCCACTTGCACGCGGGTTTCGGCCTCGGCGGCCATGTCGCCCAGGTCGGCAATGTTGTAGATTTTGGACAGGGGCTGGTCTTGCTCCAGCGGGGCTTCGTTGAAGTTGTCCATGGCCTGGTCGCCCAGGGCGGTGCGGTCCACCAGAAACAAGATGCGGCGAAAGCGCTCGGCTTTCAAAAACCGGTACATCAGCCCGATGATGGTGCGGGTTTTGCCGGTGCCGGTGGCCATGGCGAGCAGGCAGTTGCTTTGGCCGGCAGCCAGCGCGGCCTCTACCGCCGCGATGGCTTTGACTTGGTAGTCGCGCAGGCGCAGGTAGGCAAAGCTCTCTTGGGCCAAGCGGCTTTCCGCGTCGGCGCGGGAGCGGGTGAGCTGGTCCAGCAGGCCATCGGGCGAGTGAAAGCCGGGCAGCACTTTGCGCAAGTTGGCGGGCTGGCGCACGTCGCGGTGCCAGGTGCCGCTGGCCTCGGGGCTTTGTTTGATGAGCGGGCGGCCATTGCACGAATACACAAACGGCAGGTTGAAGCTGCCGCCTTCGCCATCGGGCCATGGGGCGGCGCGGCCCTCTATCGCCCAGGCAGGCTGTTGTTCGGCAGCAAGCTGCAGGCCCCGGGCGTAGCGCTCGGCCTGGGGGATTTTGCCGGCCACGTTGGTGTTGAGGCGCTTGGCCTCTACGGCGGCAATGGGGGTGAGCCCGGCAAAGAGGATGTAGTCGGCGCTTTGCTTGCCTTGGGTGGGCCACTCGGCAATGGCTTTGTTTTTGCCTTTTTCGGGGCGGGCACCTTTGGCGTGGGTGCTGTGCACGGTGTTGGCGTCCCAACCTGCGTCTATGAGCAGTTGGTCGATCAGCAGGCGGGTGGCGGCTTCGTCCATCTGCACGTGCTGGGCGGCCTGGGCGGCTTTGCTGGCAAAGGCTTGGGTGGCGGCGGCTTCGGTTTGCGCGGGGCTGTGGGCGATGCGCTGGTCGAAGTCGGCCTTGAGTTGGGCGTAGTTGTCGTTGGCCTCTTGCGCCAGGGCCTCATAGAGGGCGCGTTCTTCTTGGGCGCGCTGGGCCATGGCGCGCTCTTGGGCGGCGGCGGCTTCCAGCAGCTGGGTGATTTCGGCCTGATTGCTCTGCGCGGCGTGGGCGTCTTGCAGGGCTTGCTGCAGCTGGGCCAGCTGGGTTTGCAGGGCGTGGAGTTTTTGGCTGGGGTCGTCCGGCAGCACAAAGGGGCCGGGTTTGAAGTCGGGCTGATTGCCAAAGGTGCGGTGGAACCACAGCGCCACTTCGCGCGCGACCTTCAGCGCCTCCAGCCCCTCGCGGTAGCCAATGGCGTGGTCGGCCTGGTGGGCGGCTTCGTTGCCCCGGTGGCGCAACAGGTGAAACATTTGGCGCACTTGCGGGTCCAGCCCGAGGCGGGCGTCCACCGCGCGCAGCAGCTCGGCTTGGGTGGGCTGCTGCAGGCGCACGCCAAGCCGCGCGGCCATTTCTTGGGTGAGCGCCTCAGTCAGGATGCGCAGCTTGAGCACGCAGCTGGCGGGGTCAAACGGGAAAAGCTTTTCAGCGGTAGCGCCCAGATCGGCCAGCAGCGGGGAGTGCTGTGCCAGAAACTGGAAGTTGCTGTGGTGGCTGTTGCGGTGGACCATGGGCTCCCTGCGGATGGACAGTGCTCGGCGTCTGCTGCGCCTTGAAGCAGTGGGGGTGGCTGTATGTGGCGGTGGGCGTATTGTGCAGGGAATTTGATGGCCCCCAACGGGTTGCGGGGTGCTATGGTTTTAGGAGCTGCTCGCGCATA
>NZ_JAXHOL010000010.1:0-61853 GCF_034519335.1 Rhodoferax sp.
ACACCATGTCGCATTACCACGCAGTTGTTTGGTTGGATCATTCGCAGGCGCATGTCATGCACATTGCGCCGGACGATGTGGAGGCCTCCATCATGCGCCCCAAGCACCCGCATTCGCATTTGCACGCCAAGGGCGGCGCGGTGGGCTCGGGCAAGGCTGCCGAAGACAAGCATTACTACCATGCCATTGCCCAAGCGCTGGCGGGTGCGGAGGAAATCCTGGTGGTGGGGCCTGCACAGGCCAAGCTGCAGCTCATCAAACACTTGCACAGCCACGACCCGCAGGTCGGTGACAAGGTGGTGGGTGTGGAGAGCATCGACCACCCCAGCGACGCGCAGTTGGTGGCCTATGCCCGCAAATACTTTGTGGCCAAGGACCAGATGCTGGCCTGAGCCTGCGTTGCCATAGCGGCGCGGCCTGACTGGCTTAGCGCTGTTTGAACGTGGAGTGTACCGCCGCCGGGTGGTGCCCCACAAACAGAGTGGTCACCCCGACCATGAGGGCATGTGCGCGGGTTTCATCCTGGTGCTCACACAGGGCTTGCATGAGCTCGGGGCGCAGGTACCAAAGTTCGCCGATGTCCCGGGCGTAGCTGATCTTGAACTCCAGGTGAAAGTCCGCGGCACTGCAATAGCTGCGCACCACGCTGAGCATGGCGTTGCGGATTTTCTCCAGGGCCTCTTCGGGGCTCTCCAGTGGCTCGGGGAGCAAAAAATTCCAGAAACTGTTTTTGATGCGCATGCCGTCAGTCCTTGTGCGTGCCGACTTTGCATTCGGGTGCGTTGTGGTATCCCATACGGGCAGTGTGCCTTGCGCATGTGAAGGCTGTCTGACAAAACGCGGGTTTGGCAAAGCGTTGTGCCAGCAATTACAAAGCGTTACTGCGCAATACCGCACACTCCGCTGCAGTGCCGCGCGCACTGCAGAAATAGAATGGTCCGCATCGGGCTCGCTCCCTCTGCACAAGGACTTTTCATGAAGGCGCTTCGCGTTGTTGGTATGGCTGTGGTTGCCATCGTGGGCCTGTTGGCCCTGGCTGTGGGTGCGCTCTACGCCCTGTTTGACGGCGACACCATCAAGGCCGAAATCAGCCGCGCGGTGCTGGAGCAAAAGCAGCGCACGCTGGTGATTGCGGGCCAGCCCACGCTGTCCGTCTGGCCCAATGTGGGCATTCAGCTGGACGGTGTGACCTTGTCCGAGCGCGCCAGCAAAGACGAATTTGCCGCGCTGCAGTCCGCCCGCATCTCGGTGGCGCTGATGCCGCTGTTGCGCAAGCAGGTGCAGGTGCGCGCACTGGACATCGAAGGGCTCAAGCTCACACTGGTGAAAAAGAAAGACGGGACGCTGAACATTGCCGACCTGCTGGGCGAACCCGCTGCGCCAGAGGCCGGCAAGCCAGCGGATGCCGCCAAGCCGGCCGACCCGCTGCAGATTGATGTTTCCAGCATCCGCATTGCCAACGCCCATCTCACGTGGCGCGACGAGAAGGCGGGCACCACCACTGTCTTGTCGAACCTGAGCCTGTCCACCGGGGCCGTGTTGGCCGACACGGGCAAGAAGACCGCCGCCGTGGAGAAGCTGAGCCTGTCGGCCAAGGGCCAGAGCGGCGCCGACGTATTCACGCTGGCGCTGGACGCGCCCAAGCTGAGCCTGTCGCCCGAAAAGTCGGCGGGCGACGCTATCACTTTGTCGGCCACGCTGCAGGGTGCGGCCCGCAATGCGACGGTGAACCTGGTGCTGAATGGTGTGGAAGGCAATGCCGAGGCGCTGAAGGTGGCCAGCCTGGCACTGAAGCTGGACGCCAAGGCGGGCGACGCGGCCGTGAAGGGGCAGCTGAGTTCCCCAGTGGCGGTGAACGTAGCGGGCCAAAGCGTGGCGCTGGCCAAGCTGACCGGCAATCTGGAGCTGGCCCACCCCAGCATGCCCATGAAGAGCGTGAGCCTGCCCATCAACGGCAGCCTGAAGGTGGACGCGTTGCAGCAGACCGCTGCGCTGGAGCTGGCCACGCAGTTTGACGAATCCAAGATCGCCACCAGCGTGAAGGCGGCCAAGTTTGCGCCGCTGGTGCTGGCGTTTGATCTGGACGTGGACAAGCTCAACGTGGACAAATACCTGCCACCCAAGCCCGCCACCGCAGCGCCAGCCAAAGAGGCCGCAGCAGCCGCTAAAGAGGCGCCCATTGACCTGAGCGCGCTCAAGGGCCACACGGTGAACGGTGCCATCCGCATCGGCGCGCTGCAGGTGTCCAACCTGAAGCTGGAAAAAATCAACGCCAAGCTGGCGCTGGCGGGTGGCAAGCTGGATGTGGCGCCCTTGTCGCTAAACCTGTACGAGGGCAGCACCAGTGGCAGCCTGTCTGTGAATGCCAATGGCAACGCCGTGGCGATCAAGCAGGCGCTGGTGGGCATCAGCATCAACCCGCTGATGAAAGACTTGGTGGCGAAGGACCTGCTGGAAGGCAAGGGCAATGTGACGCTGGACATCAGCACCCGCGGCGACACGGTGACCGCGATGAAGAAGGCGCTGGGCGGGACGGCATCGCTGGCACTCAAAGACGGCGCCATCAAAGGCATCAACCTGGCGCAAAGCCTGCGCGACGTCAAAGCCAAGCTGGGCCAGGCCGACAGCACCCAAGCGGCCAATGCCAGCCAGAAAACCGATTTCTCGGAGCTGACCGGCTCCTTCAAGATTGCCAACGGCGTGGCCCGCAATGACGACTTGGCGATGAAGTCTCCCTTCATTCGCCTGGGCGGTGCGGGCGATGTGGATGTGGGCGCCGGCCAGATGAATTACCTGGCCCGTGCCACGGTGGTGGCCAGTGGCGAAGGGCAGGGCGGTAAAGACGCCAGCCAGCTCAAGGGCTTGACCGTGCCGGTGCGCGTGAGCGGCCCGTTCGACGCCTTGAGCTACAAGATCGAATGGGGCGCCATGCTGGAAGACGCCACCAAGGCCAAGGTGGAAGAGAAGAAGCAAGAGATCAAGGCCAAGGCCGAAGAGGCCGTGAAAGACAAGGCCAAGGACCTGTTCAAGGGCTTGCTGGGCAAGTAATTCGCCCGATGACCTGCGATGCGCGCTCCTATTTCAGGAGCTGTTCGCGCAGTATCTATAAGGGCTAGGGGCTTATTTGGCTTATTTTTTGCCCGAACGTTCGCGTTCTGCCAGATGGCCGCGGCAGCTGGCGTTGATGACGCGCAGCTCGGCCAGTGTGGCGTCGATCTGGGCACGTTTGCGTTCCAGGTCGGCTATCTCTGCGTCGGTGCGTTCGATCACGTACTGGAGCTGTTGCACGCGGCCTTCGCCCTGGTCGCCATACAAGTCGAGGTAACGCTTGATCTCGGACAGCGGGGAGCCAATTGCCTTGGCGCGCAAGATGAGCGCCAGGCGTGCACGGTCGCGCCGGGTGTAGACGCGGGCGCCGTTGATGCGGCGTGGGCTGAGCAGGCCCTTGTCTTCGTAAAAACGCAGTGCACGCAGCGTGATGCCGAACTCGCGGCACAGCTCGGTGATGCCGAACAGCTCGGTCGCACCTTCGTCGCGGTGGGAAGCGACGAAGGCCTGCGCATCTGCCACCGTGGTGTCGGTGGCCACGGGCTTAAATGACACGTTGCAGGCGCATGGCGACGCCCATATCGCCACTGACCTTGAGCTTGCCAGCCATGAAGCCGGTGGCGGGCTCGAGGTCGCCGTCCAGCAGGGCTTGCAGGTTTTCCAGCGTGATGCCCACGGTGCAGTCGGCATCGGTGTTGTCGTTGCTCACGCTGTTGGGGGTGCTCTTGCCGTCGATGACGATGACGCCGTCGGCGCCCATGTCGAACTTCAGTGTGGCGTTGAGGCCGCTGTCGGCGCCCACTTTGGCGCGGATGGCTTCGGTTGCAGATGCGAGAGACATGGTGGTTTCCTTGTGAGTTGGAGAGAGGGGCGGGCTGAATCGTATCCCTACAGCATAACGTAAAGCATAGTGAAAACACCTATACGATAACAGGTTGACGTTAACGTAACCATGATCTCTAATGCGGCAAGACGTTTCAAGGACCTGTTGCCATGCCCGCTCTCCGCTCCAAGATCAATCCCCGCTCTGCCGGCTTCGCGGCCAATGCCCAGCGCATGGCCGAACTGCTGGCCGAGGTGCAGCGCCTGGAGGGCCTGGTGATTGCCGAGTCCGAATCCAAGCGCGAAAAGTTTGAGAAGCGCAAGCAGCTGCTGCCGCGCGAACGTGTGGCCCGCCTGCTGGACCGCGGCACGCCGTTTCTGGAGTTGAGCCGCCTGGCCGGCCTGAACATGCACGACGACGATGGCAAAAAGGCCGTGCTGGGTGGTGGATCCATCATTGGTATCGGTGTTGTCGCGGGCAAGCGCTGCCTGATCTCGGTGAACGACAGCGCCGTCAAAGGCGGCACCGTGGCGCCCATGGGCCTGAAGAAAGCGCTGCGTGCCCAAGAGATTGCGCTGGAGAACAAGCTGCCCGTTATTTACCTGGTGGAGAGCGGCGGCGCCAACCTGATGTACCAGGCCGAGATATTCGTGGAGGGTGGGCGCAGCTTTGCCAACCAGGCGCGCATGTCGGCTGCAGGCATTCCACAAATCTCGGTCGTGCATGGCTCCAGCACGGCAGGCGGTGCGTACCTTCCGGGCCTGTCGGACTATGTGGTGCTGGTGCGCGGACGCAGCAGCATTTATCTGGCGGGGCCTCCGCTGGTGAAAGCCGCCATTGGCGAGGACTGCACGGACGACGAGCTGGGCGGAGCCGAAACCCACGCCCAGGTAACTGGCCTGGGCGAATACCTGACCGAGGATGACGCGCACGCCATCGCCATGACCCGGGAGCTGATGGACAAGCTGAATTGGGATACCACGCCGGCCGCCGCACCATTTGCTGCGCCGCTGTTTGACGAGCAGGAGCTCATGGGCATCGTGCCAGCCGACGAGCGCGAGCCTTACGACGTGCGCGAGGTGATTGCGCGGCTGGTGGACGGTTCGGACTTCTTGGAGTTCAAGGCCAGCTATGCACCCGAGATGATGTGTGGCCACGCCCGCATCGAAGGGCGCTTGGTCGGCATTCTGGGCAACAACGGCCCCATCCAACCCACGGGTTCCACCAAGGCCGCGCAGTTCATCCAGCTGTGTGACCAGAGTGGCACGCCGCTCATTTTTTTGCAGAACACCACCGGGTACATGGTGGGCTCTGCGGCCGAGCGAGGCGGCGCCATCAAACACGGCAGCAAGATGATCCAGGCGGTGGCCAACGCGCGCGTGCCCAAGTTCACCGTGGTGCTGGGCGGCTCGTATGGCGCAGGCAACTACGGCATGTGTGGCCGCGGCTTCGATCCACGCTTCATCTTCAGCTGGCCCAGCGCGCGCACCGCAGTGATGGGCGGTGCCCAGGCCGCCAAGGTGATGGACATCGTCAACCGCGCCAAGATTGAGCGCATGGGCATGGAAGCCAATGACGAGGCGCTCAAGGCCATGTCTGACGGCTTGCGCCTGCGCCTGGACAAAGAGAGTGCTGCGCTCTTTGGCACCGCCCGGCTGTGGGACGACGGAATCATCGACCCGCGCGACACGCGCCGCCTGCTGGGCTTGTGCCTGGCATTGGCCGCAGAAGCCGAGCAACGCAAGCTCAACGCCAATACCTTTGGCGTAGCCCGTCTCTGATTGCAAGCCCAACAACAACGACCCGAGGACACACCATGAAATTCACCCCCGAGCACACCCAAATTTCTGACACGGTGCGCAAGTTCGTCGCCAATGAGATCAACCCCTTTACCGCCGAGTGGGAGAAGGCGGGCATCTTCCCCGCCCACGAACTCTTCAAGAAGATGGGCGACCTGGGGCTCCTGGGCATCAAGTACCCCACGGAGTTTGGCGGCATGGGTCTGGACTTCAGCTATTCCATGGTGGCAGCCGAGGCGCTGGGTGACTGCAATGTGGGCGGCGTGCCCATGGCCATTGGCGTGCAGACCGATATGTGCACCCCGGCGCTGGCACGGTTTGGCAGCGATGAGTTGCGGGCTACGTATTTGGCCCCAGCCATTGCAGGCGACATGGTGGGTTGCATCGGTGTGAGCGAGGCCGGTGGCGGCTCGGACGTGGCCGCCTTGAAGACCACGGCGCGCAAGGACGGTGGTGACTACGTCATCAATGGCTCCAAGATGTGGATCACCAACGGCATGCAGGCCGACTGGTGCTGCCTGTTGGCCAACACCAGCGAAGGCGCGGTGCACAAAAACAAGTCCCTCATCATTGTGCCCATGGATGCGCCCGGCATCACGCGCCAGAAGATCGAGAAGATCGGCATGCACAGCAGTGACACGGCCCAGCTGTTCTTTGACAACGTGCGCGTGCCCCAGCGCAACCTGATTGGCCAGGAGGGCATGGGCTTCATGCTGCAGATGCTGCAGTTCCAGGAAGAGCGCTTGTACGGCGCTGCAGGCGCACTGCGCTCGCTGGACAATCTGATTGACCAGACCATTGCCTACACCCGTCAGCGCAAGACCTTTGGCCAGCCCATCATCCACAACCAGGTGGTGCACTTTCGCCTGGCCGAGTTGCGCACCGAGGTGGAGTCGCTGCGAGCGCTGACCTACCGGGCGGTGGAGCAATACGTGAGTGGCAAGGACGTCACCAAGCTGGCCTCCATGGCCAAGCTCAAGGCCGGTCGCCTCAGCCGCGAGGTGGCCGACAGCTGCCTGCAGTACTGGGGCGGCATGGGCTTCACGGCGGACAACCCGATCTCCCAGGCCTACCGTGACAGCCGCCTGATCTCGATCGGCGGCGGTGCCGACGAGATCATGTTGGGCATCATCTGCAAGCTCGAAGGCACGCTGCCGGGCAAGGCCAAAGACGGAGTCTAACCATGCAGCAACCGCTGGATGCTATGCAATTAGGAGCTGTTCGCGCAGTATCCACGGGGGCTACCCTGCATATTTACCTGAATCGGCCCGAGGCGCGCAACGCCATGTCCTTGCAGATGGTGGCCGAGCTGCAGCAGGTGCTGCGGGCGGCGGAGGCCACAGCGGGAACGCCCGGCGCGGTGCGCGTGGTGGTGCTGCGCGGTGAAGGGGGGCACTTCTGTGCCGGGGCCGACCTGAAAGACATGGCCGGTGCGCGCATGCGGGCCATGCAACGCGCAGAGGCTGATCCCGATCCGATTGCCGAAGTGAACGCCGCCTTTGGCCACCTGTGTGCCGCCTATGCCAACACGCCGTTGGCGGTGGTGGCGGTGTTGGAGGGCACGGTCATGGGCGGTGGCTTTGGACTGGCCTGCGTGGCCGATGTGGCCATTGCCAGCGACACCGCAGCCTTTCGCCTGCCTGAGACATCCTTGGGCGTCGTGCCTGCACAGATCGCGCCCTTCTTGGTAGAGCGCCTAGGTTACTCGCAGGCCAAGCGCTTGGCTGTCACCGGTGGGCGTCTCGATGCTGCCGGTGCGCTGGCCGTGGGGCTGGTGCATGAGCGCATGCCCCCCGAAGGCATTGCGGCCGCGCTGGACAAGGTGCTGGCTGACATCCTGGCCTGCGCCCCCGGCGCATTGGCCGCCACCAAGGCGCTGATGCGCAAGGCGCGCTTTACGGCTGCGGCTGACTTGGTCACCGAAGCCGCAGCCATTTTTTCCCAAGCGGCCCAAGGGCCCGAGGGGCAAGAGGGCATGACGGCCTTTATTCAGAAACGTAAACCCCAATGGGCTGTGACATGACATTTTCAAAACCACGGATGGCCTCGCAGAGCCTGGGCGGCAGAGCGTTTTGCTTCGTGTCCCCCGCCCGCTGCGCGGGCTCCTCCTCTACCTACGCAAAACGCTCTGCCACCCAGTCTCTTAGTGAGGTGTTGGATGTTTAGCAAAATCCTGATCGCCAACCGTGGCGAAATCGCCTGCCGCGTCATCCGCACGGCGCGTAAGCTGGGCTACCAAACCGTGGCCGTGTACAGCGATGCCGACCGGGATGCACCGCATGTGGCCTTGGCCGATGAGGCGGTGCACATTGGCCCCTCGCCGGCCGCAGAGTCGTATTTGAAGATCGACGCCATTCTGGACGCAGCCCGCAAGACGGGCGCGGATGCGCTGCACCCCGGCTACGGCTTCCTCAGCGAGAACGCTGCCTTTGCGCAGGCCTGTGCCGACGCGGGCGTGGTGTTTATTGGGCCACCTGCTAGTGCGATCACTGCCATGGGGGATAAAGCACTGGCCAAAAAGCGCATGTTGGAAGCCGGTGTTCCTTGCGCACCTGGGTATTTGGGTGCGGACCAAAGCGATGCCGCATTGACCACCGAGGCCCAGAAGCTGGGCTACCCGCTGCTGGTGAAAGCCGTGGCTGGCGGCGGCGGACGGGGCATGCGCCTGGTACGCAGTGATGCGGAGCTGCAGCAAGGGATTGACGGCGCACGCCGCGAAGCCACCAGTGCGTTTGGCGATGGCACGCTGATGCTGGAGCGCCTGATCGACAACGGCCGTCATATTGAGATTCAGGTGTTTGCCGATGCGCATGGCAATGCGGTGTATCTGGGCGAACGCGATTGCACCGCGCAGCGCCGCCGCCAAAAAGTGATTGAAGAAGCGCCGTCGCCGGTGGTGTCGCCTGCCATGCGCAAGTCCATGGGCGAGGATGCAGTGGCTGCCGTACTGGCGGTGGGCTACCGCGGGGCGGGCACGGTGGAGTTCATCGTGGACGACCAGTTGAACCACTATTTTCTGGAGATGAACACGCGTCTGCAGGTGGAGCACCCGGTAACCGAATGCATTACTGGTTACGACCTGGTGGAGTGGCAACTGCAGGTGGCCGCAGGCGATGTGTTGCCCGCCAAACAGGAAGACATCACCCTCACGGGCCACGCCATTGAGGCCCGACTGTATGTGGAAGATCCCTACACCGGCTTTGCCCCACAGACCGGCACTGTGGCCTGGTGGAGGCCACAGCGCGCGCTGCATGGTGGCGTGCGCGTGGACGACGGCATACGCTGTGGGTCCATGGTGTCACCGTTCTACGACCCCATGGTGGCCAAGATCATCGTGCACGGCCGCGACCGGGACGACGCCATTCGCCGCCTGCGCGCTGCGCTGTCCAATACGCCCTTGCTGGGGTTGAAGAACAACGGCCGCTTCTTGAGCGACCTGGTGGACCACCCGGCCTTTCGCAAGGCCGCGATGACCACCACGCTGATCGACCAGTGGCTGGAGCAGGGCGAGCCGCTGCTGCAGGCGCCCGTGGCCAGCGACGCGGCATGGACCGTGGCAGCGGTGGCCTTGGCCATGCAGCACGGCAAGAATCCTGCAGAGGGCTGGCGTGCCAACAGCGTGGCGGCCTACGGTTTTCAGCTTCAGACCGGCGATACGGTGCGCGCAGTGCGTGTGTTGCCAGACCGGCACGGCGGTGTGTCCGTCATCGTGGAGGGCCACACCACCGCGGCGCGTGTGCTGCAGTTTGCTGACGGCGTGTTGCGGCTCGAAATCGAGGGCGTTGCGCAGACCGCCATTGCGGTGTTTGCGGGTGCGGACTTGCACTTGGCCCACGCGGGCCACTGCCACGTGTTTACCGAGGTCTCGGCCTTCCCGAATGCTGATGCCCTCAAAGACGCCAGCCGCGCCCGTTCGCCCGTGGCAGGCAAGGTTACCCAGGTGCTGGTGGCGCCGGGCGACCTTGTGCAAGACGGCCAACAACTCGTCTGCGTGGAAGCGATGAAGATGGAAATGTGGCTCTGCGCCGAAAGTGCAGGCACGGTGAAGGCCGTGCATGCCAGGGCGGGCGACCAGGTCGAGTCCGGCGCAGTGCTGGTCGAGCTTGAACTCAACACGAAGAAGGAAGCATGATGGACAAAGCCATACTCACCTGCGCGCTGACCGGCGTGCTGACCAACCCCAAGCAGCACCCGGTGCCCGTCACTCCGGCGCAAATGGCCTCCGAGGCGCGCGACGCTTTCAATGCGGGTGCCAGCATCATGCACATCCACATGCGCAGCCAGGAAGAGGGCATGGGCCACATGCCCTCGTGGGACCCCGATGTGGCCGAGAACATCGTGAGTGCCATCCGTGAGGCCTGCCCCGGTGTCATCATCAACCTGACCACGGGTGTGGTGGGCAAAGACATCAGCGGCCCGCTGGCCTGCATCCGCCGCGTGAAGCCCGAGATTGCCGCCTGCAACGCTGGCAGCCTCAACTACCTCAAGCTCAAGGAAGACGGCTCCTGGGCGTGGCCGCCCATGGTGTTCGACAACCCGGTGGCCAAGGTGCAGCAGTTTTTGGATGTGATGGAAGAGGCCGGCACCCACCCGGAGTTCGAGTGCTTCGACGTGGGCATCGTGCGGTCGGTGACCATGTACCTGAAAAACGGCATGCTCAAGCCCACCATGGGGCGCGCGGAATACAACCTCGTGATGGGGGTTGCATCCGGCATGCCCTGCGATGCCGATCTGCTTGCCTTGCTGCCCAAGTACATGGCGCAGGACAGCGTTTGGCAGACCACGCTGATTGGCCGCACCGAAATTTGGCCCGTGCACCAGAAGACCGCTGACTTGGGAGGCATGTTGCGTACCGGCTTGGAAGACACCTTCTATTTGCCTGACGGCGAACGTGCGGCAGGCAACGGGGCCTTGATCACCGAATTGGCTGCCTGCGCCCAACGTGCCGGCCGAGGCATTGCCAGCCCGGCAGAGGCGCGCAGCTTGTTGGGTTTGCACCGCGCGTAAACTGGGGGCTATCACCCCCGGGGAATCGGGGTTTGCAAAAGTTTCTACGGGTTTTCCGCCAAGCCAAAAAAACTTCGTGCTAGAATACGAAGCTTAGCGGCTGTAGCTCAGTTGGATAGAGTACTTGGCTACGAACCAAGGGGTCGTGGGTTCAATTCCTGCCAGCCGCACCAAACGTAAAACCCTAGAACAGCGATGTTCTAGGGTTTTTTCGTTTCTACAGTACGTTTGCAGGCATGTGTGTGTTGGCGCACAGACCTTTCATGCCGTGCTGCGTAGCCTGAGGGCACGTCCCACACAGGCAAGCCGCATGAAGCCTTGGAATTCCATGGGCCCTATGTGCCCGTCGATACAATGAATTCACCTGCGGAGTGCCGTGGACGGATTTGAACGGAATCATGAGCAAGGCCTTCACCAAAGAGTCTGACACAGACACTGACGACGATGAGTTGCAGTTGCCTGCACTGCCTGCCGGCGGCAAAAACTACATCACCCCACGGGGCTATGCCACGTTGCGCGATGAGTTGCTGGACCTGATCGACAACGAGCGCCCCAAAATCGTGGAAGTGGTGCACTGGGCGGCCAGCAATGGCGACCGCTCGGAAAACGGTGACTACCTGTACGGCAAGAAGCGCCTGCGCGAGATTGACCGGCGTATTCGCTTTCTGACCAAACGCCTGGAGATTGCAGAAGTTTCTGAACCCTCCGTGCACCATGGCAACGACCAGATTTTCTTTGGTGCCACGGTCACCTATGTCGACGATGCCGATGTGGAGCGCACCGTCACCATCAAGGGGATCGACGAATCCAACAGTGCGGTGGGCGAGGTGAGCTGGATATCGCCGATTGCCCGTACCCTGCTCAAGGCGCGCGAGGGGGATGAACTCAAGTTGGTCATGCCGGACCGGGTGGCGACCATTGAGGTGCTGCAGGTGGTGTACCCGGCACCCCAGCCCATTTAGGCGCTATTGCTGCTGCGTTCGGCCCGTAGTACAGAGGGGGTGCGGCGCAGGTTGCGCAGTGCGATGTCCAGGTGTGCGGTGTCCCGCACCGCCACCACAAAGCGCAAGTCGGAGGCGTCTTGCACCCCATCCTGTCCCATGTCGATGTGCAGAATATCCGCCTCTGCGGAGGCCAGCGCAGCGGCTACCTTAGCGAGTACCCCTTTGCCGTTGTTCACGGTGACTACCACGCCGGTCTCAAATGGCCGTATCGGCTCATCTGACCATTCCACCCCAATGAAGCGCTCGCTGTCCTTGTTTTGCAGTTTGCGCGCTACCTGGCAGTCTTGCTGGTGGACCACCAAGCCTTCGCCACGCCCCAGATAGCCCACGATGGTGTCTCCCGGAATCGGGCGGCAGCAGGGCGCAAACTGCACCGAGGCGTTTTCGCTGCCGTCCAACGTGATGGAGCCTAGCGAGGCGGACTCGTGGGCCGTAAATCGCTCGCGCGTAAGCAGCAGGGCATCTGGGTGCTCGCCGGTGTCGGCCAGTAGGCTCACCATGCGTTTGGCCACGATATTGGCAATGCGTTTTCCCAAGCCAATGTCGGTGAGCAGTTCTTGGCGTGTTTTATTGCCAGTGAACCGCAGCAGTTTGTCCCACAGTGCGCTGTAGGTGGGGTCATCATCCGGAAAGCGTTCAATGCCCTCGGATCGCAGCGCTTGCTGCAGCAGTTTGCTGCCCAGGCTTTCGGACTCGGTATGCGCCATGGTTTTGAGGTGGTGGCGAATCTTGGAGCGGGCCCGCCCAGTGCGCACAAAGCCCAACCAAGCCGGGTTGGGTGTAGACACCGGGGCCGTCACCACTTCGACCACGTCGCCGTTCTTCAGCTCCGTGCGCAATGGCACTTGTTCACCATTGATGCGCGCGGCCGTGGTGCGGTCACCAATATTGCTGTGAATGGCGTAGGCAAAGTCCACCACGGTGGCACCGCGTGGCAAGGCCATGATCTGGCTCTTGGGCGTAAACACATACACCGCGTCCGGGAACAGGTCTACCTTCACATGGTCCCAGAATTCGGCCGCGTCACGCGTTTCATCCTGGATATCCAGCAAAGACTGGAGCCACTTGGTGCCCAAGCGGTCACCCGATGCATCGTCCGGATGGTTGACCTTGTACAGCCAGTGAGCGGCCACGCCAGATTCAGCCACCACATGCATGGCTTCGGTACGCATTTGGAATTCGACGTTGATACCCGCAGGGCCCACCAGGGTGGTGTGCAGCGACTGGTAGCCATTGACTTTGGCAATCGCGATATGGTCCTTGAATTTGCCGGGCAGGGGTTTGTAGAGCTGGTGCAGGATTCCCAGCGCGGTGTAGCAGTCCGTCACACTGGGCACCAGAACCCGGAAGCCATAAATGTCAGTGACCTGGGCAAAACTCAGGTGTTTGTCGTCCATCTTCTTGTAGATGGAATACAGCGTCTTCTCGCGGCCCGCAATTCGTATTGGCATGTTGGCCGCAGCGAAAACGGCCTCAACTTCCTTTTGCACTTTTTGAATCAGGTCGCGGCGGCGGCTCCGCGCTTTGGCGACGGCTTTGGACAAAGTGGCATAACGCCAGGGGCGCAAATGCCGGAAGGACAGGTCCTGCAGTTCGCGGTAGGTCTGGTTCAGACCCAAACGGTGGGCGATGGGGGCGTAGATATCCAGGGTCTCGGAGGAGATGCGCCCCCACTTGGCACGCGGCACGTCCGACAGTGTGCGCATGTTGTGGCTGCGGTCAGCCAGCTTGATCAGGATGACACGCACGTCACGCGCCATGGCCAGCAGCATCTTGCGAAACGACTCGGCCTGGTTTTCTTCCCGCGTATTGAACTGCAGCTTGTCCAGCTTGGTCAGCCCGTCCACCAGTTCGGCGACGGGAGAGCCAAATTTTTCAATGAGCTCGGTCTTGGTAATCCCGCAGTCTTCCAGTGCGTCGTGCAACAGGGCCGCCATCAAGGCTTGGGCATCCAGTTTCCAGTCGGCGCACTGTGCGGCTACCGCAATCGGATGGGTGATGTAGGGCTCGCCGTTGTTGCGCAACTGGCCCAGATGGGCTTCGTCGGCAAATCGGTAGGCCAAACGCACTTGCTCCACATCGCTGGGGCTGAGGTAGTCCAGCTTGGCGGTTAACCCGGCAAAACTGGCAGCCGCAGCGTTTGCGGCCGCTGCGGGTGAGGTGAGATGTGGAGTACTACCCATGGCTCAAATGTAGCGCGCCCCATGCAGGGGCGCAGACCAAACGCAAAAAAGCACCGCAAGCGGTGCTTTTTGGGAAGAACAGGCGATCAGAGAGGTACTTTTTTCAGCATCTCAATGCCAACTTTACCCGCTGCGATTTCGCGAAGAGCGGTCACGCCGGGCTTGTTCTTGCTTTCGATCTTGGGTGTGTGGCCTTGGCTCAGCATACGTGCACGGTAAGTGGCTGCCAATACCAATTGGAAGCGATTGGGAATCTGCACAAGGCAGTCTTCAACAGTAATACGGGCCATGGAGTTCTCCGGGAAACTAGAGGATGTTCAGCGCTTGGAATGTCTCGGCACGGGCACGGCGCTGTGCCGAAATCTTGAGCCGCTGAGAGTGGACAATGGCTTTCAGGTCGAAAAGCGCACGGTCAAATAACTCATTGATTATAACGAAGTCGAATTTTGCGACTTGCGCCACCTCCACTTGGGCGTTTTTCATCCGCATGTCGATCACTTCCGGGGTGTCTTCACCGCGGCGCTCCAGGCGCGAGCGCAGCTCTTCCCAGCTAGGAGGCAGAATGAAGATGCAAATGGCGTTGGCAAATACGTTCTTGATTTGCACGGCACCCTGAAAGTCAATTTCCAGGATCACGTCTGCACCCATGGCCATCCGCTCTTCTATGGCTTTTTTGGAGGTACCGTAGCGCTGGCTGTGCACATGGGCCCATTCCACAAACGCATCAGCGGCCACCATGGCATCAAATTCTTGCTGGGACACAAAGAAGTATTCGCGGCCATGCTTTTCCTGGCCACGCGGTGGGCGTGTGGTGTGCGAGACAGAGGGTTGAAGTCGCGAATCCAGCTCCAGCAGCGCCTTGCACAGACTGGACTTACCTGCCCCACTGGGGGCTGCGACGACAAAAAGATTTCCGGGGTAGTCCATTGACATTGGCTCCGATAAAGCGGCTAGCTGAAGTCGCCTTATTCTAAGTTCTGAACTTGTTCCCGCATTTGTTCAATCAAGACCTTCATGTCCACCGAGATGTGGGTCAGGTCCAACGCTGCTGACTTCGAGCCCATGGTGTTGGCTTCGCGGTGCAGCTCCTGGATCAGGAAGTCCAGCCGTTTGCCGATCTCGCCACCTTTCTTGATCAGGCGTTCCAGCTCGTCCAGGTGGGAACTCAGCCGGGTGATTTCTTCCGCCACGTCGATACGGATGGCAAAGGCTGTGGCTTCGGTCAGGGCGCGGTCTTGTGCGGCCTCTGGCAGGGTGGCGCCATCGGTGAGCGCCATGGCCTCTTTCCAGCGCTCCATGAAGCGGGTGCGCTGCTGCTCTACCAGCTTGGGTACCAGCGGCCCAGCCTGTTCGGCCAGGGTGCGCAGCTGGCTAATGTGGCCCAGCAGCATGGTGGCCAGGCGGGCGCCCTCGCGCTGGCGTGCGGCCAGGAGCTCTTTCAGGGTCTTTTCAGCCAGCGGCATGACGTCGGCACTCCAGTCACGCTGACCACCTTGTTCGCTCGCAGCCAGGCGAATCACGTCGGCCACGCTCAGCGGGTTGGCATTGGGCAGCCAGGCGCGGATGCTGTCTTGCGCAGCATTGAGTCGCTGTAGTAGCTTGGGCGTGGGGTCGGGGATGCTGCTGGCGCTCGTTGTTTCTACCGAGGCGCGGACTTCAATCTTGCCGCGTTTGAGCTTGCTGCCCAGCAGCTCGCGCAGGGCGGGTTCAAACTGGCGCAGGTCCTCGGGCAAGCGAAAGGTGAGGTCCAGGAAACGGCTGTTGACCGAGCGAATCTCCAGGCCAAGCTGGGTGGTAGGCTGGTTTTTGGGCTCGCCTTCCGGGGCGCTGGTGGCTGTGCTGTGCTGGGCACTGGCATAGCCAGTCATGCTGTAAACTGGCATCACGGGTTCTCGCTGCGTTGAAACGGCCCCGAGAATAACCCGGTTCACACGCAACCGACGAGCCCTTACCCCGCAATTTATGTCAAAGGTCAAGCCAGCACCGTTACCCCCCGACACCACGATTGGCGGCTACCGCATTATTCGCAAGGTGGCGGCCGGGGGCTTTGGCTTGGTCTACCTCGCACTGGATTCCGAAGGTCAACAAGTAGCGGTCAAGGAGTACCTGCCCTCATCGCTGGCCAGTCGCGCGCCTGGCGAGTTGCTGCCCCAGGTTCAGCCAGAGAAACTTTCGCTGTACCGCCTGGGCCTGAAAAGCTTTTTCGAAGAAGGCCGCTCACTGGCCCAAATCTCCCACCCCTCGGTGGTGAGTGTGTTGAATTTTTTTCGTGAGAATGAAACCGTTTACATGGTGATGAACTACCTGGAGGGTGCGGCCCTGCAGGATTTCATCGTCACCGCGCGCGACCAGAAGAAGAGCAAGGTGTTCCGCGAGTCCACCATTCGCTCCCTGTTCGACGAAATTCTGCGCGGCCTGCGCATCGTGCACCAGCACAAAATGCTGCACTTGGACATCAAGCCGGCCAACATCTTCATTACCGACGACAACAAGTCAGTGTTGATTGACTTTGGTGCCGCACGCGAAGTGTTGAGCAAGGAAGGCAACTTCATTCGTCCCATGTACACGCCAGGCTTTGCCGCGCCCGAGATGTATCGGCGCGATGCTTCCATGGGGCCGTGGACAGATATTTATGCCATTGGCGCCTGTATTTACGCCTGCATGCAGGGCTACCCACCCAATGAAGCGCCGCAGCGTCTGGAAAAAGACCGCATCACCACCGCACTGGCCCGTTTGCGTGGCGTGTACTCTGACAACCTGATTGAGGTGGTGGAGTGGTGTATGTCGTTGGACCCACTGTCGCGCCCGCAGTCAGTGTTTGCCCTGCAGAAAGAGCTGTCGCGCGAAGGTGAGCGCCGCTATACCAAGCTCACCGTGGGTGAGAAGGTGCGCATGCAGTTTGATTCCATGGTGGCAGACACCAAGAAAACCGTGCAGGGTGCGGTGGCCGCACCGGGCAAACCCAAATGAAATTTTCTGTATTCCAGATCAGCCGCAAAGGCGGTCGCGAGAAAAACGAAGACCGCATGGGGTATTGCTATACCAAGGCGTCCGGTTTGTTTTTGCTGGCCGATGGCATGGGTGGCCACCCGGAAGGTGAAGTAGCCGCACAGATGGCGTTGCAAGTGATTTCGGCGCTGTACCAAAAAGAGGCTACGCCCGAGATTGACGACGTCAAGGCGTTTTTCCAGCGTGCCATTCTTGCCGCCCACCGCCAGATCCTGCGTTACGCCACCGAGAAACACCTGATGGACACCCCGCGTACCACCTTGGTGGCGGCGATTGTGCAGGGGGGCGCTGCGCACTGGGTGCACTGCGGCGACTCTCGTTTGTATTTTGTGCGCCAAGGCGAATTGCTGGCCCGCACGCGTGACCACTCGTACATGGAGCAGCGTGAGGGGGAGCGGCCGATGGCCAATACCCCGGCGGTCTTTAACCGTAACGTGCTCTACACCTGCCTGGGCTCGCCGACCAAACCGGTCTTTGATATCACCGGCCCGGTGCCCTTGTTGCAAGGCGACCGCATCATGCTGTGTTCAGACGGGCTATGGGGCACCGTGGACGACTCCACCATCGTCTACCACCTGGCGCAGAAACCAGTAACCGACTCGGCCCCCGATTTGGTAGAGCAGGCGTTGGCCAATGGTGGGTCGCATTGTGACAACGTGACCCTGATCACGATGGAGTGGGAAACGCCGGACAGCTTTGAGTCCACCCGCGGCAGCATTTCTACCGACAACATTGAGGATGGTGTATTCGCCTCCACGGTGCAGGCCGGTTGGCTGGACTCGCAGGTGGACGATCTGGATGATGCCGCCATTGAGCGTTCCATTGCCGAGATCAACGAAGCGATTCGCCGCTCGGCTGCACGCCGGGGTTAAACGCTGGCCGCGTGGCGGCCATTTCCAGAAGGACTGCCATGACTGAATTCGTTCGCAGCGGTGCGCGTGCCGCCCATGCTTTGCGCCCGGTGCGCATCACCCGCCACTACACCATGCACGCCGAGGGCTCGGTGCTCATCGAGTTTGGCAACACCAAGGTGCTGTGCACCGCGTCGGTGGAAGAGCGCGTACCGCCGCACAAGCGCGGCAGCGGCGAGGGCTGGGTGACGGCCGAATACGGCATGCTGCCACGCGCCACCCACAGCCGCAGCGACCGTGAAGCCGCCAAGGGCAAGCAGAGCGGCCGCACGCAGGAAATCCAACGTCTGATCGGCCGCTCGCTGCGTGCCGTGTTTGATTTGAAAAAGCTGGGTGAACGCACTATCCAGCTGGACTGCGACGTGATCCAGGCCGACGGCGGCACCCGCACTGCGGCCATCACAGGCGCCTTTGTGGCGGCGCAGGATGCGGTCAATGGCCTGTTGGCCGCTGGCAAGATCCCGGAAACCCCGATCACTGCGGCGGTGGCAGCCATCAGCGTGGGGATCGTGCAGGGCACGCCGCTGCTGGACCTGGAGTACACGGAAGACTCTGCCTGCGACACCGACATGAATGTGGTGATGACCGGTGCGGGCCACTTTGTGGAAGTGCAGGGCACGGCGGAGGGCGTGGCGTTTACGCGCGCCGAGATGGACCAGCTGCTGGCGCTGGCCGAAAAAGGCATCACTGAGCTGATGGCCTTGCAGCAAGATTCACTATCAAATTTATAGCTGCTTGCGCAATATTCAAAAGGGCTAGAGGCCTATTTGGTTTAAAAATGGCCTCCTGGGCGTTCGGTAGAAGTCTGAAATATGAAAATCGTTCTCGCATCCAATAACCAAGGCAAGCTCGCCGAGCTGCAGGCCATGTTCGCCCCGCTGGGCTGCACCCTGGTGCGCCAGGGCGATCTGGGTGTGCCAGAAGCGCCGGAGCCCTACCGCACCTTTGTGGAAAACGCGCTGACCAAGGCACGCAACGCCGCGCAACACACGGGCCTGCCCGCGCTGGCCGATGACGCGGGCCTGTGTGTGGATGCCTTTGGTGGTCTGCCGGGCGTGGACACCGCCTACTACGCCACCCAGCACGGCTATGCCAAGGGCGATGACAACAACGTGACCGCGTTGCTGGAGCAGATGCAGGGCATCACCAACCGCCGCTGCGCGATGGTCAGCACCCTGGTGGCCGTGCGTTCGCCCGAAGACCCCGAGCCCCTGATTGCCGTGGGCCGCGTGGTGGGTGAGGTGGCCCAGGAGCGTCTGGGCAGCAATGGCTTTGGCTTTGACCCCATCATGTGGATTCCCGAGTTTGGCCAGACCTTTGCCCAACTGCCGGTGGAAGTGAAGAACGCGAACAGCCACCGTGGTCGCGCCGCACAGGCCATGGCCGCACTCATCCGCGTCAACTGGCTGGGGGCCTGAGCGACCATGATTCCCATCACGCCGCAGGGGAGCGAGACGGATGCCGCGGTTCAGCGCGACATCCAGCACTACATGCGCCCCGGTACCCTGCAGCTGCCGGCCTTGCCACCGCTCTCGCTGTATGTGCACCTGCCCTGGTGCCTGAAGAAGTGCCCCTATTGCGACTTCAACTCGCATGAGCAGAACGCCAGCGGTTTGCAGGAGCAGCGTTACATCGACGCCGTGGTGGCCGACCTGGAAGCCGCGCTGCCGCTGATCTGGGGCCGCACGGTGCACAGCATCTTCATCGGTGGGGGCACGCCCAGCCTGTTTTCACCGCAGGCGATCGATCGCTTGCTGGCCGACATCCGCGCCCGCCTGCGGCTGGAGGCGAACTGTGAAATTACGATGGAGGCCAACCCCGGCACGTTTGAGAAGGACCGCTTCAAGGCCTTCCGCAGTGCCGGTGTCACACGCCTGTCCATCGGCGTGCAGAGCTTCAACGACGCGCACCTGAAAGCCCTGGGCCGCGTGCACGACCGCGCGCAGGCGCTGGCGGCGGTGGAAGAAGCCGCACAGTCGTTCGATACCTTCAACCTCGACATCATGTATGCGCTGCCGGGCCAGACCATGGAGCAGCTGGACGCGGACGTGAAGCTGGCGCTGCAATTCGCGCCGCCACACATCTCCATCTACCACCTCACCATCGAGCCCAACACCTACTTTGCCAAGTTTCCGCCGCAGATTCCCGAGGACGACACGGCCTATGCGATGCTGGACCACATCACCGAAGTGACCGGTCTGGCGGGGCTGGAGCGGTACGAGGTGTCCGCGTATGCCAAGCCTGCGCACCGATGTTTCCACAACCTCAACTACTGGCAGTTTGGCGACTACCTGGGCATAGGCGCTGGCGCGCACAGCAAGCTGAGCTTTGCGCACCGCGTGGTTCGTCAGGTGCGCTTTCGCGATCCTGCGCGCTACATGGAGCAGGCCCTGGCCGGTAATGCGCTGGCGCAGGACAGCGAGGTGGCGCGCGCGGACTTGCCGTTTGAATACATGCTCAATGCATTGCGCCTACGCCATGGTTTCGGGCTGCGCGACTTCACGGAGCGCACCGGCCTACCCATCACGGCCATTCAGGCAGGTTTGCAGGAGGCCGAGCGCAAAGGGCTGATCGAGCGTGACTTTGCCCGCGTGCGGCCCACCGCCCTGGGCTTTGATTTTTTGAGTGACTTGCAGGCGCTTTTCCTGCAAGAATGAGCCCGCGCTGCGCCGACTGCGTTCTGTCGGCGTACTGCCCATGGTATCGCTGCGCGGGCGTTGGCCAGCATGCTCCGGCAAGACAACGGGAGGCTCTCTATGTTTTCGGTGTACGGCAAAGCGGGACGGGTGTTTCGGGGCTCCATGGAGGAGTTGCGCCGTGTGGGGTCGGCTGCGGGGCTCACGCGTTCGCGCGGCGTAGCGGCTGTGGGCCAAGAGGGGCGCGACCACGGCAGTGATTCGGGTTTTGCGGGCCTGCTGGCCGAGACACCACCTGCAGCCCCTGCCGATGTGGCCCATCGCGCGGCATTGGCCGCCTATGCTGAGGTGCGCAAGACCGATACGCCGCGCCAGCCGCTGACCAAGGTGCAGGCCATCATGAGCAGCCAGGTGGTGCTGGTGCCCGATAGCTGCAGCATCGAGCAGGCGTGGCTGCTGCTTGAACAACACGGCATTGGCCAGGCACCCGTGGTTTCCGAGCAGAAAGTGCTGGTGGGGCTGCTGGCCCGCGCGGGCCTGATGCGGGCCGATCACCTGCCGCAGGCCGAGCAGCATCCGCTGGTCTGGCGCGCCTGGCTGGCCCAGAGCGTGACCGAGGTCATGTGGACCCCTGTTCCCAGCGTGGCGGAGGACACCGATATTCGCCGGGTCGCGCGGGTGTTGTTGGATACTGGGTTGCCTGGCCTGCCAGTGGTGGACGATGAGGGGCGGGTGAGCGGTTTTGTGTCGCGCTCCGACATCCTGCGCGCCGTGGTGGCCGATCCGCCGCTGGACCTGTGGACCTGAGTCAGGCCTTCTCCATGTGATCGCGCTTTGCCAGCGCCGGGAACAGGCGGAACCACAGGCCCGCCACCAGCATGGTGCCCACGCCGCCCATCACCACCGAGCCCACCGGCCCCCACAAAGCGGCGGTGGCGCCTGATTCAAATTCACCCAGTTGGTTGGACGCACCGATGAAGATGGAATTTACGGCGGAGACGCGACCACGCATCTCGTCGGGCGTTTCCAGCTGCACCAGAGTGTTGCGGGTGACCACGCTCACGCAATCGGCCGCTCCCGTGACCACCAGCGCCAGCATGGACAGCCAGAAAGAGGTGGACAGGCCAAACACCAACATGGCCAGCCCGAACACCCCCACCGCCATCAGCAGGCGCGGGCCCACTTTGCGCCGCAGGGGCCAGCGTGTGAGCACCAGCGACATGGCCAAGGCTCCTACCGCCGGTGCCGAGCGCAGCAGGCCCAGACCGGCAGGGCCTGTGTGCAGAATGTCTTTGGCGTAGATGGGCAGCAAGGCGGTAGCACCGCCCAGCAGCACCGCAAACAGGTCCAACGACGTGGCGCCCAGAATCACCTTGCGCCGCCAGACAAATCCAATGCCCGCAAACAGCGACTGCCAAGTTGCTGCAGCCTGCGGTGGCTTGTGCCGGTAGCGCACCACCATCGTGAGGGCACTGGCACCCAGCAGCAGTGCCACGCAGGTGATGTAAACGTAGCGGGGGGCCAGGGCATACAACAAACCACCCAGCGCCGGGCCACCAATGATGGCTATCTCCATGCCCGTGGAGCTGATGGCAAAGGCGCGCGTCAACAGGCTGGCGGGTACCAGCAGGGGAATCAGGGCTTGCTGGGCCGGCATCTGGAAGGCGCGTGCCACGCCCAGCACCACGGCCAGGCCCAGAATCAATTCCCGAGTGGCAAACCCTTGGGTGGTGGATGCCAGCATCAGTGCGGCCACCAGCGCCTGCAGGGCCATGCAGCAGGCAAAGATGCGCCCGCGGTGTACCCGGTCGGCCAGGTGGCCAGCGGGCAGCGTCATCAGCAGCGCGGGTACAAATTGGAACAGCCCCACCAGGCCCAAGTCCCAGGCGCTGTGGGTGATGTCATACATGTGCCACGCCACTGCCACCATCAGCATCTGGTTGCCCATGATGCCCGCCAGGCGTGCCAGCCAGAAGCGGACGAATGGCGTTTGCCGGAAAAGTGCCGAGAGGGGAGGTGTGGCGGCGTCAGAGGACATAGCGATCGCGGATCGACGCCTGTGGGCGTGCGCCACAGAAGTGTTTGGCGGAAGCTGTGAGATTCGAACTCACGGAGGGGATAAACCCTCGCCGGTTTTCAAGACCGGTGCCTTAAACCGCTCGGCCAAGCTTCCAGAGCTGCGTATTCTACCTGTGGCCGGCGTGGCCTTAGGCCGCCTTGAGCATTCCTTTGGTTTCGATAAAAGCGATCACGTCCTGCAGGCCGGTCAGGTCTTTCAGGTTGGTCATCACAAAGGGTTTCATGCCCTTGGCGGTGTTGCGCATGCGCTCGGTGTCGCTGCGCATGATGTCCAGGTTGGCGCCCACGTGGGGCGCCAGGTCGGTCTTGTTGATGACGAAGAGATCGCTTTTGGTGATGCCGGGGCCGCCTTTGCGGGGAATCTTCTCGCCTGCGGCCACGTCGATCACGTAGATGGTGAGGTCGCTCAGCTCGGGGCTGAAGGTGGCTGCCAGGTTGTCGCCGCCGCTCTCCACAAACACGATGTCGGCGTTGGGGTGGTCCACCAGCATGCGGTCAATAGCTTCCAGGTTGATGGAGCAGTCTTCGCGGATGGCGGTGTGCGGGCAGCCGCCGGTTTCCACGCCCAAGATGCGGTCGGCCGGCAGCGCGCCACTCACGGTGAGCAGGCGCTGGTCTTCCTTGGTGTAAATGTCGTTGGTGATGGCGACCAGGTCGTACTGCTCGCGCATGGCCTTGCACAGCATTTCCAGCAGCGTGGTTTTGCCGGAACCCACAGGGCCACCGATGCCCACGCGCAGCGGGGGGAGGTGCTTGGTACGGTTGGGGATGTGGTGCAGGGTGGACATAAGTTTGCTATTAATAAAGGAGCTGCTCGCGCAGTATCTATAAGGGGCTAGGACCTGAAAAGCCTTGAATATTGGACCTCGTGCTGGCTGCTCAGGATGGCCAGCATGGGGCTGAAGGCTTGGCGGGTGTCGTCGGTTACCGCCAGCGCGTGGTCCACGGCGGCGGGGATCTCGGCGGTCAGCTTGGAGAGAATGCGCTGCCCCGCGCTTTGGCCCAGGGGTACGGACTTGATGGCGGCCTGGGTCATGTTTTCGGCCCAGCCAAAAGCGTAGGCCAGCAGGCATTCGCGCACCGGGGCTTGGGTGGCGCTGGCGGCCAGCGTGTAGGCGATGGGGTAGGTAGGTTCCTGTGAAGCGAGCAGGGCAATTTGGGTGGGCGTGGCCGTGGTGTGGTTCTTCAGCCATTCCAGCAGGCTCTTGCCCATTTGCTCGGTCTGGGCGCGCAGCTCGGCACTCTCGCGGGTCTGTAGCACCCAGGCGTTGAGCTCGGCCACGCGGGCTATATCGTCAGCACGCCAAGCGGCTATGCCTTGGGCGACCGCGGGCAGGTCGGAGCGGGCCAGCGTCAGGTGCAACTGGTCCACCAGCCAGGCAGATGCTTCGCTTTCTGTAGCGGCTCGCGCAGTATCCACGGCGGATTCCAGGCATTCCGAGTAGGAAAACCCGCCAATGGGCAGGGCCGGCGAGGCCAGCCACATGAGTTGCATCAGGCTGCTGTCGAGCATGGTGGCGGTCGCGCTTATTGATTGCCGTGGTGGTGGTCATAGCCATGGTTGCAATGCGGACCATGCACATGCGGCGTGGCCTGCACCACCGCCACCGGAATGCCGCGCAAGCTGGCTGCAGGCTTGGGGGCGTGGTCATGGCCAGCATGGGAATGTCCGTGGTCGTGGTCGTGGCCATGGTGATGCCCGCCATGGTGGCCACCGGTGGCATAGGCGCCGCTCTCGGGCTCGAAGGCCTCGTCCACTGCGTTCACGATCAGGTGCATGGCACGCAGCATGTCGGCCAGCACGTGGTCGGGCTCGATCTTCAGGTGGTCGGGCTGGAGCTCGATGGGCACATGGCGGTTGCCCAAATGGTAGGCGGCGCGTATCAGGTCAAAGGGCGTGCCGTGTTGGCTGCAATGGGTGATGCGCAGCACCGACTGCGGCGCCGCGATGACCTTGATGAGGCTGCCGTCTTCGGCCACCAGCACATCGCCGCCACGCACCGTGGTGCCGCGTGGCAGAAACACACCCAGCGTGCGGCCGGTGGAATCGGTGGCATCGAACCGGCTTTTCTGGCGCACATCCCAATCCAGCTCGACGCTGCTGGCGCGCTTGAGCAGAACCGAAGCCAGTCCTTGGCCTTGGGGGATGCATTTGGAGACTTGGAGCATAAGCATTCAGGTGAACAAAGGGTGCTGGCATTGTGGCCCAGGCGCGCAGGGTCGGGTCACAGCAGGTGTTTGGTCATGAAGGTGCTGTAGGGGTCGAGCACATACCCGGCAAACGGACCACACTCCACAAAGCCAGCCCTGGCGTACAACGCGCGCGCTGCCGCAAACGGGGCGTGGGAGCCGGTTTCCAGGCTGATCTGCCGCAGACCCAGGGCGCGTGCCTCTGCTTCGATATGGTCCAGCATCTGGCGCGCAACACCTTTGCGCAGATGCGCGTCGGCTGTGCGCATGGACTTGAGTTCTCCATGCGTGGGTGTCAGTATTTTGAGAGCACCGCAGCCCATGAGGTCCTCGCCGTCCCATGCCGTCCAAAAGCGGATGCTGGGGTGCCGCAAGGCATCCAGGTTGAGCGCGTGGACGCTTTCGGGGGGCGAGTGGGACTGGCTGGAGCGCAAGTGCACTTCCAGCAAGTCTTGTACCTGCGGGTGCTCCAAACCGCCCGCAACGATCCGCATCGTGCTCAAAACAAAAAGTACCGCTGCGCCAGCGCCAGCTTCACTGCGGGCTCGCAGGTCAGCAGTTGGCCATCGGCGCGCACGGTATAGGTCTGCGGATCAATCTCCATCACCGGCAGGTAGCTGTTGTGCACCATGTGCTGCTTGCGCACGCCGCGGATGTTCTTCACGGCGGTCACGTTCTTGGCCAAGCCAAAACGTTCCTTCACACCGGCGTTGAAACCGGCTTGCGACACAAAGGTGAACGAGCCCTTGTGTAGCGCGCCGCCAAAGCTGCCGAACATGGGGCGGTAGTGCACCGGCTGGGGCGTGGGGATGGACGCATTCGGGTCGCCCATGGCCGCGTGGGCGATGAAGCCGCCTTTCAAAATCAGCGCGGGTTTTACGCCAAAGAAAGCGGGCTTGTAGATGACCAAGTCGGCCCACTTGCCCACTTCAATTGATCCCACCTCGTGGCTGATGCCGTGGGCAATCGCCGGGTTGATGGTGTACTTGGCCACATAACGCTTGGCGCGGAAGTTGTCGTTGCGCACGCTGTCTTCGGGCAAGCTGCCGCGCTGGGCCTTCATCTTGTCGGCGGTTTGCCAGGTGCGAATGATGACCTCGCCCACCCGGCCCATGGCCTGGCTGTCGCTGCTCATCATGCTGATGGCGCCCAGGTCGTGCAGGATGTCTTCGGCGGCAATGGTTTCCTTGCGGATGCGGCTCTCGGCAAAGGCCAGGTCTTCGGCAATGCCGGCGTCCAAGTGGTGGCACACCATCAGCATGTCCACATGCTCGTCCAGCGTGTTCTGGGTGTAGGGCATGGTGGGGTTGGTTGAGCTGGGCAGGAAGTTGTCTTGGCCCACCACACGCAAGATGTCAGGGGCGTGGCCGCCGCCCGCGCCTTCGGTGTGGAAGGCGCACAGGCCACGGCCCTTGGTGGCGGCAATGGTGTCTTCCACAAAGCCCGATTCGTTCAGCGTATCGGAGTGGATGGCCACTTGCGTGTCCGTCTCGTCGGCCACGTCCAGACAATTGCTGATGGCACTGGGCGTGGTGCCCCAGTCTTCGTGCAGCTTGAGGCCGATGACGCCGGCGTTGATCTGCTCGTGCAGCGCGGCGGGCAGCGATGCATTGCCCTTACCCAGAAAGCCCAGATTCATCGGAAACGCGTCTGCCGCCTGCAGCATGCGCTCAATGTTCCAGGGACCGGGTGTGCAGGTGGTGGCAAAGGTGCCCGTGGCCGGGCCGGTGCCGCCGCCCAGCATGGTGGTCACGCCGCTGGACAGAGCCTCTTCGATCTGCTGGGGGCAGATGAAGTGGATGTGGCTGTCGATGCCGCCTGCGGTGACGATGTTGCCCTCGCAGCTGATGATCTCGGTGCCGGGGCCAATGATGATGTCTACGCCCGGTTGTGTGTCGGGGTTGCCGGCCTTGCCGATGGCGGCAATGCGCCCACCCTTGAGGCCAATGTCGGCCTTGACGATGCCCCAGTGGTCCAGGATGAGGGCGTTGGTCAGCACGCAGTCCATGGCGCCTTCGGCACGCGTCTTTTGCGACTGGGCCATGCCGTCGCGGATGGTTTTGCCACCGCCAAACTTCACCTCTTCACCGTAGGCGCCCGCGGCCAGGGTGTAGTCCTTCTCCACCTCGATGAGCAGGCCGGTGTCGGCCAGGCGCACGCGGTCGCCGGTGGTGGGGCCAAAGATTTCCGCGTAAGCGCGGCGTCCGATAGTAGCCATATCAGTTCACCCCCAGGCTACGGTGCTGCGCACTCTTCGCCACCCCCCTTGCAGGGGGCGATGCCAGTGGCCCGGCGAAGCCGGTTCCACGGCATCCCTGGTATTGCGGTGTTTGCAAACGTGTGTGCATCATTCAAAGACTCCCTTGTACGAGGCCGCGAAAGCCGTAGACCACGCGGTCACCAGCGAAATCGACGAGTTCGACGGTGCGCTGTTGGCCGGGCTCGAACCGAACCGCTGACCCTGAAGCGATGTTCAAACGCATGCCTTGCGCGGCTGCGCGGTCAAAGCCCAGCGCGCCGTTGACTTCGGCAAAGTGGTAGTGCGAGCCGACCTGGATGGGGCGGTCTGCGGTGTTTTGCACCACCACCGTCAGGGTGCGGCGGCCGGTGTTGAGGGCGTGGTTGCCCTCGTCGGTGAGGATTTCGCCGGGGGTCATGGGCTGGCCCTCAGACTTGGCTGAACAGGTACACGCCGGCAACACTCAGCGCTGTGCCCAGGCCGCCCAGTACCACACCGCTGCGTGCGGCCAGCGTGCGGCGGATGCCCAGGCCCAAACCCACGCCGCCCAAGTGCAGCACGGCAGTGGTCAGCAAGAAGCCTGCAGCGTAGCCGGCAAAGCCGGTTGCGGGTGTTTCGGCGCCGTGGGCGAGGCCGTGCAGGGATGCCGCCGCCGCGATCAGGCCCAGGCCGAACGCCTTGGGCATGGGTTTGGCAGCGACGATGAGCATGGCGCCGAACAGCACGACCGACAGGGCGATGGCGTGCTCCAGATAGGGAAGCGTCACGCCGCTGGCGCCCAGCACGGCGCTCAGCACCAGCGCCAGCAGGAAGGTGGCCGGGCCTTGCCAGGCTTTGTGGGCGGGCAGGGCGCTCACAGACCAAACTCCGACGGCCACCATGGCCAGCAGGTGGTCCAGGCCGAAGGGGTGTGCCAAGCCTTCCATGAAGCTCTCAGTTCCATGGCCAGTATGGGCACTAGCGCCCGTGGATACTGCGCAAGCAGCTATCAAAAGAAGAGCGTTTTTCAAAGAGGTTCGCATGGTGTCTCCGGTGCCTTGGTGGTCAAACAATGGGTTGATGCACGGTCACTAATTTCGTGCCGTCGGGAAAGGTGGCTTCCACCTGGATGTCGGGAATCATCTCGGCGATGCCGTCCATCACGTCGTCGCGGGTCAGCACCGCACGGCCTTCGCTCATGAGCTGGGCCACGGTCTTGCCATCGCGGGCGCCCTCCATAACGGCGCAGCTGATCAGGGCGATGGCCTCGGGGTAGTTGAGCTTGAGGCCGCGCGCCTTGCGCCGCTCGGCCAGCAGGCCGGCGGTGAAGATCAGCAGCTTGTCTTTCTCTCTGGGCGTGAGTTCCATAACGTTCTCGGAAGGTGGCGGTTCGGTTTTCGGGACTCTGCACTGTAAGCAATCCCTGTGCCTTCCTCCATACGCCAAACGTCCCAGGCTGGTGGCATGAAATCTGCACCCCTGGTGCTGTGCACCATGCTCCCCCAGCCCCTTCCCCCGACGAAGCGCCCGCCCAGCGCGTGGTCAAGATCCGCCGCGACTACAACAACTGGGTGGCCAGCGAGACCATGGAAGACTACGCCCTGCGCTTCACGCCGCAGCGCTTTCGCAAGTGGTCGGAGTGGCGGGTGGCCAACACCGCATTTGGCGCGGCCTCCTTCCTGATTCTGGAGGCCGTGGGCGCCACGCTGCTGGTGCAATACGGCTTTGTCAACGCGTTCTGGGCCATCCTGGCGACCGGGCTGGTCATCTTTCTGGCGGGCCTGCCCATCAGCGTGTACGCCGCCCGCTACGGCGTGGACATGGATCTGCTCACGCGCGGCGCGGGTTTTGGCTACATCGGCTCCACGCTCACCTCGCTGATCTACGCCTCGTTCACCTTCATCTTCTTTGCGCTGGAGGCGGCCGTCATGGCCTACGCACTGGAGCTGGCGCTGGACATTCCGCCTACCTGGGGCTATCTGATATGCGCGCTGGTGGTCATTCCGCTGGTCACCCACGGCGTCTCCACCATCAGTCGCCTGCAGATCTGGACGCAGCCGCTGTGGCTGGTGATGCTGGTGGTGCCGTTTGGCTTTGTTTTGGTGCGTGACCCGCAGGCATTTGCAGGCATAACGCACTACGCTGGTGAATCTGGCGTGTCCGGCATGTTTAATTTGCACCTGTTTGGTGCTGCATTGACGGTTGGGATTGCGCTCATTACCCAAATGGGGGAGCAGGCCGATTACCTGCGCTTCATGCCTATACAAACCGCCGCCAACCGGGGCCGTTGGTGGCTGGGGGTGTTGGTGGGCGGGCCGGGCTGGGTGGTGCTGGGTGTCATCAAGATGCTGGGCGGCGCCTTTCTCGCCTACCTCGCCATCAGCCACGCTGTGCCCATTGACCGTGCGGTGGACCCCAACCAGATGTACCTGGCCGCCTATGAGTATGTGTTCCCCACTTTGGGCTGGGCGGTGGCGGCCACGGCGGTGTTTGTGGTGGTGTCGCAGATCAAGATCAATGTCACCAACGCCTACGCGGGCTCGCTGGCCTGGAGCAACTTCTTCTCACGCCTCACGCACAGCCACCCGGGGCGTGTGGTCTGGGTGCTGTTCAACAGCGTGATCGCCTTCATGCTGATGGAGATGAATGTGTTCCAGGCGCTGGGGGAGGTGCTGGGCCTGTACTCCAACATTGCCATCGCCTGGATGCTGGCGGTGGTTGCCGACCTGGTGATCAACAAGCCGCTGGGCCTGTCGCCCAAAGGCATCGAGTTCAAGCGCGCCCACCTGTACGACATCAACCCGGTGGGCGTGGGTGCCATGGCGCTGGCGTCCACTTTGTCTATTGCCGCCTACCTGGGGCTGTTCGGTGATTTGGCGAAAGCGTTCTCTGCCGTGGTGGCGCTGGTGACTGCCATGGTGACCTCGCCCCTGATTGCATGGCTGACCAAGGGCAAGTACTACCTCGCGCGGCAGTCCGATACCAGCGCCGCCCTGGGCAGCTACCAGCGCTTGCAGTCCAAACACTGCGTCATTTGCGAGCGCGAGTACGAGGGCCCAGACATGGCCCACTGCCCCGCCTACCAGGGGCCGATCTGCTCCTTGTGTTGCACGCTGGATGCGCGCTGTGGCGACATGTGCAAGCCCCACGCCAATTTGTCCACCCAGTGGTCGGCCACGCTGCGCTGGCTGTTGCCCAAACCGGTGTGGCCGTTTCTGGATACGGGGCTGGGCCACTTCATCCTGCTCATGCTCATCATCGTGCCGCTGTTGGCCACGGTGTTCGGCATGTTTTATATGCAGGAGCTGGGCGCCATCACCGCCGTGGGTGAACAACAGAGCGCCATGCAGGCCTCGCTGCGCTCGGGTTTCAGCAAGGCGTTTGCCGCGCTCATGCTCATGTCGGGCATCGTGGCCTGGTGGCTGGTGCTGGCACACAAGAGCCGGCAGGTGGCGCAGGAAGAATCGAACCGGCAAACCCATCTGCTGATGCGCGAAATCGAATCGCACCGCCAGACCGACGAAGCCCTGCAAGACGCCAAGCTGCTGGCCGAACGTGCCAAGCAGGCCGCCGAGGCCGCCAACCAGGCCAAGAGCCGCTACATCAGCGCCATCAGCCACGAGCTGCGCACGCCACTCAACAGCATCTTGGGTTATGCCCAGCTCATGGGCGAAGACGCCTCCATCCCCGCGCACCGCAAGCAGGCCGTCAGCGTGATCAAACGCGGCGGCGAGCACTTGCTCTCGTTGATTGAGGGCACGCTGGACATGGCCCACATCGAGAGCGGCAAGCTCACGCTGAACGTGAAGCCCATGCAGTTCGCCAGCGGCATGCACGAGATGGCCAGCATGTTCGAGCTGCAGGCCGCGGCCAAGGGACTCAGTTTTCGTTTTGAAGTGCAGGGCAGTATTCCCGATTGGGTGCGCGCAGACGAGAAACGCGTGCGCCAGATCTTTTTCAACTTGCTGGGCAACGCCATCAAGTTCACCCAGACCGGTGGCGTGACTCTGCGCCTGCGTTATGCGCGCGAGATGGCACAGGTCGAGGTGGTGGACACTGGCCCTGGCATGGCGCAAGACGACCTGGACCGCATCTTTGACCCCTTTACCCGTGGCGCCAGTGCGGCCGGTGGTGCGACCGGCTCAGGCCTGGGCCTGACCATCGCCAAGATGCTGACCGACCTGATGGGTGGTGAACTCTCGGCCAGCAGCACGCTGGGCCAGGGCTCTGTGTTTCGCGTGCGCCTGTTTTTGCCCGAGCTGCACCTGCCCGCCAGTGCCGAGCAGAAAGTGGTGGCCGCCGCGCGCAAGCCGCGCTTGGGATATGCCGGTGCGCGCCGCAAGGTGCTGGTGGTGGACAACGAAGAGGCCGACCGTGAACTGCTGGTGAGCCTGCTGGAGCCGCTGGGCTTTGAAGTGCGCACCGCCGCTAGCGGCCACGATTGCCTGGACCTGCTGGCCGCTGGCCTGCACCCCGACGTGGTGCTGCTGGACCTGGCCATGCCCGGCATCGACGGCTGGGAAACCCTGCGCCGTATCCGCAGCAACCCGGCGCTGGGTGGCACGCAGCCCAAGGTAGCCATCGTCTCGGCTAACGCGTTTGACCGCGGGCTGGACAACGGCCTGGGCCTGCCGCCTGAAGACTTCATCGTCAAACCCGTGCGCCACTCGGAGCTGTTGGATTGGCTGGAGCGCAAGTTGGCACTGGAGTGGGTGGACGCGCTCAGCACACCCGAGCCTGCAGCGACGCCTGCCGCAGAAGCCCACGCCGTGGTGCTGCCTGGCCCAGCCGATTGCCAGGCCTTGCTGGATTTGGTGCGACTGGGTTTTTACCGCGGTATCGTCAACAAGCTCGACGCCATTGCCACGGCCCAGCCGCAATGCCTGGCGTTCACCCAATCCATGGCCGCATTGGCGCGCCAGTACCAGTTCGAGGCCATGGCCACCCAATTGCAGAAAGCGCTGGATGCAAGCCCCACTTCTCTCTGACGCCGACGACACCCTGGACCGCGCCAACAGCGATGTGGTGCTCATCGTCGATGACGTGCCCGACAACCTGTCAGTACTGCACGATGCACTCGATGAATCGGGCTACACCGTGCTCATTGCCACCTCGGGCGAGGCCGCGTTGCAGCGTGCCACCCAAGGCCTGCCGGATGTCATCCTGCTCGACGCGATGATGCCCGGCATGGACGGTTTTGAAGTGGCGCGCCGCCTCAAAGCCGCACCTAACACCACCCACATCCCCATCATTTTCATGACCGGCCTGACCGAGACCGAGTACCTGGTGGCGGCACTGGAGAGTGGTGGCGTTGACTATGTGACCAAGCCCATCAAGCCCAAGGAGGTGCTGGCGCGCATGGGCGTGCACCTGGCCGGCGCGCGCGAGCGGCGCCAGACGCGCAACGCGCTGGACGCCTTTGGCTACGCCACTATTACTGTGCGTGCGGCGGACGGTTGCCTCATGTGGCAAACCCCGCTGGCGCGTGAGCTGCTGGAGCGCTACTGCGGCACCCAGGCGCCGCACACGCCGCCCGAGCTGCTGGTCTGGCTACAGGCCTGCTTGCAGACCGTGGCGCGCGGTGCCGAACCCGGCAAGCTAAGCCTGGAGCGCGGCCCCAAGCGCCTGACCTTCCGCCTGCACCAGCAGATTGGCGACAGCGATGCCGGTGGCGACTGGCTCATCGTCATGCGGGAGGTGTCTGACACCGCGGTCATCGAAGCCATGAGCCTGTCTTTCAAGCTCACGGCCAAAGAGGCCGAGGTGCTGTACTGGGTGGTCAAGGGCAAGACCAACAAGGACATCGGAGATATTTTGGGCAGCAGCCCCATGACGGTAAAGAAGCACCTGGAACGCGTGTTCGTGAAGCTGGGGGTGGAGACGCGCACGGCAGCGGCGGGCATGGCGATGTCGCGGATACGGCAGTTGCATCCGCAGTTTGAAAACTGAGCCGAGCGGGTCCTTATGGGGCAGCGGGCTCGGTGCCGAAGGGCCGGGGCCCGGTGTACACCAAGTCCTGGGCTTCGCTGGCGGACATGAACGGCAAAAACGTCTTGATTTGACTGCCGTCTTTTTGGATCGTCTCTATCAGTTTGTCCCAGTGTTTGGCTTGAGCTTCGGTGAACGTGGCCCGCGAGAGCATCAGCCCACCGATGGAGGCTTCCAGTGGGGCAGCCCAGTCCCGCACCACAATGTCGTTCCGAATCTGGGTTTCACTGAGATAAGCGCGGTACACCATTGGCTGAACCAACACTGCGTCGACCATGCCACGTTGCAAAAAACGCAAGTTTTCCTGCACGTCTACGGCCTCCAGCACAAGGTTGCGCTGTCGCATTTTGTCGAGCAGTGCGTCGTAAGACGGTTCATGGCGGAAGCTCCGCACTGCACCCATGCGTAGCCCGGATTCTTCCAATTCGCGGATGTTCCGCGCGCGGTTTGCGGCCCCTTTGTTGATGAGAAGGACATTGCGCGTTCGGAGGTAGGGCAGTATGTAGGAATAGCTTTCGCGCTCTGGGGTTGCAATGACCGCCGTGGCTATGTCCAGCGTTCCGGCTTTCATTTCGGCCCATACGCGGCTGCGCGGCAACACCACAACAGACATCTGGCACCCGGTTCGCTTTTCAAGCAAGGCTAGCAGTCGTTTGTCGGCGCCATCGCTTAGTCGTTTGTCGGCGCCATCGCTTAACGCGCTGCGGTACAGAATCCCAAATTCAAACAGCGCTACCCGCACAGGGCGGGAGCAATAGGCTGGATCAATGGAGGCGGAGTTTGCAGTAGTCAGCAGACATGCAAATAGCAGTCCTATTGCGGACCGGGCTGCGCGTGACCAAATTGTGTGCATCATGGCGAAGGCAAGCATGGCGTCGATGGTAATGCGCTGCCGCAGGCACGGGGCGTGATTTTTGGGGCGTGCAGCACGCGCGCGGTTGTAGGTGTGGTCGCTCTACACTCGCACACTCTGCGCAAATGACCGCAACTTTTACCAAAGAGCCTATGCAACAAGCCAACAACCCCCTGCACGGCAAAACGCTGGAGGCTATCGTGACCGAGTTGGCCGAGTACTACGGCTGGGATGGATTGGGCGAGCGGGTGCCAGTGCGCTGTTTTACCTTTGAGCCCAGCGTGGGCTCCAGCCTCAAGTTTTTGCGCAAAACACCTTGGGCACGCGAGAAGGTCGAGGGCTTGTATTTGTTCATGTTGCGCGAAATGCGCCGCTCAGAGCGTTAGGGGCCCCATTCGTCGCGTCCTGCCTGTCTGAATGGACTAGTTGGGGAACTTGGGTATTCATATTTTTTGAATCGGATCATCAATCCAATTCAAAATAGGACAAAGCTTGGGCCCCTAGACTTGCGGCCATGGCTTCCTCTTCCACCTCCACATTCAAAGCACCCGCAACGCGCTACAGCACCACCGCCATCGTGTTGCACTGGGTGCTGGGCCTAGCCATTCTGGGCCTGTTTGGCGTCGGCCTGTACATGACCAGCCTGCCTTTCTCGCCGGCGCGGCTCAAGCTTTATAACTGGCACAAGTGGGCTGGCATCACGCTTTTGGCCTTGTCAGTTGCACGTTTGCTATGGCGCGCCACCCACCGTCCGCCCGCGCTGCCCGCCGGCATTGCCAACGCCATGCCCGCCTGGCAGCACTGGGCTCACCATGGCACCCACTACGCGATGTACGCCTTGTTCTTGTTGGTGCCGCTGATTGGCTGGGCCTACAGCTCGGCGGCCGGCTTCCCCATCGTGGTGTTTGGCATGTTGCCACTGCCGGACTTTGTGCCGGTGGACAAGGCGCTGGCTGAACTTATCAAGCCTTTCCATGAACTTAGTGCGTTTGCGCTGGTCGGACTGGCGGGCTTGCACATTGCTGCAGCCCTGAAGCACCAGCTGGTGGACAAGGATGGCTTGATTGGCCGCATGTTGCCCGGCAGCCGCTAACGCCTCATCATATTTTTTACAGGATTTCCCATGACCGCTTCCCGTCTTCTTGTGTCTGCCCTTGTCGTTGCTTCGGCCTTGACCAGCACCCTAGCGCTGGCCCAGCAAAAGCTGGTGCCCGCCCAAAGTGAAATCGTGTTTGTGAGCAAACAAATGGGCGTGCCTGTGGAAGGCCGCTTCAAGAAGTTTGACGCCCAAATTGCGTTTGACCCCGCCAAGCCCGACACCAGCAAGATCGCCTTCACCGTGGACATTGCCAGCGCCACCCTGGGCGCCCCCGAGAGCGATGCCGAACTGCCCAAGGCCACCTGGTTCAACACCGCCAAGTTCCCGCAAGCCACCTTCCAGTCCACCAGCATCAAGGGCTTGGGTGGCGGCAAGTTTGAGGTGAGCGGCAAGCTCGCCATCAAGGGCGCCAGCCGCGACGTGGTGGTGCCTGTGGTGCTGACCCAGAGCGGCGCCACCACCACCGCCACCGGCACCTTCCCCATCAAGCGCCTGGCCTTCAAGATTGGCGAGAACGAGTGGTCTGACACCTCCATGGTGGCCGACGACGTGCAAGTCAAGTTCAAGCTGGCGCTGACTGGCGTGGGCAAGTTCTGATTTTTGGTTTCCCTTTTCCTTTTTTAACCTGGAGTTTTTATGCGTACGACTTTCATCGCTGCCGCCGTGGCGGCCCTGGCCTTTGCAGGCGCGGCCCAAGCCCAATCCGCCAACTACGGCATCGACCCCACCCACACCTTTGTGACCTTTGAAATCGGCCACTTCGGTGCCACCACCAACCGCGGCCGTTTCGACAAAAAAGAAGGCACCATTCAGCTGGACAAAGCTGGCAAGAGCGGCAAGGTCGACATCTCCATCGACGTGACCTCCATCAACACCGGCACCCCCGGCTTTGACAAGCACCTGCAAAGCGCCGACCTGTTCGACGCTGCCAAGCACCCCACCATCAAGTTCTCGTCCACCAAGTTCACCTTCAACGGCGACAAGGTCAGCGAAGTGGCCGGCAACCTGACCCTGCTGGGCAAAACACAGCCCGTGACCCTGAAGGCCACCCAGTTCAACTGCTACGAAAACCCCATGCTCAAGCGCGAAGTGTGCGGTGGCGACTTTGAAACCACCATCGACCGCACCGCCTTTGGCATGAACTACGGCGTGGACTGGGGCTTCCCCAAGAACGTGCGCCTGGTGATCCAGGTGGAAGCCGTCAAGCAGTAATCTGCCCCGCGCAGCCCCTGCCAAAGCCAGCCCTTGGGGCTGGCTTTTTTATGCGTTTTAGAGCCAAATTGGCCGCTGGAGCCCGTGGATATTGCGCGAGCAGCTCCTGTATTTGTAGCAAAATAAGCACTCCACAGCTTCCGTTTCGCATCCATGCCCCTTGCATCCACCGCCATCCTCAGCCCCACCAGCCCAGCATCTGCCCCCATATTGCACGCCCGTGCCCTGCGCTGGGCCCCTGCAGGCACGCCAGTGCTGGACGTGCCTGCGCTGCAGATTCCGCCCGGTGTGAGCTGGGTAGGCGGTGGGGAAGGGCGGGGCAAAAGCAGCCTGCTGCGCTGCCTGGCCGGTGACCTGCTGCTGCCCGGTAGCCACCTGCAAATCGGTAACACGGTGTTGGCCACCGCACCCGCGGCCTACCGCGCGCACGTGTTCTGGATGGACCCGCGCACCAGTGCCCACGACCAAGTGCGTGGTGTGGATTTTTTGGCCCGCACCGCCGCGCGCTACCCCCACTGGGACGCCACGCTGCAGGCAGACCTGGCGGAGGCGCTGGACCTCACGCCGCACCTGGAGAAGCCGCTGTACATGCTGTCCACCGGCTCCAAGCGCAAGGTCTGGCTCCTGGCTGCGCTGGCCTCGGGCGCCGCGCTCACCCTGCTGGACGAACCCTTTGCCGCCGTGGACAAAACTTCCATCCGCTGCGTGCTGGACTATTTGCAGGAGGCGGCCACCCACACCACCCGCGCCTGGGTGGTGGCCGACTACGAGGCCCCCGCCGGTGTGCCCCTGGCCTTAGCCATCGACCTGGGTGACTGACCGGACCGAACACTTTTTTGAGGAGACCCGTATGTCCCAACGCTTGCCCACCTACTTCATCTCACACGGCGGCGGCCCCTGGCCGTGGATGCCCGAGATGGCGGCCGCCATGCAGCCGCTGGCCCAGTCCCTCGCCGACATTCCGCCCCAACTGGGCCAAACGCCCAAGGCCGTGTTGATGGTTACCGCCCACTGGGAGGCGCGTGCCTTTACGCTGGGCAGCAGCCCCGCGCCCGGCATGGTGTACGACTACGGTGGCTTTCCGCCCCACACCTACCAAATCACATACCCCGCGCCCGGCGCCCCAGCGCTGGCGCAGCGGGTGCAGGCGCTGCTGGAGGCGGCTGGCCTGCCCGTGGCACAAGACGCGCAGCGCGGCTACGACCACGGCACCTTTGTGCCCCTGGCCGTGATGTACCCCCAGGCCGATGTGCCCGTGTTGCAAATGTCGTTACGCGCTGGCCTGGACCCGGCCGAACACCTGGCCCTGGGCCGTGCGCTGGCACCGCTGCGCGACGAGGGCGTGCTCATCGTCGGCAGTGGCCTGAGCTATCACAACCTGCGCGCCTTTGGCCGCGCGGGGCAGGCACCTTCACAAGCGTTTGACGCGTGGCTGCAAACGGCCGTGGCTGCACCCGCCGCACAACGCACCCAGTACCTGCTGGACTGGGAGCAGGCCCCGGCGGCCCGCCTGTGCCACCCGCGCGAGGAGCACCTGCTGCCGCTCATGGTGGCGGTGGGCGCGGCCGAGGGCGACACGGCCAGCTGCGTCTACCACGAGGACGGAATTTTTGGTGGTGTTACGGCGTCCAGCTTCCGCTTCAGTGCGGCCTAGTGGCTGCACACGCAGGTAGTAGGCGCCTGCCTGTTGCCGTCCTTCAGTTAAAGTCCGTCCCCGCACGATGCGGGTTGCCTGCGTCGCACACTGTGTGCCTCAGGTGCATCGGAATGACAAGGAAAACGACATGCTGTTAACGGATATCGCCGTCGAGCACACGATGACGCCCGTCAAGGGAGGCCCGCGTGTGACGGTGGTGCTGCACCCCTTCACGAACACCCAACGCGACTCACTGGGCAAATTCGAGATCGTGCGTGGCGTCAGTGAGCCAGGGGGCAAAGAAGTGCGACGGTCCACCTTCGTGTCGTTTCAGCAATTGGCGGAGTTGTACGCGAAAGGCGTGCTCGACGAATTCGGGTTTTCCGTTCGCATGTGCCCCGCGGATGGCAAGTACCCGGCGGCGACGCCCATCAAGAAAGTTCTGCCCAGCAACATCAAACCACGCTCCCAGTTCGACCTGGCGGTGCATGGCGTGGATGTGTCAAAACCCGCCAGCCGCGAGTTGAGGACAGCGCTGTTGCGCACTAGCGTCAAACTTTGAGGATGCCCGTGCATCCCTTTGTTGGCCATGCCGGTTGGGCAGAGAGCAGCCTATTTCCCGGCTCCGGTCCTTGGTGACTGCCACCCACTGGACTCAGTCCATCGCAGCAATCGACCCGAAGCCATCCTTGAGTAAGTCAAACGCATTGCCCGATACATGACATTCAGAGTGGTTCACCAGATGGCGGAGATGGACCGCCAGGGTGCAGCGACTACGGCCTGTCGCTGACCGTAGCGCCCCGCATCACGTGGCCATAAGTCGCTCCTTCGCCAACCTCGTGCCCTCTGCCAACGCTCGCAGCTTGCGCCACGCCACGTCCCGTCCCATCGGCGCCAGGCCGCAATTCGTGCACGGGAACAGCCGCTCCTTCGGCACGAACTCCAGCGCCCGGGCTATGGTGTCAGCTACTTCCTCGGGTGTCTCGACCACGTCGCTGGCCACATCGATCACGCCGACCAACACGTCCTTGCCGGCCAGCAGCCTCATCAGATCGGGCGGCACATGGGAGTGGATGCATTCCAGGCTCACTTGGTCGATGCCGCTGCGTGCCAGCGCGGGGAACACCGCCTCGTACTGGCGCCATTCGTCGCCCAGGGTGCTCTTCCAGTCGGTATTGGCCTTGATGCCGTAGCCGTAACAAATGTGGACCGCTGTCGTGCAGGTCAGGCCCTGCGCCGCACGCTCCAGCGCTTTCACGCCCCAGTCGGCGGCATCCTTCATGTAGACATTGAAGGCGGGCTCGTCGAACTGGATGATGTCCACGCCATCTGCCTGCAGCGCGAGCGCTTCCTGGTTGAGCAGCTCGGCAAACGCGAAAGCCATCTTCACCTTGTCACCGTAGAAACGGTCGGCCACCGTATCAACGATGGTCATGGGGCCGGGCAGGGTGAACTTCAGCTTCTTCTTGGTGTGCGCGCGCGCTAGCTGGGCCTCGAAGGCATGCACGCGGCCTTTCAGGCGCAGAGCAGACACTACCTGCGGCACCATCGCGTCGTAACGGTTGTCGCGGATGCCCATCTTCACCTTGTGCTCGAAGTCGATGCCCTCGATCTGCTCCAAGAAGCCATGCACGAAATGCTGGCGCGATTGTTCACCGTCGCCCACGATGTCCAGGCCTGCGTCTTCTTGGGCCTTGATCCACAGCAGGGTTGCGTCGGCCTTGGCCTGGCGCAGCGCATCGCCTTCGGCCATCCACTGGGGCCAGAGCTTGTTGGTTTCGGCCAGCCAGGCGGGTTTCGGCAGGCTGCCAGCGATGGAGGTTTCAAACATCAGAGAACTACTTTCAAGAAAAAGAGATTGGAGGTGGTGAGTTGGTCAGAGGAGCGGGGGGGGGCGTGGCCGGGGGGGGGGGGGGGGGGGGGGGGGGGGGGGGGGCGGGGGGGGGGGGGTGGGGGGGGGGGGGGGGGGGTAGGGGGGGGCGGGGGGGGGGGGCCGGGGGGGGGGGGCGGGGGGGGGTGGGGGGGGGGGGGGGGAGGGGGGGGGGGGGGGAAATGGGAGGGTGGGGGGTGAGGGGCGGGGGGGCGGGGGCGCCGGGGGGAGCGGGGTGGGGGTGGGGGGGGGCGGGCCGGCGTGAGAGGGAAGGGGGAGGGGGGGGGAGGGGTGCGGGGGGGCCAGGGGGGGGGGGGGGGGGGGCGGCGGGACCGGGGGGCGGGGGGGGGGGGTGCGGTCGCGCCGCGGCCGCCGGGTGTGGGGCGGGTGTAGGTGTTTTTCGGGGGCAAGGTCAGAGCGCGACGCTGGCAGCCCATTGGCCCAGTACGTTGCCATACGGTTTGATGAAATGCTCCTCCGCAAACTTGCCTTGCTTCACAGCTAGTTGGCTGCGTTCTTCGCGGTCATACACAATCTGCGTCAACGAGTAATCTTGGTTCTTCAGGCTCGGTTGGTAGAGTTTGCCTGCTGCAGAATTGGCGTTGTAGATTTCAGGGCGGTAAATCTTCTGAAAGGTTTCCATGGTGCTGATGGTGCCGATCAACTCCAAGTTGGTGTAGTCGCCCAGCAGGTCGCCGTGAAAGTAGAAAGCCAGTGGCGCAACGCCATTCGGTGGCATGAAAAATCTAACCTGCATGCCCATTTTTGCGAAGTATTGGTCGGTAGACGACAGTTCATTTTGTTGGTATTCCACACCCAGTGCGGGGTGCTGGTTGCCGGTGCGTTGGTAGGTCTTGCTGGTCGACGCGCTGATGCAGATCACAGGCGGCTTGTTGAAGCGCTCTTGGTAAGCGCGCGAGTTGGCAAATTGCTTGAACAGCTTGCCATGCAGGTCGCCAAAATCTTCCGGCACGCTGTATTCCGCCCGGTTGAGGTTGTGGCTCGGTAGCACGACGCTGAAGTCGTAGTCGCGCACGTAGGATGAGAAATTGTTGCCCGCAATGCCGGCTATGCGCTTGTTTTCTCGCTTGTCGTGGATGCTGGTCTGGAGTATTTCAATCAACGGAAATGCATCGGTGCTGCGCTTGGCTTCGATACTCATCTCGACGGAGATGATGTCCAGCTCAACGGCGTAGCGATCGCCGGTCGGATTGTCCCAATGCGCCAAATCATTGAAGCGGTTGTCAATCATCTTCAGCGTGTTGCGCAGGTTCTGTTGCCGGCTCGCTCCCCGGGCCAGGTTGGCAAAGTTGGTGGTGATGCGTGTGCTGTCCGATGGGTGGTAGTTCTCATCGAAACGGATGCTCTTGAGGTGAAAGCTGAGTTCTTCGTTCATGGCGATCTTGTTAGTTAGGTTGTGCTGGAGGGGGCGACTCTTGTTTCAGGCCGCAAGCATTTTTTCGGCCAAATAGGGCTTGGCCTGGTGCGTCATTTCCACCAAGGGCAATGCGCGTTGCACAGCCAATGCGGCGCGCTGGATCAGGGCCTCGTTCTGAAGTTGGTAGTCGAAAAAATCCTGGTCGGTCGCGTAGACACCCAGCGGCAATGTGCGTGCCTGGAAGAAGCTGAACAGTGGCCGCAACTGGTGGTCGATCACCAAAGCATGGCGCTCGCTGCCGCCAGTGGCCGCCAGCAACACGGGCTTGTCGATCAAGGCATCCTGGTGAATGAAGTCGAAGAAGTGTTTGAACAGCCCCGTGTAAGAGCCCCGGTAGACCGGTGTTGCCACCACTAACACGTCCGCTTGTTCGACCGCGACAAGCTCCCGCTCCACCATGGCGGGCAATTGAGAGCGCCATGTTGCGCCGGCAAACTGCGGTGCGAGCTGACCCAGTTCGATCAGGTGTTGCTCGCAAGGGACTTCATCGGCGATCAGGTCCAGCAGGTGCTCTGCCAGTGCTGCAGCCTTGGAGGGGCGTTGCAGCCCGCCGGAAACGGCTACTAAGCGGAGTGGACGTGTCATGCGTGCTTTCATATTCAAACAATGGAGCGGATGCTACCTGCGGTAAACCATGAAGTAAAATGTTCTTTTCTCATTAATCCATGAATTAGGATCATTCAGATGCTGGAGCGCATGCACCTGAACATCGTTCAGCAGGTTGAGAAACAAGGTTCTTTGACGGCAGCCGCAGGCGTGCTGAATCTGACCCAATCGGCCCTGAGCCATAGCATGAAGAAACTGGAGCAGCAGCTGGGCACTGACGTGTGGCTGCGCGAAGGGCGAAGCCTGCGGCTGACGCAGGCTGGCCAGTACCTGCTGGCGGTGGCAAACCGGGTGCTGCCGCAACTGGACCTGGCCGAAGAGCGCCTGGGCCAATTCGCGCAGGGCGAGCGCGGTGCGCTGCGCATCGGCATGGAATGCCACCCGTGTTACCAATGGCTGCTCAAGGTGGTGTCACCCTATCTGGCCGCATGGCCTGACGTGGATGTGGACGTCAAGCAGAAATTCCAGTTCGGCGGGATCGGCGCGCTCTTCGGCTACGAGATTGACCTGCTGGTCACGCCCGACCCGCTCTTCAAGCCGGGGCTCAAGTTCGAACCCGTGTTCGACTACGAGCAGGTGTTGGTCGTGGCTAAAGGCCATGCCCTGGCAACGGCCGCCTATGTGAAGCCCCAGCAGTTGACCCAGGAAGTGCTCATCAGCTACCCCGTGGACATTGAGCGCCTGGACATCTACAACCAGTTCCTGTTGCCAGCCGGCGTCACGCCCAAGCGCCACAAAGCCATCGAAACCACCGACATCATGCTGCAGATGGTGGCCAGCGGCCGCGGTGTGGCCGCACTGCCGCGCTGGCTGGTGGAGGAATACGCGGCCAAGATGGATGTGGTGCCCGTGCGGCTGGGCGCGCGCGGCATCGCCAAGCAGATCTTTCTAGGGGCGCGTGAGTCGGAAACCGGCATCGACTACGTGCGGGCTTTTATTGAACTGGCCCGCCAGCCTGCTGCTATGGCCATAGCGCAAGGCGCCAAAGGGTGAATGCCGCTATCGAGCGGAAACAAGCGCTCCCGGGATTGCGTCAATTAATGTGCGCTGGCAATTCCAGCCACACACGGGGCGCTTCTTCTTGCAGGCGCACGTTCCAACCCAAGGCCTTTGCCATGCGCAAGATAGCAGGGTGACCGTTTTCACACACCAGCGTCGCCAGGTTGGCATCCGTACGTGTTTCCACAACGTATTTCAATAGGGAAGTCGCCACGCCCAGGCGTCTAGCCTTGGGATGCACCGTCAAGGCCAATTCATTGACCCCAGGATATGAAGTTGGCGTGAGCTGCAATGCACCCAGCAGTCCGATGTCGGCAGCCGACCACGCGCCCCACCACCGTGACTGGTTCCAGTCCATGCCCTGCACCCACGCCAACACGGCGTCATCGCACAAGGTACGCCCGAACCTGGCATAGCGATCGTCCTTTTCCAGCGTCATCAGATGCAGTTGCAGCGCATGGCGGTGCCCGACATCCAGAGTGCCGATTTCAGTGATCAACGGATACATAGACCAGACTCGAAGAAGTGCACAAACGGCGTGCGCCGGTGACGGGAGACTCCGACCACATGTCCGCCTGCACGGTGATGGATCGGTTGCCAACGCGCGTAACGTGGGCTAGTACCTCAACCACCTCACCGACGTGGGCCGGGGCCACAAAGTCCATGCGTTCGCTGCTGGCCATCACCACCGTGCGGCGCATATGGCGGGTTGCGGCGACAAACCCCGCCTTGGCCAGCCAAGCCATGGCGGGGCCACCATGCAGAATTCCCCGATGATTGGCATGGCCCGGAAAGACTATTTCTGCTAACCGAACCACAGTCCGATCCGATATTTCCTGCGGGAACACACCCGCATCCGCAGCTGTTGGTGCCAGAGCTGATGAGGTCTCCTCGGGCGCCTGTTGGCGGACCATCACAAAGTCACCCGATAGACAGCGTGTGCGCTCACCGGTCAGCAAAGCCTCGGCGACCAGCTCCGTTTTCAGGGTCACCGACCTGCGCCCGCGGTGCACCACCTCCGCAGTGCACTCGATCAGATGGCCTGCGGGCGCCGGCGCCGCGAAGTCCAGGCGGCTGACGGCGGCGGTCACCACCGTTCCGCGCAGCACCTTGCTGCCCATGATGAAAGCCAGGCGATCCAGCGCAGCCAAGGCGGCGCCACCGAACAGGGTTCCATGGTGGTTGGACTGGTCCGGCCAGACCATGTCAACCACAGACATCCGGGAAGGTTCTGTGCCAGAAATCGGGGGGACCGGTATCGCCGGGATATCCGGTGCATGTGTTTCAGCCAAGTCTGACATTCATCCTCCAAAAATAATGGAGGCGGAGCGCGGCCAGAAATCGTTTATGCAATAGGCCGCCCCCTGGTTGGAGCCATAGGACGGCGGCAGCACGGGCGAGCCCGTCTGCCATGAGAAAAAACGACACTCGCACAGGGACACCCCGCCCTTACATAGGTCACTTCCTCAGGGCAGGTCTCCTGGCTCTCGGGTCGTCGTTTGCATGTCGGCCTTCCCAGCGCGAAGCCAGTGGCGTGGTGGACATGAAACTTGCCGATCACAGTTGCGGGGGCAGCCACAGCATGGGTTGAAACTCAACCGTTCTGTCGTTCCCTTTTCATTCTTGCCGTTCAGCAAGAAACCGCGAGGAAAGGTAAGTCTAGCACTGCGCTTCCGGAGTGCGCTGAACGGACATTAGCAAGTGACTGCATCTGGCCGAGGCTGTGTGAAAACCCTTTGAATCTGGCGCAGTGTTTGCTATGACCTATCAAGCTGTTTGGAGGTTTGAGTATGTCCAGATTCATTGTGGGAGAAGACAGGCATAAGGACTTTGTTGCCAGAGTGCCTGGACGACTTCATACTGAAGACAACACGGTGGGTGGTCGATGCCTTGTAGTGAGCTGGACATGAACGCTTGGGCTTTGAAGGTGCCAATAGCTGCAACGGGACGTCGGCCTATCTGCTGTCATGTTGAAGCTCTACCTCTATGGGTATCTCAACCGTATTAATAGTGGCGCTGGAGCGTGAATGCAGCGCAACGGGAGCTCATGTGGCTCACAGGCAGGCTTGCCCCAGACTTCAAAACCATTGCAGACTTTCGCCGTGCCAACAGCACTGGCATCCGCAACGTATGCCGTCGTTCGTATGCTGTGCCGCGACCTCAAACTCTTAGCAGGAGTAGTAGCCATCGATGGAGCAAGTTAAGGCAGTTAACTCGGTGATTGCAACTCCACCGGAAAGTCGACAAGCGCAGGAGCAGATTGAAGAAAGCTCCAACGCTTTGAGTGCACTGGAGACCGCGTCGCACAAGACTGTTGAGCTTGAAGCAAGACTTTGCGTTTGACAGACAAAATTGCACGGTTGCGCAGCAAATGCGTGAGCTCGACGCAAAAAGAACAGCTAAGACGAGCCCGACGGTAAATATTAGGACCGTCGATGACGGTCATGGCACAGTGGAAGGGATGGGTATGGTGGCCTACAACGTAAGGGGTGTGGACGCAAACACTTGTGTGGATGAAGTACAATGCGGGTAGTGATAGAGCCCAACTAGTCATGGCGAAGCTGCGCGTGAAGTATGGGTAAGAAGAGGTTGCGCGCAATCGAGACCGTGGCTTTTGTGGTGAAATAAGGATGTGCCGTGAGGTATTGTGGAGCCGCTGACGCAGGCGGGTGTGACAAGGAGCTTTATAAGAAAGATGAGAATAGAGTGTGGGAGGGCGAAGTTAGAGGCCAGAGAGGCGCGGAATGGCTCGCCGTCTGGGCGCGCTGCCCCTGCCATGGGGACCCGCGGCATCGGGTTCGTGGGAATGAGGAGTGTTGGAGGCTGTGCAGTGCGTGTTCTCTGCTCCATGCCGTCAGGCGACGAACCGTAGAGCAGTGTTGGCCGCTCAAGGCTGGATGGGCTCACCCTTCCTCCGCGGCTGCCCCGTAGGAGAGATGGGTTGATGTTGGCGTCTTGGTGTGTTGAGTTCTTGGGTTTGAGGGAATGATGAGGCGATGAAACTGGCAGGGGCATGAGTCCTTTGTTGGAGTTTGCTGCTTCATATGGGGCCCCAGGAGCGCCATAAGACCGCTCAAGCGGCATCGGTACGGTGTTCATCGCGAAAACCTGTTGGGTTAACGCAAAGCAGCTCCTTCCTAGACGCTATCGTGAGTTTCCACACAGCCTCGGCCCAAACGCGACCTAGAGAGCAAATCTCTGGCAAATAAAAGATGAGCCCCAACTGAAGTTGGTGAGTGGTGTGAACCGGCTGGCGAAGGAATCCCCAATACGCAGCGTATGCGCATCCGTCAAAGCTGATTCTCTTCAATCGAATTCGCAACCGGCGCCACCGCAGGCGCCGCACCTTCCCGCTCCAGCGCCTGCTTGCGTTCCTGCTCATACCGCTCATACGACTTGGTGGGCGGGCAGGGCGCGTGGTCAGCGGTTTGGTTAGTCTGGCAGCGGTGGAAGCCGTCGTAGAAGGCGCGCTCCCAGTTGGTGCCGGCGCAGCCGGCCAGCAGGCTGAGGGCAAGTGCGCTGACGCGCTGCAAGGTGCGGTGGTGCGATGGGGTGGCCATGGTCATGGTGGTCCTTCCGTGTAGACCACGCCGGTATATCGCAACACGGCGGTTTTGCCAAACCGCTGTGTCTGCCATCAGCGCACAGCCAAGGCTTACAGGAACATGCCACCCTAAGCCTCGATGCGCTGCGCGTTGACCCAACGGTTGGCGGGTGTCAGCAGAGAGGCAATCATGGCGCCAATGTCGTCGGGCACACCCACGCGGCCCAGGGCGGTCTGGCTGGCCACAAAGGCGTTGAGCTGGGCGTTGTCGCGCATAGCGCCGCCGCCAAAGTCCGTCTCAATGGCGCCGGGCGCCACCACGCTGACGCAGGTGTACGCCAATCGGCGCAACCTGTCACAGCGCGTACGCGTGGTGATGGACTGGCTGGCCTTGGTGATGGATGGATATTTACATGCCATTTAGGCCTCTAGCCCTTGTGAAATATGCGCGAGCAGCTATTAAATGGATAGCGTATTGCATCCACCGGGTACCACACAGGGTGTACGCCACACGGCGTATTTCGGTTTCTGCCGCGGGTCCCTAAAGTCAACCCATCGCATCCAGCAAGCGCTTTGGCAACACGGCACCGCTTGGGCGAGACAGATTTTTTAACCCCCACGGAGAAGCCCACATGCAACGTCGTTTTTCTTTGAAGGCACTGACCGCTGCGGTCGCCTTGACTACCCTGTCCGCACTGCCAGCCTACGCGGCTGACACCATCAAGGTCGGCATTCTGCACAGCCTGTCTGGCACCATGGCCATTTCGGAAACCGTGTTGAAAGACACCGTGCTGATGGCGATTGACGAAATCAACGCCAAGGGCGGCATTCTGGGCAAGAAGCTCGAACCCGTGGTGGTGGACCCCGCCTCCAACTGGCCCCTGTTTGCTGAAAAGACCAAACAGCTGCTGACCCAAGACAAGGTCGACGTGATCTTCGGCTGCTGGACCTCCGTGTCCCGCAAGTCCGTGCTGCCCGTGGTCGAAGAACTGAACGGCCTGCTGTTCTACCCCGTGCAATACGAAGGTGAAGAGCTGTCCAAGAACGTGTTCTACACCGGTGCAGCCCCTAACCAACAAGCCATTCCTGCTGTCGACTACCTGATGAGCAAAGAAGGCGGCGGCGCCAAGCGTTGGGTGCTGCTGGGCACCGACTATGTGTACCCCCGCACCACCAACAAGATCCTGCGCGCCTACCTCAAGAGCAAGGGCGTGGCGGACAAGGACATCGACGAAAAGTACACCCCGTTTGGCCACTCCGACTACCAAACCATCGTGGCTGACGTGAAGAAGTTCGCTGCGGGTGGCAAGACTGCCGTGGTGTCCACCATCAACGGTGACTCCAACGTGCCTTTCTACAAAGAACTGGGCAACGCTGGCCTGAAGGCCAAGGACGTGCCAGTGGTCGCCTTCTCGGTGGGTGAAGAAGAGCTGCGCGGTGTAGATACCAAGCCGCTGGTGGGCCACCTGGCCGCATGGAACTACTTCCAGTCGATCAAGAACCCCGCCAACACCGAGTTCATCGCCAAGTGGTCGGCTTACGCCAAGGCCAAGGGCATCGCTGGCCACAAGGACAAGCCTTTGACCAACGACCCGATGGAAGCCACTTACATCGGCATCAACATGTGGAAACAAGCGGTTGAGAAGGCCAAGTCCACCGATGTGGACAAGGTGATTGCCGCCATGGCTGGCCAGACCTTCAAGGCACCAAGCGGCATCGTCTCCAAGATGGACGAGAAGAACCACCACTTGCACAAGTCGGTGTTCATCGGCGAAATCAAGGCGGACGGCCAGTTCAACGTGGTCTGGAAGACACCTGGCCCCGTGAAAGCCAAGCCATGGTCTCCTTACATCGAAGGCAACGACAAGAAGCCTGATGAGCCCGCAAAGAAATAAGGCGAAGGCAGGGAGAAGCTAGCTTCTAGCTAGAGCCGCCACAGCCTTGCAAGGGGCGTGGCGGCTTGTTCCATTCAACCGGAGAGATTGGCGTATGCCAAAGAGATTCATCCATCTGCTATTGATAGCTACGCTTTTTGTAGCAGGCAGCGCACACGCGCTCACGGCCCAAGAGGCAAAAGCCATCACAACCGGCGAGAGTGACGACCGGGTGGCCGCCTTGCAGGCGGCCGTGGCCAAGGCCGACGACAACACCGTGCGTTTTATCCAGGCGCTGTCTGATGACAGCGTGAAACTGGTGGGTGATGTGCCTGTGATGGTGGTGGATGGCAAGGGTGTGGACCCGGTGACGCAGGCTGAAATTGCCTTGCCCGATACCGCCGAAGACGTGATGAACAACAACCGCATGCGCGGCGAGCTGGACAACGCGCTGGCCGCCGTGAAGCTGCTGTCCACCGACGTGGCGGTGCGGCGCGCTGCTGTGACCACCTTGCAGGGCAATGTGGACATGGACAAGCTGCCGTTGCTGGACCAGGCGCTTGCCGCAGAAACGGTGGCCGACATCAAGGACAAACTGGCGTTGTTGCGTGCTTCTGCCTTGTTGTCGAGCGGAGACCCGGCCAAGCGCCTGGAGGCCGCTACCCTGCTGGGGGACAGCGGGCTGGCCGCCACCAAGACCTTGCTTGCTGAACGTCTGCAGGGCGAAACTGAAAGCGCTGTGAAAGTGGCGCTGCAAAAAAGCCTGAGCGCCGTAGAAAACCGCCTGGCCTGGGGCGACCGCCTGGGTGCCATGTTCAGCGGCATCAGCCTGGGCTCCATCTTGCTGCTGGTGGCGCTCGGGTCTGGCCATTACCTATGGCCTCATGGGCGTGATCAACATGGCCCATGGCGAACTCATGATGATTGGCGCCTACGCCACCTACGTGGTGCAGGGCCTGTTCCAAAAATACCTGCCCGGCGCGTTTGACTGGTACCTGCTGGCCTCGGTGCCCGTGGCCTTCATGGCGTCGGCCCTGGTGGGTGCGGCACTGGAGCGCGGGGTGATCCGCTTCCTCTATGGCCGCCCGCTCGAAACATTGCTGGCCACTTGGGGCATCAGCCTCATGCTGATGCAACTGGTGCGCACGATTTTTGGCGCGCAGAACGTGGGCGTGGAGAACCCGAGCTGGATGAGCGGTGGTGTGCAGGTATTGGGGAATTTGTCCCTGCCCTACAACCGTCTCGTCATCGTCGGCTTTGCATTGGCGGTGCTGGCGGGCGTGGCTTTTTTGATCAGCAAGACACGCCTGGGCCTGTTTGTGCGCGGCGTGACGCAAAACCGCCCGATTGCCAGTTGCATGGGTGTGAACACCGCGCGCATTGACACCTATGCGTTTGCACTGGGCAGCGGCATTGCTGGCTTGGCCGGTTGCGCGCTGAGCCAGGTGGGCAATGTGGGGCCTGACCTGGGCCAAGGCTACATCGTCGACTCGTTCATGGTGGTGGTGCTGGGTGGTGTGGGCCAACTGGCCGGCACGGTGTATGCCGCGCTGGGCCTTGGCGTGCTCAACAAACTGCTCGAAGGCTGGACCGGCGCCGTGTTGGCCAAGATCGCCGTCCTCGTCTTCATCATCATCTTTATCCAGAAGCGTCCGCAAGGCATCTTTGCCATGAAGGGCCGGAGCGCAGAAGCATGAGTACCCCTTCCCTGATTCTTCCTACTCCGCAACCCCTGCTCACGCGTACCGGCTGGGTTTCCTGGCTGGGTGCATTGGTGGTGCTGTGTGCCCTGGTGCCCGTGCTCAACCTCTGGGTGCCCGAAGGCAGCGTGTTCCACCTCAGCGACTTTGCCGTGGCGCTGGTGGCCAAGATCATGTGTTACGCCATCTGCGCCATGTCCATGGGCCTGATCTGGGGCTACACCGGCATCCTGAGTCTGGGCCACGGCCTGTTCTTCGCGCTGGGTGGTTATGCCATGGGCATGTACCTCATGCGCCAGATCGGGCTGGATGGCAACTACAAGAGTGCGCTGCCGGACTTCATGGTGTTTCTGGACTGGAAAGAGCTGCCCTGGCACTGGGCGCTGTCGGACAGCTTCATCGCCACCTTGTTCCTGGTGGTGGCGGTGCCTGGCATCGTGGCCTTTGTGTTTGGCTACTTCGCTTTCCGCTCGCGCATCAAGGGCGTGTACTTCTCCATCATCACCCAGGCCATGACCTTTGCCGCCATGCTGCTGTTCTTCCGCAACGAAACCGGCTTTGGCGGCAACAACGGCTTCACCGATTTCAAGCGCATTCTGGACATTCCGATTGCCACCACCAGCATGCGCATGACGCTGTTTGTGCTGACGGCCCTGGTGCTGCTGGGCTTCTTCCTGCTGTCGCGCTGGCTGGTGGGCAGCAAGTTTGGCCGTGTGTTGCAGGCCGTGCGCGATGCAGAAACCCGTGTCATGTTCAGCGGCTACAACCCCATCGGCTTCAAGCTCACGATCTGGACCATCTCGGCCATGATGTGCGGCGTGGCCGGGGCGCTGTACGTTACGCAAGTGGGCATCATCAACCCCAGCGAGATGAGCCCGGCCAACAGCATCGAGATTGCCATTTGGGCCGCTGTGGGCGGGCGTGCCACGCTGATCGGGCCGGTGGTCGGCGCCTTCATCGTCAACGGGGCCAAGAGCTGGCTCACCGTGACCTACCCCGAGTTCTGGTTGTACTTTTTGGGCGCGCTGTTCATTGGCGTGACCCTCTTCCTTCCTGATGGAGTGGTGGGCTTGATCAAGAAACTCAAAGGGAGCAAAGCATGACTCCCGATCTGTTGGAGCAAGGCGAGAAGCGCGTTCAGGCGCACATGGCAGCGCTGGCGGCGAACAAAGGGCAAACCGAATCTGGGGGCCGCGCTGCGGGCTTCTCGCGCGTGGCCAAGGCCGGTGAGGTGGATGTCACTCACGGCCGTATCTTGTACCTCGAAGATGTGAGCGTGAGCTTCGATGGATTCAAGGCCATCAACAAGCTCAGCCTGGACATTGCGCCCGGTGAACTGCGCTGCATCATCGGCCCCAACGGCGCTGGCAAGACCACGATGATGGACATCATCACCGGCAAGACACGGCCTGACGAGGGTACGGTGTTCTTCGGCAGCACCATTGACTTGCTGCGCTTCAAGGAAGCGGAGATTGCGCAGTTAGGCATTGGCCGCAAGTTCCAGAAGCCCACGGTGTTCGAGCAGCTCACGGTGTTTGAAAATCTGGAGCTGGCGCTGAAGACCAACAAGGGCGTAAAGGCCTCCATGTTCTTCAAGCTCGACTCGGCACAGAGTGACCGCCTGGCCGAAATCCTGCACACCATCCACCTGGCCGATAGCGTAGGCCGCCTGGCCGGCAACCTGAGCCATGGGCAGAAGCAATGGTTGGAGATCGGCATGCTGCTCATGCAAGACCCCAAGTTGCTGCTGCTGGACGAGCCGGTTGCAGGCATGACCGACGAGGAAACCGAACGCACGGCCGAGCTGTTCCTCACGCTCAAGGGCAAGCATTCGCTCATGGTGGTGGAGCACGACATGAGCTTCATCCGCACCATCAGCGACATCGTCACCGTGCTCTGCGATGGCTCGGTATTGGCACAAGGCACCTTGGATCAGGTGCAGGCCGACGAGCGGGTGATTGAGGTTTATCTGGGACGCTAAGCATGTTGAAAATCAATAACGTCAACCAGTACTACGGCGGCTCCCACATCCTGCGCGATGTGAGCCTGGAGGCCGAAATCGGCAAGGTCACGGTGATCTTGGGGCGCAACGGCGTGGGCAAAACCACGCTGCTCAAGTCCATGATGGGACTGGTGCCCATCAAGTCCGGCAGCATCGAATTTGATGGCAAACCCATCCAGAAACTCACGCCCTACGAACGTGCGCGCATGGGCCTGGGCTTTGTGCCGCAAGGGCGCGAAATTTTTGCGCGCCTCACCGTTGAAGAAAACCTGCGCATGGGCCTGGCCTACAAGAGTGCCAATACGCCCATCCCGGCCGAATTGTTCGAGCTGTTCCCGGTGCTCAAGCAGATGCTGAACCGCCGTGGCGGCGACTTGTCTGGCGGGCAGCAACAGCAGCTGGCCATCGCGCGCGCATTGGCGGCTGGCCCCAAGGTGCTGATTCTGGACGAGCCGACCGAAGGCATCCAGCCCAGCATCATCAAGGACATTGGCCGCGTCATCCGCATGCTGGCCGACCGCGGCACCATGGCCATTGTGCTGGTGGAGCAGTACTACGACTTTGCCCAGGAACTGGCCGACCAGTACGTGGTGATGGAGCGCGGTGCGGTGCTGGCGCGCGGCATGGGCCAGAACATGGAGATTGACGGGGTACGCGGCCTAGTGGCTATCTAGGCTGTATTGGGTGCGGAGGCGTCGGCGGGAGCACGCTTTCCGGTGCGCAGGGCCAGGCCACCGGCCTGGCGCCTTTGCTCACCCAATGAAGCCCGGCTGACCGTGGGGCCACACAGGCCACGCAACTCCTCTACGGTGGCGGCCAAGCTCGCTGCATCTTGCACTTTTGCAGCGTGTTTTTGCAGCAGCTGGTAAGCGTTGTCTACCAAGCGGGCATTCAGGGTTTCGCGGCCATGCAAGATCAGGTTCTTAACGGCCGCTGTCGGGTTGCCCGACATGCTCAGCGACATGGCCGTCTCCGCATATTCCAGCACCTGCGTCTGCGCACCGCGAATGGTGTCTGCATAAGGCGGGTAGGCACTGGCGCTGGACGCCAGTAGCTCGGTGAGGGAGCGGTTGCTGCAGAACCGTTTGGCCAAGGTGCCTATGGTGGACTCCACTTCATTGAGCTGGATGGCCTTGTTTGACAGCTGGGCCAACAAGGCCACTAGGTTGCAAGCGGATTCAAAATCAAACAGGGGCTCGCGCACGGTTTTGGCAAGGTCGCGCACGCTTTCTACCGCGCGCGCAAACTGGTGCTGCTGAATCAGGTTGAGCGCAGCTACGATGCCCGAAAGACGTTGTAGCCGTGCGTTGTCCGGGTCTTTATCGATCAGACGCAGGAAGTCGTCATGGCAGCGCTGCAGGCCTTTGCGGTCGGCAGTCTCCAACCGCGCGAAGGCCAACAGCACCAGCGTTTGTGCGTCAAACATTTTGGATTCCAGGCCCAGGCGCACCGTTTTGTCCAGCAACTGCTCGGCCTCTTGATGGTCGCCCGCGTAGTAGGTCATCATGGCCAGGTTTTGCAGCCGGCTGATGGAGGCCGGCGTTAGCGTGGCGGCCATTTTGTAGGTCTCCAGTGCCTTGTCAAAGCGCCCCAGCTCAAAGTGGGCCCTGCCCATCACGTCGTAGGCATCGGCGTAGTTGGGGTCTTCGCTGATCAGGCGCTCCAGCGTACTGGTGGCCTGGTTGATCTGCCCGGATTCGAGCAGCGAGCGTGCCACTCCCAGCTTGGCCCACGGCAGTGTTTTGGCTTCGACCACAGCTTTGTAGAGGGTTTGCGCGTCGGCGCAGCGGCCGATGCGCAGCAACAGCTCGGCACCCACACGCGCCGCATACAGCCAGAACATGCCTCTGCTCTCAAAACGGTCCAGGCACAGCTTGGCGGCGTCCTCAAAGCGCTCGTCTTCGATGGCACTAAAAATCTCCTGCAAGGACACCTTGCGAATGCGGGCAGCCACCAGCCGGTCCCCCAGTTGGGTCGCCTTGTGCGGCTTGAGCATGTAGCCGTCCAGTGCCGATTCGGCGGCTTCTGCCACCTTGGCGTAGGTGGCTTCACCCGTGATCATGATGAAAACGGTCGAAAAGGGCAGCAGCTGGTTGCGGCGCAGGTCGTCCAGCAGGTCTTGGCCCGAGGTGTTGTCGCTCGGAAAGTGCTGCTCGCACAGCACAAAGTCAAAGGTTTTGAATTCCAGTTGTCGGCGTGCATCCGCAGGGCGTGCAGCCTGTGCGACGGATGCCACACCAAAATCGCGCAGCTGCGACACCAGAATCGAGCGCGAGGTGGGGTTGCCGTCCACAACCAGGGCGGAGCAGGCGGAGAAGTCGTTTTCTAACGCAGCCATCAGGTGTCTTGCCATACGCCCTGTTGGGAGGGCGGGGTCCATCGATGGCGCATTATGGGCGCTGCGCTACAAAAAAGGTAGCCGTTACATCGCCCAGATGCGGGGGTCGGCAGCTTCCAGCGCCCACTGCTGGGTGCGCCAGGCGCGGCGCACACTGCGCAGCAACTGCATGGCAGGTTCTACGTGCGGGGCCAACACGCGCAGCACCACCAGTTGGGGGTGTGGGCTGGTGGCGCCGGCCGTTCCCGCCAGCGCATGGTCTTGCAGGCAGGCGCGCGCAGTGTCCAGCAGCGCCTCTTTGCGATCGCGCGAGAGTGGGCTGCCGGATGCGAAGAACAGGGTGGCCAGGCAACGCTGCCCGGCCATGCCTGCGGGGCTGTTGAGCAGGCGCTGGTCTTGCCCGTCGATCAGCCCCCGCTCCAGCCAGATGCCCGGTATCTCGATGTGTTGTTCAAACTGGCCCTGGGTGAAGGGCAAGTTGGCCATGGGCAGGCCCAGCACCGTGGTGTCCCAGCCCAGGCATTCCGCGCTGGGTTCCAGTTCCAGGCGAAGCTGGTTGCGAGCCTGGCAGGCGTCGTAACAAATGGCCTCCAGCGGCAGCCATTCCAGGCGCGCGCCAGCCTCTAGCGTTAGCCGCGTGGTTTGCGTGGCCCAGGGGCCTTCAGAGCGGTAGAAACGCGTGGCCCCGGGTGTGGTGATCAGGCCGTGCGCACCGGTTCCGGCGTGTACGCGCAGGTCGAGTGTGTCGCCTCCCACCAGGCCACCGGGCGGGTGCACCAGCACGTTGTGGCAAATGCCATCGCCCTCGGGGTACAGGCTTTGCAAGATGCGCAGCGGGCCGCTGTGCTGGTGGCGTGCCACCGTACGCCCGGCTTCCAGGCGGTAGTTCAGGTCTAACTGGGCGTGCCACACCATAGGGATTTGTCTGCCGAGGCGGGAGCCTCAGGGCTTCCAGAAGTTCAGGTGCAAGGCGGCAATGGCTTCTTCCACCGCGGGCACAGGCCCTATCACCTGCACCTGCTTTTGGCCTGCCGCCAGCACGGTGCGGCTGGGCAGATCCATGGTGGGGTTCTCGGCGTGGTTGCCGGTCAACTCCAGCAGGCGGCGTTCGGTCATGCCAAACACCAGCGTGCCAATGTTGGCCCAGTACTGGGTGCCCGCGCACATGGCGCAGGGTTCTACCGTAGTCACCAGCGTGCAGCCCCACAGGTAGTCGGGAGTGAAGTTGGTAGCGGCCGTTCGGGCCAAGGTGGATTCGGCATGGTTCACCGTGTCCACATTGCCTTGTTCGGCCAGCACGGTTTCCCCATCCGGCGCCACCAAGATGGCGCCAAACGGGTGCTTGCCCAGGCCGATAGCACGCTGTGCCACGGCGTTGGCGCGCAGCAGATGGCGCTCAATCTGCTCAGGGAAAGAATCGCCGGCGGGCCCCCCGAGGGAGGGGCGGGGGGGGGAAAGAAAGAAGGGGTCATGCGTTCTGCGAGCCGCGGTGTGCCCAGCCGGTGGTGCGTTTTTCAATCGCGCTGAACAGTTCGTACATCACCATGGCCATCGCACCCACCACCACCAGCCCGGCAAAGGCCAGGCCCATCTGCATGGCGGATCCCGCGCTGATCAGCAGATAACCAATGCCTTCGTTGGCGGCGGTCATCTCGGACACGGTAGTGCCCACAAACGCAAGCGTGATAGCGACCTTGAGCGAGCCGTAGAAATAGGGCATGGAGCGGGGCAGGCCCACTTTCATCAGCACATCCCAGCGCTTGGCGCCCAGCACCCGCAACACGTCTTCCAGCTCGGGCTCCAGGGTAGCCAGGCCGGTGGCGATGTTCACCATGATGGGGAAGAAGCTGATGAGGAAGGCCGTCAGGATGGCTGGCCCCACGCCAATGCCAAACCACACCACCAAAATAGGCACAAAGGCCGCCTTGGGCAAGGCATTAAAAGCCGTCATCAGCGGGTACACCGCGGCATAGGCCAGGCGCGAACTGCCGATCACAAAACCCAGCAACACCCCCACCACAATGGCAATGCCAAAACCCGCCATGGTGACCCAGAAGGTGCGCCACGCGTGCCCCGCGATGATGCCTTTGAACTCCCAGAACTGCGTCCAGATGCGCCAGGGGCTGGGGAAGATGAACTCGGACACTTCAAAGGCAGAGCACAGGATTTGCCAGAGCACGATGAAGCCCACCAGCAAGATCCAGGGGGCCCAAAACTCCACTTGTTTTTTGTTCATGGCCAGGCCTTATTGGTTGATGGTCGCGCCGGTCTTGCGCATGGCACCAATGTGCCCGCGCAACTCGTGCACGATGTCGGTGAACTCTTTGGTGTAGGTGATCTCCAGGTCGCGCGGGCGCGGCAGTTCAATCTCTTTCTTCACCACAAACCGGCCCGGACTCTTGCTCATCACATACACCGTGTCGGCCAGGAACACCGACTCACGCAAGTCGTGCGTGACCAAAATCACGTTGAACTGCTGCTCGGTCCACAGGTCACGCAAGATGCACCACAGCTCTTCGCGCGTGAAGGCATCCAGCGCGCCAAAGGGCTCGTCCAGCAGCAGCATCTTGGGTTCGTGGATCAGCGCGCGGCAAATGCTGGCGCGCTGCTGCATGCCGCCCGAGAGTTGCCAGGGGAACTTGTCCTCGTAGCCGGCCAAGCCCACCTTTTGCAGCAGTTTGCGGGCGCGCTCCTCGTACTCTTTGCGCTTTTGCTTGAAGGTGGAGCGGTAGGGCTCCACGATCTCCAGCGGCAGCAGCACGTTGTCCACCGTGGTGCGCCAGGGCAGCAGTGAGGGCGCCTGGAAGGCCATGCCCGATATCTTGAGCGGCCCCGTCACCGGCTGGTTGTCGATCAGGATCTTGCCCATGGAGGGCATCTTCAGCCCCGTGGTGAGCTTCATGAAGGTGGATTTGCCGCAGCCCGAGGGGCCGACGATGGCGATGAACTCGCCCTTGCGCACCTTCAGGTCAATGGCCTCGACTGCAAAGTGGTTCTGCTTGAGCAGCTCCTCGTTGTAGGCGAGCCAGACATCCTGAAAATCGACAAACCAGGGGGTGGCGGGTGCACTCATGGTTTACTTCTTGGGCAACACGTCCAGCGCGGCCTTCGCGGGCAGGTAGCTGCCGTTCCACACCACATCCGGGTTCACGCGGCTCTTGGTGTTGAAAGCATCCGACACTTGCGATGCCATCAGCGAGAGGCGCGGGCCGTTGACCTGGCCAAACCCTTCGGCACGTGCGTTGGGGCTGTTGATGACAGTGTCGATCGCCAGCTTGAGACGGCGCGTTTCGAGTTCGGCGTTGATGATGCCGTCACGCGCTTTCACATCGCCAATGGCCGCGGCCGGGTTGCCCATTACGTCCTTCATGCCCTTGGCAAACGCTGCTAAAAACGCCTTCACGGCTTCGGGGTTGTCCTTCAGGATCTTGGGCGACGCGATGATGGCGTTGCCATACAGCTTCACGCCGTATTGGGGGTAGGGCAGCACCACCACATCTTCAGCTTTCACACCACGGGCTTCCAGGTTCAGCAGAGAAGTAAAGGTAAAGCCGGTGATCGCGTCCACATCACCACGCGCCAGCATGGTTTCGCGCAGTGGGGGGTCCATGGCGGTCCACTGCACGCCGGTGACGTTGTTGGCTTTGGAGAAGATCGGGAAAGCGCGGCGACCCGCGTCAAACACGGGGGCGCCCAGCTTTTTGCCATTCAGGTCGGCCGGGGTCTTGATGCCGCTCTTTTTGAGCGCCATCACCGAGGCTGGCGTGTCGTTGTAGACCATCATGATGGCCACGGGCTTGTTGGGCGCATCCGCGTTGTTGGCGTGGAACTCCATCAGCGCAGCCATGTCGGCAAAACCCATGTCGTAGGCGCCCGAGGCCACGCGGGTCACCGTGCCGCCGGAGCCGTTGCCCGCGTCAATCGTGACGTCCAGCTTGGCGTCCTTGAAGTAGCCCTTGGCCGCGGGCGTCAAAAACAGGGCGGCCGGACCTTCAAAGCGCCAGTCGAGCTGGAACTTGATGGGCGTGTTTTGGGCCAAGGCAGAGCCTGCTGCCACGGTGGCAGCTGCAAAGGCGATGGCGTGGAGAAACTGGCGCTTTTTCATGGGGTTTCCTTCAAGGGCTACAGATGCAAAAGGTCTAGCAAGAAGAGTGCCCAACTTTGGGGCGTGGCTCATGCCTGAGTCCATTCTGCGCGTGGGGTGTGGGTTTTAATGTTGGGGTTTATCAGAGTGGTCATCCACCTAGGGAGAGAAAAACCATGAAGACCCAAGAGCTTGGCCGTGCAAGCCGGCACGGTTGCGTGTTTTGTGTCTGCGAGGACGCCGTGAATGCTATTGAATTGATAGCTGTTTGCGCATATTCCATCAGGGATATTGGCTTATTTGGCATCAAAATTTGTCCCGTAAGAACCTCAGCACATCCAGGAGCCCGCCATGTATAAACCCGCCAAGCTTCGCAGCTGGCTGCAAACCAGCACGCGCCGAGTGCTGCTCTTCATCGGCATGGCGATTGGCCTTGGCGCCTGCATGGGAGCAGCAGGCGCTGCTACTGGGAGCGACGCATGGCAAGAAGAAGTGCTGCTGCATGACGGGCGCACCATGCTTGTTGACCGCTCGCAAACGTACGGCGGTGGGCATGAAATCGGGCAACGTCCGCCAGAGCGGGACATGACGATCAGCTTTAGCTTGCCGGGTTCTGCCAAGCGAATCACCTGGTTCAGCGAGTATGGGCAAGACTTGGGTCGGTCCAACTTCCGGCTGGCGGCGCTGCATGTGTTGAACGACACGCCCTATGTCGTGGCGCTACCCAATTTATGCCAGTCTTACAACAAGTGGGGCAGACCCAACCCGCCGTATGTGATCTTCAAATACCAGGGCGACGCGTGGACGCGCATTGCGCTGGCAGAACTACCGGTCGAGTTCAAGAGCACCAATTTGGTGGTGGAAAACTTCAACAACGCTGCAGAGTTTGCACGCCTTGGCCGACTCAGTGCAGAGAAGGTCAAACAACTCAATGGGCAACTGAGACAGCCCGAATATCGGGAGATTTTGAGGACGCCGATTACGGGCAGTGGCGACGAGTGCCCCGTGATGGTGTCTCGAGGAAAAATAGGTGGAAGTGTCGCCTTGGACTGGTTTACCGCTCAACCCAATTTGGAAGCCTGTTTAAAGTTTTGTGAATACAAAAAGGTAAGCCCGGCGACCTGCCCCTGTCACACTATTTTTGGAGATTAGAAATGACCCTGCCCACAACTGATCTTGCACTTATGGCTGGTGCGGCCTATGTATCTAACCGAAAATTGGAGAATCGCTTTCCAGCGCCGAACGGTTGGAAAACGACAACATACGCAGAGCCAACTGATGGCGGCAGTGGTTTTGAAGCGATTGCTTTCATTCGGACTGGTACTGAACTCAAAACCAGCCCCGAAATCGTAATCTCCTACACCGGCACGAACGGTGACGGCGACATGCCCGAAAACTTGGCTATCGCCGCAGGCAAATTCAGCGAACAGCTTATGCAGGCTGCGCAGTACTACCTGGACATCAAGGCGCTTGCACCCAAGGACGCCAACATCACCTTCACCGGCCACAACTTGGACGGTGGACTGGCTGCGCTGGGCTTCGTAAATCAAGTGCTGACTCCAAAAGATGCATCAGCGCGATTTGGAGTTGGATGCATTTTTTGATGATAATACGCATCAAAAGGAGTGCTTATATGAGAACAACCGTCACGATAGACGATGCCCTTTACGAGCAAGCGTTGCAGGTTGCAGACCCTGATTTGGACAAGGCGGACATCTTCCGGGAGGCCATGAAAACCTTTGTCCGCGTGCAGGCAGCCAAACGCCTGGCTGCTCTGGGAGGCAGCATGCCGCAGATGCAGGACGTGCCGCGGCGTGATGTTGAGCCGCACCCGCTGTGAGCGTGCTCGTTGACACCTCTGTCTGGGTAGATCACTTTCGCCAGCGCAATCCTGCGCTGATCGACTTGATCTTGTTGGACCAAGCGCTGACGCACCCAATGGTGGTGGCAGAGCTGGCCTGCGGAACGCCGCCTGCCCCACGCGAACGCACTCTGGCTGACGTTGGCTTGTTGCAGGGCGCACAGCAAGCCAGCCTGCAAGAGGTGATGGCGATGGTGGAGCGCGACCTCTTATTCGGCTTGGGTTGCGGGCTGGTGGATCTTATGTTGCTAGCGTCCACACGTATCACCCCGGGGGCGCGCTTGTGGACCATGGACAAGCGCCTGGCTAACTTGGCCGCGCGCTTCGGGGTGGCCCATCAAGCGCCAGTGCACTGAGTCAATTTAAATCTCAGCCCAGTAGTGTCCGGTTTAAATGATGGCCATCGGCTTGCAAGCCAATAGCAACGCGGGTTTCAAGAGGTTCATGGCTGTCCACGATTTGAATTTCAATTGGCACATTTGCGATGCTCTCGGGTTTGAACAGCCTGGGGTGACGCATGAACGTGGGCAAGACGCTGTTTGCGCAAATCATGGAGTACGTGCCATGGAAGACGTTTGGTCGCATCATCGATCGCCACGCGGGCGATGCCGGAGTGCGAACTCTCAGTTGCGCCGACTTGTTTCGGGTGATGGCCTTTGCGCAACTGACCTGGCGCGAATCCCTGCGCGACATCGAGGTCTGTCTTGCTGCCAACCAAACCAAGCTGTTTCACATGGGCATGAAGGGCGTTCCCGCACGCTCCACGCTGTCCGATGCGCTGAACCTGCGGGATTGGCGCATCTACCACGCGCTGGCGATGCGTCTGATCCAACGTGCCAGAAGTCTCTATGCCAGAGACGCCCTGAACATCGACCTGGATGCCACGGTCTACGCGCTGGATGCGACCACGATCGACCTGTGTCTGAGTTTGTTCGACTGGGCCCCATTTCGTACCACCAAAGCGGCTGTGAAGATGCATACGCTGCTGGACCTGCGTGGCTCTATTCCCGCTTTCATTCACATCAGCGACGGCAAGATGCACGAGGTCAACGTGCTGGACATCCTGCCCATCGAAGCCGGTGCCTTTTACGTGATGGATCGGGGCTACCTGGATTTCGCTCGGCTGTACAAGATGCATCAGGCCGGAGCTTTCTTTGTCACCCGCGCCAAGCGGGGTATGGATGCGCGTCGGGTGTATTCGGCACCCACCCATCGGGATACCGGAGTGATCTGCGATCAGACCATTGCTCTGAACGGGTTCTACACCGCTCAAGACTATCCCGAGCACTTGCGCCGCATCCGATTCAAGGATCCCGAGTCCGGCAGGACCTTGGTGTTTCTGACCAACAACACCAGTCTGCCGGCGCTGACGATTGCCGCCCTGTACAAGAACCGTTGGCAGGTGGAACTGTTCTTCAAGTGGATAAAACAGCACTTGCGCATCAAGCGCTTTTTGGGCACGAGCGAGAACGCGGTCAAGACACAAATTTGGTGCGCCGTGTCCACTTACGTGCTGATTGCCATCGTCAAGAAGGAGCTTCACTTGGATGCCTCGCTCTACACATTTCTACAGATATTGTCAGTGTCGGTTTTTGAGAAAACCCAGATTTCATGCGCCTTGCAGCCCGACACCCCATTGCCAGAAACACCGATCAGCTCTAACCAGTTGAATTTGTTTACTTTTTAACCGGACACTACTGATCTCAGCCCTTCAACAAATCCAGCAACGTACGCGCCACTACTTTGGTGGCTTTGCGCAAGTCGTCCAGGCTCACGCGCTCGTCCGCGCGCTTGGCGTGCGACTCCAGCACGGTGCGCGGGCCAGCGCCATAGATGACGCCT
>NZ_JAXHOL010000005.1:0-5313 GCF_034519335.1 Rhodoferax sp.
CAAAGCGTAGTCTGGGACGAAGCCGAAAACCGCATGCACGTGCAGAAGGCGCTGATGGAGTACCTGCTGCTGGGCAAGCTGTAAACACTCTGCCAAGCACCCGCGCAATTTCGTTCAATACACAACACTGACACGCAGCAACACTTCGGGCCTTGATCAACAAGGACGGAGAGATGCAATGGCTGCAGTGTGGATATCGATGGCTCTGTTTACCCTGGCCGGGGCCATTTCACCGGGGCCAGTGAATGTGATTGCGTCCAGCCAGGGAGCACGTTACGGCTTCTGGCGCGCCCTGCCCCATGTGGCGGGTGCCAGCCTGAGCTACTGCGCAGTGGTTCTGCTCATGGGCGGCGGCTTGCAGTGGCTGCTGCAAACCTGGCCAGCATTGACCACGGCCACGCAGTACACCGGCGCACTGTACCTGCTGTACTTGGCCTTCAAGATTGCGGTGGCCCCCGTGCAACCCATGAACAACTCGGACACCTCCCCCCAACACACGAACTGGGTACACGACGCTCTGCAAGGCGCCCTCACACAAGGACTGAACCCCAAGGCCTGGCTGGTAGCGCTCTCAGGCATAAGCCTGTTTGTGCCTGCGGGTGCGGATGCAGGCCTGCGGCTCTGGCTTTTCTGCACCATCTCAGGTGTGGTCTGTTTTGGCTCGGTGGCCTGCTGGGCAGCTCTGGGCACGCTGATCCGCCAGTGGCTGCAGCCTGCGAACCACCAGCGCCTGTTCAACCGTGTCATGGCCGGGCTGCTAGTGCTCACGGTGCTGGACATGGTGGACCTGCTCTGAGCGATTCGAATTACCATTCCTGCATGCCTGCCAGCCCCCACGCCTTCACGCGCCACGCCAGCCTGCCACACCTGGAGCTGCGCACCACCACGCGGGCCCGCGACAACTACCAGACCCACACCCACGCCGAGTATTCGCTGGGCTGTATTGATGCAGGCGCGGCGATCTACCGCCATGGCACACAGGCCGTGGCGCTGCGCTCCGGCATGACCGTGATGATGGAGCCAGGACTGGCCCATGCCTGCAACCCCGACGCGCAGCAAGCCTGGTCCTACCGCATGCTGTACGTGGATGCGCAGTGGATGCACCAGAGCTTTTTACCGTTTGACGCGCAAGCAGCGCCACAACCATTGGCTTTAGCGCGCCACCATAGCGACGATCCAACCATCTTTCAAACACTGACCGAACTGCTAGACCGCCTGGCCGGCACACCTGACCCCCTGCAAGTGGATGAACGATTGCTCCTTTTTTTGGAGCAGCATGTGCTGGTTCCACGGAGGACGGAGCCTGAAATCTCTGTCAACCCTTGGGGCGTAGCCCGGGCGCGCGACCTGCTGCATGCGCACGTGGAGCAGCCGCTGGCGTTGGCCGAGCTGGCAATGGCCAGCGGGCTCGACGGTTTTACGCTGATCCGCAAGTTCAAACAGGCCTACGGCCAGACACCACACGCTTATCAGATCGACCTGCGACTCATCCGGGCCAAGCAGTTGCTCAAACAGGGGGCGACCCTGGCCGACGTGGCCCATCAGCTGGGCTTTGCCGACCAGGCGCACTTTCAGCGCCAGTTCAAACAACGCCACGCCACCACGCCCAAAAACTACCAGGGCAACCTGCGCGCCGTTCTGTCCCATGGCTGAGTCTGCGTGTACGTCCTGCGGCGCGTGCTGCGCCTGCTTCCGGGTGGAGTTTTCGGTCTACGAGATGGCCTTTGCGGGCGGCACCGTGCCAGACGACTTGGCCGACGAGGTCAACGGCAACACCTGGCGCATGCAGGGCACCGGCAGCGTGCCCATCCGCTGCACTGCGCTTACCGGCACGGTGGGTGAACAGGTGGGCTGCCGCATCTATCCGCTGCGGCCGGCCCCTTGTCACGAATTGGTGGAGGGCAGCGAAGGCTGCAGACGGGCCCGCGCCAAACTCGGGTTGCCCGCACTGGAATAAAGCGATTCAATCCAGTGGAACCGGCAGATCCGCCATCTGCCCCTTGAATTCTTGTAACGAAAAGTGCGACTGCACCTGCCGCACGCCCGGCAGGCGGTGCAGCTTGCGCTGCAACAGCTCGGAATAGTGGTCCAGATCGCGCGCCACCAGCCCCACCAAAAAGTCCGCCTGCCCCGAGATCGCGTGGAACTGCACCACCTCTGGAATCTCGGACACCGCCTGCACAAAGGCTTGGGACGAGGCTTCGTTCTGGTGGTCAATGCCAATCAGCACAAAGGCCAGCACGCTGTAGCCCAGCGCCCGCCGGTCCAGCGCGGCGTGGTAGCCCTTGATGGTGCCAGCCTCTTCGAGCTGCTTGACGCGCCGCCAGGTGGGTGACTGCGACAAATGGGCCATCTGCGCCAGCTCGCCCGAGGTCAGGCGCGCGTTGTCTTGCAGGGCCCGCAGCAGCAGGCGGTCGGCTTTATCGGTGACTTGCTGCATAAATATTTCTCCAAATCCATTCCAGAAGACTAACTTAGTCCATTTTTTGAATATGGAAGATTAGATATCAACATTTCAAAGCCCCTAACACATAATTTCGGAAGACCACTCTCACTGAGACACCATGACCACTCCCCTCACCCTGAACGACTGCCGCGCCCGCGACACCGCCGACACCCTGCGCCCCCTGCGCGATCTGTTTGACATTCCCGAAGGCGTGATCTACCTCGACGGCAACTCGCTGGGCGTGATGCCAAAGACCGCTGCCGCCCGCGCGGCCGAGGTGGTGACCCAAGAGTGGGGCCAAGGCCTGATCCGCTCCTGGAACACCGCCGGTTGGTTCAGCCTGCCGCAGCGCCTGGGCAACCGCATCGCCCCGCTGATCGGGGCGGATGCGGATGAAGTGGTCGCCACCGACAGCACGTCCATCAACCTGTTCAAGGTCCTGTCCGCCGCCTTGTCCATCGCCGCGCAGGACGCGCCGCAGCGCAAGCTCATCGTGAGCGAGCGCAGCAACTTCCCCACCGACCTCTACATCGCCGAAGGCCTGTGCAAAGAGCGCGGCTACACCCTGAAACTGGTGGAGCCCGAAGAGATCGCTGCCGCACTCACTGCCGACGTGGCGGTGCTGATGCTGACCCACGTGAACTACCGCACCGGCGCCATGCACGACATGCCCGCCGTGACCGCCGCCGCCCACGCCGCCGGCGCGCTGATGATGTGGGACCTGGCCCACAGCGCAGGCGCCGTGCCGGTCACGCTCAAGGCCTCGGGCGCCGACTTCTCGGTGGGCTGCGGCTACAAGTACCTGAACGGCGGCCCCGGCGCACCGGCCTTTGTGTGGGTGCACCCCAAGCACGCCGACCGCTTCTGGCAGCCCTTGGCCGGCTGGTGGGGCCACGCGGCGCCTTTTGCTTTCACGCCCGATTACCAACCCGCCCCCGGCATCACCCGCTACCTGTGCGGCACCCAGCCCATCGTCAGCATGTCGCTGCTGGGCTGCGGCCTGGAAGGCTTTGAGGCGGCCGAGAAGCTGGGCGGCATGGCGGCCTTGCGCGCCAAGTCGCTGGCGCTGACCGACCTGTTCATCCAGCTGGTGGAAGAGCGTTGCCAGGGCTACGGCATTGGCCTGGCCACCCCACGGGACCATGCCCAACGCGGCTCGCAGGTGTGCCTGACGCGTGAGCACACGGCTGGCGGAGCCTTGGGCTCCGGCGCTTTTGCGATGGTGCAGGCGCTGATTGCGCGTGGCGTGATTGGTGATTACCGTGCGGGCGATGGCGGCATCCACAAAGACATCCTGCGCTTTGGCTTCACGCCGCTGTACATCGGGTTTGAAGATGTGTGGAATGCGGTGGAGCATTTGCGCCAGGTGCTGGAGAGCGGCGAGTGGCAAAAGCCTGAGTTCAACCAGAAGCATGCGGTGACCTGACTATGGAGCGAACACCTGACTGTCCGGCATGCCCTCATGCACGGCCCGAGCCGCGCCACCCATCCACCGCTAGGATGAGATCTCATCGTCGCTGACGAAAAAGCCCAGCTCGACTTCAGCAAAACCATGAGCTATGGCGACTACCTGCAGATCGACACCATCCTGTCGGCGCAGCACACGCTCTCGCCCACGCACGACGAGCTGCTGTTCATCATCCAGCACCAAACCAGCGAGCTGTGGATGAAGCTCATGCTGCACGAGCTCACCGCCGCCATGCGCCACATCGCGCAGGACGACCTGCCGCCCGCCTTCAAGATGCTGGCGCGCGTGAGCAAGATCATGGAGCAGCTGGTGCACGCCTGGGACGTGCTGGCCACCATGACGCCGCCCGAGTACACCGCCATGCGGCCTTACCTGGGCCAGAGCAGTGGCTTCCAGAGCTTTCAGTACCGCTGCATCGAGTTCTCGCTGGGCAACAAGAACGCCGCCATGCTCAAGCCCCACGCCCATGCGCCCGAGCGGCTGGCGCTGGTGCAAGCGGCGTATGAAGCGCCGTCTTTGTACGACGAAGCGCTCAAGCTCATGGCGCGCCGTGGCATTGCCGTGCCCGCCAGCCACCTGCAGCGCGACTGGACCCAGCCCTACGCTGCCAGCCCCGAGGTCGAAGCCGCCTGGCTGCAGGTCTACCGCGACCCCAAGGCCCACTGGGACCTGTACCAACTGGCCGAAGAGCTGACCGACCTGGAAGACGCCTTCCGCCTCTGGCGCTTCCGCCACGTCACCACCGTGGAGCGCGTCATCGGCTTCAAGCGCGGCACCGGTGGCACCGGCGGCGTGAGCTACCTGCGCAAGATGCTGGACGTGGTGCTGTTCCCCGAGATCTGGACGCTGCGCACGGCGCTGTAGGCCAGTTACGTGCCAAATGGGCTGCTAGTGCCCGTGGAATATGCGCGAGCAGCTCCTTTTTTCATAGCAAATAAAACCAAATCCTAGCGGGCTTTTTGCTTGGCGGTGGGCAACCAGGGCTGCGCGTAGGTGAGCAATGGGCTGCTACCAAAGTTTTTGGTCATGCGGACCTCTGCCTCCAGGGCTCTTCGTGTCTCGATCAATACAACCAAGCGTCGTCCTAAGGATTCACGCCGGGGCAGTGAATTGACCGCTAACGAAAACTCACCTGCCAGAACATCACGGTGGCCAACCCGAACCTGATCTGCGGTGGCCTGCAAACCTGATCGGGTTGTAATGCGTGGGCACTCGGGAGAGTCCAAAGTATTGCTACAAGGGCTTGAAGGGGTACCTTGATTGCCATGCGATATCTCGTTCGATTCTTATTGAGATTGGACAAATCCATTGTGGAATATTCGCGAGCAGCTCCTGTTTTTGTAGCAATCAGGCGCCGCTAACCAAGGGAAACAAGGCGTCGTGTTGCGGCAATACATGG
>NZ_JAXHOL010000037.1:0-22067 GCF_034519335.1 Rhodoferax sp.
CCGCGATTGTACCAGTAACGCCAAGCTAGCCCAAACTCTGGCATGGGCAGGCAATCTTTGCGCCTTGCCAGGGGGCTACACTTGGCGGCGTGAGCTTGATCAAATCTGTATCTACCGTGTCCCTGTGGACACTGGCCTCCCGTGTGACCGGGTTGGCCCGGGAGCTGTTGGTGGCAGCGGCCTTTGGCGCCAGTGCCATGACCGATGCCTTCAACGTGGCATTCCGCATTCCCAACTTGTTCCGTCGCCTGTTTGCCGAGGGCGCTTTTAGCCAGGCCTTTGTGCCGGTGCTGGCGGCCAGCAAGGCCCAGCACGGTGAGGCGTCCACCAAGCTGTTGGTGGACCGCGTGGCCAGCTTGCTGGTGTTGGCATTGCTGCTGACCTGCGTGCTGGGGGTGTTGTTGTCCCCCCTGTTGGTATGGGCCATGGCCAGTGGCCTGCAAAAAGATGCCGCGGGATACGACGCTGCCGTGCAGATGACCCGCTTCATGTTTCCCTATATCGGCTTCATGTCGCTGGTGGCCTTGTCGTCCGGCATTCTGAATACCTGGAAGCGTTTTGCGGTCCCCGCGGCCACACCGGTGCTGCTGAATATGTCCATGATCACTGCCGCGTGGCTGGGCGTACCCTGGCTGGCGGCGCGGGGCATCGAGCCCATTTACGCCATGGCAGGCGGCGTGATGGTCGGTGGCGTGCTGCAGCTGGCGGTGCAGATTCCTGCCCTTGCGCGGCTGGGCATGCTGCCTCGGCTGCGACTCATGGGGCCTGCGCTGCGCGAGGCCTGGACTGACCCGGAAACCCGCCGCATCGGCAAACTCATGCTGCCGGCCCTGCTGGGCGTGAGCGTGGCGCAGATTTCCCTGCTGATCAACACCCAAATAGCCTCGCACCTGCCCACCGGCAGTGTGAGCTGGCTGACCTATGCCGATAGGCTCATGGAGTTTCCCACCGCCATGCTGGGGGTTGCGCTGGGTGTGGTGCTGATGCCCCAACTGGCGGGCGCCAAGGCGACTGGCGATGCGGACAAATACTCTGCCCTGCTGGACTGGGGGCTGCGCATTGTGGTGTTGTTGTCCGTGCCGTGCGCGATCGGCTTGTTGGCATTTGCCAAACCCCTGGTGTCGGTGCTTTACCACTACGGCGCATTTACGGCCAACGATGTGCAGCAGACTACGCTCGCCCTGATGGGCTGGGGCGTGGGGCTGGTCGGGATTGTGGCCATTAAGGTGCTGGCCCCGGGTTACTACGCCAGCCAAGACATCAAGACACCCGTACGCATTGCCGTGGTGGTGCTGGTGGTGACCCAGTTGCTCAACATCGCGCTGGTGCCGATGTTCAAACATGCAGGCTTGTCGCTGTCGATTGGCTTGGGCGCCATGATCAATGCCCTGTGGTTGCTGATCGGCCTGCTGCGTCGCGGTAGCTACCGGCCGCAGGCGGGCTGGGGGCGTTTTGTGTTGCAAGTGCTGGCCGCCAGTGCGCTGTTGGTGATCTACCTGCTGTGGGCCGCAGGCCTGGTGGACTGGGTGGCGCTGCGCAGCCAGAGCCTGCTGCGCATTGGCTGGTTGACCCTGCTGCTGGGTGGTGCCATGCTGGTGTACTTGGGGGCGGCGTGGGCCGCTGGTCTGAACCTGCGGCAATTTTTGCGCCGCTAGACGGAGACGTTGCCATGGCGCTGCAATTTGCCGTACCGACCCCGCTGGAGTACTTTGGAGCCTTGGTGCACAGCGATGGGGACTTTGCCCTGTTCGAAGCCGCGATCACCCTGGCGCAAGACGAATACCCCGACACCGATGTGCAAACCGTGCTGGGCGAGGTGGACCAGCTGCTGGCCCGCGTCAAACGCCGACTGGCCGCCGATGCCCCGCCCATCCAGCGTTTGCGGGTGCTGAACCGGTTTTTCTACGAAGACCTGGGCTTTGGTGGCAACCACAACAATTTCTACGACCCGGACAACAGTTTTCCCAGTGTGCTGCTGCGCACCCGCCGCGGCATTCCGATTTCGCTGGCCGTGGTCTGGATGGAGCTGGCCCAAGGGCTTGGGGTTGGAGGTGTATGGCGTGGGCTTTCCGGGGCATTTCCTGGTCAAAGTCATGCTGCCCATTGGCCAAGCGGTGATTGAGCCTTTGACCGGGCGTTCACTGAGCCGGGAAGAATTGTCCGAGATGCTAGAGCCGTACCGCAAACGCAGCGGGCTGGTGGATGCTTTTGAAGCGCCATTGGGGCTGTACTTGCAATCGGCTACACCGCGAGAGATATTGGCGCGCATGCTGCGCAACCTGAAAGAGATCTTCAAGTCGCAGGAAGATTGGCCGCGTCTACTGGCCGTGCAGGAGCGGCTGGTAGTGTTATTGCCTGAGTCTTGGTCCGAGTACCGCGACCGCGGCTTGGTGCACGCCTCAATGGGGCATCAGGAACAGGCCTTGGCAGACTTGGAGTGTTACCTGGTCCACGCCGAAAACGTGGTGGACGTGGATGCCGTGGCCGAGCAGGTGAGCGAGCTGCGTCGGCAGCTGCGCCAAGCCTAGGCTAGTGGCGCAGTAAAAACTGCGGCACCACGCCACCACCGTGGCCCGGCAGGGCGCGGTTCAAATCCACCCCGACAACGCCGTCTGGCTCGGTTTTGATGCCGGGGGCAAACACAGAAAGGCGGCTGCCGTGCACCAAGGATTCTTGTGCAGGCATCAGGCTGGCGGCTCGTGGGGCTTGCACCGTGCTCGGCTGGGCCGCGGGTTTGCTGGCTAATACCGGTGCGGCAACGGCCGGGGCCTGCAGGCGTGCAATCGGGCGCAGCCATTCGAGAATGGGTTCCCATTGCGCCAGATCGGCTTGCTGGGTGGGTCCGGCGGCATCAAACAGGGTGCTGCCGGTTTCCAAACCACGCACATAGCCCTGGGTTTCGCGCAGCACACCCAGAAAATTCAGTTTTTGCGCCTCGGCCCACTGGCGCAGGGTCTCTGCGCCTTTGGTACGGGCGTCCAGCCGCATGCCCACGACGCCCAACTGGCAACGCCCTGAGGCGACACGGGGGAGGGCGGAGAGTTCGGCCAGGCAGGCAGCGGCAGATTCGCGGTCGAACAGGGAATTGCACACCGGCACCACCACCGCGTCGGCCGACATGATCACCCGGGCCAACTCAAACCCTTGCATGCCACCCGGGGTGTCGAGCACGACGTGGGTCACGCCAGGGGGCGCTTTCAATACGTTTTTCTGGTCCAGGGCCCAAGGAGAAATGGCGGGCAGGGACGGCGGGCGGCGTTTGAGCCAGGCTTTGGTGCTTTGTTGGCGGTCCACATCGCCGAGCATGACCGACACACCTTGCTGCGCCAGCCAGGCAGCCACGTGGGTGGCGAGGGTGCTTTTTCCACTTCCGCCCTTGCGGTTGACGATTGCGATAACCGGCATGCTGCTCCGTGTGGTAACCAACGAAGCGCAAAGTTTGGGGCAAAAAGTGCCAAAAGTCCAGATGCTGCTTGCGCGAGCAGCTACAAATTTACTAGCACGCAGTGGCGCCGGGGCAACAGCCCCGGTCTGCCGCTCAGGCGACGACGACCTGTGCGCCGCTGCCTTGGGGGGCAATCACACCAATGGTATGTACCGATTCACCGCTGGCGCGCAAGGTCGCCGCTGTGGCGTCTGCGTTTGCCGCATCCACCACCACCACCATGCCGATGCCGTTGTTGAACGTGCGGTTCATTTCGATGTCGTCGATGCCGGCGGTCTTCTGCAGCCAGGCAAACAGCTCGGTCTGGGGCCAGCTGCCTTTGACCAAATGTGCTGCAAGACCGTCAGGCAAAACGCGGGGAATGTTCTCCAGCAGGCCGCCGCCGGTGATGTGGGCCAGCGCCTTGATGGGGTGGGCTGCCAGCGCAGCGAGCACGTTTTTCACGTACAGGCGGGTGGGCTCCATGATGGCTTGTTTGAAAGGCTTGCCGTCCAGGGTAGCGGGCACGGTGCCAGCGCTTTCCGCGCGCTCGATGCACTTGCGCACCAGGCTGAAGCCGTTCGAATGCACGCCGGCGGACGCCAGACCCAACACTACGTCGCCGGGTTTCACATCCGCGCCGGTCAGGATCTTGGATTTTTCGACTGCGCCGACGCAGAAACCGGCCAAGTCGTATTCGCCTGCGGGGTACATGCCGGGCATTTCGGCAGTTTCGCCGCCAATCAGCGCACAGCCACTCAGCTCGCAACCTTTGGCAATGCCGCCGACCACGGCGGCTGCGGTATCCACATCCAGCTTGCCGCAGGCAAAGTAGTCCAGAAAGAACAGGGGCTCGGCGCCTTGCACCAGCACATCATTCACGCTCATGCCCACCAGGTCGATGCCCACGGTGTCGTGCATATTCCACTCAAACGCCAGCTTGAGCTTGGTGCCTACGCCGTCGGTACCGCTCACCAGCACGGGTTCCTTGTAGCGCTTGGGCACTTCAAACAGGGCGCCAAAACCGCCAATGCCGGCCAGCACGCCTTCGCGCATGGTCTTTTTGGCCAAGGGCTTGATGCGTTCGACCAACGCGTCACCAGCAACAATGTCAACACCGGCGTCTTTGTAAGAAAGGGGAGTGGGGGAGGCAGATTGGGTCATGGGAAGTGGCTTTGGGGCAGAACGGAGGCAGACCCCGATAGAATTTGCCCAGATTTTAGCTTCGACCTAACCAGACCCCCCGGACAATCGTGCGTCTTCGCTGAAACTTTGTTTTAGTTGCGACGGGACAAGCCCCCTGATTACTGCCAGCTCCCACCTCCATCGCCCCACAAGGTTGCGCAACACTCCATGCAATTCACATCCACCCAAAAACGATTCACTGCCTGGTTCCTGATTGCGGCCTTGGTGGTGCTGGCACTGTGGTTGCTCGCCCCGGTACTGGCGCCTTTTGTGGTGGCTGCTGTGTTGGCCTATGCGCTGACCCCGGTGGTGGATTGGCTGGACGACTTGGGGCGTGGCCGTATTCCGCGGCTGGTGGCGGTGGTGGTGGTGGAGTTGCTGTTTGTGGTGGCCTTGCTGGGCGTTCTATTGCTGATCGTGCCCATCTTGGCCAAAGAGCTGCCCCTGATGCGGGAACAACTGCCAGTGCTGCTGGACAGCCTCAACAGCTCGCTCAAGCCTTGGCTGGCGCAATGGGGCCTGAACTTCTCGCTCGATGTGGCCAGCATCAAGGCGTTTGTCATGAAGTACCTCAACGCCAATGTGGAAGATGCCTTGGGTTCGGTACTGGCCTCGGTCAAGCTCGGGGGCAGCGTGGCCTTTGCCATCATTGGCAATGCCATCCTGATTCCAGTGGCCTTGTTCTATTTGCTGATGGACTGGGACCGCTTTGTGGCGCTGGTCCGTGACCTGATTCCGCCCCGCTTGCGTGCAGGCACCGACAGCTTTTTGGAAGAAGCCGACGATGTACTGGGCCAATACCTGCGCGGGCAATTGCTGGTGATGCTGATACTGGCGGTGGCATATACCGTGGGGCTGGCCCTGTTCGGACTGGACCTGGCGCTGCCGATTGGCGTTTTCACCGGGCTGGCGATTTTTGTGCCCTACCTGGGGTTCGGCGTGGGTCTGGTGCTGGCTACCCTGGCGGGCTTGTTGGAGTTCTCCAGCACAGGGGTGGTGTACCCCTTGGTCATGGTGGCCGTGGTGTACGGGTTGGGCCAGTTTGTGGAAAGTCTCTACCTCACGCCACGCCTGGTGGGCGAGCGCATTGGCCTGCATCCGCTGGCCGTTATTTTTGCCTTGTTGGCCTTTGGCCAGCTGTTGGGGTTTGTGGGCGTGCTGATTGCCTTGCCTGCGAGTGCCGTGTTGCTGGTGGCGGTACGCCGTGTGCGTGCCAGTTACCTGGCGAGCCGTTTGTATCTGGGATAGACACTTGGTCATGCAACAAATCGCGCTGGACATCGGTTTGTCCGCCGGGCCCACCGTGGCCAACTTTTTCGCTGGGCCCAATGAAGCGGCCCTGAAACACCTGGAGCTCTGGATCGGCGCCAAAAGCGGCGCGCACAACCGTTCGCCGGTGCCGACCTACTTCTGGGGCCCTGAGGGCAGCGGTAAAAGCCATCTGCTGAAAGCTGCGCGGGAAGGATTGCGCGAGCAAGGCGCTCGTGTGGGCTGGATGGACGCCACCGTACTGGAGCCCGCAGAATTTGACGAAGCTTGGGCTGCAGTGCTGATGGACGATGTGCAGCTGTACACCGCCGAGCAACAGCACATGGCCTTCAACTGGTTTGTGAATGCGCAAACCCATCAGCGCCCGGTGCTGGCTGCGGGTGAGTTGGCGCCGATTGAACTGAAGCTGCGCGACGACCTGCGCACGCGTCTGGGCTGGGGCCACATCTATGGCTTGCAGTTGCTGAGCGAACCCGAGCGCCGATCCGTGCTGCGCCAGGCGGCCGATGCACGCGGCGTATTTTTGAGCGACGAGGTGATGGACTTCATGCTCAAGCGCTTCAGCCGCGACCTGGGTAGCCTCATGGAGCTGCTGGAGCTGATGGACGGCTACGCCTTGCAAACCCAGCGCGCCATCACCATTCCCATGATCAAAGCCATGCTGGACAACCAATGACTCTGCAAACGACGAGTGCGGGGGCAAAACGCCTCGCCTTATTTGACCTGGACCACACGCTGATTCCCCTGGACTCCGACCATGCTTGGGGCGAGTTCACCACTGCGCTAGGCTGGACCGACGCGACCGAGTTCAAACGCCAGAACGATGCGTTTTACGAGCACTACAAAGCTGGAACCCTGGATGTGCCGGCCTATGTACGCTTTGCCACCGCTGCAATAGTGCGCCAGGGCGCTATCAAATCCATAGCTGCTCACGCAGAATTCATGGGCTCTGTGATCCAAAAAGGCATCAAGCCCCAGGCGCTGGAGTTGGTGCAGGCGCACCAGCGTGCGGGCGACACGGTGATTGTGGTGACCGCCACCAATGCCTTTGTGACCCGCCCGATTGCCAAGGCCTTTGGCGTGGACGAGCTGATCGCCGTGGACCTGGCGATGGACTCCGCGCCGGGTGGCACCGGCTGGTACAACGGGGAGATCGCGGGTATTCCGTCCTTTCGCGAAGGCAAGGTGACCCGTGTATCCCAGTGGCTGACCGCCCACGGGCTGGACTGGAGCCAAGTGCACACCACTTTCTACTCCGACTCCCTCAACGACCTGCCCTTGCTGGAAAAGGTCACCGTCCCGGTGGCCACCAACCCCGACGCGCGCCTGCGCGCCCTGGCCCAAGAGCGCGGATGGCGCATACTTGAGCTCTTTCCCTGACCCGCGGCTCTGACCGCTTGGAACCTTCTCTTGATCAAGACATTCATCGACAAATTGCTGGGCAAGAGCCCGTCCGCCGCGGGCAAGAAACCCCAGTTCGGCAAACGGGTGGAAGTGCCTGTGTCTGTGCACGGCATCGACCCCAATCTGGTGGACGAACGTGCCATCCACGTCGTTCGCACCCTGCAGCAAGCCGGTTTTGAAGCCTATGTGGTGGGCGGCGCGGTGCGCGACCTGCTGGTCGGCCTGCGCCCCAAGGACTTTGATGTGGCCACCAACGCCACCCCTGAACAGGTCAAGGGCTTGTTCCGCCGCGCCTTCATCATTGGCCGGCGCTTCCGCATCGTGCACGTGGTCTATGGCCGCGGGCGTGAGCACGAAGTGATTGAAGTCTCCACCTTTCGCGCCTACCTGGACAACGCCGCCGCCGAGCAGGTGGCGGGCAACGAACGCACCAGTAAAAACGAGCTCGCCGGCATGAAACACGCCGTCGACAGCACCGGCCGTGTGCTGCGTGACAACGTCTGGGGCCCGCAGGAAGAAGACGCGGTGCGCCGTGACTTCACCATCAATGCGATGTACTACGACCCCGAGACACAAATCGTGGTCGACTACCACAACGGTCTGAAGGACGCCAAGAGCCGCACGCTGCGCATGATTGGCGATGCCGCCACACGCTACCGCGAAGACCCGGTGCGCATCATCCGCGCCGTGCGCTTTGCCGCCAAGCTCAGCCCGCTGGGCTTCAAGCTCGAAGCCAAGACGGCCGGTCCACTGATCAAGAGCCAGAGCCTGCTCCACGACGTGCCGCAAAGCCGCCTGTTTGACGAAATGCTCAAGCTGCTGCAGACCGGCCACGCGCTGGCCTCGGTGGAGCAGCTCAAGTTGCTGGGCATGGCGCGCGGCATTTACCCGCTGCTCGATGTGGTGGTGGAACGTGCCGAGCAGCCCTTTGTGGCCGCTGCCCTGAAAGACACCGATCGCCGCGTCGGCGAGGGCAAACCGGTGGCGCCCAGCTTCCTGTTGGCCTGCGTGTTGTGGGCCGATGTGCGCGATGGTTGGGCCCAGCGCATGCGCAGCGGCCAGCATGGCCACCCTGCGCTGCAAGACGCGATTGAGGATGTGTTCAACGCCCGCATCGGCGATGTGTCGGGCCGCGGCAAGCTGGCTGGCGACATGCGCGAGATCTGGCTCATGCAGCCCCGTTTTGACAAACGGGTGGGCGCCACGCCGTTTGGCATGGTGGACCAACCGCGTTTTCGCGCTGCGTTTGACTTCATGCGCCTGCGCGCCGACGCGGGTGAGATTGACGAGGTGCTGGCCGACTGGTGGCAGGAATTCAGCATGGCCAGCGACGACGTGCGCCAAGACATGGTGGACCAGGTGCGTGCCGAGCAACAGCAACAGCGCAAGCAGGCTCCCCGCGTACACCGCACCCCAGGCAAACCAGCGCCTGCGGCCCCCGCAGCCCCAGCCGCAGGTGGAGACGCTGAGGCAGAATTTTCTCCAGAGGGTCAGGATGCTCCCCGCAAACGCCGTCGCCGTCGCCGCTCCGGTGCGGCCAAAGGCGAGGGTGGTTCTTCTGGCGGCAGCGCCGAGTAAGGCAGCGCTGACCGTGCGTGCGCCGGTGCTGGCCTACATCGGCCTGGGTGCCAACCTTGGCGACCCCGTGGCCGCCCTGCAGGCCGCTTTGTTGGCATTGGGCGGGCTGCCCCAGTCCCAGCTGTTGCGTCACTCATCGTTCTACAGCAGCGCTCCCATCGATTCCAGCGGCCCCGACTATGTGAATGCGGTGGCCGAACTCTCCACCACCTTGACCGCTCCGGCCTTGCTACTGGCTCTGCAGCAGATTGAGCTGGGGGCTGGGCGCGAGCGCCCTTATCGGAATGCGCCACGTACCCTGGACCTGGATCTCTTGCTGTTCGGCAGCGCCACGATCCATAGCCCCGCGCTGACAGTGCCGCACCCGCGCATGGCTGAACGTGCGTTTGTTTTGCTTCCCTTGGCGGAGTTGGTACCCGAGCAAATAAATGCTGCTGATTTAGTAGCGGTGCAAGGCCAAGGTATTTGGCGCATGGCAGGGTAAATCCCGTTATTCCGATCGCTTTCCAAACGCTCCTGCGTGGTTAAATTACAAAATAATTAAAGGAGATTGGAATGCGTTTTGACCGACTTCGTCTGGCCACCAAGTTGTGGGCCGCGATGGGGCTGATGGTGGTGTTGTTGGCCATCATCATTGCTTTCACAGCCCTGCAGTCCCGCAAGTCCCGTGAAGCGTATGGCGCTGTCAACGCGGCCATGCTGGCCCAAATCAAGGCGGCCAACCAGTGGGCTGCGCTGGTGGATGTGAACACCACCCGCGCCTACGCCGTGGTGGTGTCGGTGGACCCCGGTGTGGCCAATGCCTTCAAGGACGAGATTGCCCAGAGCAATGCCAAGATTGAAGAGCTGCAAAAGGCCATCGAGGCTGCAGATCCGACGGACGCCGACAAAGCCCAACTCGCCAAAATCACCGATCTGCGGAAGAAATTGCAGGACCTGACCAGCCAGACCGCGCTGCTCAAGGTGGTCAAGCCCGGCGAAATGCCGGCCTTCGTGGAAACCCAGTACCGCCCGGCGGTGAAGGCCCTGCAGGATGCGCACCAGCAATTTGTCACGATGCAGGACGTCGCCAACGAAGCCCTGCGCGAGAGTTTTGAGGCCGAGGGCCGCAAGTTGATCCTGATGTCCGCCGGTGGCCTGGTGGTCTTGATTGGGGGCATCTTGGTGGGTGCCGGCTTCCTGATCCGATCCATCAAGCAGCCATTGTTGCAAGCCAATGATCTGGCTGCACGTATTGCCGAAGGCGACCTGAGCGGCTATGTGGACGAAAGCCGGGCTGACGAATTTGGTGACCTGATGCGATCGCTGGCAGCCATGAACCGCTCGCTAGGCCTGATGGTGTCGCAGGTACGCCAAAGCACCGACAGCATTGCCACCGCCAGCACTGAGATTGCCACCGGCAATAACGACCTCGCCCAGCGCACCGAACAAACATCGAGCAACCTGGCTTCCACCGCGTCGAGCATGGACAGCCTGACGCATGCCGTGCGCATGAGCTCTGACAATGCCCACCAGGCCGCCACCCTGGCCGCCAGTGCCTCCAGCGTGGCCCAGCGTGGCGGTGAGGTGGTCACACAGGTGGTGAGCACCATGCAGCAGATCGATGCGAGCAGCAAAAAGATCAGCGACATCATCAGTGTGATCGACGGCATTGCCTTCCAGACCAACATCCTGGCGCTGAACGCTGCCGTAGAGGCGGCACGTGCCGGTGAGCAGGGTCGTGGGTTTGCCGTGGTGGCCTCTGAGGTGCGCAGCCTGGCTGGCCGCAGTGCTGAGGCGGCCAAAGAGATCAAGGGCCTGATTGGTACCTCGGTGGAGAAGGTCGAGTCGGGCACTAAGCTGGTGACGGACGCCGGTGCCACCATGCAGGAGATTGTGCAAAGCGTGCGCCGGGTGGTGGACGTGATTGGCGAAATCACGGCTGCCTCCAGTGAACAGAGCGCGGGCATTGCCGAGGTCAACCAGTCGGTGGGCAACCTCGATCAGATGACGCAGCAAAACGCAGCCTTGGTGGAAGAGAGCGCGGCAGCGGCCGAGAGCCTGCGCGACCAGGCCGCCCAGTTGGCGCAGGCGGTGGCGGTGTTCAAGGTGGCGCCGCAGTTGGCGCACACGGGGTCATCGGGTGCGCCCTTGTTGCTGAACTAGCATTACCTTTTGCCCACAAAAAAGCGCTGCCTTGGCAGCGCTTTTTTTCATGGAGCGTGGGGTAAATCAGGCCACTTCGGCGATCAGTTCAATTTCCACACAGGCGCCCATGGGGATTTGGGCCACGCCAAAGGCGCTGCGTGCATGCGCACCCACTTGCGGGCCAAACACTTCGCCCAGCAGTTCGCTGCAGCCGTTGGTCACCAGGTGCTGCTCGGTGAAGTCGCCGGTGGAGTTGACCAGGGACATGACTTTGACGATGCGCTTCACTTTGTTCAGGTCGCCCACCGCGGCGTGCAGGGTGCCCATCAGGTCGATTGCAATGGCGCGTGCAGCCGCCTTGCCTTCTTCGGTGGTGGTGTTCTTGCCCAGCTGGCCCACCCAGGGCTTGCCGTCTTTCTTGGCAATGTGGCCGCTGATGAAGACCAGGTTGCCGGTCTGCACAAAGGGCACATAGGCCGCTGCAGGCACGGCCACGGGCGGCAGGGTGATGTTCAGGGCGGTGAGTTTGTCGTAAATGCTCATGGGGGTTCCTTTGGGTAAAAAGTGCCGTTTGCGCTTATGGGTATTGCGCAAGCAGCTATTTAATTGATAGCGCCTTGACTTTGGCTCTGGCCTCCGCCTTGGGATTGGCTTTGGCTCTGCGAAGCCGCAGTGGTGGGCGCCGAGTCGGTATTGTCGCTGTGGATCTCTTCCACCGTCACCCCCACCGTGAGGGTGTGGTTGGCACCGCCGTGGATCACACCACGCAGGGGCGACACATCGCCAAAGTCGCGCCCGGTGGCCACTGTCACATAGTCCACGCCGGGGGCAAACCAGCCCCAGCGGTTGTTGGTCGGGTCCAGGTCCACCCAGCGTTGGCCCTCGGGCAGGTCACCCACATACACGCTGACCCAGGCGTGGGAGGCGTCGCTGCCAATGAGTTTGACCTCACCCGGTGCAGGCCGGGTCAGCAGGTAACCACTCACGTAACGCGCTGGCAGGCCCATGCTGCGCAGGCACGCCAGCATGATGTGGGCAAAGTCCTGGCACACGCCCTTGCGCTGCTCCAGTGCCTGCAGGGCCGGGGTGTTGATTTGGGTGCTTTCGCTCTCGTAAATGAAGTCGGTGTGGATACGCTCCATCAGGTCCACGGCCACGTCCAGCACACTGGCACCGGCCCCAAAACTGGGGCGCGCGTACCCCGCAAACTCCTGGCGGCGCGGCACAAAGGGCGAGGCAAACACAAACTCTGACGCGGCCTCAAACGGCGTGTGTGCCTGGTAGCGCAGCCGATCGCGCAGCTGCTCCCAGGCTTGCTCGCTGGTCGGGCGGGCGTGCGCGCTGGTGGACACGATGCTCATGGCCTGCACTTCCAGCACCGGGTGCGGCACTTGCAGCGAAAAAAAGCAGCGCGAGTTGCCATACACATCCAGCGTGTTGCGCTGCTGCGCCGGTTGCGGGCTGATGGTGAGGGCGTGGCTCAGCAGGTTTTGGCCGGCGTGTTGCAGGGGCTGCAGGTAGGCCACGTGCTGTGCCGTCTCGACCGCCGGCTGGTAGTCGTAACGCGTGTGGTGGGTGACTTGCAGCAGCATCAGGTCCCCACACTGTGTTTGGTGTGGCCCGAATGGGTGAAGTAGGTGGTGCTGATGTCCTCGGACACAGTAAACGCACACTCGCTCAAGGCGTCCAGCAGATTGCGCAGTGCGGGAGCGCTGGGTTCGCCCTGGGGCGTTTCGCACAAATGGGCCAGGTCCCAGGTGTCGGGGTTGGGCACTTGCAGGGACATGGTGCTGAGCTCACCGGCCGGGCTCAGGGCCAGTTTGGCCAGGCGCCCGCGCAGCGTGTGGGCCACCCAGCCCAGCGAACGCGGGTTGTCGCGGTCCAGCACCAGCAGGTCGGTCAGCGCGGCAATGTCGCGGCTTTGCTGGTACTGGGCGTGAAAGGTGATGGTGCTGTCAAACAGCGTGAGCAGCGCCTCAAAGCCGCCGTCGGTGTCCACCGCACCGGTTTCAAAGCTGCGCGCCAGCGCGCTGGCCAAAAAGTGCAGTCGCTCCACATGGCGGCCGATGCTCAGCAGGCGCCAGCCGTCGTCCCGCGTCATGCGGTCCGTTTGTGCGCCGGTGATGGCGGACAGTTGGTCGCTCAGGTCACCCAGCACCCGCAGCGCCTGGGCCGGGGTGTAGTCGCCTTGGGCGCTCAGGCGGGCGCATTGGGCAAACAGGGACTCCTCGGCCTTGACGATGGTGTGCCAGTGCTCTTGTGAGAGGCGCTCGCGCACCGTGGCTGCGGCCATTTTGAGGGCGCGCACATTGAAGCCCACGCTGGTGGCACCTTCGGCCGAGGCCAGGCTGGCTACCAGTGCGCGCTCGAACACGCGGCGCGCTTGCACGGCAGACGGTGTGCCCGGCAGCACCAAGGTGTTGGCCACAGCCATCTGGCTTAGCCACTGCAGCAGCGGCACCGAGCTTTGCTCTTCGCCACCCAGGCAGTCCAGCGTGAGGGCCGCGAGGCGCACCGAGTTCTCGGAGCGTTCGGTGTAGCGGCCCAGCCAATACAGGTTTTCGGCGGCGCGGCTGGTGACCAGGCGCTTGCGCTGCGCCAGCACGGCGGGCGTAAGGGCGGTGGGCAGCAGGGTGGTGGTGTCCACCTCGCCATGGGTCAGGGCCCATACGTCGGCACTGCTGCCACCGCGCTGCATGCTGGCAATGTCGGCCGTGGTGCCGGCTACGCGGGCCAAGCCGCCGGGCAGCACGCGCCAGTGTGGGCGGCCTGTTGCGTCGTGCCCGTCGGACACGGCAAACACTCGCAGCAGTACCGAACGCGCCACCATGCTCCCGCGCTGGCCTGGCCCTGCGCTTTGCCAAGTGGGCATTTGCGAGAGCGGCATGTAGGCCTGCACCGTGTGGTCCTCGCTCTGGCGCATGATGCGGCCGGCCCAGGCGTCCAGGGCCGTCTGGCCCAGGGTGTTGCCAATGACCGACTCGAAACTGGTGTGAATGCTGGAGCCGGGGTAGGTGGGCTTGATGGTGTGCTCGCGCAGGCGGGCCAGCGCGTCTTCCATGGCGCTGCGCTCGCCGCACCACCAGGTGGGCAGGGCGGGCAAGCTCAGGTCTTCGCCCAGCGCGTGTTGCGCCAGTGCGGGCAAAAAGCCCAAGAGCGCGGGCGACTCCAGAAAGGCAGATCCCGGCGCATTGGCCACCAGCACGTTGCCCGCGCGGATGGCTTGCAAGAGGCCGGGCACGCCCAGCGTCGAGTCAGGGCGCAGCTCCAGCGGGTCGAGGTACTGGTCGTCCACCCGCTTGAGCAGGCCATGCACCGGCACCAGGCCGCGCAGCGTCTTGAGGAACAGCCGCTCGTCGCGCACGATCAGGTCGCTGCCTTCCACCAGGCTTAGCCCCAGGTAGCGGGCCAGGTAGGCGTGCTCAAAATAGGTTTCGTTGTAGGGCCCGGGCGTCAGCAGGGCAATGTGGGCGTCGGCACCGGCCGGGCTGTGCGCCTTGAGGCTGTCCATCAGCGCGCGGTAGGTGCTGGCCAGGCGCTGCACCTTGAGTGCCTGAAAGGCCTGCGGAAACTGGCGCGACACGGCCAGCCTGTTTTCCAGCAGGTAGCCCAGGCCACTGGGGGCCTGGCAGCGTTGGCCCACCACCCACCAGTTGCCATCGGGCCCGCGGGCCAGGTCAAAGGCGGTGACATGCAGGTGGCGCCCGCCCACGGGCCGCACGCCGGCCATGGCACGCAGGTAGCCCGGGTGGCCGTGCACCAGGGCCGGGGGCAGCAGGCCCTGGGCCAGGTAGGTTTGCGGGCCATACACATCGGCCATCACGGCCTCCAGCAGGCGCATGCGCTGCTGCACGCCGGCTTCGATGTGCTGCCAGCTGGGGGCATCGACCACCAGCGGGAACAGGTCCAGCGACCAGGGGCGCTGCGGGCCCTCGGCATCGGCGTAGACGTTGTAAGTCACGCCGTTGTCGCGGATCTGGCGCTGCAGGCTGGCGGCACGGGCGTCCAGTTCGGCGCTGGTGCGGGCCTCCATATTGGCAAAGAATTGGCTCCAAACTCCCGTGAAATCTGCGCGGGAAGCTATGAAATTGCTAGCAGCATCAGCGCCGGGGGAGGCCGGGGCGCTGGCTTTGGGGGGGGCACTTGCCCGCAGCTCGTCAAAGTGCCCGGCAGCGGCTACACACAGGCGCGCCTGGGGAAGCACATCGGCATCGGTGGCAGGGCGGTTCACGGCTAGGGGGTCAAGAGAAGAAGTCACTGGCCTGAGTATGCCAGCGCAGGACGCGCCGGGTGCCCAAGCACGCACGCAAGCCCCGTGCCGAGCCAAGCGTAGCAAAGCCCGTTACCATGCGCTCAAGGTACAGAGTTACACCGGTGGAGACTGTATGAGACTCTTTTGGCGCGCTGTCTTGGCTGTGGGGCTTGCTGCAAGCCATTGCATGCTGCTGGCCCAGCCCGCCCCGACGGCGGAGTACAAACTGAGCACGCTGGAGTGGGCGCCTTACACCGGCGCTGCGCTGCCCGGTTTGGGCTTTGTCACTGCCACCATTGTGGATGCCATGGCCCTTGCAGGCGCCAACGCCGAGGTGCAGTTCTTCCCTTGGTCCCGGGCCGTGCGCCTGGTGGATACCGACGCCGCCTACACCGGTTTCTTCCCGGCTTATTACTCGCGCGAGCGCGCTGCGCGTTACCTCTACTCCGACCCCGTGGGGCGCAGCCACGTGGTGTTTTTGGAGCGCACCGACCGTCCTGTCAAGTGGGCCTCCTACGATGATTTGCAGGGCATGCGCATCGGAGTGGTGCGCGGGTTTGTCAACACGGAAGAGCTGGACGCGCGAATTGCCAGCAAGATGGTGACCTCCGAAGAAGCGCCCGATGACCGCAGCAACATCCTCAAGCTTGCGGCGGGCCGGGTGGATCTGGTGGTGGTGGACCAGCAGGTCTATGAACACCTGGTGCAGACCGACCCCCAACTGGCGCGGATTGCCCCGCAGCTACAGGTCAATCCCAAAGTGCTGGAGACCAAAAATCTGTATGTGTGTTTTCAGCGCACCGCGAAAGGTGCCATGGCGCAGCGGGCGCTGAATACCGGCTTGCGCAAGTTGCGGCCCGCGCCCTAGTGGGGGCCGGGTCCCTCTTCAGCCCGGCAGCAGCTCGTGCAGCGGCCGTGGCCTTGCGTAGTGATAGCCCTGGCCATATTCGCAGCCCATGCTGGCCAGCAGCGTGCCGGTGGCGGCGTCTTCAATCCCTTCTGCCACGGTAGAAATGCCCAGCAACTGCGACAGCGCCAGCGCAGACTTGATGATCTGGAAACTGCGTTCCGAGCTGTGCATGTGCGCCACAAAGGCACGGTCAATCTTGATGGTGGTGAAGGGCAGCGTTTGCAGGTAGTCCAGCCCGGCGTAGCCGGTGCCAAAGTCGTCCAGGGCGATGCCTATGCCCATGGCGCGCAGCCGTGCGATGGAGGCGGAGACCCTGTCCACGCTGCTGATGATCACCGTCTCGGTCAACTCAATGCGCAACTCGTGTGCGTCCATGCCCGTGGTTTGCAGACAGCGTTCGACGGCCTCCACAATGCCGGGGCTGCACAGCTCGGGGGCTGAGAGGTTGACGCTGACAAATGGCCGCTCGCCAGCACGGGCTGCGCAGGTACTTCGCAGCACGGGCCAGTCGGTGGTGGCGCGTTGCAGCACCCATTGGCCAATGCGGTGTACCAGGCCAGTTTTCTCTGCCAGCGGAATGAATTCATCCGGCTGCACCACGCCCAGCTGCGGGTGACGCCAGCGCACCAGTGCCTCGTAGCCCGCCAGCGTGCCATCGGGCAGCCGCACGATGGGTTGGTAATACAGGTCCAGCTGGTCGCGGTCGATGGCATCAGACAAGTCGTGCGCCAGCGACAAGGTGCGCACGGCAGCGGCATGCAAGTCTTCGGGCGGCGCAAATGCCGCGTGGCCCGACAAGGGCGGCAGGGAGGGGGGCAACTCGGACTTGGCACTGCTGCTGCGAAAGCGCTCCAGCAGCAGACGCAGCAGGTATTGGATTACTGGGTCGGCGCGTACCAAAAGCTCTTCCACATGGGCGCGGTCAATACGCACCAGCGTGGTGGGCACCAGGGTGCGAACGGTGGCCGTACGGGCCTGGCGGTCCAGCAGCGCTACTTCGCCAAACATGGCGCCTTCGGCCAGCACGGCCACACGCTGCTGGGCGTGTGCGGCCCCCACCAGCACCTCCACACACCCCGACTCAATCACATAGGCCGAGTCGCCGGTGTCGCCCACCTGGAACACCGCTGCACCTGCTGCCAGAACCTCGCGGCTGAATTCGCTGATCAGGGTGTGCATGGTGCCCTCCGGCAAGCAAGTCGTTTATTTGGCGAAAAGTTGCCCGATGTCCTTGAAGGCCTTGAACTCCAGCGCGTTGCCGCAGGGGTCCAGAAGAAACATGGTGGCCTGCTCGCCCACCTGGCCCTGGAAGCGGATGCCCGGCTCCAGCACAAAGGCCGTGTTGCGGCTTTGCAGGCGCTCGGCCAGCGCGTGCCAGGTGTCCCAGGCCAGCACCACACCAAAGTGCGGCACCGGCACGTGGTGGCTGTCCACCTCGTTGGTGTGGGCGTGGGTTTGCGAGTCGTTTTTGGGCGCCAGGTGGATCACCAGCTGGTGGCCAAAGAAATTGAAGTCCACCCACTGCGCGCTGCTGCGGCCCTCGGTGCATCCAAACACCTCGCCATAAAACTGGCGCGCCAGGGCCAGGTCGTACACGGGAATGGCAAGGTGAAAAGGCTGGAGCGACATGGCAGGTTCCTTGGGTGGCAATGGCAGTGGCAGATGCTAACCCAGGGGTCAGCCCAGTGGCAGGGTGTCCAGGGTGGCGTAGCTGTTCTTGAGCCAGGTCTTCACCCGCTGGCGCTCCAGCATGCCCAGCGCGTCGTCACCGTCTTTGCGGTGGATGGCGGCCCAGAAGCTGGCGTTTTGCCGGTCGATCTTGCGCATGCTGGCCTCGTGCAACTGGGCCAGGCTGATCACATGGCCGCCCAAAGCCATGGCTTTCTTCAGGGCGGCGGAGTCGTCCAACTGCGAAAAATCGGTGCCCCGTCCCTGGTTCTTCACCACGATGTAGTTGGGCCCGGCGCCATAGGTGGCCACCAGCCGGTCCAGCAGGTCCACCGAGTCCTTGCCCGCATCGGCCACATGCCAGAAGTTCACCGTGACGCCCAGGCTCGCCATCAGCGAGACCAAGTCCGAATCTTTGACCCATCGGGCCAGCGGTGCGGCAGTTTGTGCTGCCAGGTCCACAATCACATTGGGCGGCAGGCCCACCACGGGTTCCTCTTCAAACACACCGGCAATCAGGTCCAAGCCTTCGTAGGTGTCCACCACCACGGGGGCCGCGTAATCGGCATAGAAGCGCGTGAACGAGGTGTGCGAGCGGTCGGTGTCAAAGCCGGTGAACGCGCGCCCCTTGTCAATGAAGTACTGGGCCAGCACGCGTGCCACGACCGATTTGCCGACTCCGCCTTTTTCGCCGCCAATGAAGTTGATAGAGGGCATGAGTTTCCTTGTAAAAACCAACAGTATGCAATTTGCATGCTAAGCCGACATGAAAGTACAGAAACTGGCGCCCTTGATCCAAGAGCCGCAAATGCGCGCCGCCATCCAGCTCCGGGCTGGGGTTGGGGGCAGTAGTCGCCTCAGCTCTCTACGCCTGCAGCGGCATGCGGACAGTTTTAGTGGTCTTTATGAATTATTGAAATAAAAATCAAGATTGAAATAATTTGTGCATATAATAGAGCCGCGTAAAACTTGCTAATCACGCAAAGTTGTACCTCCCCAAAGTCCTGCGTTAATGGTTTCTCCGGTATGAAGGTCTTAGGGTTTGCTCGACGAATGTCGACCACGCTGGCTTGTAGAGCTGCAACCAGCCGATTCCTTAGATGCTCACGCAGGACGTCGTAGTGCCTGCGATCCTTCATGAACCAGATTCCAGAGACCTCGATTTCCATGGGCAATTACGTCGTATCGCCCGCGACCCACGAAACAACCAATGGCCAGTACCGCGCGTCCTTTTCGGTCCAGCGCGCACTGAGCAAAGGTGGCTATTGCCGCATTTTCCGGTTTGACCAAGAGTTCGCCTCCCGCGAAGCCGCCCGGATTTTTGCAGTAACGCAAGGATGGTTAGAAACCTGCATGGCCCGCCCCGCGCTGGCCTGAGCCTTGGCCCCCACACCCTCAACCCATTTCCGCGGTTTCTTTGAAACCGCTTCTCCCGCGTTGCAAAGGCGCTTGATATGCCCAGCACGCTTTTTCTGAAAGGCTCAACCATGAGCAGCAAAATTTACGTGGGCAACTTGCCCTACTCCGTGACCAACGACAGCCTGCAAAGCAATTTCGGCGAGTTTGGTGACGTGACATCCGCCAAGGTCATGATGGACCGCGACACCGGCCGCTCCAAAGGCTTTGGTTTTGTGGAAATGGGCTCCCCCGAAATGGCCCAAGCCGCCATCAACGGCCTGAACGGCCAATCGGTGGACGGTCGTTCCATCGTGGTGAACCTGGCCCGCCCCATGGAACCCCGTGGCGCATCCGACGGCTACCGCGGCGGACGCAGCAGCTACTAAGCTACTCGCGTTCCCCCAAAAAGAAGGCCCCTTGATTGGGGCCTTTTTTTGTCCAAATTTTCTTACTTCGTCGGCGTCGCGCTGCTGGGCACCACGGGCTTCTTCTTGGTGAACTTTAGCGCCGCTTCCGCCAACTTCTGCTTGCGCTCCTGGTTCAGCCGCTCCAGCTCATGGTGCGTGCTCTTCTTCATGTTGGGGTCTTTGCCGAATACGCCTGCCATAGTGATGTTTCCTTTGGGCGCAGTCTAACTGGCTTTGCTGGTGAGTAGCTGGTATCCGGTGGACGCTCTAGTCGTCAACCAACACGCGCTCGGCTTGCAACTGCCTTATTCAGAACAAGCGTATATACCTCCATCGGGTCAGCTGCAATGGCAGAGAGATTGAGGTTTAGCGCTGCAAAACCAAAGACTTTGTTGGCAGACACCATTGCGCGTTTCAGTGGTGACATGCGCGCTGTCCAGTGCTCTGGATTGTGAACTTCAAGACAGATGAAGTAATTCCGATTGACTGACCTAAGCGTGGCGCCCGTGATCTCTGTCCAAGGAATGATTCCGACACCCAGTGTGCGATCAAAGACGCCCTCCCCATTGAGTATCAGTCGCGGTTGCGTATTGAACACCTCACGAGCAAAAAGTGGAATGCTTGCGCCAAAGAAGATGATGCATCCCCAGCCTATCCACGCGTCTTTGGCTTTCGCATCCGTGACCATCATCACCCCAACAGCGACAGCGAAGATCGCGATAAAAAGTAGTACGGCGTACTTTAACTTTGATGATTTGAAAGTGATTGACGTCATGAAATGGCTTGCTTCTGGAGTAGGAGGCTATGCTTCACCGCCGTGCCGGCGCTGCAGGCTTTGAACATGTTCGATATCAGTCTTGCGCGTGAGAGCTAGGCGCGATGTTTCAAGGCGGCCCACGCAAAACTGGACTCGATTTTGGGACAAAAGCGAAGTGGTTTGGCTGCGAACGCTTTCAATGAACCGAGGAAGCGTAAACACTCCGTCTGGAATCTCCGTCTTGAACTCTGCTTCGCCTGTAAACACAATGGCGGATTTCACCGCTTCAGGCGGCAAGAAATCCAGGAGTGACTGGACTGCTCGCAAGTGCCGATAGTTCTGAAATATCGGGTTTTGAAATTTGAACTTGCTCTTGAAAATTGTCTGGGTCCAGGTCGCGTGTTTCGGGTTCGCGAAAATCCAGCCGTTGTAGTCTTTTGTCTCGATCACAAAAACGCCGAATCGCGAGACCAGTATGTGATCGACCTGGGTAGTGCCATCCTTCAAAGGGAGCGTCACGTTGTTCATCAAGTGATAGTCAGGGCTTGCGAAATGGTTTCGAATGGTCCGGGCTAGCAGGGCTTCGCCACGGTTCTGAAACGAGTGTGCACGGTACCGTCCGAAGACGTAGCCCACGACGGCAGCAATTAGGATGTATAGGAAGGTGGTCAAGTTTCTTATGGCTTTGCGCCGCTTCACATTGAGCCCTAAGAGGTAAGCGACGCGACCCGCTAGACGTTGAACTTGTTTGGGAACAAGCGGAAAGAAAAATAGCAACCACCAACGGTTCCTGCACCCATAGCAAAAAATTGGAATGCAACCCCTGGGCTGGGTAGTTTGAAGAGTGAGGACAGCCCTAGGCCCCATATGCCGCCGAAGGAGAACGTGAGGCCAACAAACAAGATCAACCCTACAGGGCGATTCCAAGGTTTCAATTGCAGGCTGGGGCGTGAAGCCATTTTCCCCGCAGGTAATTTCCGAAGTTCTAGCCACAGCAGGCCGATTGACATAGCTAACGCAATCGGGAACACGGACGCTGCCTGTAACCAATGTGGCGAGTGTTCCGATGAAAAGGTCGCTGAGAGGTAACCCCACCCAGCGCAAAAGAAGAACCAAAAGGCGTAGAAGACTCTCATTATTTTTAATGGCTAGCTGGAGAAAAGTGGACTAGGGATCAGGCAATTCTCACTTCAGTCCCGGAGTTTGAGTATCCCCCGAACGGGTGAATCTGCTAGCTGCCGGACTCGCCAAGCGCTGCGGCTGCAGCGCGCGGTATCTGCCCCCCCCGCCCGCATACCAGCCACCCCACCCGCAGAGCTGGGGGAATGGCCCCCCGCCGATTTCTGGGCGTTTGACAGTATGAGGCGGGGGGCCGTTCCCCCAGCTCTGCACCCACACCTCAATGCACCACAAAACGCTACTAATTCAGTAGCTGCTCGCGCATACCACACGGGGGCCAGCGCGCGATTTGACTCAAAAATCAGCCCCGACGTAGATCCCGCGTGAACGGAAACTCCTTGCTGCCTGCCACGTTGATGGTGGCTGGCGGCACCACCAGCTTGCCGGGCGTGTGGCCCATGGCGGCGAAGCGGGAGAGGCGGCGGCTTTCGGCTTCGTAGCCGTTGACCGGGAAAGTCTCGTAGTTGAGCCCGCCGGGGTGGGTGACAAAGTACTGGCAGCCGCCCAAG
>NZ_JAXHOL010000038.1:0-253566 GCF_034519335.1 Rhodoferax sp.
TGCTCGCGCTTAATTCATAAGCGCCAGAGGCCTATTTGGCATCAAACTGAGTGGCGGTGCGTCCAACTGAAATACGCGAACAGCGGTACGCAGCTGCTGGGTTTCTTGCGCCAGGCTCATGGCTCCGGCGGCAGACTCCTCCACCATGGCGGCGTTCTGCTGTGTCGCCTGGTCAATGCCCCCCATCGCGCTGTTGATGGCGCCAATGCCTTGCAGTTGCTCTTGCGCAGCCGCGCGAATACCCTGAATCCCTGCAGCCACCTGACCCACACCCGCCACCATCTCGCGCATGGTCTGGCCCGCCTGCGCCGCCAACGCCGAACCCTGGTCAATTTTTTCGACCGAGGCATGGATGATGGCCTTGATCTCGCGCGCCGCCTGGGCCGAACGCCCGGCCAATGAGCGCACCTCGCTGGCCACGACTGCAAACCCCCGCCCCTGCTCACCCGCGCGGGCAGCTTCCACGGCGGCATTGAGCGCCAAAATATTCGTCTGAAAAGCAATGCCGTCAATCACCGCAATGATGTCTGCGATTTTGCGGGAAGCGTCGTTGATGTCTTGCATGGTGTGCTCCACCTGGTTCACCACCGCCCCGCCCCGTTGTGCCAGCTGCTGGGCCGCATTGGCCGAGCCCACCGCGTCGGTGGCCGACTCTGCGGTGTGGCGCGCGGCCAAGGCAAGTTGTTCAATCGAAGCCACCGTGCGCTGCAAGGCTGCCGCAGCGCGCTCGGTGCGTTCGGACAACTCGCCGTTGGCCGTGGCAATCTCGGCGGTGTTGTCTCCCACCACCTCCACCCCGGCGCGTACCTGCCACACCAGTTGGCTCAGCGCTGCGTGCATGCGCCCCAGATCCTGCTGCACTTGGGCTATCTCATCCCGCCCTTGGGCCTGCACGGTAACCGTCAAATCCCCTTGCCCCCAGGCCTTGGCCGTTGCCTGGAGCGACTGCATGGGGTGCAAGATGGACCGCACGATGGCCAACACCAACAGCGTGGCCAACGCAGCCACCAAGGCAGTTGCCACCAGCACCACCCAGGGTGCCTGGCCGCCCGTGCGGGTCAGCGCGGCACGGCGCTCTCCTGCACGCGTGGCAATCGACTGGGACACCGCCACCAATGCCTGCTCTGCAGCCTGCATGTCTGCCGCCAAAGGCGCCATGGCCGCGTTGGCTGCCCAAGGGTCGTGCAGCTCACCACGCGCCAGCTTGCCCAGAATGTCTTTGAACCCGGCCTCGTACACGCGCAGGCGCCGCGCCATATCGCCCAGCGCCGCGGCATCTGCATCCTGGGCCAAGGTTTCCACCCGCGCCAGAGATTGCAATGTGGCAGCCAGAGACCGCCTCCATAGATGGCTGTAGCGCTCCGTAGCTGCTTCATCCCCCATGGTCAGCAAGACATCTTTTTCGTAGCGGCGTGCATCCCCCCAGTGGGTGCGTACTGCGCCCAAGACTTGCAAGGATTCAAATTCCGAATCGATAAAGTGGGTTGCGCGCGTAGCCTCCCGGTCTATGGTCCACGCCGCAAAGCCACCCACTGCGGCCAAGGCCAGCACTGAGAACACCAATAGCACCATCAAACGGGATCGGATCCGCAAACGCGCAAGCCAAGTCATGGTTTACCCTTATTCAAGAGCTCCATACTGCAAACACTCCGTGACAGCGCGGTGACACGCCCCCTTCTGAGCACCACCCCGTCAGGGTTTGTTCAGCCGCGCAAACCAGCATAAGCCTTAGACTCCGTGGGTTCAAAGTTGGACGGGTGCCGGACGCCCCGCCACATTCCCAAAAACTACAAACGGAGACGCCATGACACCCTTGCTCTCACTGTCCCGACTGATCGACACGATCAGTACCTGGGTCGGTAAATTCACCATGTGGCTAATTCTGGCCACCACCCTGATCAGCGCAGGCAATGCGCTGGTTCGCAAGTTCTTCAACAACAGCTCCAACGGCTTGCTGGAAATCCAGTGGTATTTGTTTGCCGCGGTGTTCATGTTGGGCGCGGGTTATGGTTTGCTGAGGAACTCGCATGTGCGCATCGACTTCATCTCCACCAAGCTCAGCGACCGCACCCGCAACTGGGTGGACGTGGTGGGCATCTTGCTCGTGTTGTTCCCGTTTTGCGTGATCAGCATCTCCTTGGGCTGGCCCTTTTTCATGCAGGCCCTGCAGAGCGGTGAAATGTCGCAAAACGCCGGAGGCCTGATCCGCTGGCCCGCGTATGCACTGATCCCCCTCGGCTTTGCGCTGCTGATGCTGCAAGGTGTGTCCGAGCTGATCAAACGCCTGGCCTTCCTGACCGGCAATGGCCCCGATGTGCTGAGCAGTGAAGACGCGAAATCTGACGACCAAAAGAAGCTCGAAGAGCTCGAAGCCCAAACCGCCAAGCTGCTGGCTGGAGACAAATAAATGCAAACCACCCTCTTGGCACAACAGTTTGTGCCGCTCATGTTCATTGCACTGTTTGTGCTGCTGTTGACCGGCTTCCCGGTCGCATTCGGCTTGGCCGCCACCGGCCTGGCTCTGGGTTTTGTGGGCATTGAAGCCGGTATCTTCCCGGCTGCCATGTTCCAAGCGCTGCCGCTACGCATTTTCGGCATCATGCAGAACGACACGCTGCTAGCGATACCGTTCTTCACCTTCATGGGGATTATTCTGGAACGCTCCGGCATGGCCGAAGACCTGCTGGAGACCGTGGGCCAGGTGTTTGGTCCCGTACGCGGTGGTGTGGCGATTGCCGTAATTCTGGTGGGCGCGCTCTTGGCTGCCACGACCGGTGTGGTGGCTGCTGCAGTCATCTCAATGGGTCTGATCTCCCTGCCCGTGATGCTGCGCTACGGTTACAGCCGCACCATTGCTACGGGCACCATCACGGCCTCGGGCACACTGGCGCAAGCCATTCCGCCCTCGCTGGTACTGATTGTGCTGGCCGACCAACTGGGCCGCTCTGTGGGCGACATGTATTCCGGCGCACTGATTCCCGGCCTGTTGCTGGTGGGTCTCTATGTCGCATTCATTGTGGCAGTGGCCATCTTCAAACCCGCCATGGTGCCAGCACTGCCCCCCGAAGCCTTGCTCTACAAAGAAGACAACGGTGCCTCTGGCCACAAGTCGTTGCTGGTGCTGGTGTTGATCTGTGCCGCAGTGGGCTTTGCCTGGTCCCGCGTGCACAACGGCCTGATGACCCAATGGCTGGAGCGCGCAACGCCTTCCGCTGGCGACGAGATCGTGATCTTGTCCCTGACGCTGGCCTCGCTGACCGGCTTGGCACTGGCCATCATCAACCGCGTGACCAAGATGGGCCTGCTGTCCAAGCTGGCCGAGCAAGTCACCTTTGTGCTGATGCCACCGCTGATCCTGATCTTCCTGGTGCTGGGCACCATTTTCCTGGGTGTGGCAACACCCACCGAAGGCGGCGCCATGGGTGCACTGGGCGCCTTGATTTTGGCCATGGGCAAACGCCGTTTGAGCATGCCCCTGATGAAGCAGGCGCTGGACAACACCGCCAAGTTGGCCGCATTTGTGCTGTTCATCCTGATTGGCTCCACCGTGTTCAGCTTTACCTTCAATGCGGCCGACGGTCACATCTGGGTGGAACACCTGTTTGACAAGATTCCGGGCGGCGCCTGGGGCTTTATGGTGGTGGTGAACATCCTGGTGTTCATCTTGGGCTGCTTCATCGACTTCTTTGAGATCGCCTTCATCGTGATCCCCTTGTTGGCCCCGGTGGCCGAGAAGATCTTGCCCGGCCTGGTGCCTGGCATGACACCCGACCAGGCCATGATCTGGTTTGGCGTGATCATCGCCATGAACCTGCAGACCTCCTTCCTGACGCCGCCATTCGGTTTCGCCCTGTTCTACCTGCGCAGCGTGGCGGCCAAGTTTGACTACAAGGACCGTGTCACCGGCAAGCTGATTCCGTCGGTCAAAACCACAGAGATCTACAAAGGCTCGATTGCCTTCATCATCTTGCAAGTGATCATGGTGGTGGCTGTGATTGCCTTCCCGGTCTTGGTGACGGGCGGCATCGAAAAGGTCGAAACCCTGAGCTCCGAGCAAATCATGGAACAACTGGACATGCCGGGCGCCCCAGAGGCCGGTGAACCTGCGGACCCCACCGCAGGCATGGAGGGCGCGGCCAAGGAAGGCGAGATGCCCGACCCTGCAGCCGAAGCTGGCAAGGAAGATGACCCCATGAAGGCCATGATGGAAGAAGCGGCCAAGGACGCCGCCAAGAAGCCCTAACTTCCCGATACCCAGCGCAAGGACCGTTCTCAGTGTGACTCTGAAGCGGTCCTTTTTCAATTCTTCTGGTCTCTACGCCCGTACGGAACGCCATGACTGATCCAACCACCATCCAAATCACCGGCGCAGCCATCTTTGCATTGGCGGTGCTGCATACCTTTTCCACCAAATTTTTTGAACACTTGGCCCACACCCGGCCCAACCATGCGGGGCTCTGGCACCTGCTGGGCGAGGTGGAGGTGGTGTTCGGCTTTTGGGCCATGGTGCTGATGTTTGCCATGCTGGGCCTGACCGGCACCCAAGAGGCCGCGCACTACCTGGACAGCCGCAACTTCACCGAACCACTGTTCGTCTTCGCCATTGTGGTGATCGCTGGCAGCCGCGCCGTGCTGCATATGGCCAAAAAAGGGGGTAGTGCCATTGCCAGCCTGGTTCCACTAAAGGGGGGCATGGCCTTTTACTTCGTGGCGCTTTCGTTCATCCCTTTACTGGGATCGTTCATCACCGAACCGGCAGCCATGACCTTGGCCGCCATGATGTTGCGCGAACGCATTTTCGGCGCAGGCCTGTCCACCAAACTGAAATACGCCACCTTGGGTGTGTTGTTCGTCAACGTCTCGATTGGCGGCACGCTCACCTCTTTTGCAGCGCCACCTGTTTTGATGGTGGCAGCCAAATGGAACTGGGACAGCTGGTACATGCTCACCCATTTCGGCTGGAAGGCCGCCATTGCCGTGTTCTTCAACGCGCTGGTGGCTACTATGCTATTTAAGCGCCAGTTGGCCCATCTGCCTAAAGCCTCCAAATCGAATGATGTAGAAATTCCTTTTGGTGTGTTGCTGGTACACGTGCTGTTCTTGGCTGGTGTGGTAACCTTTGCCCACCATCCTGCCGCCTTCCTGGGCCTGTTCCTGTTCTTTATTGGTTTTGCCCAGGCTTACCCCAAGTACCAGGACAGCCGTTTGCTCTTGCGCGAAGGCTTGCTGGTCGCATTTTTCCTGGCGGGCCTGGTGGTGCTGGGCGGGCAGCAGCAATGGTGGCTGGAGCCTTTGCTGCGCGGCATGGATTCCTCCACCGTCTATTACGGAGCCACCGCACTGACTGCGGTGACCGACAACGCCGCACTCACCTACTTGGGCTCACTGGTAGAAGGCCTGAGCGACGAATTCAAGTACGCGCTGGTGGCCGGTGCCGTCACGGGTGGTGGCCTGACCGTGATTGCCAACGCCCCCAACCCCGCAGGCTTTGCCATCCTGCGCAACAACTTTGAAGACGAAACTATCCACCCCTTGGGTCTGTTCATTGCCGCGTTGCCGCCCACTTTGGCGGCTGTGGTGGCGTTTCGGCTGTTGTAGCCTTTAAACTCGCAAAGAACAGTCAGGGTTTACCGCAAGCAAAATTTACATTTGTACGAATACAATGTGCTTGTGCTGAGCAATCAACACAATTTCCGGAACCAGTGAGATTGGGAGCCCTGCGGGGCTCCCCTTTTTTTCGTAGAACACCTAGCATGCCCCCGTATACAGGCGCTCGTCATACCACACCGGTTGATTTCCGGGGAGCGGGCTTGCCGCGTGGGTACTTTTGCTCAGTGACGCCACCCTGACGCTGTGCACGCCTAGACGCCTAGCGTCAACCCTTGACGCATCTGCCCAACTCACGACTTGCTGAATTGGGGCACTCCCTCTTCTTACCTTATGGTCACCGCGGCCGGTGGCATTTTTGTTTATGTCATTTCAATCTCTCAAACAGACGTGGTTTTTCAACGTCCGAGGCGATGTGCTCGCTGGTCTGGTGGTCGCGCTGGCGCTGATCCCTGAGGCCATCGCCTTTTCCATCATTGCCGGGGTAGATCCCAAAGTGGGCCTGTACGCCTCGTTTTCTATCGCCACGATCATCGCGTTTGCGGGTGGCAGGCCGGGCATGATCTCTGCGGCTACCGGGGCCATGGCGCTGGTGATTGCTTCTTTGGTCAAAGACCATGGCTTGCAATACCTGTTGGCCACTACGGTGCTGACCGGTGTGCTGCAGATCGTCGCAGGCTGGGTCAAACTGGGGGCGTTGATGCGCTTTGTGTCTCGCTCAGTCGTCACCGGTTTTGTCAATGCACTGGCCATCCTGATCTTCATGGCCCAGTTGCCGGAGCTCACGAATGTAGGCTGGCAGGTGTATGCCATGACCGCTGCGGGCCTCGCAATCATCTATGGCTTGCCCTACCTCACCAAGGCCGTGCCTTCTCCCCTGATCACCATTGTTGTGCTGACAGGCGTCTCAGTCTATTGGGGCTTGAACATTAGAACCGTGGGCGATATGGGCGAGTTGCCCAACAGCTTGCCTGCATTTCTGATGCCCGATGTACCACTGAATTGGCAAACGTTGGGCATCATCCTGCCCTACTCGGCCACGCTGATGGTCGTTGGACTGCTGGAGTCGTTGATGACTGCCACGATCGTGGATGACATGACCGACACCAAGAGCAACAAAAACCGAGAATGCGTGGGTCAGGGCGTGGCAAACATCGCCACTGGCTTCATCGGGGGCATGGCCGGTTGCGCCATGATTGGTCAGTCGGTCATCAACGTCAAATCCGGCGGACGGGGGCGTTTGTCCACATTGGTGGCCGGCGTAGTACTGCTGATCTTGGTGGTGTTTCTGGGCGACTGGGTAAAACAGATTCCCATGGCTGCACTGGTGGCAGTCATGATCATGGTGTCTATTGGCACCTTCAACTGGGGATCTTTCAAAAATCTGCGGGACCACCCCAAAAGCTCCAGTGTGGTGATGCTGGCCACCGTCGCCGTGACGGTGTACACCCACGACCTGGCGCGTGGCGTGCTCACAGGGGTGTTGCTGTCAGGCTTTTTCTTTGCCCACAAAATCGGGCAGATTCTGCTCATCCACACCAAGACCGAAGACAACGGCGCAACACGAACCTATGAAATCTTTGGCCAGGTGTTCTTTGCCTCCGCAGACCGCTTCTTGGATGCCTTTGATTTCGGCACTTCACACGCCAAGGTGCGCATCGATCTCACCCATGCGCACTTCTGGGACATCACGGCGGTCAGCGCCCTAGACAAAGTGGTGCTGAAATTCCGCCGCAAAGGTGCTTTGGTGGAGGTGCTCGGGCTCAACGAAGCCAGCGCAACTCTGGTGGACAAATTTGGAGTGCACGATAAAGAAGAAGCTGACCAGATTTTGATGGGGCATTGACCAAGACTAGGTGCCTCCTACCACCTTCCGTTACAACAACTTGAAAGCCAAAATCGCCACCAACGTTGGCGGCAAAGCACCTGCCAACAAGCCCAATGGATGGATGGCGTTGTCCGCAAATTTTTCTTTGAGGATGGCAGCACCTGCAGGGTTGGGGGCGTTGGCGATCAGTGTCAGCCCGCCCCCCGTCACCGCGCCAGCCACGAGTGCGGTCTTGAATTCCAGACTCAAGCCCTCCACCAGCGACCCCAAGTAGGTCAGTGCCGCGTTGTCGGTGATAGCCGTCAGCGCTGTAGCCCCAAAGAAAACCGCGTTGGCGTCCATGCGCATCAGCACAGGCTCCAGCCACCATTGCTGCAACCCGCCCAACACCACCAGCCCTGCCAAAAAGAACGCCACCAACAAGGCCTCGCGCAGAATCAACGGATTTTGGTGGCGCTGGTAGGCGGTGGCAAACCCCATGAAAAACAGAAACAGGCCCATGAACAGCACTGGGTGGTGCGCAAACACCACCACCAGCACCAGGAAGACGAGGTGCACCAGCACCACAGAAAAAGGCACAGCCGCACCCTGCCCGGCTGGTTTGGCAGCCATGTGACCCAGCTCTTTGCGGAAGATCAGCATGGCGGCCCCTGCATTGATCAAAACAGCAATCGCGGCCTTCCAACCGAATGTGGAAATCATGAACCACATGTCCCAGTTCCACTTTGCAGCCACCATCAGCACCGGTGGTGCGGCAAAGGGGGTCAGCGTTCCTCCAATGGAGATATTCACGAACAGCACACCGATAGTGACGTACTTGAGCCTGGTAGAGACCTCGCGCGAAAACAACGTGTCCCGCAAGATCAGCGCCGCCAACGTCATGGCAGCAGGTTCCGTGATGAATGACCCCAGCAATGGCACAAAGGCGAGTACCAAAAAGTACAGGGCCATACCTCGCTGCAGCGGCAGGTAGCGCGCGATGGCACGCACCAGAGTGTCAGCAAACTGGAGAATGGGCCGTGTTCCCGCAATCACCATGATGGCGAATACGAACATGGGTTCGGTAAAGTTTCTGGATTCGAGGTAGGCCGTTGCCTCGGTCTTGCCATTGATGCTGAACATGAACAAGACAAGGACCAAGGCCCAGAAGCCAAAGACCACTTCCACTTCACCCAGCAAATGCCAGATGCCTGCATGGCGCGGTTGTGTGTGCGCCAGATGCTCAAAAAACTTGGTGGAAAACGTATGGAGAACGGCCAACCCGAACAGGGTCGCGCCGACAATTTGAATGAGTGTGGGAGAGTTCATAAGCGTAGCTAAATCGCGAGGCGGCCCGACCTTCGCTACTCCTGCCCTTCAGCCCCATGCTGCGACACCCTTGCACGGATTGTAGGGTGGAAACCCAGTCTCACCCAGCCTGCTTTCCCTAAGACCCAAAATGAAAAAGGCCCTGCAATGCAGGGCCTTTTTGTTGGCAAAACGCAGTAGCTAATTACAGCTTTTGCGCTTGCATGAAGCTGTCGAAACGCGCTTCAGTGAAGCGGAACCACAGGTTCTGGTCTTTGCGGAAGTTGGCGTAGTCGGTGTAGACCTTCTTCCAGTTTTCGTTCTTGGCGCTGATCTCGGAATACAGAGCCATGGACTCTTTGAACGCCAGGTCCAACACGTCCTTGGGGAAAGGCAAAACCTTGACCTTGGCGCCGACCAACTGCTTGAGGGCAGCAGGGTTCTTGGCGTCGTACTTGGCTTGCATTTCGGTATGAGCGTAGGCTGCAGCCGCTTCCACAATGGCCTTGTTTTCTGCGGACAGACCGGCGTAAGCCTTGTCGTTCACGAACAGGTCCAACTGGGGACCGCCTTCCCACCAGCCGGGGTAGTAGTAGAAGGGAGCCACCTTGCCGAAACCCAGTTTCTGGTCATCGTACGGGCCCACCCATTCGGCAGCGTCGATGGTGCCTTTTTCCAGGGCGGTGTAGATTTCGCCGCCAGGAATATTCTGGGGCACACCACCCATGCGCTCGATGACCTTGCCAGCAAAGCCGCCCACGCGGAATTTCAGGCCCTTGATGTCTTTGGCAGACTTGATTTCCTTGCGGTACCAGCCGCCCATCTGGGCACCGGTGTTGCCCATGGGGAAGTTCACGATGTTGTACTTGGCATAGAACTCACGCATCAGCTTGCCGCCGTTGCCTTCGTACATCCATGCAGTCATCTGGCGGCTGTTCAGGCCAAAAGGAATGGCACAACCCAAAGCAAAGGTTTCGTCCTTGCCGAAGAAGTAGTAGGGCGCGGTGTGGGCCATTTCCACGGTACCGTTCTGCACGCCGTCCACCACACCGAATGCGGGCATCAGTTCGCCGCCAGCGTGGGTGGTGATGGTGAACTTGCCACCGGACATTTCGCCAACCTTCTTGGCGAAGGTATCAGCAGCACCAAAGATGGTGTCCAGCGCCTTGGGGAAGCTGGAAGCCAGACGCCAGCGGATAGCGGCGGCCTGCGCATGGACAGCGGGTGCCGCACCTGCGGCCAGCACGCCAGCGATACCAGCGTTTTTGATAATTGAACGACGATCCATTCGGTGTACTCCGGTAATTGTGTTGTAACCATCTTGCGACCCAGTTGTTCCAGGGCGCAAGGACTGCAATAGTCAAGCGCGATTGTAGGAACGCGGTGCACCCCGTTCGTGGGGGTTTTCCCTCAACAGCCGCCCGCAATGCAGAGGCATTCAGGATTCTGCAAGCCAGCGCGTGACGCGCCGGCTTTTAACTGACTTGTGGCTTACGCAGCGCGCGCAGCGGGCACCAACAATGCACCAAAACGCTGCGTGATGGAGGCCTGAATACCTTGTGCATCCAGGCCCTGCAGTTGCAGCAAATGCGCAGGGTCACCGTGCTCAGTGAACACATCGGCCAAGCCCAGCTGCAACACCGGCAACTCCAGACTGGCAGCCTGCAAAGCTTCCAGCACCGCACTGCCCGCGCCGCCCATGGTGGAACCCTCTTCCACCGTCACCAGCGCCTGGTGGCTGCGCGCCACTTGCAGCAGCAGCTCGGTGTCCAGCGGCTTGGCCCAGCGCATGTTCACCACCGTGGCGCCCAGTGCCTCTGCCGCCACCAGCGCAGGCTGCAGCAGCGTGCCGAAGGCGAGGATGGCAATACCCTGCCCCTGGCGTCGGATCTCGCCCTTGCCAAAAGGCAGGCCTTCCAGGCTGCTCTGTACCGCCACACCGGCACCACTGCCGCGCGGATAGCGCACGGCCACCGGGTGGTTCTGCGCAAACGCAGTGCTCAGCAACTGGCGGCATTCGTTCTCGTCAGCAGGACAGGCGATGCTGACGTTGGGAATGCAGCGCAGAAAGGGAATGTCATAGGCACCTGCGTGTGTAGCACCGTCGGCCCCAACGAGGCCAGCGCGGTCCAGCGCAAACACCACGGGCAGGTTTTGCAAGGCTACGTCGTGGATCAACTGGTCATAGGCGCGCTGCAAGAAGGTGGAGTAGATCGCCACCACAGGCTTGAGCCCTTCGCAGGCCAGGCCACCGGCAAAGGTCACCGCGTGTTGCTCGGCAATGCCCACATCAAAGTAACGGGCAGGAAAGCGTTTTTCAAACTCCACCATGCCCGAGCCTTCGCGCATGGCCGGCGTAATGCCCACCAGGCGCGGATCGGCCGCAGCCATGTCGCACAGCCACTGGCCAAACACCTGGGTGAAGGTTTGCTTGGCAGGCGCGGTGGACTTGACCAGCCCCACCGCCGGGTCGAACTTGCCGGGGCCGTGGTAGGCCACGGGGTCGGCTTCGGCCAACTGGTAACCCTGGCCTTTTTTGGTGACCACGTGCAGAAACTGCGGGCCCTTCAAATGCTTGATGTTCTCCAGCGTGGGAATCAGCGAATCGAGGTCATGGCCGTCAATGGGGCCGATGTAGTTGAAGCCGAATTTCTCAAACAGTGTGGCTGGCACCACCATGCCCTTGGCCTGTTCTTCTATGCGTTTGGCCAATGCAAACAGGGGGGGCGCGCCCTTGAGCACGGTCTTGCCCACGTTCTTGGCGGCGGCATAAAACTGGCCGCTCATCAGCTGCGCCAGATAGCGGTTCAGCGCGCCAACGGGCGGGCTGATGGACATGTCGTTGTCGTTGAGGATGACCAGCAGCTTGCAGTCTTCCACACCGGCGTTGTTCAGCGCCTCAAAAGCCATGCCGGCCGTCATCGCACCATCACCAATCACCGCCACCGAGTAGCGGTCTTCACCTTTGATGCGCGCGGCCAGTGCCATGCCCAGCGCGGCCGAGATGGAGGTGCTGGAGTGCGCGGTGCCAAAGGTGTCGTATTCACTTTCGTCACGGCGCGGAAAGCCGGACAGACCGCCGAACTGGCGCAGGCTGTGCATGCGGTCGCGCCGCCCGGTCAAAATTTTGTGCGGATAAGTTTGGTGGCCCACGTCCCAGACCACACGGTCTTCGGGCGTGTTGAAGACATAGTGCAGCGCCACGGTCAGCTCCACCGTGCCCAGGTTGGAGCTCAGGTGCCCACCGGTCTTGGCCACGCTGTTGAGCAGGTAGGTGCGCAGCTCATCGGCCAGCGTACGCAGCTGGGCACGGGGCAGCTGGCGCAGCGCCGCGGGGTCGTCGATGGTGGGCAGCAAGGGCGATGGAGGCAGATTGGTAGAGGGCATTTGCTATCTTTTTAGTAGCTGCTTGCGCATATTATTCGGGAGCTAGAGGCCTATTTGACTCTAAAAGTCTAGCTGGCGCGGTGCACTACCATACCGGCCAAGGCCTGCAGGGCGCGGGTGTCGGCCAGGCCACTGGCCCGCAGCGCATCCAGCGCCTGCTGCAGCAGCTGTGTGGCGTAGGCCTGGCTTGCTTCCAAGCCCATCAGCGACACATAGGTGGGCTTGTCGTTGTCGGCGTCTTTGCCGGCGGTCTTGCCCAGCGTGGCCGAATCAGCCGTCACATCCAGAATGTCATCCACCACCTGGAAGGCCAGGCCAATGGCCGCACCATACGCCTCCAGGCCCTTGAGCGCCTGGGCCGAGGGGCTTGCGCAGTGCGCCCCCATCAGCACGCTGCCTTGCAGCAGCGCGCCGGTCTTGAGCTGGTGCATCTCGCGCAGCTGGTTCTCTGTCAGCGGCAGGCCCACACTGGCCAGGTCAATCGCCTGGCCACCGGCCATGCCGGAACTGCCCGCCGCACGCGCCAGCAGGCCGCAGAGTTTGGCCTGTGTGGTGCAGGGCACCGAATCGTCCTGCGGCGTCAAAAACTCAAAGGCCAGGGCCTGCAGCGCATCACCCGCCAACAGGGCGCTGGCCTCGCCAAACTGCACATGCACCGTGGGCTTGCCCCGGCGCAGCACGTCGTTGTCCATGCAGGGCATGTCGTCGTGCACCAGTGAATAGGCGTGGATCAGTTCCACCGCGCAGGCCGCGCGCAGCGCAGCGGCGGGGCAGCCGTGGCCCTCCGCGGCAACGGCCTCATGCGCCGCCAGCACCAGCAACGGGCGCAGGCGCTTGCCACCGTCCAGCACGGAGTAGCGCATGGCCTCTACCAGCGCGGCGGGCGCACCGTGGTCAACACCCTGGGGCGCATCAGCAGTGATCCAGCTTTCCAGGGCGCGCTCGACCTGGTTCAGGCGTTCACGGCTCCAGCTGTCCAAATCAAAAGGAGCCAGAGCTTGGGGGGCAACAACGGCGTGCATCAGGCTTTCCAGGGTTTGAGGGCGCCGTCGTCCAGCACCTTGATTTGTTCTTCCACCGCCTGCAGCTGCTCGCGGCAAAACTGCAACAGGGCCGCACCGCGTTGGTAACCGCCCAGTAACTGGTCCAAGGGCAAGTCGCCGGACTCCAGGCGGCCCACCAGGCCTTCAAGCTCCTGCATGGCCGCTTCGTAGGTGGCGGGCATGGGGGGTGTGCTGGGGGACGGAGCGCTGGCCTTGGGCATGGGAAGGGTGTTCAAAAAGCAAACCGCGATTTTAGGCCCAAGCACCGGTGCTCCGACCTAGGCAGATGCCCCCAAGCAGGTACAATCTCCCGTCCCGCTTCCGGCCTCCCGCTTCTGGGATGGACGGCTCCCATTTACCGCGCACTTTGGTGCATCCCCCTGTGGGGAGTCTTTAGGTCAGGTCACCCATGTCTGATTTAAGTCTTCAACTGCAGCAGGCGAATAGCCAACTACCAGTTTCGAGCTACTTTGACCCGGCGCTCTACGCGCTTGAAATGCAAAGTATCTTCCAGCAAGGGCCCCGCTATGTGGGGCACTCTTTGAGCGTCCCCAACGTGGGGGACTACTACGCCCTACCCCAAGAAAACGAGGGGCGCGCACTGGTGCGCAATGCCGGCGGCATTGAACTCATCTCCAACGTCTGCCGCCACCGCCAGGCCGTCATGCTCAAGGGCAGCGGCTCGCTCACGCACAACGGCAGCCAGGTGCAAAGCGGCAACATCGTCTGCCCCCTGCACCGCTGGACCTACAGTGGTGCGCATGCCGGGCACAACGGCAGCCAGAGTGGCACGCTGATAGGCGCGCCCCACTTTGCCCACGACCCCTGCCTCAACCTCAACAACTACAAGCTGCAGGAATGGAACGGCCTGCTCTTTGAAGACCACCGTGCCAACGGCGGCGTGGACGTGGCCGCCCAGCTGGCCAACATGGGCCCGCGCGCCGACCTGAGCTTTGAGGGCTATGTGCGCGACAAGGTGGAGATGCACGAGTGCAACTACAACTGGAAGACCTTTATCGAGGTCTATCTGGAGGACTACCACGTCGGCCCCTTCCACCCTGGCCTGGGCCAGTTTGTGACCTGTGATGACCTGCGCTGGGAATTCAAGGACAACTACTCGGTGCAAACCGTGGGTGTGGCCAACCGCCTGGGCAAGGCCGGCAGCCCCACCTACGAGCGCTGGCACAAGGCCCTGCTGGGCTACCGCAACAACGTGCCACCGCAGTACGGCGCCATCTGGCTCACTTACTACCCGCACATCATGGTGGAGTGGTACCCCCATGTGCTGACCGTATCCACCCTCTTCCCCATGGGGGTGAACAAGACCATGAACATGGTCGAGTTCTACTACCCCGAGGAAATTGCCGCCTTCGAGCGCGAGTTTGTGGAAGCCCAACAGGCCGCCTACATGGAGACTTGCATCGAGGACGACGAGATCGGCGAGCGCATGGATGCGGGCCGCCGCGCCCTGTATGACCGTGGCGACAACGAAGTCGGTCCCTACCAGAGCCCCATGGAAGACGGCATGCAGCACTTCCACGAGTGGTACCGCGGCAAGGTAGACCTCTCGGGCCTGACCGCCTGAGCCTCAAGCTACTATGGATTTAATAGCTGCTCGCGCAATATCTGTACGGGCTAACGCCCTATTTGACTGGTAAAAACGCATGCAAGCCTTGTGGATGGTTTTGGCCTCGTTCTGGTTTGCGCTGATGGCTGTGGGCATCAAGTACGCGTCCAACAGCTTTGGCACCTTTGAGCTGGTGTTCTACCGTGGCGTGGTCAGCATGGTGTTCATGGCCATCGTGGTGCGCGCCCGCGGCGCCACACTCAGCACGCCTGTGCCCATGATGCACGTGTGGCGCAGCACCATCGGCGTGTTGTCGCTGGGCTCCTGGTTTTACGCCATCGCCCACCTGCCCCTGGCCACTGCTATGACGCTCAACTACATGAGCGGCGTGTGGGTGGCCGCCTTCATTGTGGGCGGTGCCCTGCTCTACGGCGACGCCCAAAAACAAGGGCCGCTCTTGGGCACCGTGCTGCTGGGCTTTGCGGGTGTAGTCATGACCTTGCGCCCCACCATTGACCAAAACCAGCTGTTTGCCGGTGTCATCGGCCTGCTATCCGGCATGGGCGCTGCGTTGGCCTACATGCAAGTCACCGCGCTGGGCAAGGTGGGCGAACCCGAAGAGCGCACGGTGTTTTACTTCTCGGTCGGCACCGTCATCGTGGGTGCGGTGGGCGCGCTGTTTACCGACCTGACGCCTTGGTCCGAGGTGCGCCTGGAGGATGCGCTGTGGGTCGTCCCCATCGGCATCCTGGCCTCGCTGGGCCAGTGGTGCATGACCCGCGCCTACCGCAAGGGCGCCACCCTGGTGGTGGCCAGCATGCAGTACTCCGGTATCGTGTTCGCCGCCCTGTTCAGCCTGCTGCTATTCGGCGACAAGATCGCCCCCATGGGCTGGCTGGGCATTGCGGTGATTGTGGTCAGCGGCGTGCTGGCCACCGTGCTGCGGGCACGGGCGATGCCGGATACGCCGGCGGAAGAGCATTGAGGGCTTTAGGGATGCACTGAACAACTAGCGTCATAACGCTGTCGCCCCTTTTTTTGTCGAAATAGGCGCGCTACTGTTCCTTCTCCTGGGCCTCAAGGCCCGTTTGTCGGGCTCTTGGCCCCGATTTGGCGGCTCATGGGCGCTCCTGTGCCATCAAGGTTTGCCGGCTGAGGTAGATGTTGGCCAGCGCCAATGCCGTGAACGCACGTGTGGCGTTCTTCTGCAATCCACGGTAACGCACCTTGGTGAACCCCCACAGCCGCTTGACCACCCCAAAGACATGCTCGACTTTGGCACGAATCCGTGACTTGTTGCGGTTCTTGGCGCGTACCGCTTCGTCAACGATTCCAGCGTAGCGCGCACGCTGGTTGGTGAAGTCGCGGGCTTGTGGGGCTTTGCTGTGCAGGAGTCGCTTCTGGCTGGCGTAGGCCGAATCCCCGTAGAGACGCCTCTCTTTGCCATGCAGCAAGTCTGGCAGCGGGTGTTTGTCATGCACATTGGCGGCGGTGACCACCGCACTGTGGGCCAGTCCGGTTTGGCTGTCCACACCGATGTGCAGCTTCATGCCAAAGTACCACTGCTGGCCCTTCCTGGTTTGGTGCATCTCGGGGTCGCGTGCCTTGTCCGCGTTCTTGGTGGAGCTCGGTGCACTGATGATGGTGGCGTCCACGATAGTGCCTGTTCCTACCTTGAGGCCTTTGGCTTGTAGTTCTTCTCCCACCTTGGCAAAGAGGGCTTGGCCCAGTTGGTGGGTTTCGAGCAGGTGACGAAACTTGAGCAAGGTGGTGGCATCGGGTACCCGTTCACGCCCCAGGTCAATACCCACGAAGCGGCGCAGCGCTGTACTGTCCAGAAGTGCGTCTTCGCACGCTGCGTCGGCCAGGTTGAACCAGTGTTGCACGAAGTACATGCGTAGCATGCGCTCCAGTCATATGGGTGGGCGTCCGTTACCGGCCTTGGGGTAGTGGGGTTCTATGACGCTGCACAGTTGTGCCCATGGCACGATGTGTTCCATGGTCGCCAGGAACTCGTCGCGCTTGGTGGGGCGGCGGTATTGCTCGAATGCAGCGTTGGTGTCTGCGGCCATGGCTAGGGTCTGTTGCTTCATGCACCGAGCCATGCATGCCGCGTGCCAGCCTGGGACTTGTTCAGCGTTGCCTTAGACTGAAAGCAGTCAGTCGCAAAAAATGATCGACAGGCAAATAAGGGCTCAATTTAGACATTGCCAGCAACCAGCGCAGGCGAATGTAGCCTTAGCCAACTTGCAATGGCTTTGCTTGGTCGGCACTCATAAGGACTTTGTTGCGCCAGGTAGACAGCCGAAGTTCAAAAGTATGTTCGCACAGTAGTGTCCGGTTAAAAAGTAAACAAATTCAACTGGTTAGAGCTGATCGGTGTTTCTGGCAATGGGGGTGTCGGGCTGCAAGGCGCATGAAATCTGGGTTTTCTCAAAAACCGACACTGACAATATCTGTAGAAATGTGTAGAGCGAGGCATCCAAGTGAAGCTCCTTCTTGACGATGGCAATCAGCACGTAAGTGGACACGGCGCACCAAATTTGTGTCTTGACCGCGTTCTCGCTCGTGCCCAAAAAAGCGCTTGATGCGCAAGTGCTGTTTTATCCACTTGAAGAACAGTTCCACCTGCCAACGGTTCTTGTACAGGGCGGCAATCGTCAGCGCCGGCAGACTGGTGTTGTTGGTCAGAAACACCAAGGTCCTGCCGGACTCGGGATCCTTGAATCGGATGCGGCGCAAGTGCTCGGGATAGTCTTGAGCGGTGTAGAACCCGTTCAGAGCAATGGTCTGATCGCAGATCACTCCGGTATCCCGATGGGTGGGTGCCGAATACACCCGACGCGCATCCATACCCCGCTTGGCGCGGGTGACAAAGAAAGCTCCGGCCTGATGCATCTTGTACAGCCGAGCGAAATCCAGGTAGCCCCGATCCATCACGTAAAAGGCACCGGCTTCGATGGGCAGGATGTCCAGCACGTTGACCTCGTGCATCTTGCCGTCGCTGATGTGAATGAAAGCGGGAATAGAGCCACGCAGGTCCAGCAGCGTATGCATCTTCACAGCCGCTTTGGTGGTACGAAATGGGGCCCAGTCGAACAAACTCAGACACAGGTCGATCGTGGTCGCATCCAGCGCGTAGACCGTGGCATCCAGGTCGATGTTCAGGGCGTCTCTGGCATAGAGACTTCTGGCACGTTGGATCAGACGCATCGCCAGCGCGTGGTAGATGCGCCAATCCCGCAGGTTCAGCGCATCGGACAGCGTGGAGCGTGCGGGAACGCCCTTCATGCCCATGTGAAACAGCTTGGTTTGGTTGGCAGCAAGACAGACCTCGATGTCGCGCAGGGATTCGCGCCAGGTCAGTTGCGCAAAGGCCATCACCCGAAACAAGTCGGCGCAACTGAGAGTTCGCACTCCGGCATCGCCCGCGTGGCGATCGATGATGCGACCAAACGTCTTCCATGGCACGTACTCCATGATTTGCGCAAACAGCGTCTTGCCCACGTTCATGCGTCACCCCAGGCTGTTCAAACCCGAGAGCATCGCAAATGTGCCAATTGAAATTCAAATCGTGGACAGCCATGAACCTCTTGAAACCCGCGTTGCTATTGGCTTGCAAGCCGATGGCCATCATTTAAACCGGACACTACTGATGTTCGCAAATAAAGCAGTGCATCACGGCGGCGAGGCCGAATTGTTCACTCGAACCAAGTGACTCTTCGTGCAAGATTGCCACACCTTCACGTATCAGTACTGTTGTGCACTTTTGATTGCTGACGTTTTGGCTACCAATGGATATTTCAACTAGGTGTAGTACGTCCGCACCACAATCGGGGTTCGAACACTTCAATGAAGATGTTCCAAACTCTTGGTCGAAGTTGAATTTAGGTGTCATGCGCTGAACCTTCTCCCTGCAAATGTTCGCGATTCGCTGATAGTACCCATTCCCATAACGACCATGACAGGCCGTACTCGCCGCATAGCCGAAGCGCCTACAGACTGAAGGCAGACATTCGCCGCGCTCGTAAGCGGTCAGCGCAAACTTACCGATATGCAATCCTTGCTTTCCACAGAGCGGCGCCTCTACTTGATTCAGAAAAATCTGAATTCAGTTCCAAAAAGTGCTCGTAAGCCTCTTCGCCCGACTGCGTGCTACCTGAATATCCGTACTCAGCCATAGCGACGTCCCCCGCCGTCCTATCTAGATCCACACAGCGTCTGCAGCACCTATCAAACTCTTCTTGACTGAAGTTCCCGAAGATTTCCTCGGCACTTATGGGTGGCAATTTTGGGGCGAATGGCCGAATCGAGTTGTTGTAATTCCGGATCGTGTACACGGCGTCTAAAAAGGCTGAAGACTTTGCTTCTGTCACATATTTCGCTCGTTCATCGATGTTGCGTTGTGCGCCCATGTTTGCCCCTGGACTAGTAGTTATGGTCTTAAGATTTTCACAGACGGCCACGGCCGTTGGGAGGGTTCTGCAAATGGTACTAATGAATGTCCATTTCCGCCTCCCAAAGCCGTCCTACAAATCCACACTGCAATTGCTGGTTTTTTGCCATGGTATCGGAGGCAACTACACGTTGGAATCCTTCAATTGGGCGCGATTTTGGAATGACCCTTTCCGCCGCAAAACGGTCGCCACCCACAATACGTTCATTTCATCAGCCAATACACACCCAGGGCCATGTGGCGCGTACCCGGTAGCCGATTTGCTGGCCGTGCAGCGGACTGATGAGGCCACCGGGTATGCGCCACATGGCCCTGCGCGCGCCAACCACGCCACAAACACAAATGGATAATGGACACACCATGCCCCACACCACCCTCATCTCCGTCGCCCAACTCCAAGCCCTGCAAACCAGCGCCACGCCTGCCGTCGTCTTCGACTGCAGCTGCGACCTGATGCAGCCCGCGCAAGGTCCTGCGCAGTATGCCGAGAGCCATATTGCTGGCGCGCTGTATGCGCACTTGGACAACAACCTCAGTGCCAAAGGCGACCCGGCGGTGACGGGTGCTGCATCGGGTGGGCGCCACCCGCTGCCCGCGCGTGACACGTTTGCTGCCTGGCTAGGCAGCATGGGCCTGAAGAACAGCGACCAGGTGGTGGTGTATGACCGGCAAGGTGCCAACTACTGCGGCCGCCTGTGGTGGATGCTCAAGTGGCTGGGCCATGCCAATGTAGCGGTGCTGGACGGGGGCTTTCAGGCCTGGCAGGCAGCGGGTGGCGCGGTGGCCAGCGGTGACGAAACGCCCCGTGCCGCCACCACCTTTGCCGTGGCCGATCCGTTGGTCACGCTGGTGGGCGTGGACACCGTGCTGCGCAACCTGGGCCAGAACCACCAGCACATCATCGACGCACGTGGCGCCCCGCGCTTTCGCGGCGAGGTGGAGCCGATTGACCCGGTGGCCGGTCATATTCCGGGTGCACTCAACCGCGTGTTCAGCAGCAACCTGGGGGCGGACGGCTTGTTCAAACCCGCGGCGGTGCTGCGGGCCGAGTTTGAAGCCCTGCTGGGTGACCGCAAGCCCCAAGACGTGGTGCACCACTGCGGCAGCGGAGTGAGCGCCGTGCCCAATGTGCTGGCCATGCAGATTGCAGGCCTGGGCAATACGGCCTTGTTTGCAGGCAGCTGGAGCGAGTGGTGCAGCGTTCCCACTCGCCCGGTGGCACAGGGCTAGGCACTCAAGTCCCCTAGGCTTTCCCGGTTCGGCAGGCCACACTACACTGCAGGACCATGGCGCCCGAGACCCATTCCTCGCCCAGCACGGGCAGCAAATCGCTGCCTGACACAGCGGTATTGGCCGCCGTGGTGCTCATTGGCACCGTGTGTAGCGCCTTGGCGTTCATGGGATTGCGGCAAACCGAAGCCTTGCGCTTGCAAAACATCCACAGTACCAGCGCCCGCACCGTGCAAGATGTGTTGGAACTGGACATCAACCGCGCCGTGGAAGCAGCACACAACATCGGTTTGGTGCTGGAAAGCCAGCCCCAGGTTCGCAAGGCCCAGTTTGACCTGTTGAGCCGCCGTGTGATGAATGACCTGCACACGTTATCGGCCATTCGCTGGGTGCCCGCCAGTGGCAACGAATCCCCCCATGAACAGCAGGCACGGGTGATTGGCAGGCCTGTGGCATCCGAGGTTTTTACTGTGCTTGACCCCGGCCACGACGGCGACGGGGTGCCCGCCATTGCCATTGTGGCGCCGGTGTATGAGCGCGATGCAGTGACCGACGCCATCATGCGCCACCGCGGCTTCGTTGAAACCGTGGTGCCGCTGGCGGCCCTGCTGCGCGACGCAGGCAACCGGGCCAACCTGGTGGGCATGGACCTGATGGTTTATGACCTGGAAGCTGGCACACGGGCCAACGACGAAACGATCTATGCCCGCTTTGGCGTCTCTGCCGATGCCGAAGACGCCCATGCCCACCGGGCAGACCGAGCGCACAACGATTTTGTGGTGCCCTTGGATGTGGCCGGTCGCCCCTGGCAGGTGGTGCTGCACCCAAGGCCCGAGTTTTATGCGGGCCTGACTTCCAGCTATGCCCCCTATGTGCTGGGCGCTGGCCTGTTTCTCACCGGGCTCATTGCTGCGGCTGTATGGCGTGCGCAGCGCTACCGCCGCAGCATCGAGTCCGCCCGGCATCGCGCCTCGCGCGCACGCGAGGCGCTGGCACTGGAGCAGCAACGCCTGCAAAACATCATGGAGGGCACTGGTGTGGCCACCTGGGAGTTTGACTACAGCACCCGGACGCTGCAGGCGAGTGAGCGCTGGGCCTTGATGTCGGGCTACAGCGTCGACGAGCTGGGGCCCGATTTGTACTCGCGGTGGCTCGAACTGACGCACCCGGATGACTTGAACAAGTTCTTCACGGCATTGGACGAGCACTATGCCGGTAAGACGCCCCACTTTGACTACGAGTACCGGATTCGCCACAAACAGGGGCACTGGATCTGGGTGGGCTCGCGGGCCCGGCTGTTGGAACGCGACGCAGAGGGCAACCCGCTGATTCTGGGCGGTACCAACCTGGAAATCACTGAACGCAAAGAGGCCGAAGAACGCATCCGCCAGCTCAACGCCTCGCTGGAACAACGCATGCAAGAGGAGGCCACCCGCAGCGAGGCGCGCGCCACCCTGGGCACGCTGATTGCCAGCGTCTCGCATGAAATGGGCACCCCCATGGGCAACAGCCTGATGACGGCCAGCACCCTGGCCGATCAGGCCAAGCAGTTTCAGGCCCAGCTGGATGCAGGCACGCTGCGCCGCTCGTCACTCGCCGAATTCATCACCCAGGTACGCGAGGGCAATGCCCTGCTGATGCGCAACCTGGAGCGCGCCGTGGCCCTGCTGAAAAACTTTCGCCAGGTGGCGGCCGACCAGGCCAGCGAACAGCGCCGCCAGTTCGACCTGCGCCAGGTGCTGGGCGAGGTGTTGCACACCTTGGCCCCCAGCCTCAAGCGCGAGGCACACACCGTCACGCTGGAGGTGCCCGAAGGCATTGCCATGGACAGCTACCCCGGCCCACTCGGGCAGGTGGTTATCAACCTGATCAACAACGCCTACTTGCACGCCTTTGATGGCATGGCCCAAGGGGCGGTGCAACTGCACGTGCAGGCAACTGACGACGAGGTGACCTTGGTTTGCCGTGACAACGGTCGCGGCATTGCGCCCGAAACGCTGGACAAGATGTTCCAGCCTTTTTTTAGCACGCGCATTGGCAGTGGTGGCACGGGTCTGGGCATGTCCATCGTGGACAACCTGGTCAAGTCCACGCTGGGCGGCAGCCTCAGCGTGGCGTCGACCTTGGGTGATGGCACCACCGTCACCATCACGCTGCCGCGCGTGGCGCCAGCGCCGCACAGCGGCGCCGAAGAGTAAGGCCCCCACGCTCCACCGCTACGCGGGTCGCTGCCCCCATGGGGCACGTTGCAGCTTGGGGCGGCCCTGCGCTGCAACCCTGGCCCTACCATGCGCCGCCTCAGTGGGACTCGGCCGCCACGGCCGGAGCCGCGGAAGCTGCAGGCTGGCGCAACACCATGCGCTTGATGCGACCGACAAAGTGTTCGATGTCGTCCACGATGGTGAAGAAGCTGGGCGTGACCAACAGGCTCAGAATGGTGGACGTGATCAGCCCACCAATCACCGCGGCCGCCATGGGCGCACGGAAGCTGTTGTCGGCACTGCCCAAGCCAATCACCAGTGGCAGCATGCCGGCCACCATGGCAATCGTGGTCATGATGATGGGGCGCGCACGCTTGTGACAGGCGTCGATCAGGGCCTCCACGCGGGTCATGCCCAAATCGCGGCGCGCCATGATGGCGTACTCCACCAGCAAAATGGAGTTTTTGGTAGACACCCCAATCAGCATCACCAAGCCGATGAAGGACGGCATGGACAGCATCTTGCCGGTGACCAACAGGCCAATAAAGGCACCACCGAAGGACAAAATCACCGCAGGCAGGATGGAGATGGGGTGCAAAAAGTCCTTAAACAGCAGCACCAGCACGATGTAGATACACAGCACGCCGGTCAACATGGCCATACCAAAGCCCGCCACCATTTCGGCCTGCACCTCGGCGTCACCCACCTCCAACTGCTGCACACCGGCGGGCATGTTCACGATGCTGGGCAGCTTGGCCACAGCCTCGGTCACCTCCCCCAGCGGCACGCCGGAGAGCTCCACCTCAAAGTTCACGTTACGCACGCGGTTCAAGCGGCTGATGACGGCGGGGCCGCCCGACATTTCGAGCGCGGCCACCTGGCTCAGCATCACCGGGCCTTTCACACCGGGCACCATGAGGCGGCCCAGCAGTTCCAGGTCCTGGCGCGCATCGGTGTCGAGTTTGACGACGATAGGCACCTGGCGCTGGCTCAGGTTGAGCTTGGACAGGGCTGACTCGTAGTCGCCCACGGTGGCTATGCGCAGGGTCTCGGCAATCGCGCTGCTGGTCACCCCCATGTCGGCAGCCTTGGCAAAGTCGGGGCGGATGGCGATTTCAGCGCGCGTCAAACTGGCGCTGGAGCTGATGTTGCCCAAGCCGGGGATCTTGCGCAGGTCACGCTCCACCGCGGCTGCGGCTTGCGCCAGCGCTACGGGGTCTTCACCCTTCAGCGCCAGCTGGTACTTCTCACCGGATCCGCCCAGGCCCACCTTGAAGCGGGCGCCCGGCAACTCTGCCAGAGCACTGCGCATCTGGCTCTCGATGATTTGCTTGACCGGCCGCGCACCGCGCTCGTCCAGCAGCACGGTCAGCGTGGCCTTGCGTACTTCGGCGGTGGCACCGCCCTGGAACGGGTCGGACCCCACGGCACCACCGCCAATGGTGGTGTACACATTTTTCACATGCTCCACCTTGCCAATCAGGCTGCGCGCATGTTCGGCTGCCGCATGGGTCTGCGCCAGTGTGCTGCCCGGGGGCAGTTCCACATACACCTGGGTTTGCGAGTTGTCATCCGGCGGAATGAAGCCACTGGGAATCAGGGGCACCAAAAACAGCGAACCCACAAAAAACCCAATCGCCGCAAACATGGTGATCCAGCGGTGGCCCAGCGTCCAGCGCGTCATGCGCAGGTACAGCGGCATCCACACCGGTTCTTCATGCACGTGGGTGGACGGCTTCATGAGGTAGGCCGCCATCATCGGCGTGAGCACCCGCGCTACCACCAGCGAGGCAAACACGGCAAACACCGCAGTCCAACCAAACTGTTTGAAGAACTTGCCGACCACCCCACTCATGAAGGCGGTGGGCAAGAACACAGCAATCAGCGCGAAGGTGGTGGCGATCACGGCCAGGCCGATTTCGTCGGCCGCTTCCATCGCCGCCTGGTAAGGCGTCTTGCCCATGCGCAAGTGGCGCTCAATGTTTTCCACCTCCACAATCGCGTCGTCCACCAGAATGCCGATGACCAGCGAAAGCGCCAGCAGCGTCACAATGTTGGTGGTGAATCCCATGTAGTTCATGCCAATAAAGGCCGGGATGGCGGACAAGGGCAAGGCCACGGCCGACACCAGCGTGGCGCGCCAGTTGCGCAAAAAGAACCACACAACAATCACCGCCAGCACCGCGCCTTCGTACAGCATGGTCATGGAGGCATCAAACTCCTCCTGCACCGGCGTCACAAAGTCAAAGGCCTGCGTCAGCTCCAGATCGGGATGCTGCGCCTTCAGGTCGGCCAGCGCTTTTTGCACGGCGGCACCCACTTCCACTTCGCTGGCGCCCTTGCTGCGGGTGATCTCAAAACCCACCACCGGCTTGCCATTGAGCAGTGCCATGCTGCGTTGCTCGGCCACGGTGTCCTTGACCGTGGCCACTTCGTCCAGGCGCACACGCTTGCCACTGGACAGGCTCAGCTCCAGCTGCGACAGCTCTTCCACGGTGGCCACCGTGGCCAGGGTGCGCATGGGTTGCTCCGATCCACCCAGGTCGGCGCGGCCGCCTGCGCTTTCGGTCTGCACCTGTTTGAGCTGGCGCGAGATGTCGGCCGCGGTGGCGCCCAGCGCCTGCAGCTTGAGCGGGTCCAGCGCCACCTGCACTTCGCGCGTCACGCCGCCCACACGGGCCACCGAGCCCACCCCCCGCACGCCCAGCAGGGCGCGAGAGACGGTGTTGTCCACAAACCAGCTCAGCGCTTCATCGTCCATATTGCTGGAGCGGATGGTGAAGGCGAGAATCGGTGCGCCCGACAGGTTCATCTTGCTGACGATGGGGTCACGCACATCGCTGGGCAAATCGCTGCGCACCTGCTGCACCGCGCTGCGCACGTCGTCCACCGCTTCTTGCGTGGGCTTTTCCAGGCGGAACTCTGCCGTGACCGAGACGCTGCCATCCCGCACGCTGGTGTAGATGTTTTTCAGGCCCTGCAGCGGCGCAATGGCGTTTTCCAGCTTGCGCGCCACCTCGGTTTCCAGCTGCGCCGGTGCGGCACCGGGCAGGCTGGCAGACACGGTGACGGTGGGCAGCTCCAGGTCGGGGAACTGCTGCACCTTCATGGCGTTGAAGGACATGAGGCCCGCCAGCGTCAGCAGCACAAACAGCATGACTGCCGGTATCGGGTTTTTAATGGACCACGCGGAGACGTTCATGCTGCCTCCTGCCGAGCCGCATCAAAGGAGGCAGACGCCCCCTCGGGGGGCAATGAGCGTAAGTGAATGTGGGGGCTCATGGTTCGTTGCTCCTTATTTGCTAGCTGTTGGCGCACTATTGGCGGGCACTACAGCCTCTTTTTGCTTGGTTACTGCCTTGGGCGCCTCCACTACCTTGACCAGGTCGCCTTCGCTCAGGAAACTGCCACCGGTGGCCACCAGCTTGTCCTCGGGCTTCACGCCGCTCTGCACTTCGATCTGGTCACCGACCACACGGCCGGTCTGCACCTTGAGCTGGGCGATGCGGTTGTCCGCGCCCACGCGGTACACGTAGCTGAAGCCATCACGCACCACCACCGCGGTCTGCGGCACCGTCAGCGCGCCGGAGCTGCCCAACTCAAACTCGCCACGGGCATACATGCCGGGCTTGAAACTGGCCCCCACGCTTGCCGCTGCGCGTGCGGCGCTGCCCCCCGAGGGGGCTAATTTTCCTTGGGGCTGCCCGGCGGAAAATTGCCCAGGTAACAGGTCCACATAGACCAGGCCATTGCGGGTGGCCGCATCCACCGTGGGGGCCAGCATGCGCACACGGCCCTTGACCTGCGCGCCAGTGGGTGACGTGACCACCACATGGGTGCCGATGGTGATGCGACCCAGCTCGGCCGATGTCACTTCACCACGCCACTCCAGCCGGCCCTGGCGGATCAGCTTGAACATCTCGGTACCAGCCCCCACCACGGAACCCACCGAGGCGGTGCGCGAAGAAATGGTGCCGTTGTCGGGCGCCAGCAGCTGGGTGTGTTTGAGGCGCAGCAGCTGCGCGTCGAGCTGGGCTTTGGCCGACTCGACCCGCGCCTTGGCCGTCAGTTCGGCGGTGAGGTACTGGTTCACCTGCTGGGCGCTCAGGGCACCGGTGCCCTGCACGGCGCGGGCGCGGTCGGCGTTGGCCAGGGCCTCGGCCGCATTGGCCTGTGCCTCAGACACGGCAGCCCGGGCCAGGGCCACGTCGGCCTGCACGCTCTCGGCCGCAAAGGTGGCCAGCACCTGGCCCTTGCGCACGGTATCGCCCACGGCGGCATGCAGCTCCTGCACCCGCAGGCCGTTCGCTTCGGTGCCCACGCTGGCTTCTTGCCACGCGGCCACGCTGCCGTTGGCCGCCAGCTTGATGGGCAACACGCCGCTCTGCGCCTGGATGGTGGTGACGGTGAGCGAAGGCTTGGCGGCAGTGGCTGCGCCGGGCTTGGCCGGGTCAGCGGCATCAGCTGCCTGGCTGCGCGTAGCCAGCAGGCCCAGGCTACCCAAGGTCAGCAGGCCTGCGGCCACCAGGCCCAGGGTCAGCGGTTGAAAAGAGAAGCGGTTGAAAAGACGGTTCATGGTGCGGTCTCGCTAAAAATCAATCGAATACAGGGAATTCAGGGGGCGGGCTCAAAGCCACCGCCCAGGGCGCGGTACAAGGCTACCCAGGCGCGGTTGCGCTCCAGTGCCAGTGCCAGCTGGGCGGACTGCGAGGCCAGCGCCGTGCGGCGCGCGTCTTCCAGCTCCACCAGACTGGCCAGGCCCTGGCTGTAGCGGCCTTCGGTGGCTGCCAGAGATTCGGCGTAGCCGCGGGTGGAGACTTCGACGTCTTGTTTGCGGGCGTCGGTGCTTTGCAGGTTGACCAAGGCTTCCTCCACCTCGCGCACGGCCTGGCGCACCTTGGCGCGGTACACGGCCACGGCCTGGGTGTAGCTGGCCTCAGCGGCCACCACATTGGCCTTGCGCACGCCGCCATCAAAAATCGGCAGCGTAAGCGCCAAGGGGCCGAAGGACCAGGTGTCTAGATTCGTCTCGGTGCCCATGCTGCTGTAGCGCAGGGCGCCCACATTGCCGCTCAGGGTCAGGCGCGGATAGCGCTGGGCCTTGGCACTGCCCACCTGCGCGCTGGCCACCACCACATCGCGCTCGGCGGCAAACACGTCAGGGCGCTGGGTAAGCGTCTGGGCCGGCACGCTTGTTATTGAAACAGGAGCTGCTTGCGCAGGTTTGGCGAGGGCTGAGGCCAGTTTTTGCTTCAAATCTGCCTCGGGAACGCCGGTTAGGGCCACCAGCGCCTTGGTATCAATCTCGCAGGCTGCGCTCTGCTGCGTGACACGGCTGCTGCCATCGGCGGCGCTGGCACGGGCCAGGGCTGCCACCGAGGGTGCGGTGAAGCCGGCCTTGGCGCTGATGTCGGCCAGGCGCGCAGTTTCCTGGCGCGAAACGGCGTCTTTGCGCGCCACGTCCAGCTGCTGGTAGCAGGTGGAGAGGCTGTAGTAGGTGTTGGCCACTTCGGCCGCCACGGCCACGCGAGCGTCATGCCACTGGGCCTGGATGCCTTGCAGCTGCGCATCGGCTGCCTTGCTCACCGCCCGGTTGGCGCCCACCAGGTCCAGCTCCCAGGCGGCTTGCAGGCCGATGGTTTGTGTGGTGGCCACCGGCACATTGGGCTGGCTCACACCACGGCTGGCAGCAATGGAGGCATCCACTTTGGGCAAGAGCGCCGCGTTGGCGGTGGTGCGCTGGGCGCGGGCAGTTTCCACCCGGGCCATGGCTTGGGCGACCGAGGGGCTCACGGTCTGTGCGGCCTCGATCAGCTCCACCAACAGCGGGTCGCCCTGCTGCTGCCACCACTGGGCCAGGCTGCCCACCGTGCCCTGGTGAGGCAGCGGCGCCTGCCATTGGGCGGTGACCGGAGCGTCCACCTGGGTAGCGGGCATGGTGATGGCGCAACCGGCGAGCGCCAGGGTCAGGACGGACACGGTGGCCAGTCCAAGAGTGCGTCGGGCGTGGGGCAAATGCATGGTCGTGGAGAAAAGTAGGGATTGAATCAAGGCTTGCGAGGGGCAGCGAGCGCAGCGCGGCGCTGTCGCTCGCCCTCCACCATGGCCATTGCAGTGGCCACCAGGTGTTCGGTGTAGGTGTCGATAGCGCCGGGGGTGGCAATCAGCTGGGGAGAGATGGCCCCAATCACGTCGGCTCCCACGTGCAGGACCATGGCGATCCCCACAATCGAAAACGCCAGGCGGTGCACATCGTCGTCGGGCTGTGTGACACCCAGATGGCGACACAGGACGCGCACGGTAGCCATATGGGCCGGGCGGATGTTGTCATCAATTTCGGCATCCCAAAGGCCCGTGGGCTCCAGCATTTCGCGGAAATGCAGTTTCATGCAGTTCTGCATCTGCACACCCTGCTTGAGCGGCTCGGTAAATCCGGAAAGCAGCACGCGCAGCGCGTGGGCCAAGTCTTTGCCAGGGTCATCAATATCGCTGGCTTCGATGCGCGGGTTGCTGCGCGGGTCGGTGAATACGGCGTGGTACAAGCCCGCCTTGTCACCAAAGTAGTAGCTGATGGAGGCCACATTGACCTGCGCCGCTTGGGCAATTTCACGCGTGGACGTTTTGGCAAAGCCCTTGTCGGCAAACAGCACCAGCGCAGCATCCAGCAAGCGGGTGCGGGCTTCTTGTCCGTCACTGCGCAAGGGTTTGACCAGGGCGGCGGCGGACGGGTTGGGTTCGGGCTTGGGGACTGCGGACATGCCGCGCATTCTAGCTAATTAAATCAAACGATTGATTTAACTAGTACACAAAAACCCATTTCGATCAGGGATTTTTTTTGGGGGGGCTAACAGGCGTAGGACTCGCGAAAACGGGGCTCGCCCCCAAAACGGCATTGCCATGCCTGCGCAGTGAGCTGCAACACGGCACCATTGGCAAAACGAAGTTCCAGCAGGTTGGCCTGCATCCGCACGGCAGGCAAGGGGATAAAGCGTAAGGGCTCCCCCTCTTGGAAGAAGCGCCCTTCGGCGATGCGCCCTGCGGCAAAGTCGTCAGCGTGCTGAACCTGGGCTTGGTGCAAGTCCAGTATGACCCCTTGCGCATAGCCCCATTCGGTGGCCACATCCCCCGGCTGATCGCCCAAACCACGCGCGGCCACCACTGAGAAGTAGAGCGTCACCCGTTTTTCTTGGTGACGCACCTCGGTCACCTCACTGTCGCTGAGTTGCCACTCCCACATCGAAAAAATCTCAGTGGGCGTGTGCCAGACCACTGACCAGCGTCACCAGCCCGATTCCTACCATCAGCCAGGCAATTTGCGCCGAGGTTTCACGGGCACTCAATCGCTTTTGCAACTGGGGGATCAGGTCGGCCAGCGCCACGTAGATGAAGCTGCTGGAAGCCACCACCAGAAAGAAGGGAAGGTACTCCTGCAACTGCTCTACCAGCCAATAGCCGGTCAAACCGCCAATGGCGGTAACCGCACCGGCCAGCGACACCTTGGTCAGCGCCGCACGGCGGTTGGCCGTGCCGGCCCGAAGCACGACCAGGTCGCCCATGTGGTGCGGCACCTCGTGGGCCAATACCGCCAGAGAGGCGATGACGCCCAGCCGCATGTCAGCCATGAAGGCCGAGGCGATCAAGACACCGTCGCCAAAACAATGCACGCTGTCACCCGCCAACACGGCCCACGCCCCAGCCATGCGCTTGTCAGGCGCCCCATGGGTGTGGCCATGGTGGGCGTGGTCGTGCTGGTGGCCATGCCCGTGGTCTTCATCGGCGTGGTGGTGCTCATGCCCGTGGTGCCAGAGTTCGGCCTTGTCCAACAAAAAGAAAAAGACGAGACCGACCAAGAGCACCAGAAACAAGTCCCGCGCGCCGGCCTGACTCTCAAACGCTTCAGGCAGCAAGTGCATGAAAGCCGTGGCCATGAGGGCCCCGGCTGCCAAACTCAACATGTGCTGGGTGTAGCGCCCCAGTGCGCCGAAACTCAGGGCGGCAGCCAGCCAAACACTCCCTATGCCAGCCGCCAAGGTGCCCATCAAAATTGCAATCAGGGTCAAGCCACGCCTTTCGCCTTGAACCAGGCCAACGCGCGGGCAAAGCCGTCTTCAGCCGCCTCTTTGCGGTAGCTGGGGCGGTAGTCGGCGTGGAAGGCATGGGGAGCCTGTGGGTACACCACAAACTCCGAGGCCTTGGCGGCCGCGTTGCCCTTGGCAGCGGCCAAGGCTTCTTTCATTTCATTGACAGTAGTCAGCGGAATACCGCCATCCTGTCCGCCGTACAGGCCCAACACCGGCGCCTTCAACGTGGCCGCCATCTCGACGGGGTGCTTTGGATTGACCGCATTGCTGGCCCCTACCAAACGGCCATACCACGCCACACCAGCTTTGACGTTCTTGCTGTGTGCGGCATACAGCCAAGTGATGCGGCCACCCCAGCAGAAGCCAGTGACAGCCACCTTCTTGACGTTGCCACCGTTCTCGCCGGCCCACGTCACGGCCGCATCCAGATCACCCATGACCTGGTCATCGGGCACCTTGGACACCACCTCGGCAATCAGCTTGCCAATGTCGGTGTACTTGGAGGCATCCCCTTGGCGGGCAAACAAGTCGGGCGCAATGGCGAGGTAGCCGGCTTTGGCAAAGCGGCGGCAAGTGTCGGCAATGTACTCATGCACGCCAAAAATTTCTTGCACCACCAACACGATGGGCAGGTTCTTCTTGCCCTCGGGGGCTGCGTAATAAAACGGTACGGTGAATCCGTCCACATCAAAAATACCCTCGCCCGCGGTCAAGCCGGTGGCTGGGGTCTTGATAGCGGTCTGGGCCATGATGGGCATGGCGGTGGCGGCATAGCCCACACCCAGTGCAGCCTTCAGCGCCGTGCGGCGGGTGGCGCCTTCCTCGGTGGAGCTGCCGGGCAGCAGGGAAATCACCTGATTTTTCAGAGCATCAAACACAGCATTCTCCTCGGGTTAAAAAACAACAACCCGCAGTGTAGGCACACGTCCAAAGCGTGTGCTACATGCGGGTCTTTGGCAGAGCCGCGTGGGCTCAGAAAGTTTCCCAATCGTCATCCCCTCCAGCCGGGGTCACCCGGGTCGAGGTATGGGGCACCACCTTGGCCGTGGTGTTGACCACGGGCGGTGGCGCCGTTGGAGCTGCTTTTTTGGCCACAGGCGTCTTGGCTGCCGCGGGTTTGGGCGCAGCAGCCCGCGCAGCGGGCCCTGCATCGTTGGCGCCACGGCGCTCGGGCCCCTTGAAATTCGGGGCCTTGGGGGCGGCCGAACGCACGGGCACCGCTGCCAGCTCCACGCCATGCGCAGACACCGCGCCCACCTTGAACACTGCCACCGCCTGCTTCATGCGGTCGGCCTGCTCACGCAGGCTCTCCGCCGCAGCAGCGCTTTCTTCGACCAAAGCCGCGTTTTGCTGGGTCATTTGGTCCAGATTGCCAATGGCCTGGTTCACGCCTGCGATACCCGAGCTTTGCTCGGTCGCAGCGGCCGTGATTTCACCAATCACATCGGCTACACGGCGCACGCTTTGCACAATCTCTTGCATGGTGGCGCCGGCATCGGTCACCAGCTTGGTGCCCGACTCGACTTTCTCCACCGAAGTGCCGATCAGGCCCTTGATTTCTTTCGCGGCCTCGGCACTGCGGCCTGCCAGGCTGCGCACCTCTGAGGCCACCACGGCGAAGCCCCGCCCCTGCTCACCGGCACGCGCGGCTTCTACGGCCGCGTTCAGCGCCAGGATGTTGGTCTGGAAGGCAATGCCGTCGATCACGCTGATGATGTCACTGATCTTCTTGCTGCTGGCGTCAATCTCCTGCATGGTGCTGACCACCTGCGTCACCACCTCACCACCCCGCTGGGCAACGCTGGACGCGCTGGCCGCCAAGGCACTGGCTTGGCGCGCGTTATCAGCACTTTGTTGCACTGTGATAGTCAAGCCATCCATGCTGGAAGCGGTGGCCTGCAGGTTGCTGGAGGTTTGCTCGGTGCGCTGGGCCAGGTCGTTATTGCCAGTGGCAATTTCAGCACTGGCAATGGCAATGCTGTCGGTACTTTGGCGCACCTGCGACACCATGCTGGCCAAGGACTCGTTCATGGCACGCAAAGACACCAGCAAGGTGCCAAACTCATCGGCACGGTTGGTGGAGATGACGGAGCTCAGGTCGCCCTGGGCAATGCGTGCGGCCAGGTCGTTGGCCTGGGCCAGGGGCTCACGAATGGAGCGCACCAGCCAGGCCGTGCCCGCGAAGATGGCAGCCACAATCACAGCCAGCCCCACCAGGATGCCCATGGTGTTGGCGGCACGGCGGCGTTCTGTGTCTTCTTTGGCTTCGGCCAATTGCTTTTTCTGCAGCTCCACCATGTCTTTTTGGGCCCCGATGTAGGCGGCCATGGCGGGCAGGTACTGGCCATTCATGATCTGCAGGGCTTCATCCGGGTTGCCGGCGGTCTTGGCATCGCGCGCCTTGGTGCGCAGCTCAATCACCGATTTGCGCAAGTCGCCAATTTTTTTCATCTGCGCCTTGTCCGCATCGGTCAAGGGCATGGCTTCAATTTTTTTCTGCAGCTCGCTGATCTGGGCCGAGGTCGCGTTAATGGGTTCCTTGAACGAATCGTTCACCGCAGCGCCCTCGGCCAGCATGATGGCTTGGTTGCGCGCGGCATTGGTCATCGTCAGGCCATTCCACTCAGTGGAGATTTGCACCAATTCCTCCACCTGCGACTGCTTCACCCCCCCCTCGGCCAGAATGTTTGCGCTTCGCACCAACCCGATCACGGCCACTGCGCAAATGCCAACAATCACCAACACGATAAATGCCCACAGCTTGGTGGCAATCTTCAGTCCATTGAGTCCCATACGTTGACCTCTTTAGTTTCGTTATGCATGTCCGTGCGGTGGTGGACACCGCCAGCACATCGTCTACCTTAATGCGCTTGGTCCCAATTAGGGCCAACCCCAACCTCGGCCAGCAGTGGCACTTTCAAGTCAGCCACACCGGCCATCAGGCGCGGTATGTCGGTTTTGAGCCAGTCCACCTCGGCCTCGGGCACCTCAAACACCAGTTCATCATGCACCTGCATGATCATCTTAGTGCCCCTATTTTGCGCATCCAATACTTGCTGGACCTTGACCATGCTCAATTTGATCAAATCGGCCGCCGTGCCCTGCATGGGCGCGTTGATAGCCGCACGCTCTAGCCCGGCCAGCTGCGCGCCCTTGGCGCTTTGGATACCGGCCAGCTGCAGGCGCCGCCCAAACACGGTTTCCACATAACCCTGCTGCTTTGCCAAAGCACGGGTGGACTCCATATAGAGCTTGACGCCGGGGTAGCGCTCAAAGTAGCGCGCGATGTAGTTTTTGGCCGCCGTGTTGTCGATCCCCAGGTTGCGCGCCAGGCCAAAGGCACTCATGCCGTAGATCAGACCGAAGTTAATGACCTTGGCGTAGCGGCGCTGCTCGCTGCTCACCTGGTCCACCGGCACGCCAAACACCTCGGCCGCGGTGGCGCGGTGCACGTCCAACCCATCGTGGAAGGCCTTCAGCAAGGCCGCATCGTCGCTGATGTGGGCCATGATGCGCAGCTCGATCTGGCTGTAATCGGCACTGGCGATGACACAGCCCGGCGCGGCCACAAAGGCCTCGCGCACGCGCCGGCCTTCGGGGGTGCGGATCGGGATGTTTTGCAGGTTGGGGTCGTTGCTGCTGAGGCGCCCGGTCACCGCCACCGCCTGCGCGTAGTGTGTGTGCACGCGGCCGGTGCGCGGCAGCGCCAGCAAGGCCAGCTTGTCGGTGTACGTGCCCTTGAGTTTGGCCAGTCCCCGGTGCTCCAAAAGCTTGGCGGGCAGCGGATAGTCTTCGGCCAGTTTTTCCAGCACCTCTTCGTCGGTGCTGCGCGCGCCGGTGGCGGTCTTTTTGACCACGGGCATGCCCAGCTTGTCAAAGAAGATTTCGCCCAGCTGCTTGGGGCTGCTCAGATTGAAGGGCTGGCCTGCAATCTCGTAGGCCTCGGTCTCCAGCTGCAGAATGCGCTGGCCCAGTTCGTGGCTCTGCGCCGACAGCGTGGGCGCGTCGATCAGCACGCCATTGCGCTCAATGCGGTAGAGCGCTTCGCTGCTGGCGATTTCGAGTTCGTAGATGAAGGTCAGCTTGGCATCGGCTTGCAGCTGCGGCCACAGCGCCAGGTGCACGTCCAGGGTTTGGTCCGAGTCTTCGCAGGAATACTCGGACGCCTTGGCAATGTCCACCTGGTCAAAACTGATCTGGTGGGCCCCCTTGCCGCACAGGTCTTCAAAGCTGATGCCGCTGCGGCTCAGGTGGCGTTCGGCCAGGCTGGACAGGCCATGCGGCTGGTGCACTTCCAGCACATAGCTTTGCAGCATGGTGTCGTGCACATAGCCCTGGACCTCGATGCCATGGTTGGCAAACACATGGCGGTCGTACTTGATGTGCTGGCCCAGCTTCTTAGCGGCAGGATTTTCCAGCCAAGGTTTCAACTTGGCCAGTACCTCGTCGCGGTTGAGTTGGGCCGGTGCATCGGGGTAGCGGTGGGCCACGGGAATGTAGGCCGCATGGCCAACTTCCACGCTGAAGCTGATGCCCACAATCTCGGCCCGCATCTCGTCCAGCGAGGTGGTTTCGGTGTCCAGCGCCACCAGCTCGGCGGCTTGCAGCTTGGCCAGCCAAGCGTCGAACGCCTCCCAGGTCAGCACGGTGTCGTAGTTGAGGTTGCTGGTGCGAGGAGCCTGCACCTGCGCAGTGTCCCCCGGTTCGTCAAACAGGCCCGGTGCGGCGTCAGACGGCATGGCGGCCTTGAGCGCTTTGGCAGGAGGCACAGGGGCGTCCCCGCCACCGCCCAAGGATTTGGCCAGCCCCTTGAAGCCATATTTCTCATAAAAAGTGACCAAAGCGCCCGTATCTTCTGCGCCAACAGCTATCGAATCCATAGCAGGCAGGCCGGGCAACCAGTCGTGCAGATCGCAGTCCGTCTTGATTTTCAGCAGCGAGCGGCCTGTGGGCAGCCAGTCCAGCGTCTTGCGCAGGTTTTCGCCCACCACGCCGCCAATCTTGTCCGCGTTGGCCACCACCGACTCGAGCGAGCCGTACTCCAGCAGCCACTTCACCGCCGTCTTGGGTCCCACCTTGGGCACACCGGGCACGTTGTCCACGGTGTCGCCCACCAGGTTTTGGTAGTCCAACATCAGGTGTGCGGGTATGCCGAACTCGGCTTGCACGCCGGCAAGGTCGCGGCGCTTGCCGTTCATGGTGTCGATGATGGTGATGTGCTCGTTGACCAGCTGCGCCAAGTCCTTGTCGCCACTGCTAACGATAACCTCGATGCCCTGGTTCGCGGCCGTGACGGCCAGCGTGCCAATCACGTCATCGGCCTCCACACCGGGCACGTCCAACACCGTCCAGCCCAGGTGGCGCACCACCTCGTGGATGGGGGCAATCTGGCTGCGCAAATCGTCGGGCATGGGGTCGCGGTGGGCCTTGTACTCAGGGTAGATGGCGTCGCGGAACGTAGGGCCCTTGGCGTCAAACACGCAGGCCACATAATCGGCCGGCACTTCCTTGCGCAGGCTGTTCATCATGTTGATCATGATGCGGATGGCACCGGTCTTTTGCACTGTGCCATCGGGCAGCTTGATGCTCATGGTTTCGCCACCGGCAAAAAAGGCACGGTACAGGTAGCTGGAACCATCGACCAGCAGCAGGGTTTTACGGGGTTCACTCATCCGGGTATTGTGCCCCCACGCTCCGCCGCTGCGCGGGGCGCTGCCCCCCGAGGGGGTGAATTCGCCTGGGGACGGCCCGGCGGCGAATTGGTGCCCCCATGCCGCGCTAACGCCCCCCTACAATTGCCCCATGGCGGTTTACACAGAGGTCTCCTTCGACGAGGCCAGCACTTTCCTTTCATCCCTCAAGCTCGGCAACCTTCAGACTCTGGAGGGCTGCTCTGGTGGCATTGAAAACACCAACTACTTCGTCACCACCGACCAGGCGCCCTATGTGCTGACCCTGTTTGAGCGACTCAGTGCAGAGCAGTTGCCGTTTTATCTGCGGCTGATGAAACACCTGGCCTTCCACGGCATTCCCGTGCCGGACCCCGCGGCCAACCGCGACGGTGACGTGCTGCACAGCCTGAACGGCAAACCCGCCGCCGTGGTGAACCGCCTCAAGGGTAAAAGCGAGCTGGCGCCTGGCGTGGAGCATTGCCGCCAGGTTGGCGCCATGCTGGCGCGTATGCACCTGGCCGGACGCGACTTCAGCATGCAGCAACCCAACCTGCGCGGGCTATCGTGGTGGAATGACACCGTGCCCGTGGTGCTGCCCCACCTGGAACCGGCCCAAGCCCAGCTGCTGCAGGCCGAACTGGCCTACCAAAACCATGTTGCCGACAGCAGCGCCTACACCGGCTTGCCGCGCGGTGCCATCCACGCCGACCTGTTCCGCGACAACGTGATGTTTGACAGCAGCGGCAGCAGCCCGGTGCTGAGTGGGTTTTTTGACTTCTACTTTGCTGGCACCGACGCTTGGCTGTTCGACTTGGCTGTATGCCTGAACGATTGGTGCATCGACCTGCCTACCGGCGTAGCCGACCTGGAGCGTACCGCCGCCTTTGTGCAGGCGTACACCAGCGTGCGCCCCCTCACCGCACAGGAGCGCGAGCTGCTGCCCGCAATGCTGCGCGCAGGTGCCCTGCGTTTCTGGATCTCCCGCCTGTGGGACTGGTATTTGCCGCGAGAAGCTTCCATGCTCAAACCCCACGACCCCACCCACTTTGAACGGGTGCTGCGCCAGCGCGTGGCACAGCCGCTGACCTTGGCCCAACTGGAGCAGAACATGGCGGTGGCCGCATGAAGCTGCGCATGGTGCCCGCCCGCCAGGGCGCTGTCTGGGTGAAGATGGGCATTCGCACCTTCTTCAAGCAGCCACTGGCTCTTTCAGGCTTGTTTTTCATGTTCATGGCCGCCATGTCGGTGCTCAGCATGGTGCCCGTGCTGGGCAGCGTCGTGGCCCTGGCCTTGCTGCCGGCCGCGACACTGGGCCTGATGGCCGCCACACAGGAAACCACCAAAGGCAAGTTCCCCATGCCCACCGTGTTGGTTAGCGCATTTCGCGCTGGGCGCCAGCAGCTGCGTGGCATGTTGGTGCTGGGTGCGCTGTACGCATTGGGCTTTTTGCTGGTCATGGGAATTTCGGCCTTGGCAGATGGCGGGCAGTTTGCGCGCCTGTATCTGGTGGGCGGCGAACTCAGCGCCGAGCTGCTGATGCAAAGTGACTTTGAATGGGCCGCCCTGACAGCCATGGCCCTGTACCTGCCGCTTTCGCTGCTGTTTTGGCATGCACCGGCACTGGTGCACTGGCACGGCATTGCACCCGTGAAGAGCCTGTTTTTCAGTCTGGTAGCCTGTCTGCGGAACTTCTGGGCCTTCACCGTGTTCGGACTGGTTTGGATGGCCGTGTTTTTAGGAACCGGCCTGGTGGTTGCGATCATCTCCGCGCTGTTGGGCAGTCCGCAACTGGTGGGTGCCATCTTGTTCCCCACCGGCATGGCCATGGCGGCCATGTTTTTTACTTCGCTCTATTTCACGTTCGAAGACACCTTTGAAGTCAGCACAGGAGACTCCGCATGACCCAGCACACCCTTGAAGGCCGTAGCGACAACGAAGTTCTTTGGTTCCAGCGCCGTGGCTTTTTGCAGGCCGCCGCTGCCTGGACCAGCATGGGTGGCTTTGCAGCCGCCCAAGCGCAGTCACGCAGCAACGTGGTGGAACTGGTGGGCGACGCGACGGTCAACGGCCGACGCTTGCTGAGCCAGCAAGGTGTGCAAAGCGGCGATGAAATTGTGACCGGCCCGGACTCGCGCCTGGTGTTTGTGATTGGCAACTCCGCATTCCATGTGCGCCAAAACTCGCGCATGACGGTGGAGCGTGGCGCCAGCCTCAATGCGGTAAGCCTGTTGCGCTTGGTCACCGGCGCCGTGGTCAGTGTGTGGGGCAAAGGTAGCAGCCGCCAAATCGTCACGCCCACCATGACGGCTGGCATTCGGGGCACCGGCGTGTACACCGAAATTTTCGAGAACCAGGGTGGACGCAGCTACTTCTGCAACTGCTACGGTACGGTGGACATGTCCTCCGGCAACGACCGGACTGTAAGCCGCGCCAACTACCACCAGGCGTTCTGGGGTGAGGTACAGCCCAAAAATGGACGCAGCCTGACACCCGCCAAAGCCCTGAACCATACCGATGAAGAGCTGGAGTTTCTGGCCCAGTTGGTGGACCAACGGACGGCCTGGCAGGTGCTGGGCCGCAAAGGCGTCAAAGATGGCAAGGGCTACATGGATGAAAAGCCTGATCAGCCCCACCCGGCAGAGAACCTGACGCGCTAAGTCGGCTTTTGGCGCGCTAAGGATTGGCTTTGCGGTAGGCCGCCAAGGCCTGCGCCAAGTCTTGGTATTCCTCACACACGCGGTTACCGCAGATGGCCTCCAACGCTACCAAATGTTGCTCCGCCATGTCGGGCTGGTGGTTCATGAGATAGGCCTCGCCGATGTACTCGTGCGCGCCCTTGTGCTGCGGGTTAGGCGCAGTGCAATTTTGTAATGCTCAAACGCCCGCGCAAGGTCAGGGCGCTCTTGTTTGCGGTACGCATAGGCCAACAGATTGTGGGCATCGGCGTTGCCCGGCTCCTCGCTGATGACCTTTTTCGTTTCGTATTGGGCATTGCGCCAATCGGCATTAGCAATGGCCTCCCGCGCGGCTTTCATGCGTTGGTTCACGGTGGGCACATTCATCACCGGCACATCAGCAGCCTGGGCGAGCCCGGCACACAGCAAGGCGAACAAACACAAGGTTTTTTTCATGGTGGGAGTCCTGCTAGAAGGTGGTTGGCCTCGCAATATACCGGTGCTGCAATACCCGCGCACGCGCCACCTTTGTCACAAAGCTGAAACATCACCGACGCATGCTACGCAGGCTTGTTTAACTTGAGGCCTATTGCATGACCGATACCACCCGCTCTTCCAGTGACATCTTCAACAACGAAGACTCCAACACCACCGCCAACCCGCACATCGACCACATCATGACCGCCCGCCTGAACCGCCGCGGTTTGTTGCTGGGCGGCATGGGTGCTGCGGCCACCTCGCTGTTTGGCGCTGGCGCGCTGACCGGTTGCGCCACGGCATCGACCGGCGCGGGCACTGTAGCTGCCATGGGCGCCCCCTTGAGCACCCTGGGTTTTGCCGCCGTGGGCAAGAGCCTGGCTGACAAGGTCGTGGTGCCTGCGGGCTACAACGTGCAAGTGATTTACGCCCTGGGTGACCCGCTCAAGGCCAGCACCGCCGCGTTCAAAAACGATGGCACTGACACCGACTGGGACAACCGCGCCGGGGACCATCACGACGGCATGGAGTACTTTGGCCTGGACGCCAGCGGCAAGCCCTCTGCCAACAGCACCACCCGTGCACTATTGGCCATCAACCACGAAGCGACCACAGACGACAAACTCAGCTCTTTCTTCATCCATGCCAACGGTGGCACCGCCACCCTGCCCCGCCCTGCCTCAGAAGTGGACAAAGAATTTGCCATCCACGGCCTGTCGGTCGTGGAGGTGGCCGCGCAAAACGGCCAATGGGCCTACAAAGCAGCATCCAATTACAACCGCCGTGTGACTGCCATGACTGAGGTGCTGATCAGCGGACCGGCCAAAGGCAGCGAGCACCTGGTGACCAAATTCAGCCCCGACGCCACCCGCGCCCGTGGCACGCTGAACAACTGCGGCACCGGCAAGACGCCTTGGGGCACCTTTGTGTCGGGCGAAGAAAACTGGTTTGGCTACTTCCACCGCGACGCCAAAGATGACGAGCGCCGCGGCAAGAAGGACAAACAAGTGGCAGGCCTGGTGCGCTACGGCCGCCCCGCCGGTGCAGCCAGCCGCCATGGCTGGGAGAGTGCAGGTGCCGATGACAAATACGTACGCTGGAACAACGGCGCGTTGGCCGCCAACGCCAAAGCCGACTACCGCAACGAAATGAACACCTTCGGCTTTGTGGTGGAAATGGACGCCTACGACGCGAGCCAGCCCGTGCGCAAGCGCACCGGCCTCGGCCGTTTTGCCCACGAGAGCGTGAGCTTTGCCAAACCCGTGGTCGGCCAACCCATCGTTGCCTACATGGGGGACGATGCCCGCAACGAATACATGTACAAATATGTGTCTGCGGCCAAGTGGGACGCCGCTGACGCCAACCCCAGCAACCGTATGGCCGCGGGCGACAAGTACCTGGACAAGGGCACGCTGTTTGTGGCCAGTTTCAAGGACGATGGCACGGGCACCTGGATCGAGCTGTCCATGAACAACCCCATCGTGGCCGCCAACCCCGACTTTGAGTTCAAGTCTGACGCCGATGTGGCCATCTATACCCGCCTGGCTGCAGATGCGGTGAGCGCCACCAAGATGGACCGCCCCGAGTGGGGTGGCATCAACCCCCGCACCGGCGAGTTCTACATGACGCTGACCAACAACAGCAACCGCACCGTAGACGGCGATGCCAGCCTGGACTCGGCCAACCCACGCTTCTACAGCGACATGAAGGGCAGCAAAGAGAACAAGGGCAACGTGCACGGCCACATCATCCGCGTAGCCCAAGGCAAACCGACCGACACCGCCTTCAAGTGGGACATTTACCTGTTCGCATCCGAGGCCGATGCCGACAAGTCCAAGGTGAACCTCTCCAACCTGACCGACGAGAACGACATGTCGGCCCCGGACGGCCTGGTGTTCAGCGACGTGACCGGCCTGTGCTGGATCCAGACCGATGACGGCGCCTACACCGACAAAACCAACTGCATGATGCTCGCCGCCATTCCCGGCAAAGTGGGCGATGGCAGCAAGAAGTCGCTCAGCTACAAGCGTGCGGACGGAAGCGAAAAACGTGTGGATACCTATGTGGGCAAGGCCCAGTCGCCAGACATTCTGAAGCGCTTTTTGGTAGGTCCGGTGGACTGCGAAATCACCGGCCTGTGCGAAACGCCAGACGGCAAGGCCATGTTCATCAACATCCAGCACCCGGGCGAAGGCTCGAAGATGGCCGATGTGAACAACCCTGCCAAGTACACCAGCCAGTGGCCTGCCAATGCGGGTTATGGCGCGGGCAAGCGTCCCCGCTCTGCCACCATCGTGATCACCAAGAAAGATGGTGGTGTGATCGGTAGCTAAGCCACTTGCCCCGCCCTGCGGGGCGGCAACACCAGCGGGCTGCAGCGATGCAGCCCGCTATTTTTTTGATAGCTGCTCGCGCAATATCCACGAGCTCTAGATCCCGATTTGGCTTGAAATCAGAAGTCTTATCCAATGAGGTTTGATCCTGAGCGCATTTTCCGATTCCAACGAGGTTTGATCCCGAGATGGGTCAGACAGTAGGAGTCAGCGGCAGGTAGCCAGGCCAGTCGATCATCAAAGAATGGTGATTGACATGAACCTATTGAAGCTCAAAACGCTTGCGCAGTTGCGTCAGTTTTTGGATAGCACACAGGCCCTGGAGTTTGCAAGCTTGGCCGATACAGCGGCGTGCTATGCCCACGTCGTGCAGACCGTCCAACGCTTCTCCTACGCGAGCCTGTGTCGTGCGGATCGCTCTGTGGTGCTGCGCTACCTGGAGCGCACCAGCGGCTACGCCAGCGCACAGGTCAAACGCCTGGTCTGCCGCGTCCTAGACGGGGAAGTCCTACAAAGGCGCTATGTGGCCCCAAGCACGGCCTACGCCAAGCGATTCACGGACCAGGACACGCCCTGTTGGCCCAGACCGACAGGGCCTTTGGCACCCTCTCTGGAGCGGCCACGACCCACGTGCTGTGGCGCCAGTGGCATGTGTATGGGGACGCCCGCTTCGAGCGCTTGAGCGCCATCAGCGTCTCGCACCTGTACAACCTGAGAAACAGCGTTCGCTATGGGCGCGAGCGGGTGTATCGCAGCACGACCACCTCGTCGCCACGGTGTGCCCAGATCGGCGAGCGCCGCCCTCCAAGACCGCAAGGCCATGCAGGGCACATCCGCATCGACAGCGTGCACCAAGGTGACCACGACGGCATCAAAGGGGTCTACCACATCAACGCGGTCGATAGCGTCACCCAGTGGCAGGTGGTGGTGTGCACAGAGCAGATCAGTCACAGCTTCATGCGCACCGTCGTGGAGTTGTTGATGGAGCAGTTTCCCTTCAAGCTACGCGGTATTCACGCCGACAACGGCGTGGAGTACATCAACGAGCGGATGCTGGAGCTAATGGAGAGTGCCCGTATTGAGCTGACCAAATCACGCCCACGGCGCAGTACAGACAACGCGCTGGTCGAGGGCAAGAATGGCGCCGTGGTGCGCAAGATGTTTGGCTTCAAACACATCGCGCGCAGCAAGGCGGGGCTAATCAACGATTTCAACCGTGAGCACTTCAATCCACTGAACAACCTGCACAGGCCCAGCCTGTTTGCAAGCCTTGAAGATGACCCCAAGAAGCCGGGTCGCACCTTGAGGCGTTACTACGCCAAAGATGCCCAGACTCCGCTGGAGAAGTTGGCCAGCTTGCCAACGAACTTGCGCCACCTCAAGCCGGGTGTAAGCATCAAGGCACTTGTGGCGCAGGCCAACCAGCAAAGCGATCTGCAGGCCGCTCAGGCCCGCAATGCCGCCTGGGAGCAACTGGCCCCACAGCTATATGACAAATGCGCTTGAGTGTGGTGGGGAAAATCTGCAAAGACGGGGGCGGCGCAAGCGCCGCGAGCATCCGATATCCGATTGAAAAATCAAGGAAATCAAAAGTCCAGGCTGTTGCGATGATCTCGTAAACTGCCGATTCCTCAGCCGATCGACTAGGCCTTAACGCCGCTGCCAATCCCGTTGTTCAGGATCAAACCTGATTTGGATAAGACTCAGAGCGAGGGCTTGAGCTTGAGGCAGCTGTTCTCGGGAATGCGCTTGGCGCCCGCTTTGCTGCGGGCCTCATCCTCTGCCTCGCAGGCGAAAAGGATGCCGTAGTACATGCGGCGCCAGTAGACGTCGTCGCCCGGCGCGTCTTTCTGCAGGTTGGCGATGAAGATGGTTTCCACCTGGCGCAGCACATCCTTGCGCTGGGCCAGGCTCCAGTCCTGCTTGAGGGGTTGCTCCAGAAACAGGCGCTCCAGCTCCGGCACATCGCGGGTATGGCCCCACAGCGTGGGGCTGGAGGCCAGCACCACTTTTTCATTCAAAACCACCCGGATCAACATGGACCGATAGAGACACTCCCGCGAGTTGCGGTGAAAAGAATCTGCGCTGGCTTTGAGCGTGACGAGCTGGTTGGCAATCACAGAGGGCGACATGTACTTCACCGCCCGCACGCGTTGCTCCAGCTGGGCAACCGTCATACGGATCATGGGGCTGTCGTCATACACACCTAGCTGCGGGCACTCGGGCATCTCGCCCGCCACGCGCGCAGGCGCAGTCGGCTCGGCAGGGTCCGTCTCCACCGCGGCTTGAGGCGGCGCAGTGGAGGCCAACGGCTTGGCGGGCGATGCGGCAGGTCGCTGCGCGGGAGCGGAGGACGAAAGAGAAACTGGGGGCGTCACCGGGACCGTTGGAACAGCTGGCACCGGCAAGTCAACTGGCGCGCTGGCGGTGGCCGCTGCAGGCGCACTGGCTGCGGGCGATGGCACGGGAAGCGCCGGCACCACCGGCCCCGTGGGCAAGGGCGCCTCGCGCCGGTCCAAGGCTACCCACAAGGCAGTGGCCGCCAGCCCTACAGCCAATGCACCCACCAGCACCGCCAGCCAGACACTGGCTCGCATTTGCAAAAAGGTCTTGCGCCCCGGGCGCGGCAGCTGCACGGGCTCACGCGCATCACTGCCCGAGGCATCCGGGCTGTGGGCAAAACTGGGGCGCGGGCGGCGGCGCACGGGCACCGACTGGCCCCACCACTGCGGGCTGTGCAGGGCTTTGAGTTCAGTCACCAGCGCCTGCATGGTCTGGATGCGCTCGCCCGGCTCTTTGGCGCAGGCTTGGGCAATCAGCGCGTCCAGCGCCGGGTAGTCGCGCAGCGGCTGCACGTCACGCAGCAGGGGCACCGGGTCGTTGAGCTGGGCCCACAGCAGCTGCGAGGTGTTCTCGCGGTCAAAGGCTTCGCGCCCGCTCAGGGCCTCGAACAGCACCAGGCCCAGCGCATACACATCGGTGCGCGCATCCACACTGGCGGCGCTAATCTGCTCGGGCGCCATGTAGCGCGGCGTGCCGGCCACGCCGCCCTCCATCGTCAGGCGCGTGGCCATCTCATCCATCACGCGGGCAATGCCAAAGTCCAGCACCTTCACATGCCAGCCGGCCAGGTCGCGCCGCACGCGGATGTTCTCGGGCTTGATGTCGCGGTGCACCACGCCCTTGGCATGCGCAAAGGCCAGGGTCTCGGCCACCTTGCAGACGATCTCCTGCGCATCGCCAAAGGCCAGCGCGCCCTCGCGGTCCAGCAGGGTGGAGAGGTCATCGCCTTCGACATACTCAAACGCCAGGTAGAGGTGGCCGTCCTCGTCCACGCCGGTGTCCAGCAGCTGCGCCGCACCGGGGTGGCTGACCTCCAGCGTCAGTGCGGCTTCGCGTTCAAAGCGCTTGCGCAGCTGCGGGTCGTCGGACAGATGGGCCGGCAAAAATTTGAGCGCGACCTGCTTGCCCACCCCCAGCTGCTTGGCCAGGTACACCGCGCCCATGCCGCCACTGCCAATCTTGCGCAGCAGCTGGTAGCGCCCGGCCACCACCTGCAGCGAGGGGCGGGACGAAGAAGAGGCGGGGTCACGCATGCGCGGCGAAATCACTCACACACTTAGAGCGCGTAGTCGCGTTCCACGCGGGCAATGCGGGTCTTGAAGGCAGCGTACCACTTGGCGTGACCCAGCTGTTGCGCCACCTGGTGTTCCGCGTTGGCCTTCCAGGCGCGGATGGACTCCAGGTCTTTCCAGTACGACACGGTGATGCCCAGGCCATCGCGTGCCGACTCCACGCCTAGAAAACCAGGCTGCTGGGCGGCCAGCGCCACCATCTTCTCGGCCATGTCGCCGTAGCCCTCGTCCACCGCGGTGCGCAGGCTGGTGAAGATGACCGCGTAGTACGGCGCGGGTGGGGTGTTGGCAATGTCCAGGCTCATGGGGTGCTTTCTGAAAGTTCAGGCGTTCAATTCAAGGAACCGGTGTGAGTTTGGCCACGCTCAGCGCCAGCCATTTGGTGCCATGGCGCGGGAAGTTGATCTGCGCACGCGCGTCGTCGCCCGCGCCTTCGAGCGTGAGCACCGTGCCCTCGCCGAACTTGGCGTGAAACACTTTTTGCCCCTTGCGCAGGCCGGTAGGTTCCTCTTTGCGCGGCACTTCCTTCTGGGGCGCAGAATAAGAACCAAATTGGCCTGTAGCCCCCGTGGAATATGCGCGACCAGCTCCTGAATTCGTAGCATATCCACCGCTCCAGCTGCTTCCGGAGCCGCCACTGCCGCTATACCCACCACCATAGCCACCGCCGAAGCCGCCGCCCGCAGGCATAGGCTGCTGCTTGGGCGTAAGGTATTTGAGGCATTCCTCGGGCAGCTCGTCGAAGAAACGGCTCTTGAGGTTAAAACGCGTCTGCCCGTGCAACATGCGGGTTTGCGAATGGCTGAGGTACAGGCGCTTGCGCGCACGCGTGATGGCCACGTAGGCCAGGCGGCGCTCTTCCTCCAGACCGTCGTGGTCACTCATGGAGTTCTCGTGCGGGAACAGGCCCTCCTCCATGCCGGTGACGAACACGCAGTCAAACTCCAAGCCATTGGAGCTGTGCACGGTCATGAGCTGGATCGCATCCTGCCCGGCCTGCGCCATGTTGTCGCCGGCTTCCAGCGCCGCGTGGCTCAGGAAAGCTTGCAGCGGTGACGGCGTTTCGCCGGTGTCGCCGAATTCATCGGGCGCAGCGTCCAGCGCGTCGGGGAACTGACCAGCGGTGCCATACCCGGCGCTGGCTAGAAGTAAGCAGCCTCCAGTATCTCGGGCCTGGCCCTGATCTCGCTAGTCGGCCCGCTGTAGCGCACATCCCCAGTGCGCATGACCACGGCCGATGTAGCTACCGACAGGGCCACCTCGGTGAACTGCTCGACCAGAATGACGCCCACACCATTGCTCACCAATGATTCGATGGTCCTGACCAGGCGCTTGACGATCAAGGGCGCCAGGCCCAGCGACATTTCGTCGATCAGCAGGTACTTGGGGCGCGCCATCAGCGCGTGCCCGATGGACAGCATTTGTTGCTGCCCGCCGGACATGGTGCCGGCCAGTTGGCGCTTGCGTTCGGCCAGCTCAGGAAACAGCGCGTACACCTCGGACACGGCAAGACCGACCTGATCCCTCGCCAGCATGGAGCCGGCCACACGCAGGTTGTCGTCCACCGACAATTTCGACAACACCCGGTGGCCCTCAGGCACCGCAGCCACGCCCGCCAGGCGCACCACGTCGGGCGGGCAGCCCTGGATGGCGCGGCCATCAACGCTGATGCGCCCCTGGGCGATGGGCAGCATACCGGCCACGGCCAGCACCAGCTCCGACTTGCCCGCGCCGTTGGCGCCCAGCACTGCCGTGACCTGGCCGCGTTCGACCGACATCGACACGTTGCGAACCAGCGCTCGCCCCTGTTTGGCGACCGTGAGGTTTTCAATGACAAGCGCCATCAGTGCAACTCCTCCATGCCCAGATAGGCGGACTGGACCAGCGGGTCAGCCAACACCGTTTTGGTGGGGCCCATCGCAATGCGCCGGCCGAAGTCCAGCACCAGCGTTTGCTCGCAGATCCGTGTGATGAGGTCCACGTCATGGTCAATGACCAAGGTGGAGGCGCCGGTCAGGCCATGGATCTGCAGGATCAGATCGCCCAGGTGCTGGGTTTCGTCAGGGGTGAGCCCCCCGGCCGGCTCGTCGAACATGACGATGCGCGGTTGACCCACGAGGCAACGCGCCACGTCGGTCAGGCGGCGCTCGTAGGTGTTGAGGCGGGCGGCCAGGGTGTGGGCTTGTGAGGCCAGGCCCGTGACTTCCAGCGCCCGCTCCATGTCGGCCGCCTTGTCGTGCCGACTGCCCGGCAGTTCGTCGAGGATGACGCGCAGGTTGTCGATCACGCTGAGGTCGTCGGCCAGCTGTTCACGCTGGAATGAGCGGCGCAGCCCCCAGCGGGTCCGCTGGTACGGCGCTTGGCGGGAAATCACTTCACCGTCGTAAGCGATCTGCCCCAAAGACAGCAAGAAGCCCGAGATAACGTTCATGGTGGTGGTCTTGCCCGCCCCGTTGGGTCCGATGATGCCGGAGACCGGGGCGGTGAACACCGCAGAAACGGCGTCCAGCGCAGTCACGCCGCCAAAGCGCACGGTGATGTCTTTGAGTTCGATCACGTGGCGTTCCTTTTCTTGTTGCGCATCAGGCTCAGCAGTTGCCCGGCAATGCCATCGGGCGCCGTCATCAGCGCGTGCAGCAGCGCGGCGCCAAAAATGACCAGGGTCAGGTCGGCGTCCCAACCCCAGTTGTTGAACAGGCCGGGCAGCACGCGGTAGAGCACCGCTGCTAACACCGCCCCCAGCCAGTGCCTGGCGCCGCCCACCACAGCCAACGCAAACAACATGATGGATTCGGACGCCCTAAAGGTGGCAGGGTCCAGCAGCCCCAGCGTGCCCGCCAGCAGCCCGCCCGCCATGCCCGCCAGCAGGCCCGACAAACCGAAGGCCCAGGCTTTGTAATACACCACGTTCACGCCCGAAGCCATGGCGGCGGCCTCGGAGCGACGGATCATGGCCCAGGCCCGCCCGGGCGCGGTGCGCCGGTGGGCCTCGATCAACAGTAACCCCACCACCAGCATGACCACGGTGTAGCGCAGATAGACCTCGTCACCAGTGGCCAGCCAGGGCCGCCGGAAAGGCGCAATCAGCGAGGGCATCACGCCCCAGAAGCCCTCACCACCATTGGGAAAGCGGAAGGTGGAAAAGACAATCTCCAGACCACTCGCCGCCATCAGGGTGATGAGCGCCAGGTACAGGCCGCGCATGCGCAAGGCGGGCAAGGCCATGACCCAGCCAAACACCATGGTCACAGTCGCGGCCACCGCCAGGTTGATCTCGAACGGCAGGTCGAAGCCATGGTTCATGCGCAGCATCACCCAGCCGCCCACGCCCATGAGCCCTACCTGGGCCAGCGACACCATGCCTAGGCGAGAGTACATGAACCCCACCCCCGCCGCAGCCAAAGCGAAGCAGGCGGTGGAGGTTAGGATTTGCACCCACTGCCCTCCAAGGAACATGGGCACCAACACCAGCGCCACCACCCCACACAACAGGGGCAGTAGGTTTGCAGACAGCAGGCGTTTCGCCGCTAGGCCACCCCAAGGCGATATGCGCGCAATCGGGGGGCTGTGACCCACACGCAGTGGGGGAACGTGAGGGCTATTCATTCGTCTCTCTCGAAAAGGATGCGCCGGCCCTGCTGCAACAACAGCAGCATGACGATGGCCACCATGAACGGGGCCACGGTACGCACGGATTTGAGGGCGGGCGACAGCGTCAGCAAGGACTCCAGCACACCGATGGACAAGCCACCGACCAGCACCATGCCCAGGTTGTCCAGCCGCCCGCAGATGGCCGCCGCGATGGATGGGATGACCATGAAGGTGATGATGCTGGGCTCCAGCCGGATAAGGTCGCCAAACATCAGCCCGGTGAACCCGGCGATGAGCCCCGCCATGCCCCAGGCAATGGTTTCCACCTTCAGGATGCGCACGCCAATCAACCCAGACAGGTCGCGTTCATTGGCCAGCGCACGCATCTGCAGGCCAGTGCGGGTGCGCTCCAGGTACACCCAGAGGCCCACCACCACAGCCAGCGTGGCCAGCAGGGCCATGAAGCGCGTGACCGTGACCCGCAGGCCCCAGACGCGAAAGGCCATCTGGTCGGTAGGCAGGGTGAACGAGCGGACCTGGTCTACCCACACAAACGAGGTAATGCCCAGAATGATCAAGGCGTAGCCGAGCGTAGCAATGGCCTTGACCACCGGATCGCGCCAAGCCAGGCGGGGAGCGATCATCCGGCCATAGCCCAGCGACAGTGCCGTGGCCAGCACCAACGCCATGGCCCAAGCCAGGGGTTCGTACCAGCCCCATTGCACCAGTTGCCAGGCCATCATGACGCCCATGGCCCCCATGGCGCCACTGGCGAAATTGAGCACGCCCGTCGTGCGGTACAGCACCACCAGACCCACGCCACCCAGGGCGTACAAGGAGCCGATGGCCAGCCCGGACACGACGAACAGGCCAACCATGGGCAGCGGCTTACCCCAGGCCAGGATGCCGCAGACAACGGCCATGCCCACAACGTAGGCGGCCAGGAAAGACAGTTTGGTTTTCATAAGCCAGGCATGACCAGCCCCCGCAAAGCTAGCGCGGGGGCATGTTCATCAGCGCAGTCCAAGCGCCTTTTCGGCATCGACCAGGGGCTTGAAGTACGGGCCTTCGTACTCGTAACAGTCACGCACCTTCTGGAAGCCACCGTCCTTGACAACCACCATGATCCCGGCGTGGTTGGGCATGTGCTGCTTGGCCTCGCCCACGTAATAGGGGCCGCAGCTCAGGTCCGAGCGCAGGCCCGATATCTTCTTGATCGCCGCAGTCACGGCAGCGCGGTCATCGACCTTGGACGGGTCCATCGCGGCCAGCGTCTGGGTGAAATACTTGGCCGACAGATAGCCGGACTGGCTGAACGTGTCGCGAGGATCGTCCTTCTTGGCGTAGGCGTCCATGACCTTGAGCCAGTGCTGGTTGTCGGCGCCCTTGCCGTCGAGCATCGTGAGCTCGGCGTTGACGAAGACCTTGCCGTTCCAGTACTTGCCCAGCGCGGCGGGAACGGACTTGTCGTACAGCGGTGTGGACGAAGTCCAGCTGTAGTTGTCGCGCAGGTCCTGCTCTTGCGCTGCGCGCAGGAAGGCGATGGCCAGACCGGCGGGCAGGTTGACCAGCACCGAGTTCGCGCCCGAGGCCATCGCCTCCAGCAAGGCGGCGTTCACGTCAGGCGCCCCCGGGTTGAGTAAAACCGAGGATGCCTTTAGGCCCTTACCCGCCATGTATTTTTCGACTGCCCCGCAAGACCAGTTGCCCACCGAAGGAATGGCCAGTCCAATGCAGGAGATGTTCTTGGCGCCGAGCTTTTCAACCGCGTGCATTGCGGCACCAATGGATGACGCGAGCGGCCCTTGGTTGGTGGACACGATGTTCGAACTCTCGAAACACTCCGACACCGCGCAACCTGAGGCCATCGCCATGATGTTCTGCTTGGCATAGAACGGCGCGTTCACGCTCATCTCGACAAACGAGGCGTTGCCCACCATGGCCACGACCTTTTGGTCCTGGACCAGTTTGGAAACGGCTTGCGCCGCCAGCTCGGGGTTCCACTGGTCGTTTTCGACCATGTACTGGATCGGGCGTCCATGCACGCCGCCGGAGGCATTGACGCAGGCAAAGTACGCGGCGGCCGCGTCGGTGGCCGATGAAAAATCACCCGGTGCGGCGTTGCCGTGAATGGCACCGACCTTGATGGGTTTGCCTGTGGCCGCTTTTCCCTTGCCGGGGCCGCAGCTGGGGGGGGGCTCACCTGCGGCCAGCGCAATCGTGGGCAGGGCCATGAACGCGAGCGCAGCGGCGCCAGCTTGTAACAGTTTTCTCATGCTTGTCTCCTAAGGGTTATTTTTGAAAACGCTTTTCTTCTTTGACTCTCACTGCTTGCCTGCAATGAACCTGGCCGCCCGCTCGGCAATCATCATGGTCGGGGCATTGGTGTTGCCGGACACCAGGGTGGGCATGGCGGACGCATCGGCCACACGCAGACCCTGGGTACCGCGCACGCGCAGTTGCTGGTCCAGTACGGCCATGCGGTCCGACTCGGCGCCCATCTTGGCAGTGCCCACCGGGTGGAACACCGTCTTGGCCGTCTGGCGCACGAAGTGCCTGAGGGCCTCGGGGTCCTTCTCGATCCCGGGCTGCGGCAGGGCCCGCCGCTTGATCAGTTTGGCCAGTGCGGGTGCCTCCAGAATCTCGATCCCCTTGAGCACGCCGCGCACCAACACGTCGAGGTCCGCCTCGTCTGAGAAGGCGCCCGCGTCGAACAGGGCCGGGTCCTTCGCCTGGGCCGAACGCAGGCGCACCGATCCACGCGACTTGGGCCGCAGAAAGCACGGGCCGATGGCGATGCCGTGCTCCTGCACCGGCTCGCGGTCGGCCCAGCCCACCATGAAGGGCAACACGTGGAACTGCACATCGGGCATACCCGCGTTGGACACGTCGGCGAAGCCGCCGCACTCGACCACGTTGGAAGTGAGCAACCCCGTGCGGAACATGAGGTACTGCGCCAGGTGCTTGACCGCCTGCAGGCCTTTGTCCTGCCCCAAGAAGGAGATGGGGTCGCGCGTCACACCTTGCACCGTGCTCTCCAGGTGGTCCTGGTAGTTCTGGCCCACGCCCGGCAGGTCGGCCACCACCTTGATGCCGAAGGACTGCAGGTGCGCCGCATCGCCCACCCCCGACAGCTGCAACAGGCGCGGTGTCTCGATGGCACCAGCGCACAAGATCACCTCGGCGGTGGCCTGGATCGTGCTGCCGTTTTCCAGCGCCACGCCTACCGCCCGTGTGCCTTCAAACACCACCCGAGCCACGCGGGTCTCGGTCATGATCTTGAGGTTGGGTCGCCCCTCGGCCTTGCGCAGAAATGCCTCGGCGGCGGACCAGCGCCGCCCGTCGTGTGTGGTGGTCTGGTAGAAGCCCACGCCCTCCTGGCTGGCACCGTTGAAGTCGGGGTTGTTGGGTAGACCCACCTCTTGCGCGGCGCGGATGAAGGCGCGGCACAGAGGGTGGTGATAGCCGGTTTCCGACACATGCAGCTCGCCCTCGGTGCCATGGAAGGCATCGGCCAGCTCCATGTTGTTCTCCAGCGCCTTGAACACGGGCAGCACGTCGGCATAAGCCCAGCCGGGATTGCCCGCGGCGGCCCAGCCGTCGTAATCCCGCGCCTGTCCACGGACGTAGAGCATGGCGTTGATCGACGAACCGCCGCCGATCACCTGCCCCTGGATGACGATGGAGGGGCGGCCATTCACGAGCGGCGACGGTTCGCCCACATAGGCGACGATGTCGCGCCCCTTTTCAATGACCTTGAAGAAGGTCGCGGGCATCTTGATGTAGCGGTCGTCGTCGCGGCGCCCGCTCTCGATCAGCAGCACCTTGGTGCGCGGGTTCTCGCTCAAGCGTGCGGCCATCACACAACCCGATGCGCCACCGCCCACGACGATGTAGTCAAACTGTTCCATGTTGGGGTCGCCCTTAGTTGTAGATGACTTGGATGTCGGTGTACTCGGCCAGGCCTTCTTCGCCGAACTCCACCCCGCAGCCTGAGGACTTCACCCCGCCGAAGGGCGCGTTCGGTTGAATCGCGCCGTGCTTGTTGATCCAGACGGAGCCGCACTCCAGGCGATTGGCCACCTGCCGCGCTTTGTCGATGTCTTGCGACCACACCGAGCCGCCCAGGCCATTGGGGCTGTCGTTGGCCTGGCGGATGGCGTCTTCCAGATCGCTGTACTTGATGATGGGCAGGGCCGGGCCGAACTGCTCGTCGAACACCAGCGGGTCGTCATGGGACAGGTCGGCAATGAGCGTGGGCGGAAAGAACAGCCCCTCACCGGGTTCACCGCCCAGCAGCACCCTGCCCTTGTGTTTGGCCGCATCCACTAGACGCTTGACCTTGTCGAACTGCATGCGGTTGTTCACCGGTCCCAAGACGGACGCCTCGTCGGTGCCAGGGCCCACTGGGACGGCCTTGGCGTAATCGACCAGCGCCGCGCAGACTTCGTCGTACACGCTCTCGTGCACGTACAGCCGCTTCATGGCCGCGCAGGTCTGGCCGTTGTTGATGAAGGCGCCCCAGAACAGGCCCTCGGCAATGGCCTTCGGGTCCACGTCGGGCAACACGATGGCCGCGTCGTTGCCTCCCAGCTCCAGCGTGAGCCGCTTGACCGTCTCGGCAGCCGAGGCCATGACCTTCTTGCCGGTGTTGATGGAGCCGGTGAAGACGATCTTGCGGATGCCCGGGTGGGCGGATATCGCCGCGCCGATGTTGGTCGCCTGGTCGTCGGAACAGACCACGTTGACCACGCCGGGCGGCAGCACCTCGTTCATGAGCTCGACCAGCCGGATGGTGGACAGTGGGGTGAAGGGCGAGGGCTTGACCACCACGGTGTTGCCGCTGCGCACGGCCGGCAGGATGTGCCAGACCGCGATCATCACCGGCCAGTTCCACGGCGTGATCGAGCCCACCACTCCGATGGGTTTGCGGTGCAGTTCCACGCGGCCCTGTTCGTTGTCTTGCAGCACCTTCACCGGCAGCGACAGGCTGGCCGTGTGCGCGGCCCAGGCCCGCGCGCCGCCCAACTCGAAGCGCGAGCCCAGCCCGTTGAGCGGCTTACCCTGCTCCCGCGTCAGCAGTTGGGCCAGGTCTTCGGCTTGCTCGCCAAGCTTGCCCGCAATGTCCAGACACGCCTGGGCGCGTACGGCGTCGGGCTGCTGCGACCAGCTCGCGAACGCCGTTTCTGCGGCGGCCACCGCCTGATCGAGGTGGTCACGCGAGGCGTTGGGCGCACGGCCCACCGTTTCCCCGGTGGCCGGGTTCTTCACGTCGAAGTGTTCGGCAGCGCTCACGGGCAGGCCGTTGATGATCATGGGAAAGTCCGTCATGTCTCCTCCTGTGGAGTGGTTGTTTCAGCGGGTGGATCGTAGGAGCTACACCCCTGCGCTCACTTGGGCTCCAGCGACACGCGAATTGGACGCAAACGACAACGCGTTCAGGTGGGTGGGTTAACCCGAATAGCCTCAATCCGCGTTGAGGATCACTATCGGCGCCCCATGCTGACCACGCTCCCCACCTCCTCACTACCCATTGACCAGTTCCGGTCAGATCTGCACGCCATCTGTGGTTCGTTCGATGTGCAGCCGGCCGCCAGCCGCAGCCTCATGCGCGGTGCGGTGGCCCACGAGGCGCGCGGGGGATTTGAATTTGCCCATGTAGCCAAAGACGCGCAGTCCATCCGGCGCGATCGAAGCAACATCGCGCGCGACGGCGCGGAACACTTCTTTCTCATCGTTCAGGAAGAGGGTCGTGCACTGATGAGCCAGCGCGAATCGGTCAGCATGCTGCGCCCTGGCGATCTGGTCCTGATAGACAGCGCCGAACCCTCTGAGTTCACGTTCTTTGGCAGCTACAGCCGGCAGCTATCGGTTCATCTTCCGCGCATGGAACTGCAAAAGAGGTTTGGCGACGCCTTGCGTGGCGGGCTGTTCATGCCGCGCACCGACCACACCACCCTGGCCCTCATTGCCGTGCTCGCCAAAGCCTTTCAACCCAGCAACAACCCCACACAATCCAGCTACCTGGGCGAAGCCATGTACGGCCTGCTTGGGTCCATGCTGTTTGCCAATGGCACACCGGCCCGCCGCATCGATGCGGACGTGGGCAATGCCCGCTTGCTGGAGCGCGCGGTGGCCTACATCGATGCGAACCACACCGACTGCGAATTGACCATCCAGCGCATGGCGGTGGATCTCAAGGCGTCGAGCCGCCAGCTGCAAAGGGCTTTCACGTCGCTGGACATTACGCCCACCGAATACCTGCTGCAAAAGCGCCTCGCCAGCGCCTGCGAAGCCTTGAAGCAGCAACGCATGACGGAGAACAAGACCTTCATCTCCACCATTGCCTACAGCGTCGGCTTCAACGACCTGTCGTACTTCAACCGCCTGTTCCGGTCCACCTTCAACTGCACGCCCAGTCAGTACAAGGATTTCGGCTCCGACCAGGGCCCGACCAGCTGCCTTCCCATGTGAAACGCCCCATAGGGCAGCGGAAGGCAAACACGAGCGGCTTTGGGGCCTGGCCCCTCTGAAAGACCAACGCTACTTTCTGCACCGCCTCTTCCAGGGGAAATTCACCCCAGAGCATTGGGAGCTTTCACCAAGAAATTGGCCTCCAACCCCCGTGGAGTATGCGCTAGCAGCTATTCAAACCATAGCAAACCCCAGCCGCCGCGACACCTCGATGGCGGCCTCGCGCACCGCCATCGCCATGGCCGAATCCCAACTGGCGTCAAAGTGGTCGGCATGCCCCAGCACCGTAAATACCAGCGCCACGCGGCCTTCGTGGTCAAAGGCAGCGGCGCTGAAGGCGTTCACGCTGGGAATGGGTCGGCCGAGTGCACGCGTCACGCCGTGGGCTTGCATTTCCTCCTGGGCCGAAAGCAACTCTGCATCCAGATTCCCTGCACCTGCCCGGTCCACCGCACTGAAGCGCCCCATGGGCCCGGCCAGGGCTTCTTCCAGAATCTTGCGCGGCAGCGCGGCGGCAAAGGCCCGCCCGGTGGCCGTGTCCAGCACCGACAACACCGTGCCCGCCCGCATGTTCACGTGTAGCGGGTGCCGCGCCTCGATCATGCGCACCACCGTAGGCCCCATATTGCCCCACAGCGCAATGACCACGCTCTGGTCAGTGCTGGCGGCCAGCCGCTCGGCCACCGGCACCGCCACCTTCATCGGGTCCAGCTGGTGCAGACAGCTCAGGCCCAGTTGCAGCGCGGCCGGCCCCAGGGCGTACAGCCCGTCGGCCTGCTGCTCAACCAAGCCCAGCTTCGAGAAACTGACCAGATAAGGATGGGCACGCGCGGCCGGCAGATCGGCCTGCGCCGCCAGGTCCTTCAGCGCCATTGGCCCCGGATGGTGGGACAAGGCCAGCAGCAGGCGCCCGCCCACCTCGATCGACTGCACCGCGCGCTGTTCCCGTGGTTCCTGCATACCGGCCCCTTTATTGGTAGGTTTGTTAATCACAAAGCATTTTGACATACGCTAATTTTTAGCTATGATTCAACAAATCGATTTGCAGTTAACAAATAATCAACCCACGGAGACCACCATGACCACGAAAAAATTTGCCTCCCAAGCCGACCTGGAAGAAAAAAAGGTCACCTTCAGCCAGATTTCCGAACACGCCTGGGCCTACACCGCCGAGGGCGACCCCAACACAGGCATCATCATTGGCGACGACTGCGTGCTGGTGGCCGACACCCAGGCCACCCCGGCCATGGCGGCCGACGTCATTCGCCGCATCCGCGAAGTGACCGACAAGCCCATCAAGTACGTGGTCATGACCCACTACCACGCAGTGCGTGTGCTGGGTGCCAGCGCCTACAACGCGCAGCAAATCCTGGCCAGCCAAGACACGTATGACCTGATCGTTGAGCGCGGCGAGCAAGACAAGGCCAGCGAGATCGGCCGCTTCCCCCGCCTGTTCAGCAATGTGGAAACGGTGCCCCCCGGCATGACCTGGCCGACCATGACCTTCGCCGGCAAGATGACCCTGTGGCTGGGCAAGCTGGAAGTGCAGCTGCTGCAACTGGGCCGGGGCCACACCAAGGGCGACACCGTGGTCTGGCTGCCGCAAGAGCGCACCCTGCTCAGCGGCGACCTGGTGGAGTTCGACGCCACCCCCTACGCGGGCGACGCCTACTTCAAAGACTGGCCGCAAACCCTGGACAACCTGGCCGCGCTGCAACCTGCTGCACTGGTGCCCGGCCGCGGCCCGGCCCTGGTCACCCCCGAGCAGGTCAGCGCGGGCCTGCGTGGCACCCGCGACTTCATCGCCGACGTACGCAACAGCGTGGAAGCGGGCGTCAAAGCAGGCAAAGACCTGAACGCCGTCTACAAAGACACCATGGCCACGCTGCGCCCCAAGTACGGCCACTGGGTGATCTTCGACCACTGCATGCCGTTTGACGTGACCCGCTGTTTTGACGAAATGACCCAATACCCCCACCCGCGCATCTGGACCGCCGAACGCGATGTGGAGATGTGGAAAACCCTGGAAGGCTAAGCCGAAAGAATAGATAAGACTTAGGCAAAACCAGATTGGCGGCCCTCTGGGCCTTCAGGCGGGCTTTGCGTAAGTCCCAATAAAAAGACGGAGACAAGACATGCCCTCAACCCCAGCAACCAACTACCAAAAACTCAGCTTCCCCCCCACCCACCACCCCGACCAAGACGCCACTACCCCGGTGCGCCGCCCAGTAGTGGTGGTTGGCGCGGGCCCGGTGGGCCTGGCGCTGGCGGTGGACCTGGCCCAGCAAGGCCAACCCGTGGTACTGCTGGACAACGACAACACCCTCTCCACCGGCTCGCGCGCCATCTGTTTTGCCAAGCGCACGCTGGAAATCTTTGACCGCCTGGGCTGCGGCGACCGCATGGTGGACAAAGGCGTGTCCTGGAACGTAGGCAAGGTGTTCTTCAAGAACGAAGAGGTCTACCGCTTCGACCTGCTGCCTGAACCCGGCCACGAACGCCCGGCCTTCATCAACCTGCAGCAGTACTACGTGGAGGGCTTTCTGGCCGAGCGCGCCGCCCAGCTGCCGCTGATCGACATCCGCTGGAACCACGCCGTGACCGGGCTGGAGCAAACGGCCGACTTTGCCCGCCTCACCATCCAAACGCCCGACGGACCCTACCAGCTGGATGCCGACTACGTAGCGGCCTGCGACGGCGCGGGCTCAGCCATGCGCAAGCTGGCCGGGCTGGAAAGCAAGGGCCGCAGCTTCCGCGACCGGTTTTTGATCGCCGACATCAAGCTCACCGCAGAACACAGCGGGCTGGAGCTGAAAGCCGAACGCTGGTTCTGGTTCGACCCCGACTTCCACCGCAACCAGAGCGTGCTGCTGCACATGCAGCCCGACGGCGTGTGGCGCATCGACTTCCAGCTGGGCTGGGACGCCGACCCGGTGGAAGAGAAAAAGCCCGAGAACATCATCCCCCGCGTCAAGGCCTTGCTGGGCGAGGACGCGCAGTTTGAGCTGGAATGGGCCAGCGTTTACACCTTCTCCTGCCTGCGCATGGCCCGTTTTCGCCATGGCCGGGTGCTGTTTGCCGGCGACTCGGCGCACGGTGTGTCGCCGTTTGGCGCACGCGGTGCCAATTCGGGTGTGCAGGATGCCGAAAACCTGGCCTGGAAGCTGGCCTGCGTGCTGCAAGGCAAGGCGCCCGACGCCCTGCTGGACAGCTATGGCGCCGAGCGCGAATACGCGGCCGACGAGAACATCCGCAACTCCACCCGCGCCACCGACTTCATCACCCCCAAGAGCGAAATCAGCCGCCTGTTCCGCGACGCAACGCTGGTCTTGAGCAAAAAACATCCCTTTGCCCGCGTGCTGGTCAACAGCGGTCGCCTGTCGGTACCCGCCACCCTGCACGACTCACCGCTAAACACAGCCGACACCGACAGCTTCAGCGGCAAGATGGTGCCCGGCGCCGCCGCCGCCGATGCGCCGCTGGCCGACGGCAGCTGGCTGCTGCGTGCCTGCAACCGCACCGGCTTTACCGCCCTGGTGTTTGGCGACGCTGCTGCGGCCAGCGTCCTTGCCCAGGCCGACCCCAGCCTGCACGTGGTGCAGGTAGCTCTGACCCCCGCCAACACCCTGGCGGTGCAGCGCTACGACGCCCAACCGGGCACGGTGTACCTGCTGCGCCCCGACCAGCATGTCTGCGCGCGCTGGCGCGCCCCCAGCACCGCAGCCATCCGCGGTGCCTGCCAGCGGGCACTCGCTCAACACTGAAGGAGACAAAAATGCAGCCCATCCTCAACACCGCCCCCAACCTGGACGCACCCGATGACTTTTACGAAGCCTTGATCGAAGCCCATCAGGGGCTCAGTACCGAAGAAAGCCATGCCTTCAACGCCCGGCTGGTGCTGGTGCTGGCCAACCACATCGGCGCACTGCCGGTGCTGCGCCAGGCCTTCGCCGCCGCTGCCTGAGCCCTCAATAAAAACAAGGAGACAACACCATGAAGACACGACGCATCCTCACCGCCCTGGCCCTCTGCATCGCTGCATTCACCGCCACCGCCCAGGACGGCAAACCCATCGAATGGGTGGTGGGCTACGCCGCCGGTGGAGGTTCCGACGTAGTGGCCCGTGCCACCGCCGAAGCCATGACCAAGGGCCTGGGCGCACCCATCATCGTCAGCAACAAACCAGGCGCGGCCACCAACATTGCTGCCGAATACACCGCCCGCTCCAAGGACTACGGCCACATCATGATGACGGCCGACTTCGCGACCCTGGCCGCCAACCCGGCGCTGTTCTCCAAACTCGGCTACAACGCCGAAAAAGACCTGACCCCGGTCGGCCTGCTGGCGCGCTTTCCGCTGGTGCTGGTGGTGGGGCCACAGGTGCCGGCGAAAAACTACAAGGAGTTTCTGGCCTGGGTGAAAGCCCAGCCCAACGGCGTGAACTACGCGTCGGCCGGCGTGGGCAGCCCGCACCATCTGGCCACCGAGCTGCTGCGCGAAAAAATGGGCACACCCATGACCCATGTGGCTTACCGTGGCGCAGCCCCCGCGATTGCCGATGTACTGGGCGGCCAAGTGCCCTTCATGCTGGTGGACACCGCCAGCGGCAACCAGTTTGTGCTGGCCGGCAAGCTCAAGGCCATCGGCGTGGCCAGTGCCCAACGCATCGCCACCCTGCCCGACGTGCCCACGCTGGCCGAACAGGGGCTAACCGACTTTGAAGCCTATGCCTGGCAAGGCCTGTCGGTACCCACCGGCACCCCGGCTGAAACCGTGGCCAAACTCAACAAGGCACTGGTCGAAGCGTTGAACTCCACCGTGGTCAAGGCCCGCTTCCAGGCGCTGGGCGTGGAAGGTCTGCCCGGCACGCCTGCACAGATGGCCAGCTACACCAAAACTGAACGCGAACGCTGGGGCCGCCTGGTCCGCGACAACAACATCAAAGCAGATTGATTTTTAACCAAACAGGCCGCTAGCGCATATTCCACCTGCGCAAGCAGCTACATAAAACAGAGCAAAACCATGACCGCCGACTCTTCCGTACAGCGCCGCTACCAAAGCGGCTTTGGCAACGAATACGCCAGTGAAGCCGTGCCGGGCAGCCTGCCACAGGGCCGCAACAGCCCGCAGCAGGCTCCGCTGGGCCTGTATGCAGAGCTGGTGTCGGGCACGGCATTCACTGCGCCACGCGCCGAGAACCGGCGCAGCTGGTTGTACCGCCGCCAACCCTCGGTGGTCAGCGGCGGCTACCAGCCGTATGCACAGGCGCACTGGACCAGCGGTGCCGCAGGCGGCGTAGTCACCCCGCCCGACCCCTTGCGCTGGAACCCGTTTCCCCTGCCTGCAGATGGCAGCAGTGTGGACTTTGTCGATGGCCTGGCCACCGTAGTAGCCAATGGCGAGCCGGACGCGCAAGTGGGCATGGCGGCGCTGGTGTATGCCGCCAACACCTCGATGCAGCAGCGCGCGCTGGTCAATGCCGATGGCGAGCTGCTGCTGATCCCCCAGCAAGGCCGCCTGGTCGTGACCACCGAGCTGGGTGTGCTGGACGTGGCGCTGGGTGAAATTGTGCTCATCCCGCGCGGCATGGCATTCAAAGTAGGTTTGCCCGATGGCGCATCCCGTGGCTATGTCTGCGAAAACTACGGCGCGCCGTTTCGCCTGCCCGAGCTGGGCCCCATCGGCTCCAACGGCCTGGCCAACGCACGCGACTTTCTGGCCCCCGTGGCGGCATTTGAAGACACCGCAGGCAGCTATGAAATCGTCAAGAAGTACGGCGGCCGGCTGTGGCGCAACCAGCAACGCGGCACCCCGTTCAACGTGGTCGCCTGGCATGGCAACCTGGCCCCGGTGAAGTACGACACAGCGAACTTCATGGTGATCGGCTCCATCAGCTTTGACCACCCCGACCCCAGCATCTTCACCGTACTGACCAGCCCCAGCGACACGCCGGGCACGGCCAACTGCGACTTCGTGATCTTCCCGCCGCGCTGGATGGTGGCCGAGGACACCTTCCGCCCGCCCTGGTACCACCGCAACCTGATGAGCGAATTCATGGGCCTGGTGACCGGCCAGTACGACGCCAAACCCGAAGGCTTCAAGCCCGGAGGCGCCAGCCTGCACAACTGCATGGTCCCGCACGGCCCGGATGCCGACGCCTTCATTAAGGCCAGCCACGCCACGCTGGCGCCACATAAGCTGGACAACACCCTGGCCTTCATGCTGGAAAGCCGCTACCGTTTTATCCCTACCGCGTTCGCCATGCACGGTGGCGCGCTGGACCCCGCCTACGCCGACTGCTGGAGCAGCCTGGCCGACACATTTTTGAAAGCCCCCGAATGACCGTCTTGCTCGACCCCACCCATGACGCCGGGCTGCAAAGCTGGGTCGCTTCGGCCAACGACCCGGCCAGCGACTTCCCGCTGCAAAACCTGCCGTTTGGCCGCTTCAAGTTGGAACAAGATGCCGACTGGTGCATCGGCGTGGCGATTGGCGACCAGGTGCTGGACCTGCGCGCTGCCGGGCTAACGGACCACAGCGACATGCAGCGCCTGCTGCTTTTAGCGCCACCGGCGCGGCGGGCCCTGCGCCAGGCCCTGGTGGACGGCCTACGCACTGGCAGCCCGCAGCAAGCCCAGATGCAGGTCGCGCTGCACGCGCAGGCCGATGTGCAGCTGGGCTTGCCCTGCGAGATCGGCGACTACACCGACTTCTACACCAGCATCCACCACGCCACCACCATCGGCAAACAGCTGCGGCCCGACAACCCGCTGCTGCCCAACTACAAATGGGTGCCGATTGGCTACCACGGCCGGGCCTCCAGCATCCAGCCCAGCGGCAGCAGCTTCCGCCGCCCGAACGGCCAGACCAAGGCCCCCGACCAGGACACACCCAGCTTCGGCCCCTGCCGCCGGCTCGACTACGAGCTGGAGCTGGGCCTGGTGGTGGGCCGCCCAAATCCGCTGGGCCAGCCGATCACGATGGCGCAGGCCGAAAACCATGTGTTTGGCGTGGCCCTGTTCAACGACTGGAGCGCCCGCGATGTGCAAGGCTGGGAATACCAGCCGCTGGGCCCATTCCTGGCCAAGAACTTCGCCAGCACCCTGTCGCCCTGGGTGGTGACGCTGGATGCGCTGGCACCGTTCCGCGCGCCGTTCACCCGGCCCGACGGCGATCCTGCACCGTTAAATTACCTTGCATCGCCCGCCAATACTGCGCAGGGCGCTATCAATATTGAACTAGAGGTGTGGATCCAGACGGCGCAGATGCAGGCCGCTGGCCATGCAGGCGACAAGCTATCCCAATCCAACTACCGCGACGCCTACTGGACCGTGGCCCAGCTGGTAGCCCACCACACGGTGAACGGCTGCAATCTGCGCGCGGGCGATTTATTCGGCACCGGCACACTGTCCGGCCCTGCGCCGGAGCAAGGCGGCTCGCTGATGGAATTGAGCGTGGGCGGCAAGAAGCCCTTTACCTTGTCCAACTTTGAGACCCGCGCCTGGCTGGAAGATGGCGACACCATCATCCTGCGCGGCTATTGCGTGCGCGAAGGCTTTCGCCGTATCGGCTTTGGCGAATGCCGGGGCACGGTGCTGCCAGCTTTAGCGCTCTAAAACTCAGTTCACCGGCGTCAACTTCGCCACGCTCAGCGCCAGCCATTTGGTGCCGTGGCGTGGGAAGTTGATCTGCGCGCGCGCATCGTCGCCCGCACCTTCCAGCGTGAGCACCGTGCCCTCGCCAAACTTGGCGTGGAACACCTTTTGTCCCTTTCGCAAGTCCGTGGGTTCTTCTTTGCGGGGTACTTCTTTCTGGGGTGCAGAATAAGAGCCAAATTGGCCTGAAGCCCCCGTGGAATATGCGCGACCAGCTCCTGAATTAGGAACATAGCCGCCGCCCCCCCAGCTGTTGCCGGAGCCTCCGCCGTACCCGCCACCGAATCCTCCGCCTGCTGGCATGGGCTGCTGCTTGGGCGTGAGGTACTTCAGGCACTCCTCCGGCAGCTCGTCAAAAAAGCGGCTCTTGAGGTTGAAACGCGTCTGCCCGTGCAGCATGCGGGTTTGCGAATGGCTCAGGTACAGGCGCTTGCGCGCCCGTGTGATGGCCACGTAGGCCAGGCGGCGCTCTTCCTCCAGACCATCGTGGTCGCTCATGGAGTTCTCATGCGGGAACAAGCCCTCCTCCATGCCGGTGATGAACACGCAGTCAAACTCCAGGCCCTTGCTGGAGTGCACCGTCATGAGTTGGATCGCGTCTTGCCCCGCGGCGGCCATGTTGTCGCCGGCTTCCAGCGCGGCATGGGTCAAAAAGGCCTGCAGAGGCGACAGGGTTTCGCCGGTGTCGCCAAATTCATCGGGCGTGGCATCCAGCGCTGCGCCACTCAGGCCTTGACTGGCCGGACTCTGGGTCAAGGCATCGGGTGAACTCACCAGCGCGGTCATGCCTGGTGCTTCGCGGCCAAAGCCTTCCTGCATCACAAAACTTTCGGCCGCATTCACCAATTCGTCCAAGTTCTCCAGCCGGTCTTCGCCCTCACGCTCTTTTTCGTAGTGCTCGCGCAGCCCGCTGTTGTCCAACATCAGCTTGATGATGTCCTTGAGGTTCATGCCACCCGCTTGGGTCTGCTCGCGCAGCACATCGAGCTTGGCCACAAAGCCAGCGATCACCGCGCCGGGTCGGCCACCCAACGTGCTCACCGCATCGTGCAACGAACAGCCCGTAGCCTTGGCCAGATCTTGCAGCTGCTCGATGCTGCGCGCGCCAATGCCACGCGCCGGGAAGTTCACCACGCGCAGAAAGCTGGTGTCGTCGTTCGGGTTCTCCAGCAGGCGCAAATACGCCAGCGCATGCTTGATTTCAGCCCGCTCGAAGAAGCGCAGGCCGCCGTACACGCGGTACGGAATCGCCGCGTTAAACAGCGCGGTTTCAATCACCCGGCTCTGTGCGTTGCTGCGGTAAAGCACCGCAATTTCCTTGCGCTCCACATCCTCGCGAATGAGCTGCTTCATCTCGTCCACCATCCACTGCGCCTCGGCAAAGTCGGTGGGTGCCTCGTACACGCGCACCGGCTCGCCCGCGCCCTGCGCGGTGCGCAGATTCTTGCCCAGGCGGCGGCTGTTGTGGCTGATAAGCGCGTTGGCGCTGTCCAAAATATTGCTGTAGCTGCGGTAGTTTTCTTCCAGCTTGATCTGCTGGCGCACCGCAAACTCGCGCACAAAGTCGGTCATATTGCCCACGCGCGCACCGCGAAACGCGTAGATGCTCTGGTCGTCATCGCCCACGGCCAGCACCGCGCCACCAGCGCCGTTCAGCAAGCCATCGCTGCCCTGCCCCGCAATCATCTTGACCCATGCGTACTGCAGCTTGTTGGTATCCTGAAACTCATCGATCAGGATGTGGCGAAAGCGCCGCTGGTAGTGCTCGCGGATCGGCTTGTTGTCGCGCAGCAGCTCATAAGAGCGCAGCATCAGCTCACCAAAATCCACCACGCCCTCGCGCTGGCACTGGTCTTCGTAGAGCTGGTAGACCTCGATCTTCTTGCGCGTGTCGGGGTCGCTGGCCACCACGTCCTTGGGACGCAGTCCCTCTTCCTTGCAGTTGCCAATGAACCAGGCCATTTGCTTGGGCGGAAAGCGCTCGGTGTCGATGTTGTACTGCTTGCACAGGCGCTTGATGGCGCTGAGTTGGTCCTGCGTGTCCAGAATCTGGAAGGCCTGCGGCAGGCCCGCGTTCTTGTAGTGCGCACGCAGAAAGCGGTTGCACAGTCCGTGGAAGGTACCAATCCACATGCCACGCACATTCACCGGCAGCATGGCGGAGAGTCGCGTCATCATCTCCTTGGCGGCCTTGTTGGTGAAGGTGACCGCCAAAATGCCACCGGGGGAGACATAGCCGTTTTGCAGCAGCCAGGCGATTCGCGTAGTCAGCACCCGGGTTTTGCCTGAGCCCGCTCCCGCCAGAATCAGTGCGTGCTCGGCTGGCAGCGTCACAGCGGCCAGCTGCTCCGGGTTGAGGTTATGTAACAGGGGAGAGGTGTTGCCAGGGGCGGCGAGGGAATGCATGCCCCGATTGTAGAAAGGCTCCGTGTGCCGCCTGTTTGGCCCCCATACAAAAATCCATATACCGCCCTGCCCCCAATCCGCCTAGAATCGCGCACCGGGCCCAAGCAATTGGGACCCGGTTTTTTTATGGCCGGGTCCGTTCCAAGCGCCCATTGTTTTGAACCTGAAAACTTTGGATAGGAGCTTGGACCATGGAAATTTTTGACTACGACAACATCCTCTTGCTGCCCCGCAAATGCCGGGTGGAGAGCCGTTCTGAATGTGATGCCAGCGTCGAACTGGGCAGCCGCAAATTCCGCATCCCCGCCGTACCCGCCAACATGAAGACTGTGGTGGACGAGTCCATCTGCGAATGGCTGGCGCAGAACGGCTACTTCTACGTGATGCACCGCTTTGACCTGGACAACGTGAAGTTCACCCAGGCCATGCACGCCAAGGGCTTGTTCGCGTCCATCTCGCTGGGTGTGAAGAAACCTGACTACGCCACGGTCGATGAATTGGTCAAGCTGGGTGTAACGCCCGAGTACATCACCATCGATATCGCCCACGGCCACGCCGACAGCGTGCGCGACATGATCATCTACCTGAAGAAGCACCTGCCCGGCAGCTTCGTCATTGCTGGCAATGTGGCCACACCGGAAGCCGTGATTGACCTTGAAAACTGGGGCGCCGATGCCACCAAGGTGGGCGTGGGCCCCGGCAAGGTCTGCATCACCAAGCTCAAGACTGGCTTTGGCACGGGCGGCTGGCAGCTGTCCGCGCTCAAGTGGTGCGCCCGCGTGGCGACCAAGCCCATCATTGCCGACGGTGGCATCCGCAGCCATGGCGACATCGCCAAGAGCATCCGCTTTGGTGCCAGCATGGTGATGATCGGCTCGCTGTTTGCCGGCCACGAAGAAAGCCCAGGCAAGACCGTGGAAGTGGACGGCGCGCTGTTCAAGGAGTACTACGGCTCGGCCAGCGACTTCAACAAGGGCGAGTACAAGCACGTGGAAGGCAAGCGCATTCTGGAGCCGATCAAGGGCAAGCTGGCCGACACGCTTGTGGAGATGGAGCAGGACGTGCAAAGCTCCATCAGCTACGCCGGCGGCAAAAAGCTCATGGACATCCGCAAGGTGAACTACGTGACGCTGGGTGGCGACAACGCGGGTGAGCACCTGCTGATGTAAGTCCCGGGGGCGGAAGGCTGTCAGGGATTCGACAGCCTTTGAATAGCCCCTGTCACCCGCCTTGCGGCGCGTGGCGCTATTCTTGTGCCGAGGAGCATAAGAGTCACCATGAAAATAGCATTACTCGGCATCGGCCTCATGGGCCTGCCCATGGGTCGCCGCCTGTGTGAGGCGGGGCATGCGGTTCACGTGTGGAACCGCACCCGCAGCAAGGCCGAAGCCTTGGCACCGCTGGGCGCCACCGTACATAACACCCCCGCCCAAGCCGTAAACGGCGCCGAACTGGTCATCCTCATGCTAGACCACGGCGGTGTGGTCGGCCATGTGTTGTTTGAGCTGGGCGCTGCGGCCGGCATTGCGCCCGGCACCCTGCTGGTGGACATGTCCTCCATCAAACCGATTGAAGCCAAAGACCATGCCGCCCGTCTGAGCGAGCTGGGAGTGGACTATCTGGATGCGCCTGTGTCCGGTGGCACCGTGGGCGCCGAACAAGGCACGCTGGCCATCATGGTGGGCGGCAAGGCCAGCAACTTTGAGCGCGCGGTGCCGGTGCTCAAGGTGTTTGGCCGCCCCACCCATGTAGGGCCGATTGGCTCCGGGCAACTCACCAAACTGGCAAACCAGATGATCGTGGGTGCCACCATTGGCGTGGTGGCCGAAGCGCTGCTGCTGTGCGAACGCGGGGGCGCCGACATGGGCAAGGTCAAAGAGGCCATCACCGGTGGTTTTGCGGACAGCCGCATCCTGCAGGTGCATGGCCAGCGCATGGTGGACCGCGACTTTGCACCACGTGCGCGCATGACCGTGCAAATCAAGGACCTGCGCAACGCGCTGGCCACCGCCAGCGAAGTGGGCTTTGATGCGCCCATCACTGCGCTGTTTGAACAGCTCTACGCCCAAGGCATCGACCACGGTCTGGCCGACCTGGACCACGCGGGCCTGTTTGTGGAGCTGGCCAGCCGCAACGGCATGGCCTAAACCAAGTCACACCACCTCGAGACGAAAAAAAGGCCTCTTGCGAGGCCTTTTTGCTGGGCGATCCGGGATGGATCAGTCGGCGTTGCGTGCAGGACGCTTCTTGGCGTCACGGGGCACAAACACCTTGCCACCATTGCCGGGCTTGGCAAAGCCAGTGGGCTTGCCGAAAGCGGGCTTGCGAGCTCCAAAATCACCACGAGGAGCACCGAAGTCACCACGCGGGGCGCCAAAGTCACCGCGAGGGGCTCCGAAATCGCCACGCGGCTGGAAGTCGCCACGGGGAGGACGTGCGTCACCACGGGGGGCGCCTTGGCCGGCAAAGCGGTCGTTGAAACCGCCCTTGCGTTCGTAGCTAAAACCTTCTTTGGCTGCACCACCGAAGTCACGGGCGCTGTCGCCGAAACCACGGCCGCCGCCTTCAGGGCGTCCACCAAAGCCACGATTACCACCACCGAAGCCACCTTCACGGGGGCCGTTGCTGCGGTTGCCACCAAAGCCACCTTCGCGGGGACCATTGCCGAACTTGCGATCACGATCACCGCCGAAGCCGCCACCGTTGCCACGGCCGCCAAAGCTGGGACGCGATTCAGGCGCACGCTGCTGGGGCTCCAGACCAGGGATGGTCTCGGCCTTGATGGGCTGGCGGCTGTAGGCTTCAATGTCGAAAATCTTCCGGCGATCGCGCATTTCGGCAAAGGTGATGGCCAGGCCATCGCGACCGGCACGGCCAGTACGGCCGATACGGTGGGTGTAGTCCTCGGCCTTCATCGGCAGGCCAAAATTGAAGACGTGGGTGATGGTGGGCACGTCAATACCGCGGGCGGCCACATCGGTCGCCACCAGAAATTGCACCTGGCCTTGGCGCAGGGCCATCAGGCGACGGTTGCGCAGACCCTGGCTCAGGGCACCGTGCAGGGCCACAGCGTCGAAGCCGTCTTGCTGCAGGTCGTTGGCCAAGCCATCGCACTCGATCTGGGTGCTGGCAAAAATGATGGCCTGGTTGATGCTGGTGTCGCGCAACCAGTGGTCCAGCAGCTTGCGCTTGTGCTGGGCGTTGTCGGCCCAATGCAGCACTTGCTTGATGTTGGCGTGTTTTTCTTGCGGGCTGTCGATGGTGACGCGCTGGGGTTCGCGCATCACGCGGGCAGCGAGCTGCTGAATGCGGGGGGCGAAGGTCGCGCTGAACATCATGGTTTGCTTGCGGCCAATCGTCAGCTGGTTGATTTCAGCCAGGTCATCGGAGAAGCCAAGGTCCAACATACGGTCAGCTTCGTCCACCACCAAGAACTGGACTTGGTCCAGCTTGATTTGCATGGAGCGTTGCAGGTCCAGCAGACGGCCAGGCGTGGCCACCACCAGATTGGCGTTTTGCAGCTTGGCGATTTGCAATTGGTAAGGCATGCCGCCCACGATGTTGGCAACGCGCAGACCGCGGCAATGTTGCACCAGATCGATGGCGTCGTGCGCCACTTGTTGGGCCAGTTCACGGGTAGGGCATACGATCAGGGCACCAGGGGTGGGAGCCTTGAAGTTGCGGACGTTGGTGGGGTCCTTGCGCTTGGCGCGCTTGGGAGCGGGCTCACCTTTGGCCAGGGCTTCAGCGGTCAGGCGCTCGAACTCGGCGCGCTCGTCGGCTTCGGCTTGGGCCAGTTGGGTCAGCAAGGTGTGCAGCACAGGCAGCAAGAAGGCTGCGGTCTTGCCGGAGCCGGTCTGGCTGGAGACCATCAAGTCGATGTACTTGGCAGCCTGGTCTTTGGTCGCGCCGGAGCCCATGGCCAAAGGAATGGCCTTGCTTTGCACGGTGGTGGGTTGGGTGTAACCCAGGTCCTTACAGGCTTGCACCAGCTCGGAGGCCAAACCCAATTCGACAAAGCCGTTGGGGGCTTCAATGGTTTCCACGGCATCAGCAGCGTCCAGCTCGGCGGTTACGCCAGTGGATTCCACGGTATTAGCGGGTACGGAAAGGTTTTCGGCAGGCGCGAATTCGCCTGTCACATCAAATGCGTCAGTCATATTTTTCTCACACGAGAGCGCCGCAGGTTGTGCGACTGCTCCGTTAATGGTTAAAAAACATCAACCATCAAACGGAACCTGCTCTGCCCCGCCGTGGGGGTTTCAGTGCTGGGGGCGTATATCGCTTAGAAAAGCGTGCCCGGTGAATGAAGGGAGATGTACAAAATTCGCTGGCCGCCAACTGCGTTACCAGCGAAGCCCGCGATTATCACACGGATTCGGGTTTTTACCTAATCCAATTTCAAAAAGTGGGTCCGGTAGTGGGCCAGCTCGTCCACCGATTCATGCACATCAGCCAGCGCCGTGTGCTTCTGCTGCTTCTTGAACGACTCCGCCACGCCGGGCTTCCAACGCTTGGCCAACTCTTTCAGCGTGCTCACATCCAGGTTGCGGTAGTGGAAGAAAGCCTCCAACTTGGGCATGTACTTGACGAGGAAGCGCCGGTCCTGGCCAATGCTGTTGCCGCACATGGGCGAGCCGTTGGCGGGCACGTACTGGCTCAAGAAGGCAATCAATGCGGCTTCGGCCTCGGCTTCGGTCGTGGTGGACGCCTTCACCTTGTCGATGAGGCCGCTCTTGCCGTGAGTGCCCTTGTTCCAGGCGTCCATTTTGTCCAGTTGCGCATCGCTTTGGTGGATCACAAACACCGGCCCCTCCACCCGGTTGCCAAGATGGGGGTCTGTGACGATGACGGCAATCTCGATGATGCGGTCCACCTCGGGCTCCAGGCCCGTCATTTCGCAGTCCAGCCAGACCAGGTTTTTGTCGGATTTTGCCAAGACGGCAGTTGTGGGGATGTTGGATTCAGCCATGCCGCCATTGTCGCCGATGGCCTAAACTCTCGCGCCATGACCGACGCTTCTACCGTGACGAACTATTCCGTGCTGATGACCGCTGCCTTTGCCCTGGCTTTGGTGGCCAGCGTCATCCTTAAATTCTGGCTGGCCACCCGCCAGATGCGCCATGTGGCGCAGCACCGCGCCACCGTGCCTGCGGCCTTTCAGGCGCAGATCAGCCTGGAAGCCCACCACAAAGCCGCCGACTACACCATCGCCCAAGGGCGCCTGGGTTTGCTGGAGTTGGCCTTCGGCACGGCCGTGGTGCTGGGCTGGACCCTGCTGGGCGGTCTGTCCTGGCTGAACCAGGCGCTACTGCAATGGATGGAACCCGGCGTGCTGCAGCAAGTCGCCTTACTGGCCGTATTCATGGTGATCGGCTCGGTGCTGGACCTGCCCTTCACGCTGTACCGCACCTTTGTGCTGGAGCAGCGCTTTGGCTTCAACAAAATCACACCCAAGCTCTGGCTGCAAGACTTGATCAAGTCCACGCTGGTGGGCGCCGTCATCGGCCTGCCCATTGCCGCCTTGGTTGTCTGGATGATGGGTGCCACCGGCGCCTACTGGTGGGTCTGGACCTGGGGCGTGTGGATGGGTTTCAATCTGCTGATGCTGCTGGTCTACCCGACCTGGATCGCCCCCTTGTTCAACCAGTTCAAGCCGCTGGACGATGCTGCGCTGAAAGACCGTGTGTCTGCCCTCATGGCGCGCTGTGGCTTCACCTCCAAAGGCTTTTATGTGATGGACGGCAGCAAGCGCAGCGCACATGCCAATGCCTACTTCACGGGCTTTGGCGCCTCCAAGCGGGTGGTGTTTTACGACACCCTGCTGGCCCAGCTAAGCCCGGCCGAAGTGGACGCGGTGCTGGCGCACGAGCTGGGGCACTTCAAGCACAAGCACATCGTCAAACGCATGGTCTCGCTGTTTGGCCTGAGCCTGCTGGGCTTTGCGCTGCTGGGCTGGGTGAGCCAGCAGGTGTGGTTCTACACCGGCCTGGGCGTACTGCCCAGCATGACAGGCGCCAACGACGCACTCGCCCTGCTGCTATTCATGATGGCGCTGCCGCTCTTGGGCAGCTTTGTCGGCCCGGTGTTTGCCCAGCTATCGCGCCAACACGAGTTCGAGGCTGACGCCTACGCCGTCGCCCACACCAGCGGTGCCGACCTGTCGTCCGCCCTGCTCAAGCTTTACAAGGACAACGCATCCACGCTTACACCGGACCCGGTGTACGTCAAGTTTTACTACTCGCACCCGCCCGCGTCCGAACGCCTGGGCCGCATGGGCACCGTTGCGGCAGGAACCTGACATGACACAAAATTTAGAACAAAAAGTGCCTCTAGCCCCCGTCCGCACTGCGCTAACAGCTACACAAATCATAGCAATTTTGGCTAAAATGGAGGGCTGGAAACTGCATGGTGATGGCGCTGACGTGGCCATCGAAAAGACCTACCGCTTCGACAACTTCTTAAAAACCATGGCGTTTGTGAACGCCGTCGCTTTTATCGCCGAACAGCAAGATCACCACCCTGAAATGTTGGTGGGCTACGGCAGCTGCTCTGTGCGCTTCAACACGCACGATGTACAGGGCGTGTCGCGCTCTGATTTTGAATGCGCCGCGCTGGTCGACGCGCTGCTCACCGCCCAGGCCCCACTTTGAGCGCGCCCCCACTGGAACCCGGAATCGTCGTCGCCGGCCACGGCCGCCATGTGTGGGTGGAAACGCCCGATGGCCGCCGCCTGATCTGCCACCCGCGTGGCAAGAAGAGCCAAACCGTAGTGGGTGACCAAGTGCTCTGGCAGGCCACGCAGGATGAGGGCACGATCGAGAAGGTACTCCCCCGTCGCAACCTGTTTTACCGGCAGGACGAAATCCGTACCAAGTCGTTTGCGGCCAACCTGGACCAGGTGCTGATCCTGATCGCGGCCGAACCCGAGTTTTCCGAGAGCCAACTCTGCCGCGCGCTGATTGCCGCCGAGGCCGAGAAGATCCGCCCCATCATCGCGCTCAACAAAAGTGATTTGGCCGAGCCTTTTGGTCGCGCCTGGGAGCGCATGGGCGTCTACCGCGAGATGGGCTACCAGGTGGTTCCGCTCGCCCTCAAGCCCAAAGCCGAAGACATCAGTGCCACGGAACTCGACACACTGATACCCTTGATGCAAGGCAAAACCACGCTGGTGCTGGGACCGTCCGGTTCGGGCAAAAGCACGCTGATTAACCGGCTGATTCCCAACGCACAGGTGTTGACCAATGAGATTTCCACCGCGCTGAACTCCGGCAAGCACACCACCACCAGCACCAACTTGTACTGGGTGGATGCAGCCCGAACCACCGCCGTGATCGACTCACCGGGGTTTCAGGAGTTTGGCCTCAACCACATTGAGCCCATGCATCTGGCCAGCCTGATGCCCGACATCAAGGCCCATGCGCAGGAATGCAAGTTCTACAACTGCAGCCACCTGCACGAGCCGGGTTGTGGCGTGATCAATAAGGTCAAAGAGGGCGCTGTCCCGCATGGAATCAGCGCGAACCGCTACAAAATTTACAACGACCTGTTCGCCGAGTTGTCGCAGACCCGTTACTGAATCAAGAGTTTTAACCGATCAGGCGCGCCACGGAGAGAAGCGCCAAGAACACCATCCACATCACCACGGTGCGCCAGACAAGGCCCACCACGGCGCGCAAATGGGCGAGCTCTGGTACCAGGCCACTGGCAGCAGGGTCGTTCTCCCCAAGGCGCACATTCACTGCACCGGCGGTTGCGGCCAACACCACGCCGTCGTTGTCCAGCGGGTGAACCGCCTCATGGCGGCGCCAGCTGTCCACCGCTTCTTCAAAGCTTCCCACAAAGGCAAAACTCAGCGCGGTGACGCGGGCGGGCAGCCAATCGATCACCGCCCAGGCACGCTGCGCGTGGCTGCGAACGGCATCACTCACCGGTGCCGCCTCGGGGCGTGGTGTGCGCTTGGTAAACACGGCCACGTATTCACTAACCCTATAAAACACAGCACCCGCTGGCCCTAGGCCCAGCGCCGTCAGCAGCGAATACCACACAAAAACGCCAAACACATGGCGGTGGGCGCTCAGCACCGAATGTTCAATCACATGGCGCACCATCTCGCTGCGTGGCAAGGCGCTGGTGTCAATGCGCATCCACTGCGCCAGGGACTCGCGTGCCGCAGCTTCGTCCCCAGCGTGCAAAGCATCACGCACCAGCGTGAAATGGTGGCTGAACTGGCGAAAGCCCAAGGTGGCATAGAGGATGACCACGTTCCACACGACGGCCAATGCCCAACCCAACTGCCACACCAACAGCCAATGCACCGCCAGCACCGCCAAGCTGGGGCCCAGCACCGCCAGCGACCAGGCCAACCAACCATGCTGGGGCTTGCCCGCATCAAAGTTGCGCATGACCCAACGCACCCAGTTGCGCACCACGTTGTGCACTGGATTGATCTGCGGCAGCGGCTTGGCCTGCTCCAGCAGGAGCGCGAGAAGGATGGCGATGAAACTCATGCGGCAATCATAATCAGTGCGCCTGCAGGAATCGGTAGAGATTGCGCAGCATGCCCGCCGTCGCGCCCCAAATAAAGTGCTCCATCTGCCCATCGTGGTAAGGCATAGACAACCATTCGCGCGCCTGCCCTTCCCACTGCACACGGTGGCGCTGGTGGTTGGCTGGGTCCATGAGAAACGGCAGTGGCACCTCGAATATCTGAGCCACTTCATGCGGGTTGGCTTCCACCGCCATCGCTTCGCTCACGAGCGCCACAACGGGAGTCACCACAAACGCGCTGCCTGTGGTGTACGTCGGCATGGTGCCCAACACCTCCACATGCACGGGTGCCAAGCCTATTTCTTCCTGCGCCTCCCGCAGTGCCGTGGCCACTGCATCGGCGTCATCAGGATCCACCTTGCCACCTGGAAACGCAACCTGGCCCGAATGGCTGGACAAATGGCTGGTCCGGTGCGTCAACAAGACGGTCAAGGTCTCGCGCATCACCAAAGGAACCAGCACGGAGGCCGCGGCCGGCGCGCGGCTGGAGAAGCTAGGCTCGGCTCGCAACTCAGGCGACCACAAGGGAGGCGCAGCAAAGCGCAGGCGCAAGGCCGCAGGCTGCAGTGCCTCGGAAAGCACTGCAGGCAAGTGCGCATCGCGCCCAATGACAGGTACCGCACGCGGGTCAAACAAGGGTGGGTTGCTCACTCAATGCCACTCGAAAATATGAAATCAGTCGCGCCATGAAAAAAGCCGCCGCAGACAGATGCTGGGGCGGCTTCTTGCCAAAAACAGTGCGTTGAATTACGCGGCTGTTTTCTTCGCTGGCAGCTTTTCCTTGATACGAGCCGACTTGCCGCTGCGGTCACGCAGGTAGTACAGCTTGGCACGGCGCACGTCACCACGGCGCTTGACTTCGATGCTGGCGATCAGGGGGCTGTAGGTTTGGAAAGTACGTTCCACGCCTTCACCGCTGGAGATCTTGCGCACGATGAAGCCGCTGTTCAGGCCACGATTGCGCTTGGCAATCACAACACCTTCGTAGGCCTGCACGCGCTTGCGGGTGCCTTCGACCACGTTGACGCTCACAATGACAGTGTCGCCAGGTGCGAATTCGGGAATGGTTTTACCCAGGCGAGCAATTTCTTCTTGCTCAAGAGTTTGGATCAGGTTCATGATTTCCTTCGTGATCTTGCAAGCGCCGGCACCGGAATTGGTACCAACCACAGCCTTCCCAAGGAAGCGTGGCCTGGCCGAGCAGAGGATCGGTTAGCCCACTATTATAGCAAGCTTAATGTTTGCCAGCCAAATAGCGCTCGTCACGCGTGTCTAGGTGCCCCTGCTGGCGCGCAGCCTCCAGCAAATCGGGGCGGTGCTGGGCAGTCAGCGCCAAGCGCTGTTCGCGCCGCCAGCGCTCGATCTGCTCATGGTGGCCTGACATCAGCACAGCAGGCACAGCTTGGTCAGCCCAGGTGTCGGGCCGGGTGTAGTGCGGGCAGTCCAGCAAGCCGTCCAAAGCGGGGTTGAAGCTATCCAGGTGGTGGCTGTCGGCATCGCTGAGTACGCCGGGTTGCAGGCGTGCAATGGCGTCCAGCATGGCCATGGCAGCCAACTCCCCTCCCGAGAGCACAAAGTCGCCCAGACTGATCTGACCGTCGACATGGCGGTCAATAAAACGCTGATCCAGGCCCTCGTAACGGCCGCAAACCAGAATGGCGCCCTCGCTTGCGGACCAGCGCTCCACGACTGCATGGTTCAGGGTTTGACCAATGGGGGAAAACAGCAAGACCGGTGCGTTGTCGTTGCGGCTGGCACGTATGGCCAGCAGAGCTTTTTCAAGCGGCTCCGCCATCATCACCATACCAGGCCCACCGCCAAAAGGACGGTCATCGACACGGCGGTAGTTGCCGCTGGCAAAGTCACGGGGATTCGTCAGGTGCACCTGCACCTGACCGGTCTCGTACGCGCGACGCGTGATGCCGACCTTGAGAAAAGGTTCGAATAGCTCGGGAAACAGCGTGATGACGTCAAAGCGCATGCGCTTGTCGCTCAGTAGTCAGCAAGCCAGTCCACGCGAATACGCTTAGCCGCCAGATCCACCTCATCCACATAGGCGGAGACGAACGGAATCATGCGTTCCTGAGGCTTGCCGTCCTGCTGATACTCCAGCACCAGCACGGTCTGCGGCCCAGTCGACAGCAGCTCACGCACGATGCCCAAATCCTCATCCTGACGGTTGACCACGTTCAGGCCGATCAGGTCGACCCAGTAGTACTCGTCTTGGGCAGCAGCGGGAAAGGATGCACGAGAAACAAAGATACGCGCACCACGCAGAGCCTCAGCGGCATTGCGGTCATCAACATCGCGGGCGCAGGCCACAACGGTGTCGGAGTGTTCTTTCACTTCCTTGACTGCCATTTGCACCGTACCTGAGAAGGTTTTGACACCTTTTTCGGTCGGCAATAGAAACCAATGCTTGGAAGAGAAAAGCGCCTCGGGGTTGGCGCTATAGGGCAGGATTTTGAACCAGCCCTTGATTCCCCACGCATCGGAGATGCGCCCGACTTCAATGGCGTCAGCCGGCAGTTCAGCAGCTTCGAGGCCAGAGAGCATGATTCGGGGAAAGGATGTCGGTCAGGCAGCTTACGCCGCGTGACCGACAGGACCTATTAGGCTGCTTTTTTAGCAGCTTGACTGATCAGGCGTTCCACTGTGGGAGACGCTTGGGCGCCAACGCCCTGCCAGTAAGTCAGGCGATCCTGCGCAATGCGGATGCTCTCTTCGCTGGCGGTAGCGATGGGGTTGTAAAAGCCGATACGCTCAATGAAGCGGCCGTCACGACGGCTACGCTTGTCGGCAACAACAATATTGAAAAACGGGCGAGCTTTTGCACCGCCACGGGCGAGTCGAATGACGACCATGATTTATCCTTTGGGTGACTGACATAAATCAGCCATTTAATTCAAAGTTGAGACACGCAACTGACCACCCGGCCAGTGACACTCTGAATAGCTCTCCATTATAACGTTTTCCATCTTCATGACAAAAATTCGCCCTAGTACAGATGCCGACATCGGCGCAATGACCGCCATTTATGCCCACCATGTGCTCCATGGCACAGGGACTTTTGAGATCACCCCCCCCACAGAAGCTGACATGGCAGGTCGGCGCGCGGATGTGCTATCCAAGGGGCTCCCCTACCTTGTGCTGGAGGATGGCACCGGCGTCATAGGGTTTGCCTACTGCAACTGGTTCAAGCCGCGCCCTGCTTACCGTTTCTCCGCCGAAGATTCAATTTACTTGGCACCCGCTGCTGCAGGTCGTGGGCTGGGGCGCTTGCTGTTGCAAGAACTGATGGCCCAAGCCGAGCGCGCTGGCGTGCGCAAGCTGATTGCAGTGATCGGTGACTCCGCAAACCAAGGCTCGATTGGCGTGCACCGCAGTTGCGGCTTTCAGTCAGTTGGGATTCTTTCCGCATGCGGGTGGAAATTTGAACGCTGGCTGGACGTGGTGTTGATGGAACGCTTTATCGGCGCGGGAAACAGCACTCCTGCTGCGGATGCAGCGAAATGAAAAACAAAACCATCGCAGTTTGGGTCACGCTATTGTTTGGAGCACTGGGCCTGCACAGACGCTATCTTTTGGGCAGATTTGACACACTGGCGCTCCTGCTGCCCATCCCCACGCTGCTTGGGTGTTATGGCGTGCTGCGTGCACGCGCCTTCGGAGTGGACGATCAATGGAGTTGGGTGCTGATGCCCTTGTTGGGTTTCACGCTCGCGGGATGTGCGCTCACCAGTATTGTCTATGGATTGATGTCCGCACAGCAGTGGAATCAAAAGTTCAACCCACAAGCACCTGAAGATGCCGCTCAAGGCAGCAGCAACTGGTTCACCATCATTGGTTTAGGTGTTGCTCTGATGCTGGGCACCACCGTGTTGATGGCCAGTCTGGCGTTCAGCATCCAGCGCTATTTTGAGTACCAGATGGAACAGGCGAGCAGCCTGTCCCAAGGCAGCACAATCAAAAAATCTGGAGACTGACCCAATAGGCGATTGCAGCGACAAAAGCTGCTGCAGGAATCGTCAGAACCCAGGCCCACACAATGTTGCCGGCCACGCCCCAGCGCACTGCGCTGGCGCGCTGGGTGGAGCCCACACCCACGATAGCGCCCGTGATGGTATGGGTTGTGGAGACCGGAATACCCAGGGCCGTGGCAAGGAACAAAGTCATGGCGCCACCTGTTTCAGCGCAGAAACCGCCGACAGGCTTGAGTTTGGTGATCTTCTGACCCATGGTTTTGACAATACGCCAACCTCCAAACATGGTACCCGCACCAATCGCCACGTAGCAGGACACGATAGTCCAAGTAGGCGGCGAGCTGTCTGATGCGGCAACGTAGCCCGTAGCAATCAACATCATCCAGATAATGCCAATGGTTTTTTGCGCATCGTTACCGCCATGACCCAGGCTGTACGCACCAGCGGACACCAATTGCAAGCGACGGAACCACTTGTCTACGCGGGATGGCCGTGAGCGACGGAACACCCACGCCACGATCACCATCATGACCGAGCCCAAGGTAAAGCCAAGCAAAGGTGATACAAAAATAAATGCCACCGTTTTGATGATTCCAGAGGAAACCAAAGCCCCCGCCCCGGCCTTGGCAATCACCGCACCCACAATGCCGCCAATCAGCGCGTGGGACGAACTGCTGGGAATGCCGTAGTACCAGGTGATCACATTCCAGGTAATGGCACCTACCAGTGCGCCAAATACCACGTGGGTATCCACCACCCCTGGCTGCACGATACCCTTGCCCACTGTGGCAGCTACGCTCAGGTGAAATACAAAAATAGCAATGAAGTTGAAGAAGGCTGCGAATAAAACTGCCTGCCCCGGCTTGAGCACACCCGTCGAGACAACCGTAGCAATCGAGTTAGCCGCATCATGAAAACCGCTCATGAAGTCGAACAGCAGCGCCAAGGCCACCAGCAATATCACCACCCACAGGGCTGCCTGTACGTTTTCCATAGTGATTCCTGCCGAGCGATCAGGAGTTTTCGAGGATGATGCCCTCGATCACATTGGCCACGTCTTCACACTTGTCGGTGATGGTCTCCAACAACTCGTAAATTGCCTTGAGCTTGATCACCTCCCGCACATCGGGCTCTTCTCGGAAGAGCTTGCTCATGGCAGTGCGCATCACGCGGTCGGCGTCGGACTCCAAACGGTCGATTTCCTCACAGGTCTTCAAGGCCGCTTCGGCCGTATTCTGGTCGGCAATATTGCCCAGCAGCTTGACCGCATCCCGCAAGCGCTCACAGCACTTCACGCTCAGGTCCGTCAGCCGGCTAATCTCTTCCGTCATGTGGCGCACGTCGTACAGCGCCATGGTCTCGGCAGAGTCTTGAATCAAGTCCGCCACGTCGTCCATGGTGTTGATCAACGAGTGGATCTGCTCGCGGTCAATCGGCGTGATGAAGGTGATGTGGATGGCCTTGTTGCATTCGTGGGTCACACGGTCGGCCGCACGTTCGGCATCGTCCACTTCCTGGTTGTATTTGGCGCGCAAGTCCAGATCGTTGTAATTGGCGACGAGCTTGGAAAATGCATGTGCCGCCTCGACGATGCGATCTGCATGCTGGTTGAACATTTCAAAAAAATTGCCTTCACGCGGCAACAACTTTCCAAACAGCATCACGGGCTCCTAACGAATGAATATGACGGTTTTGTGACTAAATCCGGGCTGCGCGGAGTGTAACCGCCCCTAACCAGAGGGTATCTGACGCCTTCAGGGGGTACGAAAAATAAAATACACCGCCCCCACCATGCACAGTCCTGCCCACACAAAGTCCATTTTGAAAGGCTGTTTCAGGTAGACCATGGCAAACGGCAGGAAGACCAGCAAGGTAATGACCTCCTGCATGATCTTGAGTTGCGCCACCGAAAATCCGGCCTGCTGGAAGCCGATGCGGTTGGCAGGCACTTGCAGCAAATACTCAAACAGGGCGATACCCCAACTGACCAAGGCTGCGGTGTACCAAGGCACGGTGGCCAGACTTTTCAGGTGACCATACCAAGCGAAAGTCATGAAAACATTGCTGGCAACCAACAGCAAAATGGTTTGCCAAGAGAGAGGGATGGAGGAAAGAAAATTCATAACTCTAATTATCCCGCGACCATGCAAAAAGCCCCGCAGCTTGCGCCGCAGGGCTTTTGTCACTTTCCGCCGTAGCGTGCTTACGCGTTCACGGTCGCCGCAGACTCAGTGTAGTCACTGATCTTGTCAAAGTTGAGGTACTGGTACACCTTGTCGCTGGCAGCAGTCAATACGCCCATGTCAGCCAGATACTCTTCCTTGGTGGGAATACGACCCAGCTTGGAACAGATGGCAGCCAGTTCGGCGGAGCCCAAGTACACATTGCTGTTCTTGCCCAGGCGGTTGGGGAAGTTGCGGGTCGAGGTGGAGAACACGGTAGCGCCCTCTTTCACCTGCGCCTGGTTGCCCATGCACAGGCTGCAGCCCGGCATTTCCATGCGGGCACCAGCGCCACCCAACACGCCGTAGTGGCCTTCGTCGCTCAGCTGCTTGGCGTCCATCTTGGTCGGAGGTGCAATCCACAGCTTGACCGGAATGTCGCGCTTGCCCTCCATCAGCTTGGAAGCGGCACGGAAGTGACCGATGTTGGTCATGCAGGAGCCGATGAACACTTCATCAATCTTCGCGCCAGCGACTTCGGCCAATGTCTTCACATCGTCCGGATCGTTGGGGCAAGCCACGATAGGTTCGTGGATATCTGCCAAGTCGATTTCGATCACGGCGGCATAGTCTGCATCTGCGTCTCCCTTGAGCAACTCAGGGTTCTTCAGCCAGGCTTCCTGAGCCGCAATGCGGCGGGACAGCGTACGGGCATCGGCATAACCATTGGCAATCATCCACTTCATCATGGTGATGTTGCTGGTGACATATTCGATGATCGGTTCCTTGTTCAGGTGCACGGTGCAACCGGCAGCCGAGCGTTCAGCGGACGCATCGGACAACTCGAATGCTTGCTCCACTTTGAGGTCTGGCAAACCTTCGATTTCGAGAATGCGGCCGGAGAAAATGTTCTTCTTGCCCTTCTTCTCGACAGTCAGCAAGCCTGCCTTGATGGCGTACAAGGGAATGGCATTGACCAGGTCACGCAGGGTCACGCCGTTTTGCATCTTGCCCTTGAAGCGCACCAAGACCGACTCAGGCATGTCCAATGGCATCACGCCAGTGGCCGCGGCAAACGCCACCAAACCGGAACCTGCGGGGAAGCTGATACCGATAGGGAAACGGGTGTGGCTGTCGCCACCAGTGCCTACGGTGTCAGGCAGCAACATTCGGTTGAGCCAGGAGTGAATCACACCGTCACCGGGACGCAGGGACACACCGCCACGGGTGCTGATGAAATCAGGCAGTTCGTGGTGCATCTTCACGTCGACTGGCTTGGGGTACGCGGCGGTGTGGCAGAACGACTGCATCACCAAGTCGGCAGAGAAGCCCAGGCAAGCCAGGTCTTTCAGTTCGTCGCGGGTCATCGGGCCGGTGGTGTCTTGCGAACCGACGGAGGTCATCTTGGGTTCGCAGTAGGTACCGGGGCGCACGCCTTGACCTTCGGGCAGGCCACAAGCGCGACCGACCATCTTCTGGGCCAGGCTGAAACCCTTCTTGGTGTCAGTCGGGTTCTGGGGCAAGCGGAACAAAGTGGATGGAGCCAAGCCCAAGGCTTCACGGGCCTTGGCCGTCAAGCCACGGCCGATGATCAGGGGGATACGGCCACCGGCACGCACTTCGTCAAACAGCACATCGCTCTTGACTTGGAAGGATGCGATTTCTTTGCCGTCTTTGAAGGCCTTGCCGTCGTAGGGGCGCAGCTCCACCACGTCGCCCATGTTCATCTGGTTCACATCCAGCTCGATAGGCAGAGCGCCGGCATCTTCCATGGTGTTGTAGAAGATAGGAGCGATCTTGGTGCCCAGGCACACGCCGCCGAAACGCTTGTTGGGAACGTAGGGAATGTCTTCACCGGTGAACCACAGCACGGAATTGGTGGCGGACTTGCGGCTGGAGCCGGTACCGACCACGTCACCCACGTAGGCAACCAAGTTGCCACGGGCGCGCAGGTCTTCAATGAACTTGACCGGGCCGCGCTTGCCATCTTCCTCAGGGGTGATGCCATCGCGCTTGTTCTTCAACATGGCCAAAGCATGCAAAGGGATGTCAGGGCGGCTCCAAGCGTCAGGCGCAGGAGAGAGGTCGTCGGTGTTGGTTTCGCCGGTGACCTTCAGGATGGTCACAGTGATGCTCTGGGGAACTTCAGGGCGGCTGGTGAACCACTCGGCGTCAGCCCAGCTTTGCAACACAGCCTTGGCAAAGGTGTTGCCCTTGTCGGCCTTTTCCTTGACGTCGTGGAACTGGTCGAACATCAGCAAGGTCTTCTTCAGACCTTCTGCGGCCTCGGCAGCCACCGCTGCATCGTCCAGCAGGTCAACCATGGGGCTGATGTTGTAGCCACCCAGCATGGTGCCCAGCAGCTCGGTAGCGCGGGCGCGGGAGATCAGGGCGCACTTTTCAGTGCCGTGGGCCACAGCAGCCAGATAGCTGGCTTTGACCTTGGCGGCATCGTCCACACCCGCAGGCACGCGGTGGGTGATCAGGTCGACCAAAAAGGCTTCTTCACCGGCGGGAGGCGCTTTGAGCAATTCAATCAGTTCGCTGGTCTGCTTGGCAGACAGGGGCAGCGGGGGGATGCCCAGCGCGGCGCGTTCGGCCACATGGTCACGGTAGGCTTTCAACATCATCTTCTCCTTCAGTAAGAACAAAATGCCGCACAAACCCTTATGGGATATGCGCGAGCAGCTATTTAATTGGTAGCAGTACGAACAACTTCGGACGGCGGCGCTGCGGGCACAGCAACTGCAGCAGGGGGCGTCGGCAGGGGTTCAAGCAAATTGGGGGCCGGTGAGCGCTCCATGGCATCGGCCACCACCACCTGCTCGGCATTCATGCAGGCATCGGCCAAACGGCGGCCTTGTTTCTGGTCCATCAGCATGGATTTGTTCGCCAGCTGCAGCCACACGGCGCCACTGGAGGCGTCTTCCAGGCGAATCGCCCCAGTGCTGGTCAACACCGGCACCATGTGAAACTTCTGCTTCCCATGCTCCAGCACAAAACGCCCGGGTACCGACTGGTGTGCCGACACCGCAACCTGGGCCCCCAATTCACAGGGCACTTTGCCAAGCACCACACGCTGGGCTACGGCCAGTTGGGCTTCGGATAAAACCACGGGCAACTCCGGCTCTTGCACGGCAACCGGCACGCTGGCGACAGGAACTTTGCGTGCCGTCTTGCTGCGCACCTTGGCAGGCTCAGCCGCTTGGACAGCCACCACACAGAATCCAAGCGTAAACAAACCCCAAACCAGAGACTTCAACATGGCGAACTCCTGCTTCAATGTACCGGCACAGAAAAAAAGGACATGGCTGCCTCCGGCAGCGCACGCCCAGTTTGGTGGGCACGTTCCAATACGTGCCAGAAATAACGGTAGCTGGCCCGATCGTGCAATTTGCCGTCCACAGCGATAGGCGCCCACTCTGCACGTTGGGCTTCCTGCACAACGTGTGCAGCCAAGGCCACTTCGTCCGCATCGGGCGCCAGGGCTTCCACTATGGGGCGAATCTGGTTCGGATGAATGCTCCACATGCGGGTGTAGCCCAGTGCTCGGGAAGCCACACGCGCTGCGCTTTGCAGAGCAGCCACGTCGCCGAACTCGGTGACGACGCAATGGGATGGCACTTTGCCAAATGCGTGACATGCACTTGCGATGTCCAGCTTGGCCCGCAATACCAAAGGATGGTGAAACTGGTCGAGCGTGGCACCATCATCCGGACGTCGCACGCCCATGGCCGACGAAGGAATGGCGCCACCGTGGCTGGAGACAAAGTCCATCAGCCCAAAGCTGATGGACTGCACGCGCGGATGCGCTGCAATCTCAAACGCACGGTGCACCGCCGCAGGCGACTCAATCAACACATGCAGGGGTAACGGCACACTGCCAGGCCGGGCAGCGGCGTCCATGGCAGCCACGATACGCTCCACATCGGCCAAGGACTCCACCTTGGGCACCATGAGGTAGCTCAGCGCAGCACCCGCCAGACCGACCACGGTATGCACATCGGCCGCAAACTCGGCATGGTCCACGGCATGCACCCGGACACCGACCCGACGGCGCAAACCTTTTGCTACCAAATCAGGAGCTTCTTGCGCAGCATTGGCAAGGGCTACAACCATATTTGCATGGTCATCTTCACCACCTACAGGAGCGCCATCTTCGCAGTCCAGGGTCACGTCAAAAACGCAGACCCCGAACTCCTCGGTCATTTCGGCCTGCAATTGCAGGCTTTTGACCATCCGCGCCTCGACACCACTGTAGTGATCGCAAACAGGCAACAAGCCTGTCGCACCCGGAGCGCCGAGAAGAACGTCGCGGGGGTGGCGCCCCCCCACGCTTGCTACTGCATGTGCGGCGCTGTCCCCCAACGGGACTGTGCTTGCTTGGGACGGCCCAGCGCTGCGCACGGTCAGGCCCGCTTTACTTCAGCAGGTGGGCAACGCCAGCTTGCTCTTCTTGCAACTCTTTGAGCGTGATATTGATGCGCTCTTGGCTGAACGCATCCACTTCCAAGCCTTCCACCAACTTGTATTCGCCGCCTTCGCAGGTCACGGCAAAACCGAACATGGTGTCCTTGGGAATACCGTACTGGCCATCCGAGGGAATACCCATGGTGACCCACTTGCCGTTGGTGCCCAGGGCCCAGTCACGCATATGGTCGATCGCAGCATTGGCAGCAGAAGCAGCAGACGACACGCCGCGTGCCGCAATGATGGCCGCTCCGCGCTTGCCCACGGTGGGCAGGAAGGTGTCTTTGTTCCAGACTTCGTCGTTGATCATGGCCTTGACGCTTTCGCCCTTGATGGTGGCAAAGCGGTAGTCGGCGTACATGGTGGGCGAGTGGTTGCCCCAAACAGTCATTTTTTCGATATCGGCCACGGCCTTGCCAGTCTTGGCAGCGAGCTGGCTCAGCGCACGATTGTGGTCCAGACGCAGCATGGCAGTGAAGTTTTTGCGTGGCAGGTCCGGCGCGCTCTTCATGGCAATGTAGGCGTTGGTGTTGGCAGGGTTGCCCACCACCAGCACCTTCACATTGCGGCTGGCCACGGCGTTGAGGGCCTTGCCTTGGGCGGTGAAGATTTCCGCGTTCACAGCCAGCAATTCGGCACGCTCCATGCCGGGGCCACGGGGACGCGAACCGATCAGCAGGGCGTAGTCCACATCCTTGAACGCGGCCAAAGGATCGCTGTGCGCTTCAATGCCCACCAGCAGAGGGAAGGCGCAGTCTTGCAATTCCATGATCACGCCTTGCAGCGCTTGCTGGGCTTTTTCCACGGGAACTTCGAGCAAGCTCAGAATGACAGGCTGGTCCTTGCCCAGCATCTCGCCAGAGGCGATGCGGAACAAAATGGCGTATCCGATTTGGCCTGCTGCGCCGGTAACGGCTACGCGGACGGGTTTCTTGCTCATGGTAAAAACTCCAGGAAGTGTGGTGAAAACGGCGTGGGACCAGCGCTTCATGCCAACGGTATGGCGCTGCAGAATGCGCGAGAGTTTACTCCCGATTTCCGCACTGCGTCAATTTGTCTTATGTCTTATATAAGATATGATTGGACTCCATTTCGAGACTGACTTGTAGCTGACGCAAACCCTTCCACCATGGCCGCAATCCCTTCCCCCTCGAGCGACACATCTGCCCCTGCAGATGCCGAAACGGGCTCAAGTAGCGGCCCCATCTTTACGCCGTCATTCAGCCCGCTTTACCAGCAAATCAAGGTGCTCATGTTGCAAAGCCTTCAGAGCGGCGAATGGAAGCCGAGTGCGGCCATTCCCAGCGAGTTGGAGCTTGCGGCCCGGTTCAAGGTGAGCCAAGGCACAGTGCGCAAAGCGATCGACGAACTTGCCTCCGAAAACTTGCTGGTTCGTCGCCAGGGCAAGGGAACCTTTGTGGCGACCCATGCCGAGCACCATGTGCAGTACCGTTTCCTCCGCCTATTCCCCGACAACGGCGACCCCAACAGCGAAGGCCCGGCCCAGCGCAAGATCATCGATTGCAAACGCCTGCGGGCCTCGGCAGAAGTGGCCCGGGCCTTGGACCTGCGCCCGGCAGACGCCGTGCTGCAAGTACGACGTGTATTGTCATTCGCGGGTGTGCCCACCATTTTGGAAGACCTGTGGTTACCGGGCACGCCGTTCAAGGGACTGACAGCAGAGCGATTGGCCGATTACAGCGGGCCCATGTACGCGTTGTTTGAAACTGAGTTTGGTGTACGCATGGTGCGCGCAGAAGAGAAGATCCGGGCGGTATTGCCCGATGCAGAACAATGCGCACTGCTGGACACAAACCCACAAACGCCTCTGCTCAGCGTGGAGCGCACGGCCTACACCTACAACGATACGCCCATGGAGATGCGGCGCGGCCTGTACCTGACCGGCACACACTACTATCGAAATGAGCTAAATTGACCGTGTTCACCGTGCAAGACCAATGTCAGATTGGTGCGGTGCAATAGAATTTTGGCTGGCTGCGCCAAAAATTACATACCAGTTACAACCAAGAAAGCCCATCCATGACTGAGCTCGCCTCCGCTAGCAAACGCCCCCGACCCGAATTTCGCAATATCAACGCCCTGTCGGATTTGCCCACTTATCGCTTGCCGCCGGCGGGCTGGGTATCCATCCTGCACCGCATCAGCGGCGCCATCATGTTTCTCTTGATGCCGTTCATTATCTGGATGTTAGACACCTCCGTATCTTCGGAAATCTCATTTGCAAAGTTCACCAGCGTGTTTGGAGTGGGCGTGGGTTTTGTGCCGGGCTGGTTCTTCAAACTCGTCGCCCTGGCCCTGATCTGGGCTTATTTGCACCATTTCATTGCGGGTTTGCGCCACTTGTGGATGGATATCAACCACGCCGTAAGCAAGGAATTTGGCCGCTCCTCGGCCATAGTCACGCTCAGCCTCGGCTCCCTCCTGACGCTGGCTCTGGCAGCCAAACTGTTTGGCCTCTACTAGACAACAAAAAGGAAATCAGAAAATGGCAGTGAATTACGGTTCCAAGCGTGTCGTCGTTGGCGCGCATTACGGCCTGCGGGACTGGTTGGCGCAGCGCGTCACCGCAGTGTTGATGGCTTTGTTTACCCTCTTGCTACTGGCTCAGGTTTTGTTCACGGCAGGCCCCATTGGCTATGACAAATGGGCCGGCATATTTGCTTCTCAGTGGATGAAGGTTCTGACCTTTTCCGTCATCTTGGCCATGCTCTACCACGTGTGGGTGGGCGTGCGTGATATCTGGATGGATTACGTCAAACCCGTCTCTATCCGCCTGTCTTTGCAAGTGGTTTCCATTGTGTGGCTCGTCGGCTGTGCTGGCTGGGCCATTCAGGTCCTGTGGCGTCTCTGATCCTCCCCAACAACAGGCAATTCATTCATGTCCTATTCCGTATCCAAAAGAAAATTTGATGTTGTGATCGTCGGCGCCGGTGGCTCCGGCATGCGGGCGTCCCTCCAGCTGGCTCGTGCCGGCCTGAACGTCGCCGTTCTCTCCAAAGTGTTCCCCACCCGCTCACACACCGTGGCTGCCCAGGGCGGCATCGGCGCCTCGCTGGGCAACATGAACGACGACAACTGGCATTACCACTTCTACGACACCGTCAAGGGCTCCGACTGGCTCGGCGACCAGGACGCCATCGAGTTCATGTGCCGCGAAGCGCCCAAGGTCGTGTACGACCTGGAACACATGGGCATGCCGTTTGACCGCAACCCCGATGGCACGATTTACCAGCGTCCGTTTGGCGGCCACACCGCCAACTACGGCGAAAAGGCTGTGGAACGCGCCTGCGCCGCCGCCGACCGTACCGGCCACGCCATGCTGCACACGCTGTACCAACAAAACGTGGCCGCCAAGACCAGCTTCTTCGTCGAATGGATGGCGCTGGACCTGATCCGTGACGCCGAAGGCGATGTGGTCGGCGTGACCGCTCTGGAAATGGAAACCGGCGACATCCACATCCTGGAAGCCAAAACCACGCTGCTCGCTACCGGCGGTGCAGGCCGCATCTTTGCCGCCTCCACCAACGCCTTCATCAACACCGGTGACGGCCTGGGCATGGCAGCGCGCGCAGGCATCCCGCTGGAGGACATGGAGTTCTGGCAGTTCCACCCCACTGGCGTGGCCGGCGCCGGCGTGCTGCTGACCGAAGGCTGCCGTGGCGAAGGCGCCATTTTGCTGAACAGCAATGGCGAACGCTTCATGGAGCGCTATGCGCCCACGCTGAAAGACTTGGCCCCGCGCGACTTTGTGTCTCGCTCTATGGACCAGGAAATCAAGGAAGGCCGTGGCTGCGGCCCCAACAAGGATTACGTGTTGCTGAAGCTGGACCACTTGGGTGCTGACACCATCCACAAGCGCCTGCCTTCGGTGTACGAAATCGGTGTGAACTTCGCCAATGTGGACATCACCAAAGAGCCGATCCCCGTGGTGCCTACCATTCACTACCAGATGGGTGGCATTCCCACCAACATCAATGGGCAGGTGGTGGTGCAAAACGGTGATGTGCACAACCAGGTCGTCAATGGCTTGTATGCCGTGGGCGAATGCTCCTGCGTGTCGGTGCATGGCGCCAACCGCCTGGGCACCAACTCGTTGCTCGATCTGTTGGTGTTCGGCCGGGCTGCTGGCAACCACATCGTCAACTACATCAAAACCAGCAAAGCCCACAAGGAACTGCCCAAGGACGCCGCAGACCGCACGCTGGCCCGTGTCTCCCGCCTGGACAACGCCACCAGCGGCGAATACGCCCAGGATGTGGCCAATGACATGCGCGCCTCCATGCAGCAACACGCAGGTGTGTTCCGCACCCAGAAGAGCATGGACGAGGGTGTTGTCAAGATCGCTGCCCTGCGTGAACGCGTGAATGCCATCAACTTGAAGGACAAGTCCAAGGTCTTCAACACCGCGCGCATTGAAGCGCTGGAAGTGGAAAACCTGATCGAGGCGGCCCAGGCCACCATCGTGTCCGCAGCAGCCCGCCACGAAAGCCGTGGCGCCCACACCGTGGACGACTACGCCGACTCTGCCGAACACCCCAACGGCCGCAACGACAAAGAGTGGCACAAACACACGCTGTGGTATAGCGAAGGCAGCCGCCTCTCCTACAAGCCTGTTCAGATGAAACCTTTGACCGTGGACTCTGTGCCGCTCAAGGTTCGTACGTTCTAAAGCGAGATCCAGACCATGACCAAACGCACTTTCTCCATCTACCGCTACGATCCGGACAAGGACGCCAAGCCCTACATGCAAGACATCGAAGTCGAGCTGGACGGCCACGAGCGCATGCTGCTGGACGCGCTGATGAAGCTCAAGGCTGTCGACCCCACCATCTCCTTCCGCCGCTCCTGCCGCGAAGGTGTGTGCGGCTCGGACGCCATGAACATCAATGGCAAAAACGGTCTGGCCTGCCTGACCAACATGCTGACCCTGCCCGGCAAGATCGTTCTGAAGCCCCTGCCCGGCCTGCCCGTGATTCGCGACCTGATCGTGGACATGACGGACTTCTTCAAGCAGTACAACTCGATCAAGCCCTACCTGATCAACGACACCGTGCCGCCCGAGAAAGAGCGTCTGCAGTCGCCCGAAGAGCGTGAAGAACTCAACGGCCTGTACGAGTGCATCCTGTGTGCCAGCTGCTCCACCTCCTGCCCCAGCTTCTGGTGGAACCCTGACAAGTTCGTGGGCCCCGCCGGTTTGCTGCAGGCCTACCGCTTCATCGCGGACAGCCGCGACCAAGCCACCGGTGAGCGCTTGGACAACCTGGAAGACCCCTACCGCCTGTTCCGCTGCCACACCATCATGAACTGCGTGGACGTCTGCCCCAAGGGACTGAACCCCACCAAGGCGATTGGCAAGATCAAGGAAATGATGGTCCTGCGGACCGTCTGACCTTTACTAAGTAGATCGCACGTGACAGAAGCACTGATTGACGAACGAGCCCTGAGCAAGCTGCAGTGGCGTTGCCGCCGCGGCTTGCTGGAAAACGACCTCTTCATTGAGCGCTTCTTCCAACGGTTCAGCCCCTCTTTGACGGTCCGCCAGGCGGATGCCTTGGCAGCCCTGATGGACCTGAGTGACAACGACTTGTTGGACGTGCAACTGGCACGCAAATCGCTCGCTCAAGTGGATGCGCAACTGGATCGTACGGACGTGCACGAAGTTTTGAAAATGTTGAGAGAACCTCTCTGAAAGGCGAAAGATGAAACTAGCGGATAACAAAGCCACCCTGTCGTTCAGCAACGGCAGCCCCAGCGTGGAAATGCCCGTGTACCAGGGCAACATCGGACCGGATGTGATCGACATCCGCAAGCTCTACGCCCAGACCGGCATGTTTACCTATGACCCCGGTTTTCTCTCCACAGCTTCCTGCCAGTCCGGCATTACCTACATCGACGGCGACAAGGGCGAACTGCTGTACCGCGGCTACCCCATTGAGCAGTTGGCCACCAATGTGGATTACCTGGACACCTGCCACCTGTTGCTGAAGGGCGAATTGCCCAATGCAACCGAGCGCACCGACTTCCACAAACTCGTGACCAACCACACCATGGTCAACGAGCAGATGCAATTCTTCCTTCGTGGCTTCCGCCGCGATGCCCACCCCATGGCCGTGTTGACCGGTCTGGTGGGTGCCCTGTCGGCCTTCTACCACGACAGCACCGACATCAATAACCCTGAGCACCGCGAAATCTCGGCCATCCGTTTGATCGCCAAGATGCCCACCCTGGTGGCCATGGCCTACAAGTACGGTGTGGGTCAGCCCTTCATGTACCCGCAGAACGACCTGAGCTACTCGGGCAACTTCCTGCGCATGATGTTCGGTACGCCTTGCGAAGAGTACAAGGTCAACCCCGTGATCGAACGCGCGATGGACCGCATCTTCATCCTGCACGCTGACCACGAACAAAACGCCTCTACCTCCACCGTGCGTTTGTGTGGCTCCTCCGGTACCAACCCGTTTGCAGCCATTGCGGCCGGCGTAGCTTGTCTGTGGGGCCCTGCCCACGGCGGCGCCAACGAAGCCTGCCTGAACATGCTGGAAGACATCCAGCGCCAAGGCGGTGTGTCCAAAGTCGGCCAGTTCATGGAACAGGTCAAGGACAAGAACTCCGGCGTCAAGCTCATGGGCTTCGGTCACCGCGTGTACAAGAACTACGACCCCCGCGCCAAGCTCATGCAAGAGACTTGCAATGAAGTGCTGGAAGCTCTGGGCCTGGAAAACGACCCGCTGTTCAAGCTGGCCAAGCAGCTGGAAAAGATTGCCCTGGAAGACGACTACTTCGTCCAGCGCAAGCTCTACCCCAACGTGGACTTCTACTCCGGCATCGTGCAACGCGCCATCGGCATCCCTGTGAACCTGTTCACCGGCATCTTCGCTTTGGCCCGTACCGTGGGCTGGATTGCCCAGTTGAACGAAATGATTGGCGACCCCGAGTACAAGATCGGCCGCCCACGTCAGCTGTTCACCGGTTCCGTCAAGCGTGATGTAAAGCCCATCGGCCAACGCTGATCGGCCAGCAGCCAGCTTGGCTGCGCCAACCCCACCAGCCCCGCTGCCAGCCATGGCACCGGGGCTTTTTTTACGCAAAATATGCCTCTAGCCCGCGTGGAATATGCGTGAGTAGCTACTCTTTCCATAGCATCCAAAGCCATAGCCGCGGTCGACACAAGACATCGCGAACCACGATATCAAAACTTCTATTTCGGTAGGAAAATAGCGAAAGCAATCGCAAATGGCGATGGCACAACACGCTATGCAAGCCCCTGCCCCCAACCTCCTCCGCCGCCTGGACCTGACCTCGCTTCAGCTGTTCGTGGCCGTCTGCGAGCTGGGCAGCATCGGCAAGGCGGCACAACGGGAGTTCATTGCACCTTCCGCCCTGAGCAAACGGCTCAGCGATCTGGAGGCCGCACTGGGGACCGCGCTGTTGCACCGGCATTCCCGCGGCGTGCACCTCACCCCGGCCGGACAAAATCTGCTGCACCATGCGCGCAGCGTGCTGTTCAGCGTGGACCGCATGCAGGCAGAGCTCAGCGAATACGCCGACGGTGCACGTGGCCAAGTGCGCGTGCATGCCAGCATCTCGGCCACGGTGCAGTTTCTGCCCGAAGACCTGGGCGCCTTCGTGCGCGCCCACCAGGGCATCAAGATTGATCTGGAAGAACACCTGAGCAGCGAAGTGATTCGTGCGGTACAGGAAGGCGCGGCGGACCTGGGCGTGTGCAACACGGCCGACGGTGTGGGCGAGCTGCAAACCCGGCCCTACCGCCAGGACCAACTAGTGCTCATCGTGCCCAGCGGTCACGCGCTGGCCGCGCAAACCGCTGTGGCTTTTGAAGAGACCTTGGCTTTTGACCATGTGGGCCTGCACTCGAACAGCTCCATCTACGTCGCCATGCGCCAGGCCGCGGCCTCACTAGGGCAGACCATCAAGCTGCGCATCCAGGTCACCGGGCTGGACGCCATGGGCCGCATGATCCTCAACGGCCTGGGCATCGGCGTGATGCCGCTGCGCGCCTTCACGCTGATGCACAGTGCGGGCGGCCTCAGCGCCGTTGCACTCAGCGACGCGTGGGCCACACGCCGCATCGAACTGGTCGCACGCGATTTCTCCACCCTGCCGCGCACGGCGCGGTTGCTGGTAGACCACCTGACAGCCATGACCCCGCAAGGGGCCAAGGCCTAAAATCGAATTTCAGAAGGAAGACACCCATGGCACGCACGCTTTACGACAAACTCTGGGACGACCACGTCGTCCACACCGAAGAGGACGGCACCTCCATCCTCTACATCGATCGCCATCTGGTCCATGAAGTGACCAGCCCCCAGGCCTTTGAAGGCCTGCGCGAAGCCGGCCGCAAGGTCTGGCGCGTCAGCTCCATCGTGGCCACGGCCGACCACAACACACCCACCACCGGCTGGGAGCGTGGCTACGACGGCATCACCGACCCCACCAGCAAGGAACAGGTCACCACGCTGGACGCCAACATCAAGGAATTCGGCTCTGCCGCCTTCTTCCCCTTTCTGTCCAAGCGCCAGGGAATCGTCCACGTCATCGGACCCGAGAACGGCGCCACGCTGCCCGGCATGACCGTGGTTTGCGGTGACAGCCACACCTCCACCCACGGCGCCTTTGGCGCGTTGGCGCACGGCATTGGCACCAGCGAGGTGGAGCACGTGATGGCCACCCAAACGCTCTTGGCCAAAAAGGCCAAGAACATGCTGGTGAAGGTGGAAGGCAAAGCCGCCCCCGGCATCACCGCCAAGGACATCGTGCTGGCCATCATCGGCAAGATCGGCACTGCGGGCGGCACAGGCTACACCATCGAATTCGGCGGTGCTGCCATTCGTGCGCTCAGCATGGAAGGCCGCATGACGGTCTGCAACATGGCCATTGAAGCCGGCGCCCGGGCAGGCTTGGTGGCCGTGGACGAGAAGACGATTGAGTACGTCAAGGGCCGTCCCTTGGCCCCTGGCGCCAATGCGGCCAGCCCCGAGGCTGCTGCCGTGGAATGGGACCAGGCCGTGGCGTTCTGGAAGACGCTGCACTCGGATGCGGGTGCGCACTTTGACACCGTGGTGGAGCTGGATGCCAGCCAAATCGTGCCGCAAGTGACCTGGGGCACCTCGCCCGAAATGGTGCTGGGCGTGGACGCCCGCGTGCCCGATCCGGACAAGGAAAAAGACGCCAACAAACGCGGCGCCATCGAACGCGCGCTGACCTACATGGGCCTGGAGCCTGGCAAGGCGCTGGACGACTTGTTTGTCGACAAGGTGTTCATCGGCTCCTGCACCAACAGCCGCATTGAAGACATGCGCGAAGCGGCCGACGTGGTGAAGAAGCTGGGCCAGAAAGTGGCCAAGAACATCAAACTGGCGATGGTGGTGCCCGGCTCGGGTCTGGTGAAAGAACAGGCCGAGCGCGAAGGCCTGCACGAGATCTTCAAGGCCGCAGGCTTTGAGTGGCGCGAACCCGGCTGCTCCATGTGCCTGGCCATGAATGCCGACCGCCTGGAGCCCGGCGAGCGCTGCGCCTCCACCAGCAACCGCAACTTTGAAGGCCGGCAAGGCGCCGGCGGCCGCACCCACCTGGTCAGCCCGGCCATGGCCGCTGCCGCCGCCATCCATGGTCACTTCGTGGATATCCGCAAGTTTTCCTGAACCAACCCACCAAGGACACCATCATGAAAGCCATCATCTCTGCTGTATGCGTCGCCTCCCTGCTGTTGCTGACTGCTTGCAACACCGTCAAGGGCGTGGGCCAGGACATTCAAAAAGCCGGTGAAAAAATCGAAGGAGCGGCCAAAAAATGAAAGCCTTCACCCTCCACAAGGGCCTGGTTGCGCCCATGGACCGTGAGAACGTAGACACGGATGCCATCATCCCCAAGCAGTTCCTCAAATCCATCCGCAAGACCGGCTTTGGCCAGAACCTGTTTGACGAGTGGCGCTACCTGGACGCAGGCTACCCCGGCCAGGACCCCGCCAGCCGCAAGCCCAACCCCGACTTCGTGCTGAACCAGCCGCGCTACGCTGGCGCGAGCATCCTGCTCGCGCGCAAGAACTTCGGTTGTGGCTCCAGCCGCGAGCACGCGCCCTGGGCCATCGACCAGTACGGCTTTCGCGCCATCATCGCGCCCAGCTACGCCGACATCTTCTTCAACAACTGCTTCAAGAACGGCCTGCTGCCCATCGTGCTGAGCGAAGCACTGGTCGACCAGTTGTTCAACGAGGCCCTGGCCTTCCCCGGCTACCAGCTCAGCATCGATCTGGAACGCCAAGTGATCGTGAAGCCACAGGGTGAAGAGATTCCGTTTGACGTCCAGGCCTTCCGCAAGTACTGCCTGCTCAACGGCTTCGACGACATCGGCCTGACCCTGCGCCATGCCGACAAGATCAAGGCTTTCGAAGCCCAACGTTTGGCACAAAAACCGTGGCTAGCCCGCACCATGGATGCGTAAGTAGCTCCTAAAAATAGAGCATTGAGGGTCAGACCACGCGCGCAGCGACGTGCTCTGACCCCAACCGATCAAGACAAGAAAGTTAGAAATGAAAATCGCAGTTTTGCCCGGTGACGGCATTGGTACCGAAATCGTCGCCGAGGCCGTCAAGGTCTTGAACACGCTGGACCTCAAATTTGAAATGGAAACCGCCCTGGTCGGCGGCGTGGCCTACGACACCCACGGCCATCCCCTGCCCGAGGCTACGTTGAAGCTCGCGAAGGAAGCCGACGCGGTGCTGTTCGGCGCCGTGGGCGACTGGAAATACGACAAGCTGGAGCGCCAGTTCCGCCCCGAGCAGGCCATCCTGGGCCTGCGCAAGAACCTGGGCCTGTTCGCCAACTTCCGCCCTGCCATCTGCTACGAGCAGTTGGTCGGCGCCTCCAGCCTCAAGCCCGAGCTGATTGCAGGCCTGGACATCCTCATCATCCGCGAACTGACCGGCGACATCTACTTCGGCCAGCCCCGCGGCCGCCGCGTGGCCACCGACGGCCATTTCCCCGGTGCCGAAGAAGCCTTTGACACCATGCGCTACAGCCGCCCCGAGATCGAGCGCATCGCCCACGTCGCCTTCCAGGCCGCACGCAAGCGCAACAAGCGCGTCACCAGCGTGGACAAGAACAACGTGCTGGAAACCTCGCAGCTCTGGAAAGACGTGATGGTCGAAGTGGGCCAGCAGTACCCCGACGTGGAGCTGGACCATATGCTGGTGGACAACGCCGCCATGCAGTTGGTCAAGGCGCCCAAGAAGTTCGACGTGCTGGTCACCGGCAACATGTTTGGTGACATCCTGTCGGACGAAGCGTCCATGCTCACCGGCTCCATCGGCATGCTGCCCTCGGCCAGCCTGAACAGCAGCAACCAAGGCCTGTACGAACCCAGCCACGGCAGCGCGCCCGATATCGCTGGCAAAGGCATCGCCAACCCGCTGGCCACCATCTTGAGCGCGGCCATGATGCTGCGCTTCAGCCTGAACCAGGAAGCGGCAGCCCAGCGCATTGAAGCCGCCGTGCAAAAGGTGCTAGCCCAAGGCTATCGCACCTCTGACATTTACAGCGAAGGTACGACCAAAGTGGGCACGGCCCAAATGGGTGATGCCGTGGTCAAGGCCTTGGGCTGATCTAGCGCCCTTGTACGGGGCTTATGCGAGGCTGGTCACGGTGTGGCTGCCTCGCAGCCGAAAAATCATTTCAGTCCGCGCGGAGCAAAAAAACTTCGTTTTGGGCTACAATCCACCCATGTTTGCCGCCTGCCTCCTCTCCCTGAGCATTGTTTTTGCCGCCATGGCAAGCAAGGGCGCGCGCGCATCCATCACCAAAACCACGACCATTAAGGGCTGATCCAGCCTGGTTCGTCGTGCGCCCTCCCGGCCAGACGAGCCGGGCAAACAGTCCATAAACACTCGTGTAAGAGCATTGTTTGTTTAACTATTTGAAAAGGCGTTGATATGAGCAAGTTGGTAGGTTTGGTCGGCTGGCGCGGCATGGTCGGCTCGGTGTTAATGGACCGCATGGAACAGGAAAGGGACTTCGACCTGATCGAACCTCTGTTCTTCTCCACCTCCAACTCGGGCGGCAAAGCCCCCGCTTGGGCCAAGAACGAAACCACGCTGCAAGACGCCTTCAATCTGGACGCCCTGAAGCGCTGCGAGATCATCATCACGGCCCAAGGTGGCGACTACACCAGCGAAGTATTCCCCAAGCTGCGCGCCGCCGGCTGGAACGGCCACTGGATCGATGCCGCCTCCACACTGCGCATGGAAAAAGACGCCGTAATCATCCTGGACCCGGTCAACATGCCCGTCATCAAGGACGCCATGGCCAAAGGCGGCAAGAACTGGGTGGGCGGCAACTGCACCGTGAGCTGCATGCTGATGGGCGTGGGCGCTCTGTACAAGGCCGGACTGGTGGAATGGATGAGCACCCAGACCTACCAAGCGGCCTCTGGCGGCGGCGCGCAGCACATGCGCGAGCTGCTGACCCAGTACGGCACCCTGAATGCAGAAGTCAAAGCCCTGCTCGACGACCCCAAGAGCGCGATTCTGGAAATCGACCGCAAGGTCATTGCCAAGCAACGCGCCCTGACCGGCGCCGAGACCGCCAACTTTGGCGTGCCCCTGGGCGGCAGCCTGATCCCCTGGATCGACAAGGACCTGGGTAACGGCATGTCCAAAGAAGAGTGGAAGGGCATGGCGGAGACCAACAAGATCCTGGGCCTGGGCGAAGGCTTCGGCTCCGCCGCCATTCCCGTGGACGGCTTCTGCGTGCGCGTGGGCGCCATGCGCTGCCACAGCCAAGCGCTGACCCTCAAGCTCAAGAAGGACGTGCCTGTGGCAGACATCGAGGCGCTGATCGCGGCCGACAATGAGTGGGTGAAGGTTGTGCCCAACACACGCGAGGCGACCATCCAGGACCTGACCCCCGTGGCAGTGACCGGCACCATGACCATCCCAGTGGGCCGCATCCGCAAGCTGGCCATGGGCCCAGAGTATGTCGGGGCATTCACCATCGGCGACCAGTTGCTTTGGGGTGCTGCAGAGCCTTTGCGCCGCATGTTGCGCATCCTGCTGGACGCGTAACAGGCAGTTACAGGTCGTTGCCGCTAGACAACATAAAAATCGGTGTGCATGGTCGTTCGGGGCAGGCTTTGAAAGTTAAAAGCTTTCTTAGCTTGTCAGCCTAAGACATTGATGCTATGGTACTTTTTACGTTTTGAGAGTCGGGCTGGTTCGCCCGAAAACTGATAAGTAAATTGCCGCTCGACCGAGCACCGGAGGCTAATAAATTGATTGCTAAGTCACATCGTTGGCAGAAGACCGCTTTGGCGGCTGCAGCCATTGCGCTACTCGGCTTGTCGGGAACCGGGGCCCATGCGCTTTCGCTCGGTCGACTCACGGTCCAGTCAGCGCTGGGCGAACCTCTGCGTGCAGAAATCGACATCCCCGAGATCACCGCCGAAGAGGCTGCATCGCTGAAAGCAGGGGTCGCACTGCCGGATGCTTTTGTTGCGGCGGGCCTGGACTACAGCCCCGCCATGTCGAGCCTGCAAGCCACATTGCAACGCCGGGCCGATGGCCGCGCTTACCTGCGACTCAGCAGCGAGCGGACCGTCAACGATCCCTTTGTGGATTTGATTTTGGAAGCCACGTGGGCCCAGGGCCGCATCGTGCGCGATTACACCCTGCTGTTTGACCCACCGGCCCTGCGCAAAGCCCCAGCAGCCCCAACGCTCGCTCAGGTGCCTGCCGCTCCCGTAGTCACAACCCTACCCAGGTCAACAGCTAACGCGGCGCCCTCACCAGCAGCAGAGCCGGCACGTGCCCCCACGCCGCCGGCCAGAGCAGTGGCAGCCAAGCCGTCGGCACCCGCAACACCCCCGGCAGATCCCAACGCGGAGTCCCTGACGGTAAAGAGAGGTGACACCGCCAGCAAAATCGCTAACAGCATCAAGCCGGCAGACGTTTCGCTAGACCAGATGCTGGTAGCGTTGTTGCGCAGCAACCCAGATGCGTTTGTAAACGACAACCTGAACCGCATTCGTGCGGGAGCCGTTCTCAGCATCCCTAAGGCTGAACAGGCACAAAGCGTTTCGCCTTCAGAAGCGTCCAAAATCGTGGTCGCGCAAAGCAAAGACTTCAATGATTTCCGCCGCAGCCTGGCCTCCAATGCGCCAGCCGCTGCGGTAGCAGCTGCTGACCGCAAGGCCAGTGGCTCGGTAGAGGCCAAAGTCGAGGACAAAAAGCCCACCAGCCCCACACCCGACAAACTCACGCTGTCAAAGGGCTCCGTGCAAGGCAAGGCCGATGAAGCCAAGATTGCCAAAGAACGCGAAGCACAAGATGCGGCTGCCCGTGCGGCCGAGATCTCCAAAAACATCAGCGATTTGAGCAAAATCGGCTCAGCGGCAGCGCCCGCAACCGGAAGTTCTGCACCTGTTGCGGCAACGCCCGCAGTGGCAGTGGCAGGATTGCCCGGACCAGCCGCCTCTGCACCCGCAGCCGCGGCAGCTTCTGCGCCAGCAGTCGCCCCAATTGCCGAAGCGGCTTCAGCGCCGCAAGCGACTGTTTCTGCACCAGTCAAACCCAAAATTGCGGCTCCGATGCCTGTTCCGGAAGAGCCTGCGCTACTGGACGAATTGCTGGCAGACCCACTGGTTCCCGCTGGAGCCGCAGGCTTGATTGCCCTCCTTGGTGGTTACGCTGCCTATCGGGTGCGCCAACGCAAGAAAAACTCGGCCCAGGTTGACAGCGCCTTCCTGGAAAGCCGCCTGCAGCCCGATTCGTTCTTTGGCGCGAGTGGCGGGCAACGTGTGGACACCAACCAAAACGGACCATCCAGTGCGTCGTCCATGGTGTATTCAGCCAGCCAACTCGATGCAGCTGACGACGTGGATCCCGTTGCGGAAGCTGATGTGTATTTGGCCTATGGCCGAGACCTGCAGGCCGAAGAAATCCTCAAGGAAGCGGTACGAACAAACCCGGGACGTCTTGCCATCCACACCAAGCTGCTGGAAATTTTCAGTAAACGTCGCGATACCCGTAGTTTTGAAAGCACCGCAACCCAAGCCTACAAACTTACTGGCGCGACAAGTCCCGACTGGGCTCGCATCTGCGAGATGGGCTTGGCAATTGATCCAAGCAATGCTCTGTACCAGCCTGGTGGAGCTCCGGCCTCGGCTGGCGTAACGCCGGCGGCGGGCAACTCCAGTTTTGGCAACAGCACTGTTCCCCAGTCAGCCCACGCTGAATTGAGCGATGCGGGTGCGCCGGGGGTGGATCTGGATCTGGACCTGGACTTCTCGCTGGATGACGAGCCCGCTGCAAGCGCTATCAGTGATGTGACGGGTGGAACGATGACTGCAGCGGCGGACCGCACAGTCAAAATGGCAGCGCAAGACAACTCCATGGATATGGATTTCGACTTGCCCGTTGCTCCGCTCGCAGTGGCAACGCCAGAACCAGTGGCAAGCATGCCAGAGATATCGCTGTCGCTGGACGATTTGGAAACTCCCATGCCGGACGAAGAGCCGCAAGGACTCAAGTTTGAAGCGACCGGCCCCGCTCCTGTAGTGCCCCAACCTACACCAACGCAAACAGCGGACACTGGACTGATGGAGTTCGATTTGGGCTCTCTTTCCCTGGATCTGGAATCCCCTGCGGATGGCCTGACCCAAGCGCCGGACAGCGCAGGGGAGGATCCCCTGGAAACCAAATTGGCACTGGCCGAGGAATTCATTTCCATTGGCGACGAAGACGGCGCCCGTGCGCTGATCGAAGAAGTGGTGTCCGAGGCCAGCGGCGACATGCGCGCCAAAGCCCAGCGCGCCCTGGCCAAACTGAGCTAAGTCCCTGCCGGGGGCTTGGCGCATAGCAGGATCCAGAGCTTGTGCGGATTGCGTTAGGCGTTAGCTACAACGGTGGGGCGTACCAAGGCTGGCAAAGCCAACGCTCCGGTCTCACCATCCAAGACAAACTGGAAACCGCGTTGGGCAAGTTCACAGCCCAACGCGTTTCCACCTTGTGTGCTGGCCGCACCGATGCCGGTGTGCACGGCCTGATGCAGGTGGTGCACTTTGACACCACACTGGACCGCGACACCTATTCGTGGGTGCGTGGTACCAACGCCAATTTGCCACGTGATATTGCGGTGCAATGGGCAGTCAAAACCTCAGATGCATTCCATTGCCGCGCCTCCGCCCTATCGCGCCGTTACGCTTATGTCCTGCTCGAATCCACCATACGTCCCAGTGTCGAGTTCGGCCGCGTGGGCTGGACCTTTGGCGCACTGGACCACGATGCCATGCGTCAGGCCGCAGATATCTTGCTGGGCGAACACGACTTTACTTCCTTCCGCGCCTCGCAGTGCCAAGCCCTGAGTCCCGTCAAAAACCTGTTGGAGATTAGCCTGAACAGGCGCGGCGCCTACTGGCGGATTGAGTTTGAAGCCAATGCCTTCTTGCACCACATGATTCGCAACATCATGGGTTGCCTGGTACAGATTGGCCAGGGCAAGAAGCCCCCCGAATGGATGGCCGAGGTGCTGGCCGCACGTGACCGCAAGGCCGCTGCGCCCACCTTCTCACCCGACGGGCTGTACTTCCTGGGCCCTCGCTATGAAGCGCACTGGGGCATGCCTGATCGCACGCCTGCGTATGATGCGCTTCCATGAGCCAGCTTGCCCCCTCTCCGACGCGCACCCGAATCAAAATTTGCGGCCTGACGCGCGAAGAAGACGTCGATGCAGCAGTATCAGCCGGTGCAGACGCGATCGGATTTGTGCTGTACCCCAAGAGCCCACGCGCTGTGACGCCAGCACGTGCGGCCGAGCTGGCCAAGCGCCTGCCCCCGTTCATCACGCCCGTGTTATTGTTCGTTAACGCATCCGCTATGGAAATAGGAGCTACCTGCGCAATGATTCCGGGCGCTACAGCCCAATTCCATGGTGATGAAAGCCCGCAAGATTGCCTGAATGCTACCGACAATGGCGCCCGTCCCTACCTGCGTGCAGCACGCATTCCGCTGGGTGATGACGCGCAAGCCTTTGACCTCGTAAAATATGCCCACGATTATTCAAACGCCCAAGCCATTCTCTTAGACGCCCATGTGGACGGCTATGGTGGTGGTGGCAAAACTTTCAATTGGTCACTCCTTCCTCCAAGCGTCAGCGCTCACCTCGTCTTGAGTGGTGGACTCACCAGTGCAAACGTGGGCGATGGCATCACGTCGATCCGGCCGCGCTGTAAAACGCTGGCCGTTGACGTGAGCTCCGGCGTGGAAGCCGTCGACGCTCAGGGCAAGCCCCTCAAGGGCATCAAAGACCCCGAAAAAATCCGCCAGTTTGTAGCCGCCGTGCGCGCAGCAGACCGGTAAAGCATCCTTACTTGCACGACAGCGACTGGAACGCCACAGCGGTGGCGACCATTGCTGTCTTGAATGGAACCACACCATGTTCGACTACCAACAACCCGACGCCAAAGGCCACTTCGGCAAATACGGCGGCAGCTTTGTCTCCGAGACTTTGACGCACGCCATCAACGAACTGAAAGACGCGTACGCCAAGTACCAGCATGACCCCGAGTTCCTAGCGGAATTCAAGTCGGAACTCGCGCACTTTGTGGGCCGCCCCTCCCCGGTTTACCACGCTGCCCGCATGAGCCGCGAAATGGGCGGTGCGCAGATCTTCCTGAAACGCGAAGACCTGAATCACACCGGCGCGCACAAGGTCAACAACACCATCGGCCAGGCCATGCTGGCCAAGCGCATGGGCAAGCCCCGCGTGATTGCCGAAACCGGCGCCGGCCAGCACGGCGTGGCCACGGCCACCATTTGCGCCCGCTACGGACTGGAGTGCGTGGTGTACATGGGCAGCGAAGACGTGAAACGCCAAAGCCCCAACGTGTACCGCATGAAACTGCTGGGCGCCACCGTGGTGCCAGTGGAAAGCGGCAGCAAGACACTCAAAGACGCGCTGAACGAAGCCATGCGCGACTGGGTGGCCAATGTGGACAACACCTTCTACATCATTGGCACCGTGGCCGGCCCACACCCCTACCCCATGATGGTCCGCGACTTCCAGAGTGTGATCGGCAACGAGTGCCTGGTGCAGATGCCAGAAATGTTGGCGGCTGCCGGCTGCAAGACCGAACAACCCGATGCCGTGATTGCCTGTGTGGGCGGTGGCTCGAACGCCATGGGCATTTTCCACCCCTACATCCAGCATGACCAAACCCGCCTCATCGGTGTGGAAGCGGCCGGCGAAGGCCTAGAGAGTGGCAAACACTCCGCATCCATCCAGAAAGGCAGCCCCGGCGTGTTGCACGGCAACCGCACCTATGTGCTGCAGGACGATAACGGTCAGGTCACTGAGACCCACAGCGTGAGCGCCGGTCTGGACTACCCAGGCGTAGGCCCTGAGCATGCATTTCTATCGGACATCGGCCGCGCGGAGTACGTGGGCATCACCGACAAGGAAGCGCTGGACGCCTTTCACTATCTGTGCCGCACCGAAGGCATCATCCCCGCGCTGGAATCCAGCCATGCCGTGGCCTACGCGATGAAGCTGGCCAAGACCATGCAGACTGACCAAAGCCTTCTGGTCAACCTGTCCGGCCGTGGCGACAAGGACATTGGCACCGTGGCCGATCTGAGCAATGCCGATTTCTACTGCCGCCCCAGCTGCCGTGGGCAGTCGGTCAAAGGGGGTGAACAGCCCTTTACCCTCGTGAAGGGAGCAGCAGCATGAGCCGTATTGAGACCACATTTAAGGCGCTACAAGCCCAAGGCCGCAAGGCGCTGATCCCGTTCGTGACTGCCGGCTACCCGTACGCCGACGTCACGCCAGAACTCATGCACGCCATGGTGGCAGGTGGTGCGGACGTGATCGAGCTGGGCGTGCCCTTCTCCGACCCCAGCGCCGATGGCCCAGTGATCCAGAAGGCGGGCGACAAGGCCTTGGCTTTTGGCATTGGTCTGGTGCAGGTGCTGGCCATGGTGCGCGAGTTTCGCCAAACAAATAGCATGACCCCCGTGGTGCTGATGGGCTACGCCAACCCGGTGGAGCGCTATGACCAGAAACACGCGAAAGACGGCGTCAGCAGCCCCTTCGTCAAGGACGCGGCCGAAGCCGGCGTCGACGGCGTCCTGATCGTGGACTACCCGCCTGAGGAATGCGAAGCCTTTGCCGCTGATCTGCGCGCCAATGGCATGGACCTGATCTTTCTGCTGGCGCCCACCAGCACCGACGAACGCATGGCCCAGGTGGCACGTGTGGCCAGCGGCTATGTGTACTACGTGTCGCTCAAGGGCGTGACCGGCTCGGGCGCGCTGGACGTGGGCGCGGTGGAAGCCATGCTGCCCCGCATCCGCCAGCGCATCAGCACGCCCGTGGGCGTGGGCTTTGGCATTCGGGATGCGGCCACAGCCCAAACCATTGCCAAGGTGTCAGATGCGGTGGTGATTGGCAGCAAAATCATCCAGCTGCTGGAAGACCAGCCGCGCGATAAGGTGGGCACCACGGCCCAAGCCTTCCTGCGCGAGATCCGCGCCGCCATGGATCAGGGCTGAAGCCCAAAATGAATCGGGGGCGGTTTCGCGGATAATCGCCCCCTGTTGGTTGGACGCCCGTTTGGGCATTGCACAGGAGACCTGACGATGAGCTGGCTGGAAAAACTGCTACCCCCGAAGATTCAGCAAACCGATCCTGCGGACCGCCGCAGCGTGCCGGAAGGCCTGTGGATCAAATGCCCCAGCTGCGAAACTGTGCTTTACAAGACCGACCTGGAGCAAAACCAGAACGTCTGCCCCAGCTGCAGCCACCACCACCGCATCGGCGCGCGCGCGCGTCTCAACGCCTTTCTGGACAACGAAGGTCGGTTTGAGATTGGCCAAGAAGTCTTGCCCGTGGATGCCCTGAAGTTCAAAGACAGCCGCAAATACCCCGAACGCCTGAAAGAAGCCCTGGAAAACACCGGCGAGACCGATGCGCTGATTGTCATGGGTGGTGCCGTGCACGGCATCAGCTTGGTGGCAGCTTGCTTCGAGTTTGAGTTCATGGGCGGATCGATGGGTTCGGTGGTCGGTGAGCGTTTTGTGCGTGGCGTGGAAACAGCTATCGAACAGAAGGTGCCTTTTCTGTGCTTCACCGCCACAGGGGGCGCACGCATGCAGGAAGGCCTGTTGTCGCTCATGCAAATGGCCAAGACCAACGCAGCGCTGACCCGCCTGGCCAAGAAGGGTCTGCCCTATATCAGCGTGCTGACCGACCCGACCATGGGCGGCGTGAGTGCTGGTTTTGCTTTCTTGGGTGATGTAGTGATTGCCGAGCCCAAGGCTTTGATTGGTTTTGCCGGCCCCCGCGTGATTGAGTCCACTGTGCGCGTGACCTTGCCCGAAGGCTTCCAGCGTTCTGAATTCTTGCAGACCAAGGGGGCAATTGATTTCATTTGTGACCGCCGTGAGCTACGCAAGACGGTCGCGGATACTTTGGCCATGCTGCAGCGCCAGCCGGCGGATGCCGTGATCTGAAGGTTCGCAGATCCAAACAAAAAGAGGCCCCCAGGAGCCTCTTTTTGCTGGTGACTGCAGAATTAGCCTGCCGTGGCGCCCAGCACCATGGCTTGCAGCGAGCCCAGCACAATCAGGGCGATCTGGATCAATACCAACAAAGCCAGTGGCGACAAATCAACGCCACCGACCAGCGGCAACACACGGCGAATAGGAGTCAGGGGTGGCTGCACCAGGCGGTCTAGCAAATCGGCCAAATACGATTGCGTTTGCACCCACGACAAGATGGCGTACACAAGAACCAATGCCGTCATGCCCGACAACGCCATACGCACCACCCCAAACAGGGCTAGCACCACTACGGACACCAAGCTAGCGCCCATTCCGTTGAGCAACCAAAGGGCAGAAAACTGCGCCAGTTGAATGAGCACTGCGCCCACCAAGCTGGCAGTGTCCCAACGCCCCAAGGCCGGCAGCACGCGGCGCAGCGGCAGCACCAGCCAGTCGGTCAACGCGAAAACAAAGCGGCCTAACGGATTGCCCGAGCGTGCGGACAGGGGGATGCGCTGGTATTGCATGTACAAACGCAGCAAACAGGTGCTGGTGAGCAGACCGGAAGCAACTTCGAGCAACAGGGAAAGGATTTGGTAGAGCATGGCGTGATGGGGAAGTGCGAGCGCATCATAGCGGCTGCTGCCCCTCTTACAATGGAGGGTTACGGCCATCGCCCTCGGGGCTGGTCGGTTCCGCCACTGTAAAGAAAACTTCCCATGTCTGACCAAAACCAAGCAGCTCCCGCTCCGCAAGACGAAAACCAGTTGATCCATGAGCGCCGCGAGAAGCTCAAGGTACTGCGCGAGCAGCAGGCAGCCGGACAGGGAGTGGCCTTCCCGAACGACTTCCAGCCGGAGCACAAGGCCGAAGCACTGTTCGCGGCCCACAACGAAAAGACGGCCGAAGAGCTGGTCGCCTTGGGCGCCACCGCCAAGGTTGCCGGCCGCATGATGCTTAAGCGTGTCATGGGCAAGGCCAGCTTCTGCACCTTGCAGGACTCCTCCTTCGGACCTAGCGGCGGCCGCATCCAGCTGTATGTGCGTGGTGAGGACGTGGGCGTGGACCTGTACGCCGCCTTCAAACACTGGGATTTGGGCGACATCGTGGCCGCCGAGGGCACGCTGTTCAAGACGAAGACGGGCGAGCTGTCCATCCACGCCACCAGCATCCGCCTGCTGACCAAGAGCCTGCGCCCCATGCCGGACAAGTTCCACGGCATGGCGGACCAGGAAGTGAAATACCGCCAGCGCTACGTCGACCTGATGACGGATGTGGAAACCCGCAAGCGCTTTGTGGCCCGCAGCAAGGCGGTGAGCGCCCTGCGCGAATTCATGGTGGGCCACAACTTCCTGGAAGTGGAAACACCCATGCTGCACCCCATTCCCGGTGGTGCCAACGCCAAGCCCTTCAAAACCCACCACAACGCGCTGGATCAGGAAATGTTCTTGCGCATTGCGCCTGAGCTATACCTCAAGCGCTTGATCGTCGGGGGCTTTGATCGCGTGTTCGAGATCAACCGCAGCTACCGCAACGAAGGTATCTCGGTGCGTCACAACCCCGAGTTCACCATGATGGAGTTCTACGCGGCCTACTGGAACTACCAGGACCTGATGGACTACACCGAGAAGCTGATCCGCGATGCGGCCCAGAAGGCCACTGGCAGTCTGCAGCTGACCTACGCCGACAAACCGGTGGACCTGAGCAAGCCGTTTGAGCGCCTGACCATCGTGGAAGCCATCCGCAAGTACACCGAAGCCGGTGACAACGTGGACAACGCCGAGTGGCTGACCAACGCCCTCAAGAAGCTGGGCCTGAACGAAGCCAAGAACAAGCTCGTCGGCCGCAGCCTCGCCAGCCTGCAGGTGCTGTACTTTGAAGAGACGGTGGAAGAGAAGCTGTGGAACCCCACCTTCATCATGGAGCACCCCACCGAAATCTCGCCCCTGGCGCGCGCCAACGACGACCGCCCCGAAGTGACCGAGCGCTTTGAGCTCTACATCACCGGCCGCGAGTTCGGCAACGGCTTCTCCGAGCTGAACGACGCCGAAGACCAGGCCGCCCGCTTCCAGGCCCAGGTGGCCGCCAAAGACAGCGGCGACGACGAAGCCATGCACTTCGACCACGACTTTGTGCGTGCCTTGGAATACGGCATGCCCCCCACCGGCGGCTGCGGTATCGGCATCGACCGCCTGATGATGCTGCTGACCGACAGCGCCAGCATCCGCGACGTGATTCTGTTCCCCGCGCTGCGCCGCGAGGTGTGATACAGGTTTGAAGCCAAAACGGAATCTAGGCCGCAGGCAGAATCTGCGCGAGCAGCTATACAAATGGTAGCAACGCCTGCGCTGCGCTACCTGAACGGCTACCCCGCTGACACGCTGGCCCAGGTGCAGCGCATGCTCGATGAAGGCCGCGTGGGCGGCTGGCTAACCCAGCGCTACCCGCAAGCGCACGGCGTGCGGACCGACAAGGTACTGTACGACTATGTGCAGGACATCAAGGCCGACTACCTGCGCAGCACCGAGCCGCTGTCCAAAGTGGCATTCGACAGCAAGCTGCATGTCGTCAAAAACGCGCTGGGCACGCACACCACCGTCTCCCGCGTGCAGGGCAACAAACTCAAGAGCAAACGCGAGATTCGCGTGGCCAGCCTGTTCAAGGACACGCCGGAGCCCTTTCTCAAAATGATCGTGGTGCACGAGCTCGCCCACCTGCGCGAACGCGAGCACGACAAGGCCTTCTACCAACTCTGCACCCACATGGAGCCCGCCTACCACCAGCTGGAGTTTGAGGTGCGTATGTACCTCACACACCTGGAAGCCAAGGGCGAGCGCTTGTGGGCTGCGGCTGCAGATTAAACCCTTGCCATGGTTGCGCCGACTGACTCCCGCTTGATCTGCTTCAACAAACCCTACGGGGTCTTGAGCCAGTTCACGCCTGAGGGGCGCTGGCGCGGCCTCAAAGACTTCATTGATATTCCCGGCGTCTACGTAGCCGGACGGTTGGACGCCGACAGTGAAGGCCTGCTGCTCCTCACCAACGACGGAAAACTGCAAGCCCGCATCAGCGATCCGCGCTACAAGATGGAGAAAACATACTGGGTGCAGGTGGAAGGCGAGCCCGATGAAGCAGCGCTGCTGGCGCTGCGCGACGGTGTGCAGCTGAACGACGGCCCCACTCTGCCCGCGCGCGCGCAGCGAATGCCTGAACCCTCACCGCTTTGGGAGCGCACCCCACCGGTGCGTGTTCGGCAGTCCATCCCCACCAGCTGGCTGGAGTTGGTGATCCGCGAAGGCCGCAACCGCCAAGTCCGCCGCATGACCGCGGCCGTGGGCTACCCCACGCTGCGCTTGATTCGCGCGGCCGTTGGGCCCTACACACTGGACGGCTTGGCACCAGGCGCGCTGCGCGATGTGCCCCTGCCTTAATAGTTAGCGTGGCCTGCGCAGCGGTGTGAGCAAGTCGCTCAGCCCGTTGTGGTTTTGCTCACATGCAAGTTGGCAAGAAATGGACATCAAAATCCCTTTAAAAATCAACTATCTGATCAATCCGGTCTTGTCCATTTCATGGGAGAGAAAATGGACTCTGCCTTAGCGTTTGTCCATTTGATCTGACACTGGTAGAAGCGCAGTGCACGGCGAGTTCGCAAGCTCAATTCTCAATTGAAACATTCGGTTACGATGTTGCTCATTGGTGGCAAAGCATCGCCAATGCTAGGGAGAATTTATGACATTAAGTATTGCGGAGCTACGTTCTGCAGCGAGTAGGCCAGTTCCAGTCATCGCCCGTTCGATAAACGAAGCGCGGACGCTCGGCGTCAAAACAGCGTTCCTATGCCACAGCCATCAGGATGCAGAATTGGCCAAAGGACTTGTCCAATTGATGGCAGCAACTGGTTGGCGCGTTTACATCGACTGGCAAGACACTGCAATGCCCTCGACTCCAAACGCAGAAACAGCCGAAAGGATCAAACAAAAGATTCGCGATCTCGGTTACTTCATTTTTCTAGCCACGGAAAACTCAATGGCATCTCGATGGTGCCCCTGGGAAATTGGTTATGCCGATGGAAAAAAACAGATAGATCAAATATTCATTGTTCCCACAACAGACGGGACACGAACACATGGGAATGAGTATTTGCAGCTTTATCGGAAGATTGATCGTGCGAATAACAACGAACTCGCGGCGTGGATGCAAGGTCAGTCGACTGGCACTTTCGTTAAAAATCTTTGAAAACCATGGTGGCCTGAGCAATGCATGAACGACAAAAGGCACCTGGAGCGGAAAATGAATAGATGCCAGGCGCACACAAATGCAGGCCGACGGTGTCTAAATAATGCAATCCATGGGGATTACTGCGCAATGCACCGTGATCAAGTCTCGTCTGGTGCGGTTGCTGCAATTGGTATAGGTGCCGCCATTGGCAACGCCCTGGTCCCTGGTTTCGGAGGGGCCATAGTTGGCGGGCTGCTGGGAGGAATTGCTAGGTCTGCGAGCCAGGAGCTGAGGACAGCAAAAAAGCGCGTATTTGTAAGCTTTGATTTTGATCATGATCGAGCTCTGAAGGACTTCATTCTTGGACAAGCGAAGCTTGCTGACTCACCATTTGAAGTCACTGATCACTCCCTCAAGGAAGCGGCACCGGAGCATGGATGGGAGAAGAAGGCCGCATCAGCGATTGCCCGCTCCGAAATTGTTCTCGTGATCGTGGGCTCTAGGACCCATTCAGCTCACGGCGTGCTGAAGGAGGTCGCTATGGCTCGAAAAGCTGGCATCCCAATCGTGCAAATCATTGGATACAAGAGTGGCAGTTACACACCCGTTCCCAACGCAGGGAGTTGTACTCCTGGAGCTGGAAAAACCTGAAAAAGCTTCTGTCTTAGTTGACTTGATTGTTCCCGACTAAGAGGCCGCATCAACCGTCAGGAGTCCAATGTCGTTGCCTTGCGAGACGGCACTATCCGCAACGTCCAGTGTAAGAATAACTGTGTCGAGCTAACCAGTATCGACTCGAACGCAGTCGCCTTCGCCCCGCTACAACTATGGTCTCGTGCGCTCGTATAAGAGGGCTTCACAACCGGGAGCACCAGTTGAAGATGAAACTGGCGATTGATGCCGTGCAGCACATGGTTGTCTTACGCCTCCCTGTTTAGCCCGCCCTGTCGGCGCGCATCCAATATTCCTCAGCAGTGCGCGATGAACGAATACTCAGGGAATGCAGCCAGTCTTGAACGACTGACCTGTGGATAAGTTTATCCCAACGGTAGTTTTGTGATGAACTTTCTGTTCATTCAAAACCAGCGTGGGAAGCCGCGCAGGGCGTAGCCCGAAGCGGATTTCCACGCTGAGAACGTCTCAGAATGGCTCCTCTTTTTCAGTGGCTTTGGGCCGCTTGGTTTGTTCCCTTGCCTTGATCCTGGATTTGGCAGTTGCGCTGCTGTGGCGGAATCGGTATGACTCGTTTCCAGTCTCCACAATGTGGCAATGGTGCGTAAGCCGGTCCAACAGTGCCGTAGTCATTTTCGCGTCGCCAAACACGCTGGCCCATTCCGCGAACGTCAGGTTGGTGGTGATCATGACGCTGGTGTGCTCGTACAGCTTGGACAGTAGGTGAAACAGCAAGGCACCTCCAGCCTGGCTAAATGGCAGGTAGCCCAACTCATCCAGAATCACCAAGTCCATGCGCATCAGTGCAAAGGCCAGCTTGCCTGCCTTGCCCGCAGCCTTCTCTTGCTCCAGCAGGTTTACCAGATCCACTGTGGAGTAAAACCGCACCCGCTTGCTGTGCTGGGTAATCCCCGCCACGCCCAATGCTGTTGCCAGGTGTGTCTTGCCGGTTCCCGTGCCTCCGATGAAGACCACGTTGTGTGCAGCTTCTGTGAATGACAAGGTTGCGAGTTCTTTGATCAGACCTTGGTCCACCTTGGAATGATCGAACTCAAACCCTGCCAGATCACGGTGCACCGGGAACTTGGCACTGTGCAATTGGTAGCGGATGGACCGCATGGCACGGTCGGTGTGTTCCATATCCAGCAAGTGCTCTACCAGCCATCGTGCGGTTTGCAGACCCGCAGAATTGCCCTGTGCGACCAGGTCATCCCAGGCGCTGGACATACCGTACAGGCGCAAGTCCTTCAGCTCTGTGGCGACTTCACGCATGATTCACCTCCGCACGCAAGGTGTCATACCGACCAGCATCAGCAATGGGCTCTTCATTTACCTCCAAGTGGGTCTCTACGGATTCGGGGGGCGTCGCTGACTTCAGCCGGTTCAGCACGTTTTCAACATGCTCGGCGCTTGGGTTGCCCGACTCCAGGACCAGTTCCACGGCCACCAGCACCGCTTCCAGACCGGACCTGGGAACGGCCGCCAGTACCTTGGCCATGACCCGATCGCCCCCTTCATGTTTGAGCAGCAAAGCCCGCAACCGCATGAGCGGTTGCGGCATGTCTGCAAAGGGCGCGCCGTTGCGCAGGGCACCAGGCTTGCGTTCGATGATCGGGATGTAGTGCTGCCAGTCGTAGCGTGTTTGCTTGCGCTCAAAGCAGCGCACATGGCTGGCCACCAAGGCGTCGTGCGCGACGAAGTCAATGCGTTCCGGGTACACCCGCACACTCACAATCTGACCGACCAGTTCACAGGGTACGGAGTAACGGCTTCTGTCATAGATCACCAAGCTGGTGCTGCTGACCTTGCCCAGCGTTTCCACATACCCGTCAAATGGCGCCACCATGGGCATGAGGCTGCTTTGCTCATGCTCGAGTATCTCCGCGATGGTGTGCTCTGTGAATTCCGTATGCCGCAGTTCGTTCCACAGAGCCCGGCACCGTGCCAGTAGCCACAAGTTGAGCTCGGTGAAGGAGCCGAACCTCTCCTTGGCTGCGTCCTGCCAAATCCGCAACCGACTGTCCTGCACGTTCTTCTCCACCACGCCTTTCTCCCAGCCACTGGCGACATTGCAGAAGTCCGGATCAAACAGGTAGTGCGAGGCCATCGCTGCAAAGCGTGTATTGACGACGCGGCTCTTGCCCTTGTTGACCTTGTCCACCGCCGTGCGCATGTTGTCGTAAATGCCCCGTCTGGGGATCCCGCCCAGCGCCATGAACGAACGGGTGTGCGCATCGAACAGCATTTCGTGGCTCTGGGTGGGGTAGGCCTGCAGCACAAAGGCACGGCTTGCACACAACTTCAGGTGTGCGGCCAGAATCTTGCGCCACACCCCGCCCACGAGCAGCCGCTCCTCGCTCCAGTCAAACTGGAATGCTTCCCCGAGCTCAAACCGCAAAGGAACAAAGGCCTTGACCACGGATTGACCACCAGCCTCTCGCCACTTGCGAACAAACTCGGTGACGCGGCTGTAGTCTCCGTCAAATCCCTGCGCCTGGATGTCCTTGAATAGCCTCAGTGCAGTGCGCCGGTCACGCTTGGGGCGCCGACTATCCACCTCCAGGGCCTTGGTCAGTTGCGCCGCAAACGGCGCAATCTTGGTGTCATCTGCTACTCGCCGCGGGTACTTCGGTTCCGTGCGTTCAGCCGCATTGAGCCATTTGCTGATCGTCTTTCGGGTAAGCCCCGTGCGTCTTTCAATCTCCGATACCGACAACCCGTCACGGTAAAACAAGCGTCGAACAATGCCCAAATCTTTCATGGTGATCATCTCCTTCCGTCCTGCTTAAAAGAAGCAGGCAGGTTAATCACCCTGAGTAATTTTTTAGCGCGCGCTACTCATGAATACTGGGGAAATTTGATCGCGCGCTAACACACATCCGGAGCTATTCGCCCTAACATCCCTCCCCTGCTTCCAATAAATCCGTCATTACAGCCAAAAATTACCAACCTGCACGACTTTTTCTTTACCATCCACTGGAAGTGAAAACCGCCCCGAGGATTGCAGGTAGGAGCCGGCACCCCAGTTGGAACCCCTAACCCATAATAAACACCTGCCGCCAACCCGCAAGTGGCGTCAGGCTTGTAAATCCGTTCAACTGAATAGTAAAGTCAGGAGGTGCCTTGGCCAGCCCACACCGACAGACATTGTTCTCCACCAAGAGAAAACGTAATTGAGTAAGTCCACTTTTGAGAAGCAGATACAAATGATCCACCAAGTTGAACGGCCCTACCAACATAATATATAGGAACATCTGCTATGCTACCTCCCTTTCGATTTTTTGAGTATTTAATAAAGCACTTATCGCTAGATACTGCTGCGAAGTTCCAAGATATTTATAGGACTCGGCAAAACACCTTTGGTTGCATTTTTAACTTTCTCGGAAGGCATAGATAGCAGTTGCGGAATTGCTATGTTTCTGGAAAAATAATCCAAAGACACCTATTATCATAAGTAACACTGAAAAGCCGGCAACAGTTATGACTGCCAAATTTATTGCCTCTTCGTTCCGCTTTGCAAAGTCTGGTAGATTCTTGGCGTCGAAAGCAAAATTAAACACATAAATAGCAATTAATAAAAAAAACATAAGCATCAGGCCAATTAATGCCATTTCCCCAGGCTTTTTCATTTACTCTCCTTTTTTGTGGAAATAAATTTCAGTTAAATATCCGCCGAACATATTAATTCTTTGAAAAAATATTATCAATATCTAGTTTGATTTTATTAAAAAGTTCAAATAAAGACATGATCTGAAATTTCTTTAGTCATCGTTCCCCCACACTCTCATCAATAGTCTTCTGAATCGGACTCAGCAAGTAGTCCAGCACAGTACGTCGTTGGTCCTGATTTCCGCAGTAATGTTTAGCCCCCGGTGTCACCGGCATAGTTTTCCCCTCTACATCAATGGTCTGCTTATTCACCTTCACATGTGCCGGAAAATACGCCAATGGCGCCTGTCCGTTACTTGCCGGGTTATTCGCGGAATTGGAGTTTTGTGGATCACTGGTTAATGCGTCGGCGCTCACCCATGTCACTTCACCATCAATCGTTCCGTATCGCGTGAAGTTGAAGGTTTCCAGCTTGATGCGCACCTTCTGACCGGTATGGATGAAGCCGATGTTTTCGTTAGCCACCATCACTTCAGCGCTGATGTCGTGGGCGGCAGGAACAATCACCATCAGGGCTTGGGCCGAAATGACTACGCCGCCAGCGGTAAACACTGCCAGCTGCTGGACCGTTCCCTTCACGGGGGCGCGGGTTGGAAACAGGTCAAGGCGCTGTTTGGACTTTGACCTGTTCATGGGCCAGGCGCTCGATCTCTTGCTGCGCAGTAAGTTGGAGCTGGGCGCGTTTTTCTGGATCTCGGCCAGATAGGCGTTTTGTTCCTTTGGTGCTTACTGGTGTGCTGACATGGCGGTGGTTAGCTCTGCCCGAAGACGCAAGAGTTCGTTGTCAATGTCCTGGCGATCACGGCTTTTGTCTTGCAGGCCATGCTGGCTCACAAAGCCTTGTTGGGCCAATGCTGCGTAATCCACCTCCCGCTGGCCAAGGGTGACTAGCAGTGCTTGTATGCGGTTGATGGCGGCCTTGCTGACTTGGATCAGCTTTCCCGAGTTTGGACCGTCGCTGCCAGGCGTTGCGGCGTTTGCTACGGATGGCTTGCCATTCGGTTTGCAGCTGTCGGCTACAGGTTTGCCGGGATTCGCAGGTGCCTGTATTTGCAGTTTCACACCACAGTGTGCTTTGTTGCTCGGTCAGCGGTGCCAAGCTACGGAGCTGAGCGCAGATTGCAGGCTGTGTGCGCGTAGCTTTTCTGAATGGGCGGCTAACCACTGCTGTTTGTTTTGTGAATGTTCTACCCCAACTTGGGTGCTATCCAGTTCAATCATAACTGACCCTCTTGCACTTCCTGCCCATCCTGGACATGAATAGCCCGCACAGTAGCGGTTTCCTAGAGGTTGAATGACTTTGGTGCGTTCGCTAACAATCCTGCGACCGGGAGCCAAAGCCATCACATCGATCTTGCCAAATGCTGCCCAGATCACTGCGACGATGAAGTAGGTACAGATGATGGCCATGATGCGCCGGGGCGCTGGATGGGGCGGGGGTTTCCTAAGGCTCGAAGCTGCAGGTATAAAAGCCCGCTCGCTGGCCAGTCAGTCCGGTCCCGCTATTTCATGACGGGCGGCCCAGGCCAGTTGGAGCACTTGTTGGTAGCGCTCGACCAGATGGCGCAACACAGAAAGGCATCTCCCATGCCTTGGATCCATTAAAGGTGCTCTCATGCTTGCACCTCCTGACCGGATTGCATCCCCACAAGCGGGCATACAGCGAAGGTTTTGCCAGCACCTCATCATGGGTTCCGCCTTCGATCACACGCCCTTGTCCAACACTACGATGGCGTTCGCATGGCGTACTGCACTCGAACAGTGGGCGATGATGAGGACGGTCCGGCCTTTACAGATAGCCGACATATTGCGTTGCAAGATCTGTTCGCTTTCATAGTCCAGCGCGCTGGTAGCTTCATCAAATATCAGACGCGAGGGTTAGAGAACAGGTGCACGGCGATGGCTAAGCGCTGCTTTTGCCCGCCGGAGAGGCTGCTGCCTTGTTCTCCGACCAGGGTGTCATAACCTTGGGGTGGCTCACTGATAATCCATCGGCACCCGCCAGCTTGGCCGCATTGACGATCTGGTCCATGGAGCTGCCGGTTGGCTGATGGAGATGTTTTCTCTGATGGAGCGGTTGAAGAGCCAGTTGTCCTGCAACACCACACCGATCTGGCGGCGGATCTGGGCAGCATCGACCTGGGCGATGTCCACGTTGTCGATCAGTACCCGGCCTTGCTCCGGAACATACAGGCGCTGCACCAACTTAGTCAAAGTGGATTTACCGGATCCTGAGCGCCCCGCAATGCCGATGACCTGACCGAGGGCGATATCCAGGGCGCACGTCCCGCAGCAGCGGACTCGAATCTGCGTGGTACCGAAAACTCACCTGGTCAGAGGTGATGCGACCGTTCAACTTGGGCAACTGGGGGGGTACGCTAGGCGGAACCTCTGCCGGTGCATTGAGGATGTCCCCCAGCCGCTGCATCAGGAAATCCCCCTTGCTAGAAAATCACGCCCAAAGCTGGGCCATGCGCATGGTAGGCTGCGCCACCCGGCCGGCAAACATGTTGAAGGCGATGAACATCCCCATGGTGAGCTCACCGGCCATGACCAGTTGCGCACCAAAGAAAGAGTGTCGAAGCGGTTACCGGTTGCCGATCAGGCTGATGCCCTCTTGTCCGGCGCTCGCTAGCGTCTGGGTGCGGAAGGAGGCAGACACATAGGCTGCCAACTGGTCATCCCAGCGTTTGGCAACGCCGGGCTCCAGAGCTGATGCCTTGACGGTTTGAACACCGGTGATGATTTCGACCAAAGGGCTTGGTTCTCAGCGCCGCAGGCGAACTTCTCATCCAGGCGGCGGCGTGGACGGGGGACGATGAGAACGGTCAATGCCACGTAGCAAGGAATGCTCAGCAGGACGATGGTGGTCAGTTGCACGCTGTACCAGAGCATGACGGCGATGAAGACCACAGAGAACACAGCGTCCAAAACAACCGTTAAGGGCCTGTCCGGTTAGAAAGCTGCGGATGCTTTCCAGCTCACAAGTGCGGGCGACGGAATCCCTTAGCCGACGTGCCTGAAACCAAGCCAGCGGAAGACGCAGTAAATGGCGAAACAGGCGAGCCCAGTTCCGCATAAGTGCGGCTAGTCATTGTGGGCAAACACGTAGCTGCGCATGAAATTCAGCGCACTCTCGAACAACGAGGTCGAAAGCAAACCGATAACCAGCACATGCAGGGTGGAGAGGGCCTGGTGCAGCAAGACATTGTCCATCACCACTTGAAAGAACAAGGGTGGCGGCAAAGCAAACAGCTAGAGTACTGCCGAGGAACCTAGGACCTCCGGGAGCAGCTTGCGATAGCGCACCAGACTGGGAATAAACCAGCTAAAGTCGAAGCGCGCAATGTGCGCCCACTAATGAGGCACGGCTGGCGATGAGCAGCATGGTGCCCGCGGAAATATCTTTGGACTGAGCTATTTCCCCTAACCGAGCCCCCGGAGCAAACTCGGCCATGGACATGCGTACAGGCAAGTCGTCTGTCGCTCCGGGCGCTGCCTGCCGCTGGTGATGGGGCTACTTGGACCAGTACCTGACTGTCATTGGCGGCAGCCCTCATGACCCATGATCCGTCATGAAGCTGCGCCAGCGCTGGCAGCGGCGTATATCGCAGGCGATGGATGGCTACTGGCTCAACCCGCGCCTTGAGTTCCAGTTTGGGGGCCGAAGATGAAGCAGGTTTTGATCCACCACCGTATCTGCAGTGAGCGCCAGCTGGTGGGCCAGTGATGCCGCGTCTACCGCAACGCCGTGTAAGCGGGCAGCCATGCAAAGCAACTGCAGTGGCTGATCCACTACCGTTGTTGCCAGGTCGGTGTGCTGACCGCTCACGACCGTGCTGTTTGAATGTGTAAGCGGATTGGGGTCGAGCGTGCTGCGCTGACCAGTAGGATTTCAAAAACGGAATCTTTGAACGGTCCCCGTGAAGTTTGGCCCGAGGTCTGATGGCTTTGCGAACTGGTTTGCAGGTCTTTGAACCCCAGTCCGCTGATGGATTGAAACGCACTGTCTCTCCCTTTTTTGTAACTTTTACTTTGGCATCCACCCCATGTTTCGGATTTAAATATTATGACTTCCAGCAAAGATGGCTTGTTGCAAGTGATTTCAATCACCCCGCCTGAGCTGGAAACAAACCGGATTGTATGAAAAAGTAACCGCGCTACCTATGCGCGTTTATAAGATTTTCTGTGCGGGATGTGATCATTCACTGCCAAATTGTCCGGCTGCGAACAAATCTAGGGATAAACCCTAGTTCGTGCCCTCAACTTTGCGGGCGGCAGCGGATGCGTCATTCACTCTCGGACGCCTCATCCAAAGCGCCACACGCTTTGAGCAGCCGTCTGGGCAGGATGCAAGTTCTGGCGATCCATATCAGGGTGGGAGCAAATATGAGTGCAAGAAAAATGTGGCCAAAGCGCTTGTTTCCAATCAGGGACATTTGAAAAACCGATCATGGCGAACAACATGACACCCATGATTCCCAATGCGCTGCACTGCAGCGGCCAACCCAGAAGCGGTACCAAAGTAGCTTTTGTCGATACGAATACCTTGCCCGGTCTAGCCGCAAGAAACTGCTTCTTTTGAGGAAGGTGATCTACGGATCCAGTAGATCGAACTTGCGTTGAAATGCGATAACTATGATACGTACGATGGTGCATGCGTCGAATCCGAAACGTGCCTTGAAAAAGCGTGGATTCTCAATAGCGGTTTCATCCAGCTTCTTCGGTGACCAGGTTGTCAGCGCAAACTTTATATTGTTTTGCGCATGGACCTCCCAATAGTCGTGCGCCGCATTTCGCTGCTCGTTGGCAAAGTTGGTCTGAAAAATCTGCGCCTGTTCTTCCGTGTTCATTTCATCTCCTGCTTTGTGAATTTTTTTGTTCTGGCTGTGCAGCCACTGTGACTCAATCACCCTTGTAGTCGCGCCCCCGCATTTGCGCTGCGAGGTGCCAATATTGATTTGCACCGTGGCCCTAAAATACCCGCGATAGCACGGCCATTTTGTTGAAGGGCTTGCGAGACTCGAAGAGGTAAAACCATAGCCACCAGCCAACACATTGCGTTGCTGCTCAATAGGGTCCTGCGTTCCCAAATGCCCCGTTCAACAGCTCCACCGCCAAGTCTGCGTCTTCGACTGATGCAGTGATGCTTTCCACAAAGGTCGCTATCTCATGACTTCCTTTAGGACCTCAGTGATACGGCCATCCCGGATCAAGTTCGCCACAAGCTTGGCTGTCTGGTTTTCTTCCAAGACAGCAGCGCGTGGCAAGGCCAGATACAACCAGATGGATCGCATAAGCACCAAGTTGATCGCGCTGGCACCCACCATGGTTCCATCTCCAGTCAGCAACCAATCGGCCGAAATACCGAAAACCAGCCGAACTGCGCACAGAAATTCGGCACCCAGGCCTTCTTGTTACCCACACCAGTTCGCTCACGAATCCCGGCGAGGTGCCGACCTTTCGGGCGAATTCGCTTTGGTTCAGCCCGGAGTGCGCAATGGCCTGACTGGCCCGGTCGGCAAAGCCAGCGAGCCTTGCTTCCGATGAGTCGGCATTGTCAATGTTCGTAGCATAAGAGTTATATTTTATTCTTTGGTGAATTATTGATTCACATTTAAAGATAGATTACTCTTTTGCTGCGATTTGTCACGCGACAAATAGAAACATGGATGCGATTGAAATCAACTACCGCTTGCGCCGTATGGGCAAGACCCAGACCGACATTGCGCGGGAACTGGGCGTACAGGGCGGGGTTGTCAGCAATGTGATCCACGGCCGCATCACAGCCCACGGAGTCGCGCTGCATATTGCTGAGCTGTTGGGGCAGACCGTGCAAGACCTGTGGCCGGATCGGTACGTTTTCAAGCCCCGAACGCCAACGTCCAAGCCTTGCAAGCCATTCAACCGGTGGTCCTTACCGGAGAGGAGGGTCCTATGTCCTTGGATAACCCTTCTCCCACGTGGAAGGACTACGGAAAAAGCAATAAGGGCCCAGACTGCAACATCTGGACCCTTTTTATGGTTCGCTAACTAACTTCCAGCGGATTATGCGATTCCCTCAGTCAGCCGTCAACAGTGCTTGACTGCCTGACAGCCCTCTTTTTCCCCAACCCAAGACCCGCACGCCCATCGCGAGGATGCTGCACGCGGGTACTACAGGGAGAACGCCGTCCACACCCACCCGTGTGGCAGGCACCACCATGGCCAATAGGAGAATCGTTATGCGCAAAATCAGGCAGGTCCTGCGCCTTGCCCTTGAACAGGGAATGAGCAAGCGCGCCATTGCTAAAAGCCTCGGCGTCAGCCGGGATGCTGTCACCGACTACGTCACACGTGCTCTTGCAGCAGGGGTTAACAGTCCAATCCCACCAGAGCTGGATGATGCTTATCTTGAGCGCTTGTTGTTCCCCTCTGACTTGGGCCGGCAACTGCGCAGGCCCGAGCCCTCGTGGGAAGTCGTCCACCAGGACATGAAGGCCAAGGGCGCCACCCTTCAGATACTGCACCAAGAGTACTTGGAGGCGCACCCCGATGGAATGGGCTACAGCCACTACTGCGGCCTGTACCGCCAGTGGCAAAAAACACTCAAACGCTATATGCGCCAGCCGCACACCGCCGGTGAGCGCGCGTTTGTGGACTACGCGGGGCCCACGATAGCAATTCATGACATGAAGACCGGGGAGGTCCGCACGGCGCAAATCTTCGTGGGAATACTTGGGGCGTCGAACTACACGTATGCCGAGGCCCATTGGAGCCAGAAGCTGCCCAACTGGATCGCCGCGCACGTGCGCATGTTTGAATTCTTTGGCGGTGCGCCCCAGATCGTAGTGTGTGACAACCTCAAGCCTGCAGTCACTAGAGCAAGCAGGACGGAGCCGGTGATCCACTCCGCTTACCAACACCTCGCTGCGCACTACAGCACGGTCATTCTTCCTGCGCGGCCACGCCAGCCCAAGGACAAAGCCAAGGTCGAGAACGCCGTGCTAATTGTGGAGCGTTGGATCTTGTTCCGACTGCGCAAACGCATCTTCACCTCACTCGCGGAGGCCAACGAGGCGATTGCGGCGTTACTGCAGGACCTCAACAATCGGCCATTTCAGAAGCTGGCGGGGTGCAGGCGCAGTCAATTTGAGACGATCGACCTGCCCGCACTTCAGCCTTTGCCAGCCCATGCCTTTGAATACACCGAATTCCGGCGGGTGCGGATCGGCATGGATGGGCTGTTTGAGGTCGATGGCACTCCGTACAACACACCGTTCATGCTCAGCGGAAAGGTGGTCGATCTGCGCATCACGCCGGGAACGGTGGAGGTTTTGTACCAAGGCCAGAGGGCGGCAAGCCATGAACGTAAGGAGGGTTCAACCCCGGTCATCAACGCACTGTATTTGAGGCCTGCCGACCGGCACTTCGGGCAGTGGAGTCCGGATGAGTCTTTGACATGGGCAGCGGAAGTTGGAGCGGGAGTACGGGCGTTCATTGGCAAACAGCTTGCCGCCAGTGCGATCAAAGAGCATGGCTACCGGACGACAACTGCATTGAAGAAGATACACAAGATGTATGGCAGCGAGCGCTTGGACGCCGCCTGTGCGCGAGCCAACGAGATTGGCGCCAGTTCGCTCAGCAGCATCCGCTCCATCCTGCGCACAAAACTGGACCAGCAAGTCAGCTCCGACAGCACGCACCAGGAAGCGACATTCCACCACCCCAATGTACGCGGTCCCGACTACTACCACTAGAAACGAGGAAACAACACCATGATGACTCAAGCGACAACCAGCAAACTCCATGACATGAAACTCTTTGGCATGGCCCATGGTTTTGAAAACCAGCTCGAAAACCCACAATCCGGCAAGCTCAGCTTCGAAGAACGTTTCGGGCTTCTGGTGGACCAGGAGCACACGTACCGCGATAACCGCCGCCTGCAGCGTTTGTTGAAAGCCGCCAAGTTGAGGGAGACTGCATGTGTAGAGGATATTGACTACCGTGCGGAACGTGGTTTGGATAGGGCAGAAATCGCATCCCTAGCACTATGCAACTGGATCAAGCAAGGGCACAACCTGATCGTGACGGGTCCAACGGGTAGTGGGAAAACATGGATGGCCTGCGCGCTGGCTGCCCAGGCCTGTCGGCTGGGGATGACGGTGAGTTTCCAACGGCTGCCGTTGTTACTTGAAGACTTGGCTGTGTCTCATGGCGATGGCAGTTTCCGAAAGCGACTAAGCCAGTTGGCAAAGGTGGATCTATTGATCCTGGATGACTTCGGGCTGGCCGCTCTAAATGCCATTGGACGCAATGACATGCTGGAGATCATTGAGTCCCGCTCCGGGGCAATGGCGACTCTGATCACCAGCCAATTACCGGTAGATCGTTGGCATGACTATTTGAGTGGTGGAAATCCGACAGTGGCAGATGCCATCCTGGATCGCTTGGTTAGCGGGTCACAGCGTTTGGAAATCAAGGGTGAGTCGATGCGCAAGAAGCGCAAGCGAGCGGCTGCTTGATACCCATCTAAAACGGAAAATCCGACCAACCCGCCCGAGTGGCGGGTTTTTACTGGAACGGGTGGCCTGGTTTGGATTGGACTGGGCGGCGCTTTTGAATTGGAACCGGTGGTGGGTTTGAACTGGAATGACTGGCTGTATTGGACTGGAATACGCAGCAACCACCAATCAGTGTTTCTCGATATGCAAGTTCACCCTTCTTGAATCGGCGCAGGGTGGCAGCGCGATCGATCATTACCGAGCCATCCAACCCTTTTAGACGATGCTCCACCCAATTGGCATGTCCTCCGAACAAGATGTCATCGGACAACAGGACATTCAGAACATAGCTCAAAGCGGCAGACTCTGAGTGGGTTTCTTGCCACTCCAAACCAAAGTGCTCTTTGTCGTCACCAATGAAGTTCTTGGCAAAAGAGGACCCTTTTGCGTAATAGCGCGACATCTCGTCAGTGATGTGCTGCAATTGCCTGCGCAACGATGGCAAAGACACTAAGCCAGATCGCTGTGCATACAAGGCCAGCGATCTGCGCAACTGATGGAAGTGAACAGCCAAGGTCGCCCGACCTGGAATTTGTCTTCAGAGCGCCACGCCCGATGCGGATCAATGTGCTCCAGTTCTTTGAGATCTGCTTCCTCAATTTCCGGCTCTAGTCGTGCGCGAAGGCCCTCCATGGCCGCGAATCCGGCGCAAAACGAATGAAATCGACCGCTCTCTGGAGCCATTGGCTTGCTCGCTAGGTTCAAGTACCCCGTCGAAACAAACAATGGATGGTCGTTCGTCCTGCCTGTCGTCTTCTTGGCATCTACCTTGAAAGCCGAGTAGACAACATCCGCGATTCGCTGAGCCAATTGAATTGCCTGATACCCCTCGAAGTTGATTACCCATCGCGTTCGTTTGATGCGGCCACCATTAAGTTTTGTGGTGCGACCTAAGACTATGTAGCAGAAGAAACCCTGCTTGCCACTTGCGTTTCAAGGCAATGATACAGGCGCACTACCCGCCTCATCATCCCGCATACCGGTAAACGCCTGAATCATCAGCTTACTCGCCATCTGAACCTCGACAATTTGCCCAGACAGACTCTTTTCACACTCAGATCAATAGTCTTCGAGGGCCAAATATGAACGACTCTTTTCGTCGATCAACTGCTTAAATGAGGCAAAGACCTCTCGGGGCAAGTCTTGCTCGTCGGCAATTCTGGTTTGGTATTGAGTAGTGCGGCCTGTACGCGCATCAGTCCCACATGCGCTTGCTACTTAGAGTAGATTTCTCTCAACCTCCTGCCAATCGGCAAGCTCCCCATAAGCGTGGACAGCAAATTGGAATAAACCCTGGTAGGCATCGGAGCATGCTGCTTCGCCGTCATTCGGTATGTCCGCCCACGACTCCTGGGGTGCTTGAATTAGCTTACCCGGATCAAATCTCGATACCGAGCACCATTTAGATCCATCGCGACATACAAGGGTAGCAATGAGCCCAATGTCTGGCCTGTCCAACCAGAACATCTGGCATCGACGAATTGCCAGAGCTGCTTTTCGTTCCCCAACAAATCGAATAGCGAACGGTTCGTATCTTCGGAAAACCGCGCCATCAGCTTGATCAGAACACGGTAGTTGCGCAATGTCCCAAGGCTCAACGGAGCACCCTTGCGCAGCCACATCAGTGCGAACAACAACCAGCGCGCCTCGCGAGCCAACTGTTCTCTCTCCGGCGTTATCTCACCGATTGACCAATAGGCAAAATTAACATTGACAGCCTTACCCTTCTGGGTGATAAGCCGACAAGTTCCAGCAATACTCACCATAGGTTGACGCAGTAGAACCATCGCGATGGCGACTAACGACAAAGGAATCGGAAGGCACAAGTCCACTGAGCCAGATATAGTTGTCGGGAGCGGCCGCCCCCACCGAGAGGCTGAGTTTTGGCTCGAATGCCGTGTTCACGCAACTAATCCTAAGTCCACCAACACTTCGAATTTTCGAGCCCAGTAAGGATCTAGCTCCCCATCTTCCTCGACCTCTCGAGTTACTTTAGTCACCAGCGCCGAGTCATGGCGAGATATTTCCGTCAGCAGATCACTAATCCGACGAAATATCGGCGCAAGCATCACTTTGAAATTGTTCCTCACTGCTGGAGAGGGGGTGCAGTTTGCCGCAAGCAGTACCGACAGCTGGGGGGGAGGGGTATGTCATCTTCATCGGCATGTATCCCGAACTTGTCGCAAAACAGACACCCCTCCGGCCTTTGACATGTTGGAAGCACAGCTGCTTTTCGGTTATTTGATGTGGATTTCCAAAATCTGAACAAACGCCAAACGCTCGAACGACTTCACCAGCAATCAAATGGCCTTTTGAAAGAACCGTATTGGCTACCTTATTCAGAAAGTCGGACATCGCATCTAGATGGCTTACTTCAGAGCCAGCTGCATACGATATGAGAACCGTCGCCTCCGAATTCTGGAGAACCATTGCAGTCGTCGCAGGGTCTGTGTTGCGAATCAACCAATCACTCTTCGCTGCGCGCCATTGCCGTGATGCAATTGGAACAAGATCTGGGTCAAGACGTTGCAATGTCTTGTAGATAGCCGCGAAGTTCCCTTCTTTCAATTGGGTGGGCTCGCCCTCACCCTTGGGCCCCAATTTGAAAAACAACCAACGGCAAGCCCTGCCGCCTAATAGATATTGACGAAGTGACTAGAAAACGCTTGAAGCGAGGCATGAATTTTACGGGCAATTCAAAGAAAGTCTCCTTGCTACCCGCTCGCCACTTGATTGTTCGGAATACTTGGTGATCGGGGATGATTCCATAGTCATCAGACCGCTTCCTGCTAATGGTCTGTGTTCAGTTCATACCTTTGTGTGCCAAGAACAAGACAACGAATACGTTGAGTGCTTGCATACCCATTTGGAGCTCGCTGGTTGTGACGTGAATGGGAATTTGCAGCCTCACTCCTTTTGCGAGCTCAGGTTCGAATTGAATAGGGGGGCCTGTTGTCGGAATTTCCTGCATAGTCGCTGATATCCTGCAACTCGGCGAGAGGTTGCCACTCGCCCTTCACTATAGTTGTATTGCCAATTTGGGCGCAATGAGTGCTTGCGATGTGCCAAAGTCTGAGGTGACATAAACCATGTTGTCGAAGGGAAAATCCACAGCCTGTCTGTTGGGAAGGATAGGTGCTTCGGCATAGCAACGGCGTATGGAAAGGGCTTACGATCCCCACGACCAGGTCGGACAACCCATCAAACAAAGACTCGCAAAGCCCCAGTATTCTCGTCTGGTCGTTCTCGTCTGGTGGAACGGTGGATTTTTTGGCTGCGCTATCCACGCGCAATAGATTGATGCCTCGCGTCAGATCATCCACGCCAATGAAAGTACCGAGAAGGCCAAACACCGTTGCCTGCTGTCGAGCACCTGCGTTTATCGAAATTTCGTTGGAAATTACCCTTTCCCGAACGTGTTTAAAAAACGCCTGCGCCGCGGCCCTCTCGCCATCTCAGCGCTGTCGAATAAATTACTATGGCCGTTCTCATCCGCCCACGCAACGAATGGAAGGGAACCGACTAACCGCGTCCCTAACGGTCACCGCAGCCCTTCGTCCGCTACTGCTCTGACGTCGTCTGAGATGTGATGGAGTAGCGCTCGAATCTGCAGAACTTGATTTGTGTTCAGTGAATCGATATCTATCAGCCGCCCGCCCGTTTTTCCACCCCGCTTCGCCGGTATGCCTTTCCGCAAACAGCAAAGAGACCCCAAATCAACTGTTTTACTCTGCAAAAACCGAATAACGCATGCTTCCGGCCACGGTATCACCGTGCCAGGCGATAGCGGCATGTCGTTAAGAACAGTGGCTCTAGTAGTCAGCAAGCATCTTTCCCACTCAGAGCACGGTAAGCCAGTTGTCTGAGATGGTTATCGTAATCAGCGCCAACTGTTCGCACCTGCGCAAGTCTTGCTGCGATAGTGAAGATACAAATCTGTGGTTGTCGACGACTCGTGACACATGCGCGTTTTGACGAATTCACGAGCCTGATGTAGGGTGCTACGACCTTTCGCCACGAGCCGTAGCTGTCGATCGGTCATATTCATGCCCGAAATAGGCACGGGTGTCGGATGGAACTGGTAACTGAAAGGAAGGCACATGCTTGGCTCGAACATAGGGTAGTACTACGTTCTGATAATAAAATTGTCCTTACCCCTGCCCCACCTTGGCATGTCGCAGGACATTTCTATCATCAAAGAGGAGCTGCATCTGCTTTGTTTCTATACAACGGCGTGCCTCGAACACTTTAGGAATAAATATTGATCTTCTTGCAACCGCCACCTTCTGCCCTCATACGACGTCCACGCGCCCACTGCAGTGGACATAAGTTCGTAGCATTTCGTAGAACCAAACGGGAATATGGAAGAACTGCCGCTAGAAGTGAAAACTTGGTGTCTATTCCAGTACCAGGACCAACAACAAACCAAAGCTCGGTGGCCAAGGGGGTCAACTTGACCCTAGTGTCGGACGCGGAATGTCAGGATGGTCTGTAATCAGCGCTCCGGTTAGAAATGCGAATAAATGAATTAAGCGTCATCTCAGTATTGCCCAGCGCGACGAGAGCAGACAGAACCCATTCCTGCTCTTCCAACCGACATCGTAAGCGAAGTTTTCCACCATCATTAATACTTCCAGCATAGGGAGGGTCTGCTCGTTGGAACCCGCGTATCGAAACATCCGTAGTGGTAAAATTGCTTCAAGAAAACTTGAATTCCTTGGAATCTTTCAACGATAGGTAATAGTCCGAACTACGCCAAGGTGTAAGCCCCGGCTGCACGACCCCTTCAGCTTGTAGCCAGCTAAAAAAAGGCTATGACTGTACTCATACGCCGCTTCGGGGGTGGTTGCTGTAACCGGTCCTGCAGCGACCGAAATTCTCAAATATCCGTTGGATCGATGGGTCTGGACGATTCAACTTGTTGGATGGGAATTTTGTCCAATCCAACTGTGACTCACCAAGTGTAAGCGGGGAAAGGCAGCCAACTTATCGGCACTACGCGGTATAGGTTGCCATTGTCATTGGAGCGATAGCCCCTTCCAGCCCCGGCTAGTTAGATAGATTTGTGGCCTCTGCCCACGGCGCACCAGTTGCATCGAGTACTACAGGAAATAATGTTGAAGCGATGAGCCCATCCACTTTGGCTTGCCATCCAAGTGGCAGTACTCAGTTTTGAGTGTTTTTTCTCGTACGTAGTATTCAGTAGACTCTAGCGAAATACAAGTTGCCCCTAGATTGTCGGGCTGTACGACTCCAGCAACAACCAGGCGGGGCAGGAATATCCTTCGAGCAAATGACTCTACTGCTCTATCACTTGATGAATTCACCCTTCTCTTTAGCAGCGCGCCCAGCCATTCTCAATCTATCGAATGAATGGAGCCAAAGCTAGCATGACAGCAGCCGTCCAGGGTAATAGACAACTAGTGTAAAGGACCTTATCGCCGATAGCCATGTTGCTTTTTGGGTCGGTTCGATTTGGGCTAGCGTCCATTGATCTTGGATACCATTGAGCTGTCCCTTAGCAAACTTCCCGGGGGTGCTGGGATCAATAGGGGAATACAAATGGGCATAGGGGTTACTCTGATCAACCGCACCCACATAGGTCGGGACAATCGAGGCTTGGTATAGTTCCTTCAGTCCGCTATTGTAGTCTAGTTCCGACTTGGTACCCACGGGAAGTGGCTACTGAGCCTCGAATGGTGGAGGGTTGAGACTTCCACAGCGGCCGCCGTTGGAAGCCCCACTGGAACTCAGATTGGGCTAATGCCATTTAATTTATTCCCCCTGAGAAAGGAGAGTAACAACTTGTGTTAATTGACCGTCAACTGGATGCTTGTCATGCTCGAAAATAAGGAGGTTTCTGTAGAAGTAAAAAAAGCGCCGATACGCAGCCAGTGTCAAAATCGTCCAGAGCGATGTTAAGTCGACGCTGTGGATGACTATTCCAAGCGTGCGGGGATCTAGTTCTTGAACTACGCTCAGCCGCATACCAGTCTATCACGAAGCGGTTGGTGTTGCTCATGAGTCAATTTTGGCGTGCACCGGATACAAAAGAGCAAACGCTCTGATGGTGCTCAAACGGCAATGGAGAATTACGATAATGACACTTGAGGCCCGCGGCCAACCTTATGTGACTGGTCGAGTGAATAGCAGCACAAGTTAACGGCATTCGTCTGGATGGCAATGTCTGGTTGATGTACAGACAGTTGTTTGCTTGGCAAGCAAGAACATCACGCTGCCATGGTGACTTGTAATCCTGCAGCAGCCACTCTATGCGAGTGCTTTTGCCCTAGCACGACCGCTTTTTACATCCAGATCTGCGTGGCTGTGGCCTGCCCACCAGGGGAGCGATGATCATGCTGATCGTTGCCACTAGCGGCAGATTCCTGGATACCGCCAGTCTAATTGTGGCACTTTGAGAAGCTTCAGGGGGATGGTGAAGTCAGTAACATCTGCCGACTTTATGAGCGCAGTTAGCGCATGATGAGCGGCATGACGCACGACGCGGTGCCGAACACTTTCGAAAAAGTGGAGTGACGGAGAGGTCCTGAACCGGACTACACCGACGATGATGTCGGACGCGTCCTGGACTTTGCGGCCAGAATCGGGTTTTGTCCATAGCAGGACAGGTACTGCTTTTGAGTGAAGAACTTCTCTGGCCGCGGATTCTCGAGCTAGGTTCGGCCGTTTGAGCGCTCTAGCGCGACTGACGCGCCAAAGAGAAAACAAGTGCCCAAAAGAGCTCCGATAAAATCCCATAGCGAGGCTGCAAGCACTGTAGACTGTAGGGCACTGAACCTTGTTTCACTTAGCTAGCTCATTTTTAAACAGGTCGCACATTGCGACCTGTTTTACTTTGGGAGTCGCAATGTATTGCGGTCTCTGAACGAATTAGTTTGGGTCCCACAGCCTGAACATCAGACGAAGTTCGGGAACAAATTTCACAAAAGGCTGACCGGCTCATGAAGCTCGGCTGCCTCTCCTCTTTATTCAGGTTGATGTTTTGGAAGTTCTCCAATAGATGTATTGGATGTGCATTGATGTGGATGAAGTTGCCAACTCGAGTAACGGCAAATTTTTATTAAAACTGATTAAACCCACAGGGATAAAAATGAATGACTTGAAAGGAAAAACTGAGGCCCCGAATGGCATCGCTACTCTTACTCATAAGGTAGCTATCGCATTAGGAGTTATTGTCACGCTCATTTATATAATCCGAATTTCTTACTTCCGAACTGGTTTAATGCCAGGCGAGGTTATTTTCTTTGTATTTATAGCACTCGCTTTTCGCCTTGTTTCCGCCATCCTTTTTAAAGGACAAGCACTTTTCTCCGCCCCTCTGGTTGTCTCAGTTTCTAACTCATGGAACAAGGCTGTTCGTTCTTTGCGTAACTTGAAGCCTCGTAGTTCGAAAGTTGGACTGGTTTCATAAGTTGAAAGAGTTGTTTCAAGAAAAGGAGTACCTACGCTCTTCTGCCGTTGTGTTTCGGTTGATCAAGTTCCTGGTGGGCGCAACCAGGGCAGTGAAAAAAGATGTTCGCCATCTTCCAAAGTGAAGCGGATTGCTTTCTTTTGAGGCCTAAGTTCCATCTTTGTTTTTCTTCTATTTTTCTCTCTGGTCTGATATTTAGATATCCAATAAAAGGAATTGAGTAGATGCTGGAGGGTTCCTGAATTGCGGGGTTTTGTTGGTTGGAGCTGAACGGGGTTTCAAAAGATATCGACTACCGTAAATAAGAGATTACGTTCTATGGTTTGGTTAGATAATTGGTGCCGTTTGCTCGCTTCGTTTTTTTTGGTAATCCGGTAAAACTTACGGAAAAAAGTGTTTGAATACTTTGGCATTCGATCCACTTAATCTGAGCATTGAAGAGCCGGACAGTGAAAGAGAGATTTTTGAATCAGTAACGGAAACGACGTGGGCGGCCATTATTGGGTTATCGGAAGGCCGCCGCAGGAAAAATTCTTATCCATGGTGTGGATGCCCCGATGGGAGAGGATCCGCAGAATAGACGCTGATTTCACTGATTGTGACCAAGAGCGCAAAGCCTTTAGAGCAAAGAACAGAAGTCACCACTGAGTCTACTGACAAAGGATGTGAAAAATTATTACAGACAAAGCTAATGACTAATTTTTGTTTTTCCTTGCCGGCTGATATGTCATTCGAGTCTGGACAGTTCACTTTGACAAAGGCCGCGCAGGAGCAGTTAGATGGTCTGGCGTCGACAATCGAGTCCAACGGCAATCCTGTAAAAATACTGGTTCGAGGACATAGCGATCCACGCCCTATAGTTGGCAAGCTCGCCAAGGCTGTTGGTGAAAATCAGCTCACTTTCGGAGCTTCGAGCCCAAGCAGTTGCTGATGCCCTGCAGCAAAAGCTGGCCACAGATAAGCTGATTGTTCAAACCGAAGGTGCTGGCAGCATGGAGCCAGCTGCGAGTTGCTCTTCAACCCCAACAACATCCAAGTCTGAGCTTGAACAATGCCACCGAAAGAATCGCCGCATTGAAATTCATATCCAGCTTGGGCAGAGTGAAAAACTGGCCAAGAGTTAGCTCTTCCACAAAAGAGAAAGGCCGTGCCTCAGCTCGCCTTTGGAGGTTCGTTGTGGCTGTGGGACTTTGAAGGTACCTCGTCGACTACTCCCGTCAGGTCCAAACACCTTGTGGGTGTTGTCCCTGAGTTTTTAGTCGCTGCGAAACGCGAAACGATCTTTTGAATCAGCTCAGCATTGTAACTCCCGGCGGGTCTGACGTGGGCTTGACATTGCCGGTCGCCCAGCCGCAAAATTCGTTTCGGCGCCCAGACTACGCCTGCTGCCCACCTCGGCAATCCCTCACGGGACGTCAATTCAACCATCCATCCTTTGATTCCCTTTGCAGGCGAATCCTGGCAGTGGGCACCTACGATTTGCGTGCAGAAGGAATCTGTCATGCGATACATACCTACGTCCGACGACACCGTCGAGCAATTCCGTAAACAAGCTAAGCAGCTTCAGCGCAAGCACGGTGGAAAACACACCGAACTCTTGGACAAGGTCGCCAAGCAGGCGAACTACGATCATTGGCACCACGTCGTGCAATGCAACGGCCGGGAAAGGCCGCTGCTAGTCTGACTGCATTACGGCACGAGTGCGAGGCGATCATTGCCGCTGAACTCAAGAAAGAGATCAAGACCGTGTTGACCGGCCCCGAGATCGATGCGGGTGCTTTTTCGTTCTCTTCTCTACCGGTATCGGAGACGCTTGGCTTTTGGATCCCAGTGACCAGCATGCCATGTGTTTGGTATTGCGTCACGAACGCATTGAGCCAGCCATCAACGAAAATCCCCTCAGCCTAGGGATAGGTTTTCACGGGATGTATGAACTGAGAGGCGATTTCTTCTACATCGAAAGCAAAATAGAGGAGATTGGCGCCAGAGCGATCGGAGGGTATCCGCTTTCAAAGCTGCGCCCTCTCTTGGAGAAAATCAAACCGGTCGACATAAGGATGGCAGAGACCATCGGCCAATTTGATACCGTTGAGATGACGCCCGAAGTAATCCAACAGATGACAAAGAAGGGGTACAGCGAAGAACACCTTCAGCAATTGAAAGCGGGGGGATACCGTTATTCACCGAGCAGAGACTCGCTACTGGGCCCCATCATTTCCAGCGACGATGAAGACTTCCTGGTCTCCTAACCAACTTGCCTCAAGTACATCAGCCGCCAAATGGCTCACCCAATTGGTTAAAATTGCACACATGACGGTTCGAGAGCGAGTGGAATACGAACCGTGCTGCCTGGAGCAATCTAGGTCTTGCGGTTAGCAAGGGCAACAGAAGCTCGCAAGGTGAGCATCAAGTGCTTGCCAAGAAAAGGCCTTACGGGGCCTTTTTCTTTGTGTGACTCCACTGGGGTAATCCGAGCAAAACGGTCACGTTTGAAGGCCCTGGAATATCACCATTCTCGTCCCTTGCGGTAGAACTCAGACGTTGGGTTCAGTGTGAATTTGGCGCCTTTCAGATCACCTTTTCCTACTGCTAAGAGACTTTGTGGTGACCGTAGACCGGTCGCTACCTCTTCTGCGTCTTTGCGGTGGCGCGCTTTGAGTATCGGCAGACCGCCCACATCCCGGATGTCCCCGCCCGAGGCGTACCAAGCCCGCTGATTGGCCAAGGCATCATCTAGGGCGTGGTGGCGGCGCAATCCCCCGGAAAACGCCACTTCGCGTGCTGCCTCGAAAGCGTCAAATTCGTACAGAAAGTCCATGGTGAGAAGTACCCGCTCAGGGGCAAGGTTTTGCGGCCACTGCTGTTGCAGAAGTTTCTCTATCCAGGGCCAGTCCCTTTGCAGGGAATCTGTGGCCAGCATCACTGACACACGTAATGCGCTGATCCAGGCCGCTAGCCGCTCCTGCAAGGCGGACATGGTGATGCGCGATGCCCCGCCCTCCAGTTGTGGAATCACTTTACGCGAGGGCAAATTCCCCGACCTCTGCCAGTTGCCAAGTGTCCGCCAGTTCGGCATAGAAAATGTGCCTCCCGGATTCGTCCCACCAGCCCGATGGAAACGAGCTTGGCGTCGTCGGTCAAGCCTGTGACTTTGGCGTCGAAGAATAGGCGGTCCATCTATCGCATTCTCCCGATAGGTTCCATAAAAGCATCCCAAACCCAGAAGTCGGCCACCAGTGTTCGTGAATGGCTACTCAACAGCGTTTTCCCGTCGGAAATTCGAAATAAAGCAGGCCGCAAATCGGCCTGTCTTTGAATGGGTTAGCCAGGTGGAACAAACGCCTCAGCGCACCGCAATCGACTGCATTCCTGACCTGCGCGACGTCTCTAGACAAACAGGGCTGAGTCAAGATTCCAACCCTTCCCACTTTCATATTTCAGCATCAGCCACGTCTCTTCACGCGGTGCTACAAAGTGCCGTCGGACGACAACGACTCCAGACCAGGCACTTTTAGGGATCAACTGTCTAACCAGTAGGGCCGTTTCTTCATCGGGATATTTGGGGTTCTTCATCGAATCCACTGTGAATTTTCATTGGCGGAATTAGGCAGCACTCCCGCAGAATCCAGTTTTTCAAATTGATTGACCGAGCCATGAAAGACACCGCCCTGTACGAACACCTTCTTGGACTGAAGACCCCGTGGTCGGTGAAGAAGGTTGACCTGTCTTTGGCAGACCAGCGGGTGGTGGTCGAGGTGGTTCTCAAGAAGGGCCAAGTGTGGGCGGATCCCACAGACGCCACCAAGCGAGCCCACATCAATGGGTGGACCGAGCGGGAGTGGAGCCACCTGGACACCTGTCAGTTCGAGACCCTCATCAGAGCCCGCGTTCCCCAACTCGAATACGCCGATGGGACTGTTGAAGAGTTGGTCGTTCCCTGGGCTGAACGCTACAGCCGCGTCACCACCTTGATGACGGGCTTTGTTATCAAGCTGCTTCAAGTCTGCCCGACCACCCAAGGGGTGTGCAATCTCACGCGCCTGTCCTGGAGCACGGTCAACGCCATCATGGTCAGTGCCGTGGAGCGCGGCATGTTGCGCCGCACCGAAGAAGAAATCTCCTATCTGGGAATCGACGAGAAGAGTTCCCAGAAGGGACACAGCTACGCGACCATCCTGACCGACATTGACCGCTCGCGCGTGCTGGATTTGATTCCTGAGAGAAAGCTCGAAGCTGCAAAAACGCTGCTTGAAACGGCACTCACGCCAACGCAACGTGCCTCGGTCAAAGCGGTGGCCATGGATATGTGGCCTGCCTTTATGAGTGCAGCCAGGCAGTGCATGCCCCAGGCGGACATCGTGCATGACAAGTTTCACGTCTCCAAGTACCTCGGCGAGGCTGTGGACACGGTGCGCAAACAAGAGCATCGTCGCCTCTCGCAAGCGGGAGACTCCCCGCTGAAGGGCAGCAAGTGGGCGTGGCTCAAAAGTTATCCCGATGGACGCAGTGCTGAGGCGGTGTCGTTTCGGGCCTTGAACCAGCTCAACCTCAAGACCAGCAGGGCGTGGACCATCAAGGAAAACTTTACGCAGTTCTGGAGCTACAGCTACAAGGGCGCAGCCAAGCGTTTCTTTGATGCCTGGTCTACCAATGCGATGCGCAGCCGATTGGAGCCCATCAAGAAGGTGGTCAAAATGCTGCGCCGTCATGAGAGGGGTCTGCTCAACTTCAGCCAGCACAGAATCAGCAATGCCTGTGCTGAAGGATTCAACAGCGCCATCCAACTCATCAAGGCCAATGCCCGTGGGTTTCGTAACTTCACCAACTACCGCGCAAGGATTCTGTTTCATTGCGGTAAGTTGGATTTGGGGTGGGCGTGAGGAAAAATTCACAGTGAAATTGACGAAGAGCCCCTTCTTGGCGGCTGCGGCCACGTCCGCAGCCCGATCTGGGGTGAAGCCCAAGTCTTTGAGGTTCGTGATGACGTGCTCGTTGCCGAAATTGAGCGCCACCTGCAGTGCGCGGCCACGTAGTGGGAATCTCATATTCTTCCGCCAAGGTCAATTTGCTGGACAACAGGAGTTCTGCATCTTTAACCGATTTTCGCATATTCGATTTTGGCATTGATTCTGCAGGTTTTAAAGACCAGCAGAATGCCCGACTCCTTCCACTCAGAGCAGTACAAAATCTTCATTACTTTGCTTCGAGAAACGAGGGAAGCGCTACAGGTGTCCCAAGCGGCATTGGCATCCAAGTTGGATCAGCCCCAGACATTTGTCAGCAAATGCGAAACTGGAATCCGAAGGTTGGATGTGGTTGAACTTCATGCCTGGCTACGGGCGCTGAATGTGGATTTCCCTAAATTCCTTGCGACGCTAACAAAGCAGTGGGAGGCTCATGCAGCTCGTACCCGTCTGCCAAGAACAGCGACAACCAACAAGTGAATGGGCTGCTGCTGCAGCATTTGCCAGCACGGCAAATAGAAAAAAATGGACGAATTTGTCCATTTATATATTACTTGATATTGTTAAATAAAATGGGCTAACTTGCACGTGCAATCTCATGCATCAGTTGCAGCAGGCGGCCGATCTCACTTTTAGGAAAACCCTCACGCGCAAACCAGTTCAGGTAGTCGCCGGGCAGGTCGGCAATCAGCCGACCTTCGTATTTGCCAAAGGGCATGGGGCGCTCCACCAGCTTCTGCAAATCCTCTGGCTGCATATCAACCGCCCGCCCGTTTGACCTTGTGGCCCTGTGCCTGCAGCAGTTGCATCACGCGGTCCACATGGTCGCCCTGCACTTCGATCACGCCGTCTTTCACCGTGCCGCCCGAACCGCAGGCCGCCTTGAGCTGCTTGCCCAGCGCGACCAACTCGGCCTCCATCAGCGGCACGCCGCGCACCAGGGTCACGCCTTTGCCTGCGCGGCCCTTGGTCTCGCGGGACACACGTACCACGCCATCGCCAGTCGGTCGCTTGGGCGCATTGCAGGTGCAGGCGGCAATGGCCTGTCGGCACACTGGGCAGGTGCGCCCCATCTCGGTGGAGTACACCAAACCACCCAAGTCAGACAGAGACAGTTTCGCCATGTTGAACGAAGCCTCAGCGAATGAGGATTTCTGCACGACGATTGCGGGGCTCATCCACATTCGCCTCGGTCGGTACCACGGGCTCACGCTCACCACGGCCCACCGCTTCGATCAGCTCCGGCTGGAACCCTTGCTCCACCAGTAGCGCGCGCACGGCCTGCGCGCGCTGCAAGGACAACATGTCGTTGGCCTGTGGCGAGCCTGTGCGGTCTGTGTGCCCCACCACGACCAACTCTCCACCGGGCAAGGCGCGGGCTTGCGCAAGAATAGTGGGCAACTGCGCCTGCGACTCGGGCGTGAGCGTGGCCGTACCCGGCTCAAACTGCAGCACAAAGCGCTGCACCCCGGGGGGCTGAAGTGCCAGCAACGCACCATGGCGTTTTTGAACCTCTGCAGCTGTAGTCTGGTCACGATCGACATTGCCCGTGCGCTGGACGGCAGCCACGGCGTAGGGCTGGTCCAGCACCTGTAAGCCACCGCTGGTCCGTACCTCCAAAGCCGTTGCTCGGCCATCTGCCTCGGGCAAAAGGGTAATCCGGTTTAGCGGGGCGCAGGCCGACAGCAGTGCGCCCAGCACCAGTGGCGCCAGTGCACGGGGAATAAGATGGAGCATCACAGCACCTCCACAATAAAATCGGTGCCCCGCACACTCATGGTGGAAGACGGGGTTTGCACCTTCACGTTTTCGGGTTGCAATTTGCCAAGCAGCCCGGTCACCATGCGGATGGTTCCCAGAAGCACCTGAACCGTCAGGCCGCCAGTTTGGGTGGTGGCATCAAACTGAAAACGGGTGATATCCACCTGTGAATTGGGCCCAATGGTGATTTGTGTTCCATCGCGCAAAAGCAGCACGGCAGACCCCTGCGGTCCCGTCACAATGCGCTCAGCCTCGGACACCCCACCACCCGGAGCCGCTGGGCGCATAAGCGTACCTTTGGCAACCTGGACAGTGCCTTGAACGTTTTTGAGAGTGCCGCTACGTACATCCTGGGCCCAGCTCGCCTGTGCAGCCCAGAGCAACAGGCTGAAGAAAGTAGCACTGAACAGCCCTTTCACAGATCGCCAATTCGTCACACATAACTCCCTGAATACGGACAGGCAATGGTAACGGATGCCTGCCAGTGAAAAGCTGCAAGGATGGCATTCATTGCTAGCAATTTGATAGCTAACTACGCCGGCTGGGTTTGCAGCATGTGCCAAAATACAGCGAATATTCAAAACAAGGGAGTAAAGCGCACCATGAGTCGCCAGAGCATATGGGCCACGAAAGTGGCTGCCCTGATCCAGGGAGGCAACAACCAGGCTGCCCTGGCGCAGATCAAAGTGGCCCCCACAGTCAAAGACCTCCAGCAACTGCGCAGTGTGCTCACCACCAAAGGGCTGCTCAGCAAAAACCGCTTGGTGGACGAAGCGACCGCCGATCAAATCGTGGCGCTTTCGGCGCCGAGGCTGCATCGCTCGCCGTGAAGCGGGCGCGCCATGCAAAAGCCAACTACTCGGTTAGCGCAGCTGGGCCAATGGCCTTTGGCACTTGGCTGGGCTTTACTTATCGCGGCCTGCGGACCCACGGGCCCGGAGATTCACTCTCCAAGCTTGGCTCCCGCGATAGACAACAGCCAGAACCAGAGAGCACAACAACGGGTCATCGTGCAGTTCTCCGCGCTGGTGGACGCACAGAGCCCCGACACTTTGGCAATGCTGTCCACGCACAGCAACGCTAAGGAGGTACGTTACGTGCGAAGCCTGTCTGCTGACACCCATCTTTACACTTTCACACTGCCAAGTCCCGCCTCCGGCCAACAATTGCTGCGGGAGCTGAAGGCTGTGAATGGCATTCGTGCCGTAGAACTCGACCAAAAAGCTTTCGAACAATCGCCATGAAGTTCAAATTTCTCACCATCACCGCAGCCCTGACACTAGGTATGGTGTCTTTCACCGCACTGGGGCAGCTTTACCTTGAGCCCACCAGCCGCAAACCTGATTCCCGCGCCACACCCCAAGCCATTTCACAGAGATCTGCAGAACCGCTGCTCAACCGCTTGGTGGTCAAGTTCAAGGACCAGCCTGCGACCCGTGGCAGAGAGCTGTCAGTCAATGGCAGAAGCAGCGAGCAGCTTCTGCTGGACTTGGGCGCAGCCCATCCCATGCAAACCCGGGAGGGGGGGAACATCGCATTGAACTTCCTGAAAACCACTGCCAGCCAAGCAGCGGTTGCACTGACCAGTGAGGCTCTAGACCGCACGACGATGAATGCCCTGGTACTGCGTCTGGCCCAAGATCCCAGTGTCGAATATGCCGAAATCGACGAACGCGCTTATCCACAAATGACACCTACGGACCCGTTGTTTGCGACCGATCAGTCCAGCATGAAACCCGGGGGAGCTGGTAACGTGGGTGGCGCGAACTTCAGTGCAGCGTGGGACAGAACGGCCTCTGGTGTGACGTTGAATGGTGCTGGTGTGGTGGTTGCCGTCTTGGATGGTGGTTACCGGTCACATGCAGACCTTGGGGGCAATGTGTTGCCGGGCTACGACTTCGTTAGCCAAGACAATATCGGCGTTTACACCACTGCCAATGACGGAAACGGCCGGGACAATGATGCGCTGGACCCGGGCAATTGGAATCCGACAGCCAGTGTCGGCTGCCCGATAGCTGATTCGTCATGGCATGGTACGCACGTGGCGGGCACCATTTCGGCGCTGGGGAACAATGGCTTGGGCGTGATCGGCGCGGCCTATGGAGCAAAAATACTGCCGGTGCGTGTGCTGGGTGTGTGCGGCGGTTATGTGTCGGACATCGCTGACGGAATTCGTTGGGCTGCAGGTCTTGCGGTGGCGGGAGTTCCCAACAACACAACACCCGCACGCGTGATCAATCTGAGTTTAGGTGGCACGGGAGCGTGCGGAACAACCTACCAGGCAGCCATCACAGCAGCACGCAATGCCGGGACTGTTGTGATCGCAGCTACTGGCAATGGCTCTTCTTACGACACACTCTATGCGCCAGCGAACTGCACTGGAGTCATTGCAGTGACATCTCACACAACTACTGGCGAAAGTTCACTTACGGCAAACATCGGCTTGGGCACGACCATCAGCGCACCGGGAACCCTCATTCAGTCGACCAGCAATACGGGGACCACCACTCCAGTTGCTGACACCTATTCAGTCAAATCAGGTACCAGCATGGCGGTGCCCCATGTGGCCGGCGCCGTGGCACTGATCATGCAAGCAGTTCCGGGTATCACCCCCGACCAAGTCAGCGTCGCGCTCACGAGCTCAGCCAGAGCTTTCCCGGCTGCGACCTACTGCGTAGGGAAGTACAACACCGTCAATAGCTGTGGCGCCGGTCTGCTGGATGCCGATGCGGCTGTGCACGCAGCCCTGAACCCCGCGAGATCAAGTGGCGGGGGCGGCGGAGGTGGCGCCTTCGGCTGGCTCGAATTGGCTGGGCTATTGGCTTTTGCTGGTTTCACTTGGGGCATGCGCCCCCGATACCAACAAAGCCATCAGTAGCCCACCAAGCGCCCCTGCCACATGGGCGGGGTGGTACACCGGGAAATCGTACGTGGAAACGGTGGCACCGGGCCAGATCCACGGCACCACCAATTTGGCGGCGAGGAGCACGCTGCAAGCCACGCCCCAGCCGCGTGATACCCCAAGCAAAAGCAGCGCGCCGCCGCCTGCCCCCAGGCCGTGCAAGGCACCCGAAGCACCCGCGTAATACTGGCATTGGGTATCCCATAGCAACACGGCCATGACACCCAATAAGCCCCCGCCATGCACCAGCAGCAAACTGCGCGCTGGCAAGCGCAGACGCAGGCCCGCCCATACGATCACGAATCCCAAGACATTACCCAGCCAGTGCCCCCAACTCAGATGAACCCACTGCGAGGTGAATAACTGCCACCAAGCCCCCTGCGCCCATGCCAAGCGCTGAAACTGCAACGCCATGCCAGCCACGTCCAGTCCCTGTGCAGCTACGCACACAAGGGCAAAGGAGAGCCCGCAGACAAAGGTCTGGCCCTTCAGCGAAGGCTCAGGCGCTTCAGGCAATCCAGTCCAGCGCCTGCATGTAGTCAGGGTGCACCATCAGCTCATCCCATTCCAGGGCGGACGTGGTGGGCAGCAAGGCGCGGCGGCGGGCTTCACTGGCTTCCAGTGCCTGCCACTGGCCTTTCACTTGGGCTTCGGTAAGCCCGTTGATCAAATCATCCACGGCTGCGCCCCCCCCTTCTGCGCTGGGCATGGACTGGTTGCACAACAACACCAGATCACACCCTGCGTTGAGTGCCACCACGGCAGCTTCGGTGCAACTGACCTGCTGGCCATCAATCAGGCGGGCGCCTGCCATGGACAAGTCGTCACTGAAAATGGCTCCGGTAAAGCCCAACTGCGCGCGCAGGATGTCGTTGAGCCAAGTGCTGGAAAAACCGGCGGGCCGTGCGTCGACCTTGGGGTAAATCACGTGGGCCGGCATCACGCTGCTGGTCACGGTATTGAGCCAGCGATACGGCGCGGCATCGTCCGCCAAGATCGCCTTGAGGCTACGCTTGTCGACCGGAACCTCGGTGTGCGAATCGGCTTTGACAAAGCCGTGGCCGGGGAAGTGCTTGCCGCAGTTGGCCATGCCACTCCTGTGCAGGCCATGCATCAGGCTTTTGGCCAGCAGGCTCACGACACGCGGGTCGCGGGCGAAGGCGCGGTCGCCAATCACACCGCTCTCCCCATAGTCCAAGTCCAGCACCGGGGTGAAGCTCAGGTCCACGCCGCAGGCGCGCAGCTCGGCACCGAGCACATAGCCGGTGGCTGTGGCGGCGTTGGTGGCATCCAGCGGACCCGCTTTTTTGGCCGACACGGTCCCAGCCGCTTCGCGCAACCACATTTCACCCAAGGCGCGCATGGGTGGCAGGTGGGTGAAGCCGTCGGTCTTGAAGCGTTGCACGCGCCCCCCCTCGTGGTCCACACAAATCAGCAGGTCGGCACGCACCTTTTTGATGTCGCGGCACAAAGCGGTGAGTTGTGCGCGGTCTTCCCAGTTGCGGGCAAACAGGATCATGCCGCCGACCAACGGGTGCTTAAGGCGCTGACGGTCCAGTTTGGTGAGGCTGGTGCCAGCGATATCGATAATGAGAGGGGCGTGAAAGGTCATGGTATCGGGGTAAATTTGCTATGTATTTAGGAGCTGCTTGCGCATATTTTATGGGCTTCAGTGGCATTTTTCATATCTAAAATCTGCAAAAATGCGCCCACCCAAGAAAGCGGTAACAGATCGGTCTTGCACCAATTTGTTACAGGTTGCCCCAAATGCTGCTGATAGACTCATTTCCAATCGCCGGCGCTTTGCAGTGCCGCCCAGTTACCGCAGACTTGGAAACGCCATCTACTGTGTTTGGATTCCTCAAAAAACGTGAGCGCAATACACCCATCCAAGCGGTGTTACTCGATGAACCTGCCGTCAGGCGCATGGAGCTTGAGGAGCGCATGGCCTACCGGCGTGAGCGCCTGTACCAATCCATCCGCGAGACTTTTTTGTCCATGGAGGTGGTATCGCACATGTACCGCTTCAAAGTGATGCCGGTGGATGAGCGGCACCATCGGTTCATTGCCATGATTGATGTCGCCAAGTCGTTTGTCACTGGCGCCAACAGCAAAACCAAGAGTTTTGCGGCGATGGAACACGACATGCGGATCAACACCTACAAGCGTTTTGGCATCCTGATTGATGGCATTTACTGGCGCGTCAGTGAAACCGAGGACCAGTTCGAACGCCATGCGCGTGCCAGTGATCCGGCCCGCAGAGGCGGTTTTGAACCCGTGGGGCAAAGCGCCGAAAACAACCGCCCCAGCGGCACGTTATCGCGTGCAGGTTACCAAGCGATCTCTGCCGAAGAACAGGCTGCTTTCATGGAAGCCCTGCAGCGTGGCGCGACCTTGCCCGCGGTGCATGTGGGTGATCTGGAATACCAGTCTGACTTGGCGCCGCTGGACGGCGGCATCATGATTGGCGGCACCCAGTACGGCAAGCTGTAGCTAGCGCGCTAAGGCGTGGTCTCCACCACGCAAAAGCTGGCGGCGTAGTCGGTCTCGTCGGTCACGGTGATGTGCACCTTCAGCGCCTTGGACTCAAACCAGTCTTTGAGCCCGCCATACAGCACGATGACGGGTTTGCCACTGCGCTCATTGGCAATCTCGCAGAGCTTCCAGGTCATGGGCATGCGCATGCCCAGGCCAATGGCTTTGCTGAAGGCCTCTTTGGCGCTGAAACGCGTGGCGAGGTAGCGAACTCCGCGCTCGGGCCAGCGCGTGCTGCGCGCTTTCCAGGTTTTGAACTCGGCATCGGACAGCACCTTGGCCGCAAAACGCTCGCCATGTTTGTCCAGGCTGGCGCGGATGCGCCGCACATCACAGATATCGGTACCGATGCCGTAGATCACACGCGGCGCCTTACTGCCCCAGGCATGCCAGGTAGGCCTTGATGGTGGCGCCGTAGCCCAGCTCCAACGCATCGGCAATCAACGCATGGCCTATCGAGACTTCTAGCAGACCTGGCACCTGTTGGGCAAACGCGGCCAGATTGTCACGGTTCAAGTCGTGACCCGCATTCACGCCCAGCCCCACATCTAGCGCCGCCTGCGCAGCAGCGGCAAAACGTGCGAGTTCGGTACCCTGCTCTGCCGTGCCCCAGGCTGCGGCATAGGGCTCGGTGTAGAGCTCAATGCGGTCCGCCCCCACAGCCTTGGCGGCAGCCATGGCAGCCGGGTCCGCATCCATGAACAAACTCACGCGCAAGCCAAGCGCGTGCGCATCGTCAATCAGGGGCGTGAGACGCACAGCATCGTCGGGGAACACCCAACCATGGTCACTGGTGAATTGGCCTTCGCTGTCGGGCACAAAGGTCACCTGGTGCACCGGCAGACCACGCTGGCGCAGGTCGCGCACACAGTCCATGAGGTTGTGGAAGGGATTGCCTTCCACGTTGTATTCGCGGTCCGGCCAAGCCTTCAAAAGCTCGGCCAAGTCCAGTACGTCCTGCGCGCGGATGTGGCGTGCATCGGGCCGTGGGTGCACCGTGATACCCGCTGCGCCCGCCTGCAAACACAGCGTGGCCGCGCGCGTGACGCTGGGGATGCCCAGGTGGCGGGTGTTGCGCACCAACGCTACCTTGTTGAGATTGACCGAGAGATGGGTTGTCATAGTTGGGGGCCTGCCTAGAGTGCCTGAATGTCGATCATCATCTGCCGCGTACGCAGCGTCTTGACGCCGCAATGGTAGTGCAGCAGCGCTCGCAACTGGGGTTTGAGGGCACCCATCAGCTCAGCACAGGCACGCAGCGTGGTGGTGAACGGGGCCTCGTCGTGCAAAGCATCTTGCAGGCGCAACCACTGCGCGCCCGTCAGGCTGGCCCGGTCCTCGGCATGGGCCTGGCGCAAGCCGCCTTCGGGTACCAGCACATAGTGCACATCGGGCGCCAACGCGCCCAGGGTCATGGTCTGCACGTCCAGCCGGGGCAAAAAACCCACCTCGCGCAGCAGCAGCAACTCGAAAGTGCGCAGCGCACCCTGCAGCACTTCGCCATGTTCGCTGGCAATGATCTGCACCACATTCGCATACACATCGAACAGCAGGGCATGCGGGTCATCCCGCGCCAGCAGGGTCAACAGCAGTTCATTGAGGTAGTAGCCCGAGAGCAGTGCGTCGCCCGTGGGCATGACATGGCCGCCCTGCCACTCGGCACTGCGCAAGGTACGGATTTCCGCGTCGCCACCATAGGCCACATGCAGGGGCTGCAGCGGCAACAAGATGGGGCGAAAGCTGGAGCTGGGCTTTTTTGCCCCCTTGGCCACCAGCGCAATGCGCCCGTAGTGGCGGGTGAACACTTCCAGAATCAGGCTGGACTCGCTCCAGTCGTAGCGATGCAGCACATACGCGGGCTCGTCGGAGATGCGCTTGGTAGCCATACGCTAGCGTGTCTTCAATCCAGCGAACACCGTGCAACCGGCTTCGCCGGACCGCTGGCGTTGCCCCCTGCAAGAGGAAAAGCGGCTACGCGACGCGAGCAAGCCGGGGGGTGTATTCATTCATACCCGAAAGAACGGACGCGCGCCTCGTCATCGGCCCAGCCCGAACGGACCTTGACCCACAACTCCAGAAAGACCTTGGCGTCGGCCAGCTTTTCCAGCTCCACGCGGGTTTCCATGCCAATGCGCTTGATGCGTTCGCCCTTGTCGCCAATCACCATCGCCTTGTGGGTGTCGCGCTCCACCACGATGGTGGCAGCAATGCGCAGCAGGCGCTTCTGGCCTTTCTTCTGCGGCGGCTCTTCTTCAAACTTGTCGATGATGACCGTCGAGGTGTAGGGCAGCTCATCCCCGGTGAGGCGGAACAGTTTTTCGCGCACCAACTCGCTGGCCAAAAACTTCTCGCTGCGATCGGTCAATTCGTCTTCGGCGTACCACCAAGCCTGTTCGGGCAAGTATTTCTCACAAATGGTGAGCAAACGCGGAATGTCTTTGGCATTCTTGGCCGACATGGGGACAAACTCGGCAAACTGGTGTTTGTCGGTCATGGTTTGCAACCAAGGCGCAATGTCGCCACGGCGATGGACATTGTCCAGCTTGTTGGCGATCAGCAGCGTGGGAATGTCTTTGCCCAGCAGTGCCAATACACGGGCATCGGCAGGTGTAAAGCTGCCGGCTTCCACCACAAACAAAATCAAATCGACGTCCGCCACCGCGCCCTGCACGGTTTTATTCAGCGACTTGTTGAGCGCATTGGCATGCAGGGTCTGAAAACCCGGAGTGTCGACAAACACAAACTGAGTGTTGCCCAGCGTGTGCATACCGGTAATACGGTGGCGCGTGGTCTGCGCCTTGCGCGAGGTGATGCTGATCTTTTGGCCTACCAAGGCGTTCAACAGCGTGGACTTGCCTACGTTGGGCTTGCCCACGATGGCCACCAAGCCGCAACGCTGACTCCCAGCGGTGTCGCCGGGCTGGGCCAGCTTGGGCGTACTTTTGAGCAGGCCCTGCAGCATGGCATCCAGGTCTTCCTGCACTTCAGGTTTAGAGTCTCTTTGGCCCTTAGCCCCCGTGGATTCTGCGCCAGCAGCTATTTTTTTAGGAGCATTCATGGTTTGACCTTTGACTTGATGGTTTGCAGCATGGCCGCCGCGGCAGCCTGTTCTCCAGCACGACGCGAACCGCCAATACCGCGCTCGGACAGGCGGAGCTCCGGAATCTCGCACTCCACATCAAAGCTTTGTTTGTGGGCCGCGCCCAGGGTGCCCACCACGGTGTACACGGGCAACTTCATTTTGCGACCCTGCAGCCACTCCTGCAACTCGGTTTTGGGGTCCTTGCCAATGGCCTCCATTTGCGGGTTGATCTCGACCGCTTCAAACAGGCGATGCACCAAGGCTTGTGCCTTGACAAAACCAGCATCCAAGTAGACGGCACCAATGATGGCTTCCAGCGTGTCAGCCAAGATGGAAGCACGCTTGGGACCTCCAGAGCGCATTTCGCCCTCCCCCAGCTTGAGGACGTCGGGCAGTCCCAAGCCTAAGGCAAGCTGGTGCAGGGTGTCTTGTTTAACCAGGTTTGCGCGCACCCGGGACAAATCGCCCTCAGGCAGTGCGCCCAGTCGGGCATAGAGCAAATCAGAAATGGCAAGCCCCAACACCGAGTCGCCCAGGAACTCCAGGCGCTCGTAGTGGTCGGCCGAAAAGCTGCGGTGGGTCAGTGCCCGCGACAGCAGGGAAACGTTCGAAAACTGGTGTTGCAGGCGCTGCTGCAACGCGGTTAAACCATCTGCCACGTTATTTGGATTGCCCGGTGTACTTGAGCGTCAGAAACGCGGGGCCAACGAGGTGAATCTCTCGCTGGTAGGCGAAAGACACCACCACTTTGTCGCCCTGCTTGCCCACTTCCAAGTCTTTGCCAGTGATGGACTTGATGGTGTCCACCTCGGTTTGTTTGTCAAAAATGGCGCGCACCTCCACCACAGACTGGCCTGCCGATGCGCGCTGCACCGCTTTTTGCACGGCCATGAATTCGAGCACTGTGGGAAACACCTGAGCGGCCACCACGCCGGCCATGGCAAGCACACCGCCGACAAAGATCAGGCCGATAAAGGAAATGCCGCGCTGCTTGGATTTGGTTTGCACTGTCATTGTTGAATCCCTACCCCATGTTTTGCGTTGAAACGTCAATTGAACCCGCCGATGCGCTTGAAGTTGCCAAAGTTCATCCAGACAAAGAAAGCCTTGCCCACGATGTTTTGGTCAGGCACAAAGCCCCAATAGCGCGAATCTAGCGAATTATCGCGATTGTCACCCATCATGAAATAGTGGCCTTCGGGCACTTTGCAGGTCACGCCTTCAACGGTGTAACTGCATGCCTCATAGCCCTCGAACTTGTCCGCACCAGGCACAAAAGCTGGGCGATCCGAGTCATTAAGCACCCGGTGTTTTCTGTCCCCAAAGGTTTCTTCAAACTGCTTGAAATACCGCATGGCATCTTCGTCAAAAAACTCTGGCAGGGCCGACGTTTCGACCACTTGGCCGTTGATGGTGAGTCGCTTGTTCAGATATGCGACCGTATCACCTGGTACTCCGACCACACGCTTGATGTAGTCCAAACTAGGCTTGGGTGGGTAACGAAACACCATCACGTCCCCGCGCTGGGGTTTGTTGCCCTCGGTGATTTTGGTGTTGAGCACCGGCAAGCGGACACCATACGTGAACTTATTCACCAGAATCAAATCTCCCACCAACAGCGTAGGAATCATGGACCCGGAGGGAATCTTGAAAGGCTCAAACAAAAACGAGCGCAGCAGGAAGACCACAATGATCACCGGGAACAATCCAGCGGTCCAATCCAGCCACCAAGGCTGCATCAACAGCCTGACTTTGGCTTCGTTGATGTCACCGTCAACCTGGGCGATGCCCATTTTGCTGAGTTCAGTGCGGCGCTGAATGTCATTGGCCTCCAATGCAGCCACCGCGCGCTGGCGCTGTGGCAGAAAGTAAAAACGCTCTGCCAGCCAATACAGACCGGTAACGACCGAGGCAATAAACAACAACAGCGCGAAATTGCCCTCGACCACACCAAAGTACCAAGAGCCGGCATAAAGCCCAAACGCCGCAAGAACGGCTGCCGTCAACGCTTGCATCAATCTTCCACCTGCAAAATGGCCAAGAACGCTTCCTGTGGTACTTCCACCGAGCCGATTTGTTTCATGCGCTTTTTACCCGCTTTTTGTTTTTCGAGGAGCTTGCGCTTACGGGAAATGTCACCGCCGTAACACTTGGCCAACACGTTCTTGCGCAGTGCCTTGATTGTCTCACGCGCAATGATGTTGGCACCAATGGCAGCCTGGATCGCTACGTCGTACATCTGGCGTGAAATGATCTCGCGCATCTTCCCCACCACGGCCCGGCCGCGGTACAGGCTTTGGCTGCGGTGCAGCATGATGGACAAGGCATCCACCTTCTCGCTGTTCAGCAAGATATCCACCTTGACGACATCGGCCGCACGGTACTCCTTGAAGTCGTAATCCATGGAGGCGTAACCCCGGCTCACGCTTTTGAGCTTGTCAAAAAAGTCCAGCACGATTTCGGCCAACGGCATTTCGTAGGTCAACACGACCTGCCGGCCTTTGTAGGCCATGTTTATCTGCACGCCACGCTTCTGGTTAGCCAGCGTCATGACCACGCCGACATACTCTTGCGGCATGTAGAGGTGCATGGTGACAATGGGTTCACGGATTTCGGCCGTCTTGCCGACCTCTGGCATCTTGGAGGGATTCTCCACCATGATGACTTCGCCGTCGTTCTTCATCACCTCGTAGACCACGCTGGGCGCGGTAGTGATCAGGTCTTGGTCAAATTCTCGCTCCAGGCGCTCTTGCACAATTTCCATGTGCAACAAGCCCAAAAAGCCGCAACGAAAGCCAAAGCCCAAAGCTTGCGACACCTCGGGCTCGTAGTGCAGCGAAGCGTCGTTGAGTTTGAGTTTTTCCAACGCATCGCGCAGCGAATCGTATTCGCTGGCCTCGGTCGGGTACAAACCGGCAAACACTTGGGGCTGAATTTCCTTGAAACCCGGTAACGCTTCGGTGGCGGTAAAGGCGGCGCCACCGGTGCCGGACTTCACCAGGGTCACCGTGTCACCCACCTTGGCGGCTTGTAGCTCCTTGATGCCAGCAATGATGTAACCCACCTCACCCGCCTCCAGGGCTTGGCGGGGTTGGTTAGCGGGGGTGAACACACCCACGTTATCCGCGTTGTAGGTCGCACCCGACGCCATCATTTTGATGCGCTCGCCCTTGCCCAAACGCCCGTCCACGACGCGCACCAGCATTACCACACCCACGTACGGATCAAACCAACTGTCAATGATCATCGCGCGCAGAGGTGCGTCCGGATTGCCTTTGGGTGAAGGAACCCGCGCCACCACCAGCTCCAGAATGTCTTCGATACCCAATCCGGTCTTCGCCGAACACTCGATCGCATCCGACGCGTCGATGCCGATCACGTCTTCGATCTCGCTGCGCGCATTGTCCGGGTCGGCATTGGGCAGGTCGATCTTGTTCAACACCGGCAGCACTTCCACACCGAGGTCGAGCGCGGTGTAGCAGTTCGCCACGGTCTGCGCTTCCACACCTTGCGAGGCATCGACCACAAGCAACGCACCCTCACATGCGGAAAGCGAGCGGCTCACTTCATACGAAAAATCCACATGCCCTGGTGTGTCGATCAAATTGAGGTTGTAGACCTGACCATCTTTGGCCTTGTACTGCAGCGCAGCGGTCTGCGCTTTGATGGTTATCCCACGCTCTTTTTCGATATCCATCGAATCTAAAACTTGGGCCTCCATCTCGCGCGCCTCCAAGCCACCGCAGCGCTGGATCAAGCGATCGGCGAGCGTGGATTTGCCGTGGTCAATGTGGGCAATGATCGAGAAATTTCTGATGTGATTCATCAACGACGAGCTTCAAGTGATTGAATTAAAACGAGCAGGCAAGAAAAAAGGGCGCATCGTAAGACGACGCGCCCTGAACCAACAATCTTTGGCAACTGCGAAGGTTGGAAGCCCATTGTAGGCAAAAAGTCCAGAGAGCACAGCCCAAAAAATCTGATTCAAGGGGAGTTGCGACACCGCAACAAAAAACTTATCAACAGCTTATTAACAAATCCAATGCATATGCATGGGACAACTTGTGGGAGAGTTGTGGATCAACTGTGGGGTTCTTTCCACCTTCCCATATGATGGACTTTGAGGTCACACATATATCCAATGCATTCCGTAGAAGGCCCGTATTCTAACCAATGCTTTCAACAAGGCTCCAAAGTTAGCGGCTGCCAACATTCTTGCAGAATGGGCAGCCGCCTTCAAAAAAAGATGGAAACCTCGCCAACAACCCCAAACCCAACTGCGGTTTAGGGTTTTGCAAGACCTAACGCCCAGGTCGAATCACGGCAAATTGGGTCCATTCACCACGGCGGAACAATACGTTCAGCGGCTTAGTCTTGTCCAACTTGCCCAAGGCCGCTTCGAACTCCTTGACCGAGGCAATCTCCGTATTGGCAATTTGCACAATCACATCCCCCTCACGCAAACCAGCTCGGGCCGCGGCCTCTGCAGCCGCCTCCACACGTACGCCACCTTTGAGGTTGGCTTCTTTCTTCTGCGCATCCGTCAGGTCTGCCACGGCCAGACCCAACGCTTGCGCCGCCGTTGAAGCGCGAGGTTTTTCTTCCTTGCTCGAGGCCTTGGCTACGGGTTTGTCACCCTCCACCTCCGCAATGACCACACTCAGGTCTTTGCTGCTGCCGCGACGGAACACCGTCACTGTGCTCTTGGAGCCTGGCTTTGTGCCGCCCACCACACGTGGCAGATCGCTGGATTTCTCAATGGTCTTGCCATCAAATTTGGTAATGATGTCTCCCGCTTCCACTCCGGCCTTCTCCGCAGGAGAACCCGCTTCTACGCCGCGCACCAAAGCACCCACAGGCTTGCCCAAGCCAATGGACTCAGCCACTTCCTTGCTGACCTGGTCAATCTGCACACCAATGCGCCCCCGGGTAACCCGGCCATTGCTGCGCAACTGGTCGCTCACCCGTACGGCTTCGTCCATGGGAATCGAAAACGAAATGCCCATAGAACCGCCCGAGCGCGAGTAGATCTGGCTGTTGATGCCAACCACTTCTCCGCGCATATTGATCAACGGCCCACCGGAGTTACCGGGGTTGATCGCAACGTCAGTCTGGATGAAAGGCAGGTAGTCGCCGGTATCGCGTTGCTTGGCACTCACAATTCCGGCGGTGACAGTATTGTCCAGCCCAAAGGGAGAGCCAATCGCCATCACCCACTCCCCCACACGCAGACGGCTCACATCACCCACCTTCACAGCGGGCAGACCGGATGCGTCAATCTTCACCACCGCCACATCGGTGCGCTTGTCCGCACCAATGATGCGTGCCTTGAATTCACGCTTGTCGGTCAAGGTCACCACCACTTCGTCAGCATCCTCGATCACGTGAGCGTTGGTCATGATGAGACCATCAGAGGTAAGAATGAATCCCGATCCCACACCCCGTGGTTGCGGCTCTTCCTGTTGGGGTCTATTTTGGCGAGGTGCCTGACGCGGCACGTTGGGAATAGGTAAGCCAAAACGGCGGAAGAACTCCAACATCTCTTCCTCACCCGGGCCACCCGGCTGCGCGCGCGAACTGGCTTTCTCAAGGGTGCGAATATTCACCACGGACGGCCCCACTTGGTCCACCAAGTCAGTGAAATCGGGGAGGCCACGCACGACTTGTGCGGATACTGACGCAACGGGCAGCATAGTGCCCGTTGCCACCAGACAAAGCGACGCCGCCACCCAAAAAGTTCGCAACGGTTTCAATGGCATAGATTTCATTGCTCCAATTTCCCCTGTATTTAACCCAGACTTAAGACACATGATTCGAAACTTGTGATGAATCATTTTTTTCGCTCTAGGCCCTGAACGAACAAAGCCAAAGTAGCAGCTGGGGCCTCGCCGACCGCGGTGATCCACCAAGTTTCCAGCCGACGTGTATGAGTCCGGGTCGCACCACCGAGTTCCGTCGCCCCTTCGCGGCTATGGCGCCGTGCATCGTAGGCCTCTACAAACAACGATACGGTAGCCAACCCATCAGAAAACATCCATTGCATGGTTTGCTCTGTACGCCCGGAGGCTCCCGCCAGCAGTGCTACGGGACGGGTGTAACAGCCCATGGGTTTGAAGCCGGGCACTGGCTTGGCCATATCCCAGCCTTGCGCCTTGGCCGTGGTTTTTTGCAAATCACGGCGCTCAACACGGTAACCCTCTGTCGCCGACATCATTTGTGTGAGCTTGGCTTTGCTCACCGGTGCATCGAGCTGCAACTCCGAGAACGCGGCTTGCTCCAGTACTTTGCCCTCAGCGTCCAGCGTCTGCAGTTGCATAACCAAGCCCGAACGTTTTTCGCTCCAGACGCGGTAGCCATACCGTAACGAGTCTTTGGGTACCAACTGCACAATGTCAGCATCCAGCCCGGCAATACGCTCGGTGCCTGCAGCCTTCATCTGGTAATGCTCACCGATGTCCGCCGCGTTCGACTTGAGAAGGTTGGGAAACAAACCCAGGGATTCGCGGCTCTCCGACACGGCCACCTTGGACTCGGGGAAAAAAGTCACTACCTCGTCATTGCGCCGAAAAGTCGCTCGCGGTGTACCGCTCAAAGACTCCACCCGCTCTACTTGCTGATCCCCGTCACAAACGTGCCAAATGCGCGCGCTGGCCATTTTCCCGGCAGCAGACACCACAAAAGTCCCCGTATATGTGCGGTGACGTGACGCTTCATGCAAACGCATCAGCCAACTATTCAGCGGGGCCTCGTCAGCACCTGCCCACAGTGGAAAGCCGCCAACCAAAAGGGCTAGCAATCCGGCCGCAAACCGTTGCATGAAGTTCACCGCGTCGGCCTTTCGAAGGTGGCATTGCGCAGAAAGCCCGAGGGCATTTGCCACGCGGAGTGGCCTCCCAGCTGCTGATGGGCTGCCATCAGGGCATCCAACTCAGGATCACGCAACATCACACCATCAGCCTGCAGAGCAACAGCCTCCACGCCCGTTGTGGGCAGCTGTGATATCTGCGGCGCAGACGCAGGTTCAGTGCTCCACCAGATCCCCACTGAAACTACCCCTACCAAAACAGACAATGTGGCGCCTGCAAGCCAGCGCCAAGAGCCATTGGCGGAGACATTCCAAAACGCCCCTACCTTGCCGATTGAGGGCATTGCCACCAAGACGGGTGGCGAAGCCACCGACTCTTGTGCCAAGCGGTGTTCCAAGCGCTCTAAAAATGCCAAATCCGTGCGCTGTGGCGCCAAGGCGCTGCTACGCATCACATCACCTGTCACATGGTAAAGATGCCAGGGGTTGGCGGACGAATCCCGTAACGCCATCTCAGCCAGCAAGGCATCCAGCTCGGCCGCAGGCAATTCTCCGTCCATCAAGGCAGAAATGCGCTCATTCAATGCTTGGCTGTGCGTACTCATAAACTCTATTCCTACCAACGTTTCCCGGTTTGCTTTTCCAGCAGGGGCTTTACTTTGGCCGAGATCGCCTCGCGAGCCCGAAAAATACGGGAGCGCACGGTTCCAATCGGACAGTCCATGGCCAGAGCAATTTCCTCGTAACTCAGACCTTCAATCTCTCGCAAGGTCACAGCTTGGCGTAACTCCTCTGGCAATGCATCCATAGCGGCATTCACCACACCGGCAATTTCCTTTGCAGCAAGCTCTGACTCCGGGGTTTCCTCGGTCGTTGGTTCGTATTTGGTGCCAGAAGTTTCATCTTCGTCCGCAGAGGACAAGAAACTCTCTGACATTGTTGGGTTGCGCTTGAGTTCCAAAAGGAACTTCTTCGCTGTGTTTACCGCAATGCGATAAAGCCAGGTGTAAAACTGGGCATCCCCTCTAAACTGGTGCAGAGCACGGTAGGCCCGGATGAATGTTTCCTGGGCAATGTCTTCCACCAGATCCACATCCCGCACCATACGCCCCACCAACCTCTGTATGCGACGTTGATATTTCAACACCAGCAAGCCATAGGCCCGCTGATCCCCCGCCAAGGTGCGTTCCACCAAAAGCAAATCAGCATCGTTGGGAGTGGTAGCTGGTTCCGTCATGGCAGCAAACCCTCGGGGCCAGAGGATGACGACTGGGATAGCACGCCGGGCAGCGTGGAATGCACCAAGGCGCGACGCAGGGCCAACCAGGTTTGAGCAGATGTTTCATGCGTCTGCTCCAACCACAAATAGAGGGGGGCGGCTCCCGCACTTTGGATTGAAACAAGAATCCATCTCTGGAAGTCAAACACCAATCGCAAGTTCGATAACGACGCTTCTTCAGAGCCTCTCCAAAGCCAATGCTCCCCATCCCACTGCAGGATGCCAATAGGCGCACGGAGCCAAGCCACGACAGCACATGTGGCGGTGGCCAAGACAAAAATGGATTGCCCCCATACGGCCCATTGCGGGAATTCGGGACCGGCATTCCATGCCAATACGCACAGGCTGATCACCGCAAGCAGTACAGCCGAAGCCAACACCATTGCGTGCCACCGCGAGCGGCCGACCCGGATGCTAACCGCAGGAGGCCGGTGCATTGTCCCTTGAGAAAAAAGCGCGAGTCAGACGCGCTTAAACACCAGCGTGCCGTTGGTGCCACCGAATCCAAAGTTATTCTTCACAGCCACATCAATCTTCAGATCCCGTGCAGTGTTGGCACAGTAGTCCAAATCGCACTCGGGGTCTTGGTTGAAGATGTTGATGGTGGGCGGACTCTTCTGGTGGTGCACCGCCAGCACGGTGAACACCGACTCCAGCCCGCCTGCGCCGCCCAAGAGGTGGCCCGTCATGGACTTGGTGGAGTTGACCACCATCTTCTTGGCGTGGTCACCCAGCGCCGCCTTGATGGCGTTGGACTCGTTGATGTCGCCCAGCGGGGTGGAAGTGCCGTGCGCGTTCAGGTAGTCCACCTGGTCCGGGTTCACACCGGCATTGCGCATGGCGCTCAGCATGGCGCGGCGCGGGCCATCCATATTGGGGGCCGTCATGTGGCCAGCATCGGCACTCATGCCAAAGCCAGCCAACTCGGCATAAATCTTGGCGCCACGGGCCTTGGCATGTTCGTACTCTTCGAGCACCATCACGCCGCCGCCCTCACCCAGCACAAAGCCGTCACGGTCTTTGTCCCAAGGACGCGATGCCGTCGCGGGGTCGTCATTGCGGGTGGAGAGTGCGCGCATGGCGGCAAAACCACCAATGCCCAGAGGCGATACGGTGGCCTCGGAGCCACCAGCGATCATCACATCAGCGTCGCCGTACTCGATCATGCGGCCAGCTTCGCCAATGCAATGCAAGCCAGTAGTACAGGCGGTCACGATAGCGATATTCGGGCCCTTGAAGCCAAAACGCATGGACACATGGCCAGCCGTCATATTGATGATGGACGCCGGCACAAAAAATGGAGAAATGCGGCGGGGGCCGCGGTTGGTGTACTCAGTGTGGGTGTTCTCAATCATCGGCAAGCCGCCAATGCCAGAGCCAATCACGCAACCAATGCGGGTGGATTCTTCCTCATCCAAGGCATCACCCGTCTTCAAGCCGCTGTCTTGCACCGCCTGAACCGCAGCCGCAATGCCGTAATGGATAAAGGTATCCATGGTGCGGGCTTCTTTGGTGCTGATGTAGGACTCCAGATCGAAGTTGCGCACCTCACCGGCGATCTTGCAGGCAAACGCCTCGGGATCGAACTTGGTGATGGTGGCGATGCCCGACTTGCCAGCCAGCACATTCGACCACGCCTCAGTCACCGTATTTCCAACGGGACTAATGCAACCTAAACCTGTGACAACAACACGGCGACGGGACATAGAGATCTGAAATTCAGCAGTTCGTCAATGAAATACCGCCAGCAGCGGCATGGAAAACACGCAGGGTTTGGCAGCACCGCCAGGGTGCTGCCACAAGCCGATCAGGCCTTTTTGTGCGAGGTCGCGTAGTCGATCGCGTTTTGCACGGTCGTGATCTTTTCTGCGTCTTCGTCAGGAATTTCGATTCCGAACTCGTCTTCCAAAGCCATCACCAGTTCCACGGTGTCCAGGGAGTCGGCACCCAGATCGGCCACGAAGGCTTTTTCATTGGTGACTTGGGACTCTTCAACGCCGAGTTGTTCGGCAATGATTTTTTTGACACGGACTTCGATATCGCTCATGGGTTCCCTCTAAGGGTTGTAAAAGAATCCGAGATTTTACCCGGCCTAGAGATATGCCTCTAACCAGGCCGCCGCTCAGACTTCGGCGGGGGTTTGAATTACATGTACATGCCGCCGTTGACGTGCAGTTCCTGCCCCGTCACATAACTGGCCTGGGGGGATGCGAGATAGGCCACCGCATGCGCAATGTCGCTGGGTTTGCCCAAGTGGCCCAGGGGAATCTGGCTCAAAAGTGCTTTTTGCTGCTCTTCGCCCAAGCCAGCCGTCATGTCGGTCTCGATAAAACCGGGGGCCACACAGTTCACAGTGATATTGCGCGAGCCCAGCTCACGTGCCAGCGCACGCGTCATGCCGGCCACACCAGCCTTGGCGGCCGCATAGTTGGCCTGACCAGGGTTGCCGGAAGCGCCGACCACCGAGGTGATGCTGATGATGCGGCCATAGCGTTGCTTCATCATGGTGCGCAAGACCGAACGGCTCATGCGGAACACGCCTTTAAGGTTGGTGTCCACCACGGCATCCCAGTCGTCGTCCTTCATGCGCATGGCCAGGGTGTCGCGGGTGATTCCGGCGTTATTGACCAGTACGTGCAAGCCGCCCTGCTCCTTGGCAATGGCGTCCACCAACACGTCGCCGGCGGCGCCGTCATTCACATCCAGCGTGCGACCGTCGCAACCGGGAAATGCGGCCAGCGCTTCGCGGATCTTGGCTGCACCGGCATCCGACGTGGCAGTACCGATGACTTTGAGCCCCTTGCGGGCCAGTTCCAACGCAATTGCGGCACCAATGCCGCGCGAGGCGCCTGTTACCAGGGCCACCTGGCCTTCAAATTTCACGTCACTCATGCCAGGGCTCCCTTTGCTTCTTCCAGTGTGGCGGGGTCGAACAACGCCACACCCGTCATTTCTGCATCAATCCGCTTGACCATGCCCGCCAGCACCTTGCCGGGGCCGCACTCTACCAAAGTGCTCAGGCCACGCGCCTTGAGGGCTTGCACACACTCTACCCAGCGCACCGGGCCAAAGGCCTGGCGGTACAGCGCATCGCGGATGCGGTCGGCGTCGACTTCCACCGCCACATCAATATTGTTGATGAGCGCGATTTGGGGCGCGGCGATCTCAATCTCTTCCAGACGTGCCTTCAGCTTTTCGGCCGCAGGCTTCATCAGGCTGGAGTGGAACGGGGCCGACACGGGCAACAGCAGCGCGCGTTTGGCACCATTGGCCTTGAGGATTTCGCAGGCCTTGTCCACGGCAGCCTTGCTGCCAGCAATGACGGTTTGGGCAGAATCGTTGAAGTTCACGGCCTCTACCACTTCAGCACTGTTTGGGCCGAAAGCCCCCATCGCTTCTGCGCAACCAGCTATTACTTTTGTAGCGTCCATACCCAGAATGGCCGCCATGGCGCCCACGCCTACGGGCACGGCCTCCTGCATCGCTTGGGCGCGCAGGCGCACCAGCGGCGCCGCTTGCGCCAGCGTCAGAGAGCCGGCAGCCACCAGTGCAGAGTACTCGCCCAGAGAGTGACCCGCCACCGCCTGGGGGACTAAGCCAGTTTCAGACATCCAGACCCGGTAGGCAGCCACGCCGGCCACCAGCATCACGGGTTGGGTGTTGGTGGTCAGGGCCAAGGCTTCCTTGGGGCCTTCGTGGATCAGCTTGGCCACGTCTTCGCCCAAGGCATCCGACGCTTCGCGCAAGGTTTCCGCGACCACAGGATGGTCACCCCAAGCGTCCAGCATGCCCACCGCTTGGGAGCCTTGGCCGGGAAATACAAATGCAAATGGTTTCATAGGTTTGACAATGAAATAGGACTCTAGCCCGCGTGGAATATGCGCGAGCAGCTACAAAGTCAGGAGCACTGCGCCCCAGGTAAAACCGCCACCCACGCCTTCAAGCATCAAAGTCTGGCCCGGCTTGACCTGGCCGGCACGCACGGCAGCGTCCAAAGCCAAAGGAATCGAGGCAGCCGAGGTGTTTCCGTGCTGGTCCACCGTCACCACCACTTTATCCATGGGAAGTTTCAGTTTTTTGGCAGTGCTCTGCATGATGCGAATGTTCGCCTGGTGGGGAATCAGCCAGTCGATATCAGCCTCGGTCTTGCCGGCCTTGGCCAACGTGGCACGGGCTGCGCTTTCCAGCACCCCCACTGCCAGCTTGAAAACGGCCTGACCGTCCATCTTTAATAGAGGGTCGCCCAGAATATGGCCATTGGATACATGGCCGGGTACGCACAGAATGCCCACGTGCTTGCCATCGGCATGCAGGTCACTGGCCAGAATACCAGGTGTGTCCGAGGCTTCCAGCACCACGGCACCGGCGCCATCACCAAACAGTACGCAGGTGGTGCGGTCATTGAAATCCAGCAGACGGGAAAACACTTCAGCTCCGACCACCAGCGCCTTGTTGGCCGCGCCAGTCTGGATCATGGCGTCAGCGACCGTGAGGGCATACACAAAACCGCTGCACACGGCCTGAACATCAAACGCCGCGCCGCCATTCGCACCCAACTTGTTCTGCAAGATGCAGGCGGTCGAGGGGAATACCATGTCCGGCGTGGACGTGGCCACAATGATCAGGTCAATGTCTTTGGCTTCCACACCAGCAGCGTGCAGCGCACCTTTGCAAGCCTCCAGGGCCAAGTCACTGCTGTAAACGCCATCGTCCACAAAGTGGCGGGCGCGGATGCCAGTGCGCTCCACGATCCACTCGTCCGAGGTTTCCACGCCTTTGGCAGCCAGTTCGGCCACCAGATCGGCATTGCTCAAACGGCGGGGAGGCACATAGCTGCCAGTGCCGGTGATTCGCGAATATCGTTTCATGGGTGGTAAGAGCACCCGTTCAGGCTACTGCGTTGCGTCAGGCGCAGCCAGCAAAGGGGCTGCATGGGCAATGCGGACCTGAACGCGGTCCAGCAAGTTGTTTCGGGCTGCATCATACGCGCGGTTCAGCGCATGGCTGAATGCCAGCACATCGGCCGAGCCATGGCTCTTGAACACCAGACCACGCAGCCCCAGCAATGCTGCGCCGTTGTAGCGACGGTGATCCACACGATTTTTAAGCGCCGTTAGCACCGTGTAGGCCGCAATTGCCGCCATTTTTGTGAAGATGTTTTTAGAAAATTCGGCCTTCAGGAAGTTGCCGATCATGGACGCCAAGCCTTCGCTGGTCTTGAGTGCCACATTTCCGACAAAACCGTCACATACGACGATCTCGGCCGTCCCCTTGAAGATGTCGTTACCTTCGACATTCCCCACAAAGTTCAAATCACCAGACTTAGCTGCATTTCGCAGCAGTTCACCCGCTTTTTTGATGACTTCGTTGCCTTTGATAACTTCTTCACCAATATTAAGCAGGCCCACGGAAGGCGACTCCTGGCTGGTCAGTACAGATACCAGCGCCGAACCCATCACCGCGAACTGCAGCAGGTGCTCTGCCGTGCAATCCACGTTGGCACCCAAATCCAGCACCGTGGTGGCACCACCCGTGGCATTGGGAATCTGGCCTGCAATGGCCGGGCGCTCAATGCCGTCCATAGTTTTGAGGATGTAGCGGGAAATCGCCATCAGCGCGCCAGTGTTGCCGGCGGACACCGCCGCTTGGGCTGCGCCGTCTTTCACCTGCTGGATGGCCACCCGCATGGAAGAGTCTTTCTTCTTGCGCAGCGCCACTTCCAGCGGGTCGTCCATGGTGACGACTTCGGTCACGCTGACCAGCGTAGCCCGGGGATGCGAAAAGCCCTGGAGCGCCTCCGGCAGTCCCACCAGAACCAGTGCGGCATCCGCGTGCTGCTCCAGAAACTGGGTGCAGGCTGGCAGAGTGACCTGGGGACCGTGGTCACCCCCCATGCAATCGACGGCGACAGTAATCATGCGTGCATCATTCCAACGACAAGGCAGTCAAACATCCGAATATAGAGCCCATAAATGACAAAAGCCCGTCGCTACAGGTCTGTAGCTTCGGGCTTTTGGAGATTCAGGCGAATCAGGCTTCGGACTTGGTCTTCAGCACCTTGCGACCACGGTAGAAACCGGTGGGGCTGATGTGGTGACGCAGGTGGGTTTCACCGGTGGTGGGTTCCACTGCGATGCCTGGCACGTCCAGTGCGTTGTGCGAACGGTGCATACCGCGCTTGGAAGGAGATTTCTTGTTTTGTTGAACGGCCATGGTCGGCTCCTGAGCAAAAGTGCTGCACAGGGTGTGGCAACACGGGTTAGGTTGGTAAAACGCGGCGGATTTGCGCGCGAAGCCTCAGATTATAGCCCAAAGCGGACCTATTGGCCAAGGCCCTTGTCTTTGAGCTTTTGGAGCACGGCAAACGGGTTCGGCTTTTCCTCGGCCAGCAGCTCAAAATCCGCGTCCACGGCCTCCAGCTTCACAGCCTGGGGGCAACGCTCGTGTTTGGGCACAGGAGGAATGGACATCAGCAGCTCATCTTCCACCAAATCCACCAGGTTGAATTCCCGGCTCAGCACCAGCACGTCCTCTTCGGATTCTTCATCCTCGATTTCGGCCAAGGCTTCAGTAGCGACAAATCGGAAGTCGCGCGTGAACGCGATATCCACATCGACCGGGGTCAGGCAACGCTGGCAGGTCATGGTGAGCACGGTACGGCCAGACAGGTGCAACCATGGCTCATCAACGCCTGCCGCATCGGCACGGATGGCGCCCTGCGCCTCAAAATGGACAGCCACGGCGTCCACAGCCCCTTGGGTTTCCTCGCGCAGACGCTGCGTCCGGGCCAAAGGCAGCTGGCCCTGCAACTGGCCGTCGCTCTTGGCAAAGGTCAGGACATTGAGGCTGTTGGCAGAGTATTCATGTGTCATGGGCGCAGTGTAAGAGAATCGCCCCATGCAAGACTCCGCCCCCCGCAAACTCATCCTGGGTTCCACCTCGGCCTACCGCCGCGAACTGCTGCAGCGCCTGCGCGTGCCGTTTGGCGTGGCCGCGCCCGATGTGGATGAAACTCCCCTGCCCCACGAGACCCCGCTGGCGTTGGCACGCCGGCTGGCGCTGGCCAAGGCCCGGGCCGTCGCCCAGCAATACCCTGACTGTGTAGTGATTGGCTCCGACCAGGTGGCCGATCTGGACGGCGAACCGCTGGGCAAGCCCGGCACCCACGAACGCGCCGTCGCTCAACTGCAGAAGATGCGCGGCAAGACCGTGGTGTTCCAGACTGCCGTGGCCGTGGTGTGCCAGGCCAGCGGCTTCCAGCAGGAAGACGTAGCACCGGTGCGCGTGGTGTTCCGCGACCTGAGCGATGCCGAAATTGAAAACTACCTGCGCGCCGAGACGCCCTATGACTGCGCCGGCAGCGCCAAAAGTGAAGGCTTGGGTATTGCCCTCCTCGAATCCATCGACAACGACGACCCCAGTGCATTGGTCGGCCTGCCGCTGATCCGTACCAGCCGGATGCTGCGTGCTGCGGGCATTGCGCTGCTGGGGCCGGTATGACGCACGCAACCAAGCCCGCAAAGGGCACGCTGTACCTGGTCCCTGCGCCGCTGGACTTTGGCTGCGCCACCCAAAGCCCGCTGGACCAGAGCATGCCGGCCGGCACCTTGGCCGTGGCGGCCCGCCTACGGCACTGGGTGTGCGAAAACGCCAAAAGCACGCGGGCCTACCTTAAGCGGGTTGATGCCACCCATCCTCTGGGTGTGACCCTGCAGGAACTGCAGATTCAGGAACTGCCGCGTGAAGTCCACAAGAAAGGCGATCACCAAGGCGGCTTCGACGCCACGCCGCTGCTGGCCGCGGCGCTACAAGGCCACGACGTGGGCCTGGTCAGCGAAGCCGGCATGCCAGCCGTAGCCGACCCAGGCTCATCGGTTGTGCGTGCGGCGCACGACCTGGGTCTGCGCGTGGTGCCGCTGGTGGGGCCCGTATCCCTGTTGTTGGCCTTGGCCGCCAGCGGGCTCAATGGGCAGAACTTTGCGTTTGTGGGCTATGTGCCTGCCGATCCCGGTGAACGGACCAAGCGCATCCGCGAGCTGGAGTCGCTGGCGTTAAGGACGGGGCAAACCCAGCTTTTTATAGAGACGCCGTACCGCAACACCGCCCTGCTGCAGGGCCTGTTACAAACCCTGCAGGCCAACACGCGGCTAGCCACATCCAGTGGGCTGACGCTGGACACTGCCGCCACCCACAGCAATCTCGTCAAGCAATGGAAGCAGGCTGGCTGGGCGCTGGACAACGCCACGCCCACGGTGTTTGCGATCGGCCGCTGAACAGCGGCCCGCGCACGCGAAAGGGCGTAGAACTTGTTCAGTGAATGGCTGGCAAGGAGCGCAAGGCACGCACCGCGCCATCACCAATTGACGCACCAAAGCGCTTAACCAAGCGCTCCGCTACGTTGTCCTTGCGGGTGTAGTCGATGATGTCCTCTGCTTTCACCACCTCGCGCGCCACGTAGTCCAGGTTACCCAACTGGTCAGCCAGCCCCAGCTCAATGGCTTGCTGGCCAGTCCAGAACAGGCCACTGAACATGTCAGGAGTTTCCTTCAGGCGCGTGCCACGCCCGTCTTTAACCACCGCAATGAACTGCTGGTGAATCTGGTCCAGCATGGCCTGGGCGAAAGCGCGCTGCTTCTCGGTCTGAGGACTGAAGGGATCGAGGAAGCCCTTATTCTCACCAGCCGTCATCAGACGACGCTCCACACCCAGCTTATCCATCAAGCCGGTGAAGCCAAAGCCATCCATCAGCACCCCGATGCTGCCCACAATGCTGGCCTTGTCCACAAAAATCTGGTCGGCAGCCGCTGCGATGTAGTAAGCGGCCGAGGCGCATGTCTCCTCCACCACGGCGTACACAGGTTTGTTGTACTGCGCTTTGAGGCGTTTGATCTCGTCATTGATGATGCCAGCCTGCACCGGACTGCCACCGGGCGAGTTAATCAGCAGCACCACGGCCTTGGCACCATCGTCCTCGAAAGCGGTGCGCATCGCAGCCACCACAAACTCTGCACTGGCATCAGCGCCCGCCGCAATCTCGCCCTGGATGGACACCACGGCAGTGTGAGGCGCACTCACGTCGGTGGTGGTGCCGCCTTGCTGCAGCCCGAACCACAGCACAGCCGACAGGAACACCAACCACGCAATACGAATGGCATTGCGCCAACGCCGCGCAGCCCGCTGCTCCACCAGCGTCGCCATGGCCAACTTCTCCAGCGTGGCCCGCTCCCAACCGGGAGCGGCGGAAGACGCTACGCTATTGATAGCTGCTTGCGCAGTATCCACGGGGGATGAGGCCGAATTTGAAGCAGATTCCGGGCTTGACGGGACAGAGTATTCAGACATATCAGAAGGCGACAGGTTGTAAGTTGTGGGCAGTATGCCAGTGCACGACGCCATCGGCCTCGGTGAGGGCAATGGACACCAGGCCACCGCGGCAGGGGCCGGTACGGCACTGGCCGGTTTGTGGGCTGTACATGGCGCCGTGGGTGGCGCACATCAGCCAGTTGCCCGTCATGTCGAAGAAGCGGTTGGGCTGGTAGTCCATTTCCATGGGCACGTGGGAGCAGCGGTTCAGGTAGGCATAGACCTTGTCGGCATAACGAACCGCAAAGGCGTAACAGGTCTGCCCGCAGTACTCCACGTCAAACGGCACGGCCAGGCCGCTGTTCACCAGATCGCCACTGCTGCACAGGGGAATCGCCACACCTGCAGGTCCCAAGGTCATGGCAGTCTCCTCAGGCGTGGGCGAAGAGCCAGGCCTGCAGCTCGGCCACCGAATGCGCCACATGGCGCGGCTGCAATGCCTCGAAAGCAGCAGGCTCATGGGCGCCATAGCTCACGCCCACACTGGCGCAGCCGGCATTCAGGGCCATTTGCAGGTCGTGGGTGGTATCGCCAATCATCAGCACACGCTCGGGCGGCACCCCAAACTCGGCCATCAGCTCCTGCAGCATCAGCGGGTGTGGCTTGCCGGCGGTTTCGTCGGCGGTGCGCGAACCGTCGAATACGCCCCGCAACTCCACCGCCTGCAAGGCCTCGTTGAGCCCGGAGCGGCTCTTGCCGGTGGCCACCGCCAACAAATGGCCTGCTGCCTTGAGCGCGTCCAGCATGGGCAGCACCCCCTCAAAGAGGCTGATGTCATTCTGGTGCAGCACGTAGTGGTGCTTGTAGCGCGCACCCAGCAGCGGGTATTTCTCTTGGGGCACATCGGGGGCCGCGTGGGCCAGCGCCTGCATCAGGCCCAGGCCAATCACATAAGAAGCGTCTTTGTCGCTGGGCACGGTGCCACCCACATCGGCCACCGCCGCCTGGATGCAGCGGGTGATGATGGCCGTGGAGTCGAACAGGGTGCCGTCCCAGTCAAAGGCGATGAGGTCAAACTGGCGGGCACGGGTAGAGGTGGAAGACATAAGAAGATAAGAGTGTCAAACAGGGCTCAGGTTGCAGTGGGTACGGCAACGCGCAAAAAATCAGCCAGCTCGGGCGGCAGTGGGGCCAACAACTCCACCCTATCGCCCGTCAGCGGGTGCCGGCACTGAAAGCGCCAGGCGTGCAAAAACATGCGCTTGAGCGATGCCGGAGCAGCGCCCCGCGCCAGTTCCTTGTTCAGATCAAAGTCACCGTACTTGTCGTCTCCGGCAATCGGCATGCCTTCAGACGCTAGATGCACCCGAATTTGGTGGGTACGCCCGGTCTTGATGGTCACTTCCAGCAGCGAATACCCGCGCTGGCCGGTCGTATCAGCCGGGTCAGGCACGCCAGATGTCGCCCGAACTTTGACCAGCGACAGGGAGGGCATGGCATCCGGGTGGTCTTTGTCGACCACCTTCACCCGGCGTTCTCCCGCTTCCGCGCCGCCGTCCTTGCTGGCCAGCAGGTATTTGTGCAGGGACTTGTCCAGCACCTTCTTATTAGTAGGCCACTGGCCCACGACCAGGGCCAGGTAGGTTTTGCCGGTTTCACGGTCGCGGAACTGGTCCTGCAGGTTTTTCAGGGCGCTGCGCTTCTTGGCAATCAGCAAAATGCCGCTGGTTTCCCGGTCCAGGCGGTGCACCAGTTCCAGAAACGTGGCCTGGGGCCGGGCCATGCGCAGCTGCTCGATTACCCCGAAACTCACCCCCGACCCCCCGTGCACGGCCACCCCGGCGGGCTTGTCGATGGCCAGGAAATGTTCATCTTCAAACAGCACTGGGAAGGCTTTGGCTGGCGCCCGACTGGTCGCCTGCGCCACCACCTGCTGGGCCATGGCCTGGGCTTTTTGTTCGACCCGCTCCGACACGCGCACCGGCGGCACGCGCACCACATCTCCAGCCTCAACCCGAGTATCGGCACTGGCGCGGCCCTTGTTCACACGCACCTCACCGCTGCGGATGATGCGGTAGACGTGGGTTTTGGGGACGCCCTTGAGTTCGCGCATCAGAAAGTTGTCCAAGCGCTGCCCCGCACTGTCTTCGTCCACCGTCACGGATTTGACCTGCGGGTTTGTCAGGGGGAGGGCTGGGGTCGGATTGCCCCCTATAATGTGTTTCACTAGCGTCGCGCCGTAAGTGGTTGATTTGTCTGGAGTTTAGTCCACACCCCACAAACCGCTGCGCTGGAAGGTCGATGCCACCACGCCGCTTTGCTTGCAAATCACACGCCACTTGCCTGTGATGGCCCGCAAACAGCATGGCCAAGCCGACGAATTGAAACCCTGAAACGGAATACCCCAAGTTCGCAAGCCCACGGTTTGCGAATGGAATGAAACGAGATGTTTGTGTTGCTGAGCCTGATGACCTTGTGCCTGCGGAGCGTCTACGCCCCGCTGGGTGGCACATATCGGCCTGCAGCCCCGGTACAACCTGCGCAACGAGCTATCCTTTTGATAGCAAGTTCACAAACGCATCCCCTCGTCCCCATCCCTGCGCCTACGCTTCGTCACCTCGTGTGACCTGAAGTTCTCCGGCAATTCCACCTCACTTCAATTCGTCAGTCCGGCACCGTACGCCCAACCCGGGCATGTGCTTATTGAAGAAGGATGCAATCCATGAAACGGATGCTGATCAACGCCACGCAGGCTGAAGAACGCCGCCTGGCCATCGTCGACGGACAAAAACTCCTCGACTACGAAATCGAAATCGAAGGGCGCGAACAGCGCAAGGGCAATATCTACAAGGCCGTTGTCACCCGCGTCGAGCCCTCGCTGGAAGCCTGTTTCGTCGACTACGGTGAAGACCGCCACGGCTTCCTGCCGTTCAAAGAAATTTCCAAGATGTACTTCCGCGAAGGCGTGTCTGCTTCGCAAGCCCGCATCCAGGACGCCATCAAGGAAGGCCAGGAACTGCTGGTCCAGGTCGAAAAAGAAGAACGTGGCAACAAGGGCGCAGCCCTGACCACCTTCGTCTCGCTGGCTGGCCGCTATGTGGTCTTGATGCCCAATAACCCCCGCGGCGGCGGTGTTTCGCGCCGCATCGAGGGCGACGACCGCGCTGAGCTCAAAGAAAACATGGACCAGTTGGAATACCCCAACGGCATGTCCATCATCGCTCGCACCGCAGGCATTGGCCGCGCAGCACCTGAACTGCAGTGGGACCTGAATTACCTGCTCAAGTTATGGAACGCCATTGACGGCGCCGCCAAGGGTGGCAAGGGCGCTTACCTGATTTACCAAGAATCGTCTTTGGTGATCCGAGCGATTCGCGATTACTTCAACAATGACATCGGCGACATCCTGATCGACACCGACGACGTGTACGAGCAGGCCCAGCAGTTCATGGCCCACGTGATGCCCGAGCACGCTGCCCGCGTGAAGCGCTACCGTGACGACGCACCGCTGTTCAGCCGCTTCCAGATCGAACACCAGATCGAATCGGCCTATGCCCGCACCGTGCAACTGCCGTCCGGCGGCGCCATCGTGATCGACCACACCGAAGCCTTGGTCTCCGTGGACGTGAACTCGGCCCGCGCCATCAAGGGCGGCGACATCGAAGAAACCGCCACCCGCACCAACCTGGAAGCCGCCGACGAAGTGGCCCGCCAGATGCGTTTGCGCGACTTGGGTGGCCTGATCGTGATCGACTTTATCGACATGGAAGAGTCCCGCAACCGCCGCGAAGTGGAAAACCGCTTGCGCGACGCGCTGCGCCAGGACCGCGCCCGCGTGCAGTTCGGCACCATCAGCAAGTTCGGCCTGATGGAAATGAGCCGCCAGCGCCTGCGCCCTGCTCTCTCCGAAGGTGCTTCCATTCCTTGCCCGCGTTGCGGCGGTTCCGGCCACATCCGCGACACCGAATCCAGCGCTTTGCAGATTCTGCGGATCATCCAGGAAGAGTCCCTCAAGGACAACACCGCCTCCGTGATGTGCCAGGTGCCCGTCGATGTGGCGTCCTTCCTGCTGAACGAAAAGCGTACCGAAATCGCCAAGATCGAGCTCAAGCAGCGCATCAACGTGCTGATGGTGCCCAACAAGACGCTGGAAACGCCCAACTACAAGCTCGAACGCCTGAAGCACGACGACCCGCGCCTGGACCACATCGAAGCCAGCTACAAGATGGCCGACGACATGGAAGAGGCCACCGGCGTGACCCGGCGTTCGCAAGAGCCCACCAACAAGCAAACCCCGGTGATCAAGGGCGTGCTGCCCGACGCACCCGCGCCCATTGCACCGCCCAAGCCCGAACCCGTGAAGGCCGCCGCGCCTGCACCGGCTGCCAAGCCTGTGGCTGCGCCTGCCGCCCCTGCAAGCAAGGGCTTCTTTGGCTGGATCAAGGGCCTGCTGGGCATGGAAGAAGCTGCTCCCGTGGCCAAGCCTGCAGCCCCCGCAAGCGCCAAAACCGAAGAAAAACGCGAAGGCCGTGATGGCCGTGGCCGCGATGGGAATCGCAACGGTGGCCGTGGTGGTGAACGTAACGACCGTGGTGGCGAGCGTGGCGAGGGCCGCAACAGCCGTGGTGGGCGCAATGAACCCCGCGCCGACGGTCGTGGCCCGCGCGAAGACAATCGCGGCGAAGCCCGCCCGGAAGGCAATGGCGAACGTACGGAACGTGGTGGCCGCAATGGTCGCAACCGTGGTGAACGCGGCGAACGTGGTGAACGCCAGGGTGGCGCCCAGCGCAACGAACGTATGGACGCTGGATCCGCTGTAGCAGCAGGTCAGGATGTTCAAGTGTCGGCAGGCGCCGACAACGGCAATGCCCCACGCAGCGAAGGCCGCGGTGAACCCCGCCAAGACCGCGCCCCCCGCGGTGAAGGCCGAGGTCGCAACCGTGGCGAAGGCCGTGGCCCACGTGACGAAAGCGCAGAGCGCAATGCAGAGCCGCGCCATGACTCCCGCACCGAGGAAACCACAGAAGCACGCACCGAAGTTGCCGCAGACGTAAATACCGAAGCTCGTGGAGAGGGTCGTGAAGGTCGTGGCCGTGGACGTAACCGCAATGGCCGCCGCGACGAGCGTGGCCCGCGCCAGGACGAAGGCAACCGCAGCGACACAGAATCGCAGTCTGCCCTCGCCTTCGCAGATACCGCTCCGACTGCCCAAGCTGACACTGGCTCCATCGAAGCAGCTTCGCTGACGCCAGCTGAAGGCCGCAATGGTGGAGAAGGTCGTGAACACCGTTCACGTGACCGCTATGGCCGCGATCGTGGCAACCGCCAGGAGCGTGGTGAAACGGCTGCCGTTCAGCAGTCTTCTCACGCGGTGTCTGAGGCAGCACCCGCTGCAGAGCAAGCACCTGCAGAGCCAGTGCCTGCCGCATCGGCATCCAAACCGGCACCGACACCTGCAACAACCGAGGGCCGTATGCCCAAGGTACAAGGCTACGAGCTGCCTACCGATTCCTTGCTGCAAGTTGCCCAAACTTCGGGCCTGCAGTGGGTGAACTCGGATGCCGAGAAGATTGCAGCTGTGCAAGCCGCGATTGCCGCCGAACCCAAGCCCGTGCATGTGCCGCGCGAGCGTCCCGCCCCTGTGGTGGTGGATACTGGCCCGCTGGTGCTGGTGGAAACCCGGCGCGACCTGCGCAATATGAGCCTGCCGTTTGAAGAGAACACGGCGCGCTAAATAAAAAGGGGCACCGCGGTGCCCCTTTTTTTGACCTGTAGTGCAGCGCTTAAAAGATATCGACTGCACCCACCTTGACGGCATCACCGAAGAAACCTTTGCGCACCAGTTCGGCGTGGCTGAACACCTTGTTGCGACCGTTGTGCTGCGCATAGTCCACAGCACGCTCTGCATGCTCCAAAGCCGTACTCGGGGAGTCGTCAGGCGTGATCCGGGTGAATCCGGCGCAAATCGTCACGCGCCCAACTTGCGGGAAGTTGAACTTTTCGATATTCGCGCGGAAGCGCTCAAACGCTGCCAGTACCAACGCCTCGTCGGGACAATGCATGAGCACCGCAAACTGCTCGCCACCCAAGCGGTACAGCCTGTCATAGGTGCGAAAGGTATTGTTCATAATACGGGCTACCAGCAACAGCACTTCTTCAGCAATCAAATGGCCATTCTTGTCATTGAGAAGCCCAAAGTTGTCGATGCTGATCGTTCCTAGCCAGTAGTTGGGCGGCACCCGGTGGCGGCGCTCCTGACCGGGCGCCACTGTCACTTTCAAGGATTCTGACTGCGATTCCGGACCTTCACCCAGCTCGTCCAGTACGGCACTGTAAAACGTGTCGTCCAAAGACTTGCGGTTGAGCAGGCCGGTCAAGGCATCCCGATCACTGTAAGCCAGCAGGTGGTACATGTTGCGAAACACATGCTGAACCTGCCCCAAGGTTTGCAGCTGCTCCTCGGTCAACGCAGAGGCAGAATGAATCTCCAGCGCGCCCTCGTCGTCATTCAGGGTTTCAGCAAATAGCGGAAAGTACGTGATACGCGGGCCATCTTCGCCAGCCCAGGCGATTTCGATACGCTCGCGGTTTTGCAAAGCCCGCAACCGGTCGCGGTTGTCGTCCAGCAAGGGCAAGGTGTGAAAATCCACCCGCAGCGGATCAACCACTTTGCCACCACCTTTTGCATCCAACGTTGCAACTTCCAGCCAGCGCTTGATGCCTTCCTCGCTCACCACGCGGGCCACAATAACCCGCTGAATCGGCATCAGGTCAATCAAAGCCTTGGAAAGCGTGAGCTCCAACAGGTCTCGATCGCGGTGATCTGTGAGCTTGATCAGGTGGTCTATGAGTGTGGCCATGGGCCGGATAATAGCCCTGAAACTTCAGTCCGTCACGCTTTGGCAGCTTCCTTATAAGCCTGTGCAGCGCCAGCGGCATCTTGTCTTTGCTCTGCCAATTCAGCCAAGGCACGCCAGGCATCGCGCTTGAGGTCCGGGTCCTTGAGCATGGTCAACGATTGGCGCAGCATCTGTTGCGCTTTGCCCCACAACTCCAACCGTGCGCACATCACCCCGGCGAGGTACTGTAAAAGTGGGTCGCCCGGGTTGGTCAACTGCAGTGATTCGATGCGCTGCAGCCATGCCGCATCGGGGGCTCCGGTGGCTTGGACAAAGCCTTTTTCGAGCACACGCACCACCCGCACGCGCAAGGCCGGGCTCAGAGTATCCAAACGATCCACCATCGTGGTCCAAAGGGGCAAGACCCACTGACGAGAGAGGGCGACATCACCGCCCAGATGCAGGCATCGTTCCGCGGCTTCCAACGCGACCTCGGGAATGTGTTTTTCTGCAGTCTCCAGCGCCTCCCAGGCCCTTTGCAGCTGCACTGGGTCATGGGCAGAGCGCAGTATTTCCAGCGCCAGCCCGCGCGCAATACCTGCACCCGCCACTTCTGAAAAGGCCCGATGCTTGGTTAGCAAGCGCACAGCGTCCAGTGCAGCACGCGCCTGCCCTGCCAATCGGGCGGCCTTGAGGCGAAGGCGCAAAGCAATGGTGCGGCGGGCAGTGCCCTGAGGCAGTTGGTCCAACCAATCCAAAGAACTCGAGGCATCACGGTCCTCAAACGACCAGCGGGCCGCCCGCATGAGCACACCATCGCGGCTATCTTGGGCGTCGCGGGGTCGTGTCAACTCCAAGGCGCTTTGAAAATGCTGCTCGCGGCGGTTGCGGTCCTGCAGCGCATGGGCACTTTCGGCAGCAATCAGGTGTGACATGGTGCGCAGGCGCACACCGTGGGCGGTGTGCTCTTCACTGCTACGCAAGGATTCTTCCAAAGTTACTACCAACTCGGCAGCCTTGCGAGCCCGCACAAAACGGCCCGCTACCAGATTGGACAGAGAGTCCAGCAGCGCCTCGTGCATGGCGCGCTCCTTATTGAGCAGTCGCCAGCGTTTGGCCTGCACCGGAATGTGCAACAAGCCCGACAAGGCGCGCAAGGCCAAGTGCAGTGTCACAAACACCAGTGCCAGCAAAACAAGCACCAAGTTCAACGACAAGTCAACCCGGTACGGTGGCCAGTACAAGGTCACCGTACCTTGGTTATTGCCCGCAAACAAGGCCGCGGCCACCGCCACCGCAAACAATGCAATAAGCCAAAGAGCAGCCCGCATCTCAGCGCCCCGCAGCCGCAGTGGTCAGTGCTGCCAGGGTTTCGTCCACCCGAGGCAACTCCAGAGCGCGCATCTGCCCTTGCAGCTGCTGCAACAAAGCCTGTGCGGACTGCGTCTTGCGCGAGGAGACATCGAAGTAACGGGCCAACGCCAGGGAAGCAGAAGCCAAATCCGAACGTGCAGAATCGTTGTGACGGGTCAGCAAACCCAAGCGCGCGTTGAGCAGTTTCAGTTTCAGGTTTTCGCGCAAGAAGAAGGACTGTTCGGGCGATAGCAGCACCGCATCCGGGTTGTCGATTCGGCTTACCCTCACCAGGCTTTGCAATTCGGCGTGCACCACAGCAATCGCGCGGCTCCACCAGCTGGCCATCGACTCAGCGTCCTTGCGTTTCAAACTCTCTGCGGGCCGGGCCACAGCCACTGCATTGGCAACGGGCAACTCGTCGGTGACCTGCACCAGCTCATCGAGCTTGACCAACAAAGCAGGTAAATCGGCAAAGGCCGTAGCCTTGATGCGTGCAACATCCTTGGCAATAGCCCGCTGCACGGGGGTCAGGCGAGGTTGCGCTGCGCGGGCTACGCGCAGCTCAGCAGTCTTGAGGGCGGCCAGCAGCGGCTCTGCACTGCCGGTAAGCTGGGCCTGCTGTTGGGCAAGGCGCACGGCAGATTCAATGTCAACAACCAAGTTTTCATCACGCGAGCGGGACAGACTTTGCATCAGCTCTTCGAGCTGGCTGCGCTGCAGGGACACCTCGCTCAGCCGCGCCTCGGTCATGGCGAGTTTGGCTGCGGTTTCAATGGCCAGTTCTTGTGCTTGGCGGGCCATGGCGCGGGCTTCGTTGGCCTGCGAGCCAGTGTCGGCACTTTGACGCGCCAATTGCTCCTGAATGGAACTGAGTTTTTGCCACAGCAAGGCACTGGCCAATAAGCCGACCACCGCCACCACAGCAACTCCACGCAGCCAACGACGCGAGGACTTCACGGTGGGCAGCAATGCTGCAGGTGGCGCCTGCTCCGCAGAGGGGGTTTCTAGGGGTGCAGCAGACTCGGCGTTCATTGCAGCGATTCTATCGACGCCATCAGCGCGGGCAGCGCTGGACGTGACTCCCGCACCACACCGAAGCCGGCTTCACGGGCGGCCTTGCCAATGCGCGGATGGGTGACCACTGCGCGAGCCTCTTGCCAAGGCTGCGCCGGGCACTGGGCTTGCAAGTTGGCAATCGCCTCCGAGCTGCTGAACAACCAAACCGTGCCATCGCTGGCAGCGGCATAGGCCTGCTCACGCTGCAGGGTATCCAGTTGCGGTTGCTGGCGCTGGTAGGCCACCACAAAGTCCACTTGCGCACCGGCCGCAGTGGCCTGTTTGGCAAACCAGTCTCGGCCCACGCCTTCGTCGCTGCTGGCACCGTCCACCGTGGTACCACGGACAATCAGCAGGCGAAAGCCGGAGCGCATTTGTCCGCGCACCACACGCCAAAGGGCCTCGGAGTCAAACTGTCCGGCCGCATGGTCAGGCGAGTCGATCCAGGGTGCCTCGGCCCCCGCACGCAACAAGGCAGAATAGCTGCCGGGTCCGGTAACGTACGCTCTCTTTTTGATAGCTGCTTGCGCACAAAAAACGGACGTTTCAGGTGGTTTTAGTGCAAAAAAGTGGTCCACCGCGTTGCGGCTGACAAACATCACTGCATCCCAATCCGCTATGTGTTTCCAGGCGTCTAGCACTGCCTGGGGTTGTGCAGCAGGCAACACTTTGATCAAGGGCAGACTGACAGCTTGGTAACCTGCGCCCTGGAGCGTGGTGACCCATTTTTGGGCTTCCCCTGCAGGGCGGGTAACGATCACACGCATGGCATCAAGCTCCTGAAAGGGGCAAAGCACGCACACCGGCCTGCAACTGCAGAGCCACACGCTCACCCAGCGCCGTAGCCTGAGCCAGACTCACCACCGCCCCTCGCGCTTCCGACGTCACCAAGGGCTGAACGCCTTCAGCATCTCCCCATGCCGCGCGGATGAGCATTTCGGCACCTTCTAGCGTGGCGTAGGCTGCCAACGGCATGGAACAGCTGCCGCCCATCATGCGACTCACCGCACGCTCAGCAGCCACCGCCAGCCAAGTGGGCTGGTGGGCGAGGTGCTGGAGCGCGGAGCGCACATCATCACGGCCTGTCCGAACCTCAATGCCCAAAGCCCCCTGACCGGCAGCCGGCAACATGTGCTCCACCGCAAAAGTTGTGCGAATCCGAGATGCCAATCCCAAGCGTTTGAGCCCGGCAGCGGCCAACACTATGCCGTCGTACAAGCCATCGTCCAGCTTGCGCAGGCGGGTGTCCAGGTTACCGCGCAATGGTTCAATTTTGAGGTCGGGACGGATAGCTCGCAGCAATGCAACCCGGCGAAGGCTGGAGGTACCTACCACGGCACCTTGCGGCAGGTCCTGCACACTGGCATAGCCGCTGGAAACCCAAGCATCGCGTGGATCTTCGCGCTCCATGACACAGGCCAGCTCAAAACCATCAGGCAGTTCCATGGGCACATCTTTGAGCGAGTGCACAGCGAGGTCGGCGCGGCCTTCTTCCAGCGCAACCTCCAGCTCTTTGACAAACAAGCCCTTGCCGCCCACCTTGCTGAGTGAGCGGTCCAGGATCTGGTCCCCCTTGGTGGTCATGCCCAACAGGGTCACAGAAGCACCCTGCTGCTCCAGCAATGCCTTGACATGTTCGGCCTGCCAAAGGGCCAACCGGCTCTCACGTGTAGCGATCGTAAAATGGGGCAAAGTCGTAACCTGCTTGTAATCGATAAGTAGCCTTCAATGCTAGCATGGGCGCGATCCTTGCTTCACCCGAAGCCCCCCTCACCCCTCCCTCCAGACCCATGAAAAAAGCACCTGCCGCAGAGACGGCCAAGCGCAGCAAAGACAACGAGCGTCCCCTGGTTGAAGACATCCGTCTCTTGGGCCGGATTCTGGGAGACGTGATTCGGGAGCAGGAGGGCGTGGACGCCTATGCGCTGGTCGAACAGATTCGTACCCTGTCAGTCGCATTTCGCCGCGATGCCGACCACGAGGCTGACAAGGCGCTGAAGAAGCTGCTCAAGGGCTTGTCCGGAGACCAGACCGTGAGCGTGATCCGGGCCTTCACGTATTTTTCGCACTTGGCCAACCTGGCCGAAGACCGCCACCACATCCGCCGCCGCGCCGTGCACGAACGCGCGGGAGACACCCAGGAAGGCAGCATCGAGGTTGCCATGTCGCGCCTGCGCTGGGCCGGCATTGCACCCAAGACCATCTCGCAAACCCTGGCGCAAAGTTATGTCTCGCCCGTGCTCACCGCCCACCCCACCGAAGTGCAGCGCAAGAGCATCCTGGATGCCGAGCGTGACATCGCCCAGCTGCTCACCACACGCGACGAAATCAAGCAGCGCGCCGTATCGATCGACAGCAAAAAAGACGCCCTGACACCCAAAGAACTGGCCGCCAACGAAGCCCAGATGCGCGCCCGCGTGATGCAGCTCTGGCAAACTCGCTTGCTGCGCTTCAGCAAACTCACCGTGGCCGACGAGATTGAAAACGCGCTGAGTTATTACGAGTCCACCTTCCTGCGCGAGATCCCCAAGCTGTATGCTGACCTGGAAGACATGCTGGGCGCCCAGCCCGTGCACAGCTTTCTGCGCATGGGCCAGTGGATTGGTGGCGACCGCGATGGCAACCCCAATGTCAGCGCCCAGACCCTGGAGTACGCACTGCGCCGGCAGGCCGAAGTGGCGCTGCGCCACTACCTGACGGAAGTGCATTACCTGGGCGGCGAGTTGTCCATCTCCGCCATGCTGGCCGACTGCACCCCTGAGATGCAGGCTCTGGCCGAAAGCTCCCCCGACCAGAACGAGCACCGCAAGGACGAGCCCTATCGCCGCGCCCTGACCGGCATGTACGCACGCCTGGCCGCCACCCTCAAAAGCCTGACCGGCACCGAAGCCGCCCGCCACGCCGTGGCGCCCCAAAATCCTTATTTGTTGGCCCAAGACTTTGTGGCCGATCTACGCACTATCGCCGCCTCGCTCAAGGCCCACCACGGTGCAGCCCTGATCAAGCAGCGCCTGCACCCGCTGATCCGCGCAGTGGAGGTGTTTGGCTTTCATCTGGCCACGGTGGACTTGCGCCAAAGCTCTGACAAGCACGAGGAGGTGGTGGCCGAACTGCTGGCAACGGCCCGCGTAGAAGCCAACTACAGCGCGCTGGATGAAGCCGCCAAACGGACACTGCTGCTGGGCTTGCTGAACGACGCGCGCCCGCTGCGCGTGCACGGTGTGGAGTACTCGGCCCATGCCCAGGGCGAGCTGGCCATCTTCGCCGCTGCCAAGGTCATGCGTGAGCGCTTTGGCCATGAGGCCATCCGCCACTACATCATCAGCCACACCGAAACCGTGAGCGACCTGCTCGAAGTGCTGCTGCTCCAAAAAGAAGTGGGCCTGATGCGCGGAACGCTGGACGCGCAAGCCACCGCCGACCTGATCGTGGTGCCGCTGTTTGAAACCATCGAAGACCTGCGCAACGCAGCGCCCATCATGCGCGACTTCTACGCACTGCCTGGCGTGGCCGAGCTGGTCAAACGCAGTGGCTCCGAGCAGGACATCATGCTGGGCTACTCAGACAGCAACAAGGACGGTGGCATCTTCACCAGCAACTGGGAGCTGTACCGCGCCGAGATCGCGCTGGTCGAACTGTTCGATGTACTGGCCGCCCAGCACAAAATCCAGCTGCGCATGTTCCACGGCCGTGGCGGCACCGTCGGCCGCGGCGGCGGCCCGAGCTACCAGGCAATTCTGGCCCAGCCCCCCGGCACCGTGCGCGGTCAAATTCGCCTGACCGAACAGGGCGAGGTGATCGGCTCCAAATACGCCAACCCCGAAATTGGTCGGCGTAACCTCGAAACCCTGGTGGCCGCCACGCTGGAAGCCACCCTGCTGCAACCCACCAAGTCCGCCACCAAGGCATTTTTGGAAGCCGCAGCCGAGCTCTCGCAAAACAGCATGTCGGCCTACCGCGCGCTGGTGTACGAGACTCCGGGCTTCACAGAATACTTTTTCAGTTCCACACCGATCCGCGAGATTGCCGAGCTCAACATCGGCTCGCGCCCTGCGTCGCGCAAGGCCTCGCAAAAGATCGAAGACCTGCGCGCGATTCCTTGGGGCTTCAGCTGGGGCCAGTGTCGTTTGACCTTACCGGGCTGGTTTGGCTTTGGCTCTGCGGTGCAGAAATTCATCAGCAGCGGCACTGCCGCCGAGCAGAAAGAGCGCCTGGCGCTGCTGCAGAAGATGTACAAACAGTGGCCCTTCTTTGGCACCTTGCTCTCCAACATGGACATGGTAATGGCCAAGAGCGACCTGGCGCTGGCGTCTCGTTACTCCGAGCTGGTGGGCGATGCACGCCTGCGCAAGAAGATCTTCTCCGCGATCGAGGCCGAATGGCACGCTACGGCGCAGGCCTTGGCCACCATCACTGGAGAGAAGAACCGTCTGGCCAACAACGCGGCCCTGCAACGCTCGATCCGCCACCGTTTCCCGTATATCGACCCACTACACCACCTGCAGGTGGAGCTGGTACGTCGCTACCGCGAAGGCAAAGCCGACGAGCGGGTGCAACGCGGGATCCACATCTCCATCAACGGCATCGCCGCGGGCCTGCGTAACACAGGCTAATGCGCGCAGCGCTGCGGTAAGGCGCTGGGGGCTGTCTTACCGCCAGCGCGCCTCAATGCGCGCGTACTCGCCTGATTTATGGATGCTGTCCAGCCCGGCATCAAATCGGGCGATCAGTGTCTTCATACCAGGTTGCCGTTTGGTGAATGAGAGGTACAGCAGTGGTTCAACCAAGACACCACGCTGTACGAATCCCTGACCCAGCTCGGGATGTACCCGGGCGATTTCCTGCGCTACACGGTCATAGACCAGCGCGTAATCCACGCGACCCGCCACCAGCTTGCGCAGGGAAATGAGGTCCGACGGTGCCACGTCGCGCACCATGCGGGTGTCATTGTCGAACGCCTCGCCATAGTCGTAGCCATTGGTCACCCCGATACGGCGCCCCAGCAGATCTGCTGGCCCCACCCGATTTGCCACAGCACCCTGCACGCGGCCATAAATGGCAATGCGCGCTTTGAACAAGGGACGTTTGTGCCAAAAGTATTTGTCTTCAGTGCGGGCGTCACGCAAGGTATCGAAACACCCTGCCAAGGTGCCGTTGTCCACTTCTCGCATGCAGCGGGCATAGGGCAGCGGCACCAATTCGACCTCCACGCCAGCTGCCGCCCAGGCCGCACGCGCCAGGTCCACCGCAAACCCGACGGGTTTGCCCTCTGCCACGTAGGAATAAGGGCGCCAATCGTCTTCAGCTCCGATGCGGATACGGTCTGCAGCGCTAACACTGCCAGCGCCCACGGCACACATCGCAAACCACAAGCATGAAAACACCAGCCGGGACCACCGGGACAGCAAGGCTCGCTTCATTGCGCAATCAAACCGCGCACCGTGGCCAGCTGGCGCCGCGATACCGACAGCAGTTCCTCGACCCCTTGCAGCCGAACGGCCCAGCCCTCGCCCTCTTCGGCGTCGTAGTGTTTCTCCAGCGCACGAATGGCCCAGCGCGCCACAATCGCGTTGCGGTGGATGCGCAGGTAATGCTCGGCGTATTTGGTTTCCAGATCATTGAGCGCGCCATCCAGGATGTAACTGCGCGCCGCGGTGCGCACCGTGATGTATTTGAGCTCGGCCTTGAAATACAGCACCTGCTGCAATGGCACACGCTCGGTACGGTGCCGCTCCTGAATCACCAGCACCTCTTCAGAAGCAAAAACACCGCCTAACCCTTGTGGAATATGCGCAAGCCGCTCTGCTTTTTGTAGCGCCACTTGCAGGCGCTCCAGCCGTACAGGCTTGGTCAGGTAGTCGGCCGCTTCCAGGTCAAAGGCCTGCAGGGCGTGTTCGGCATGTGCCGTAACAAACACCACCACGGGCGGCTGTGGCAATGTCTTGAGGGTTTGCGCCAGTGCCAGGCCGTCGGCACCCGGCATGTGGATGTCCAGAAACACCACGTCCAAACGGCGCCCCCGCATCAACTCCAGCGCCTGGGCTGCGTTGGCGGCTTCGGCCACCACCTCGGCACCGGGGTTGTGACAGTCGCCCAGCAGGGTGCGCAGACGCGATCGGGCCAAGGCTTCGTCGTCCACCACCATCACTTGCAAACGACGCGAGAAAGGTGCAGTTGCAGTCATGCGGGAAACTCCATGCGAACCTGGTACACGTCATCTTTCAGGCCACAGCGGAACTGGGCCTGCACATCATGCAGCAAAGCCAACCGGTCTTGCACATTGCGCAGTGCCAAGCCGTGGCCCTCCGAACCCTGGCCCGCGGGCACCGTATTGGTCACCTTCAGCACCACCGTGGAGCCACGGCGCTGGGTAGAAATGCGGATGGCGGCACCCGTGGCACTGGGCTCCACACCATGGCGCACCGCGTTCTCCACCAAGGGCTGCAGCAAGAGCGGGGGCAGCTTGGCCTGGTCCGCCTCCGGGTCCAGTGCCCACTGCACATCCAGACGCTCACCAAAACGCACCTGCTCAATCGCCAGGTAGCGCCGCGCCAACGCAATCTCGTCAGCCAGCGTCACTGCCGTCCCTTGGTCCATCAGCGCGTGGCGAAACAGGTCACTCAGGTCCTCCAACAGCGCCTCGGCCTTGGCGGGCTCGGCGCGCACTAGCGCAATGGCGCTATTGAGGGTATTAAACAAAAAGTGGGGGCGGATGCGCGACTGCAGTTCGGCCAAGCGCGCTGCAGTATCGGCCGGGGTGCGCCCCTTGGCCCGCATCACCAGGGCCGCCACCAAAATGGAGGAAATCAAGGCCCCGCTGCAGGCGCTACCCACCCAGGGCACATCCAGCAACAGGCCCGAAGCGGCGAGCAGGCCACAGCCATAAAGCCCGGCCACCGCCCCCAAACCAATGGCAGCCGTGTACTGCGCCGCAGGCCGCAGACGGGCCAACCAGCGTTTGGCCACACAGGCAGACAAGAGCCAGGCCAGCGTGGCCGGCAAAGCACCACCCGTGATCAACGAAAAAAGCATCACCCAGTCCCACAGGGTGGCCGCTGAAAACATGGCCGCCACCGCCACGGCCAGCTCTACGAACAACACCGCCCGCAACACCACTCCGATCTGGCAGGCATCAAACACCAAAGCCGGGGCCTTGCTGTGGGCCACAGGCTCGGGGGCCAGCTCCTGGAACGTCGATAATATTTGGGTGTCGTTCATGTCCACCAGATTTTGACTCCATTCTGAAAAGCGCTTCCCATGTCCCAAAACCAATTCGATAAAAAATCTCAGGCGTGGTCCGCGCTGTTTTCCGAGCCCATGAGCGATCTGGTCAAACGCTACACCTCCAGCGTGTTCTTTGACAAGCGCCTTTGGCAGGCCGACATTACCGGCAGTCTGGCGCATGCCGACATGCTGGCAGCGCAAAGCATCATCAGTGCTGAAGACCATGCGTCCATCCAAAAAGGCATGACCCAGATCTGGGGCGAAATCGAATCCGGCGCCTTTGAATGGAAGCTGGATCTGGAAGACGTGCACCTGAACATCGAGGCGCGCCTGACCCAGCTGGTGGGCGATGCTGGCAAGCGCCTGCACACCGGCCGCAGCCGCAACGACCAGGTGGCCACCGATGTGCGCCTGTGGCTGCGCGGTGAGATTGACCTGATTGGCGAGCTGCTAGTGGACCTGCAAAAGTCGCTGGTGGATGTGGCCGAAGCGAACACCGATGTCATCCTGCCCGGCTTCACCCACTTGCAAGTGGCCCAGCCCGTGAGCTTTGGCCACCACATGCTGGCCTACGTAGAAATGTTCTCTAGAGACGCCGAGCGCTTTGCCGAAGTGCGCCGCCGTACCAACCGCCTGCCGCTGGGCAGTGCGGCATTGGCCGGCACCAGCTACCCGCTGGACCGCGAGCGTGTGGCCAAGACATTGGGCATGGACGGCGTGTGCCAGAACAGCCTGGACGCCGTGAGCGACCGCGACTTTGCGATCGAATTCACCAGTGCCGCCAGTCTGACCATGGTGCACATCAGCCGCATGAGCGAAGAGCTCATCATCTGGATGAGCCAGAACTTTGGCTTCATCAAGATTGCGGACCGTTTCACCACCGGTTCGTCGATCATGCCGCAGAAGAAAAACCCCGACGTGCCCGAGCTGGCACGTGGCAAGACCGGCCGCGTGGTCGGCCACCTGATGGGCCTGATCACCCTGATGAAGGGCCAGCCCCTGGCCTACAACAAGGACAACCAGGAAGACAAGGAACCGCTGTTCGACACGGTAGACACCTTGAAGGACACGCTGCGCATCTTCTCCGAGATGATGGGCGGCCAAGTGAATGCAGCCACCGGCCAGAAGGAAGGCGGCATCAGCGTGAACGCGGAGGCCATGGAGCGCGCGGCGCTGAAGGGCTACGCCACCGCCACCGACCTGGCCGACTACCTGGTGAAGAAGGGCCTGCCCTTCCGCGATGCACACGAGACCGTGGCCCACGCCGTGAAGGCGGCACAAAGCCATGCCTGCGATCTGTCCGAACTGCCTCTGGAAGTGCTGCAAGGCTTCCACGCCAGCATCGAGAAAGATGTGTACGACTGCCTGAGCCTGCGCGGCTCGCTCAACGCCCGCAACATTCTGGGCGGCACGGCACCGGCACAGGTGAAGGCGCAGGTTGCGCGGCACCGGGCGCGTTTAGGCTAAGGCCTAACCTAGCACTTTCAAACAAAACGGGGGCCTAGCCCCCGTTTTTATTGCGCAAGCAGCTATTGAATTTGTAGCATCGAGATGCTGAATCAACCCGCCAACACAAGCTCCAAATCGCTGGCCAAATGGTCCACCGCCTCTTCGGTCGTCGCCCAAGAGCACATGAAGCGCGCACCGCCGCCGATGAAGGTGTAGAAGGTCCAGCCCAGGGCCTTGAGGCGGGCGATGGCGGGTTCGGGCAGGTTGACGAAGACGCCGTTGACTTCGGTGGGCAACAGCAGCTCCGCACCGGCGATGCCGGCAATCCGCTCCGAGAGCCGGTGCGCCATGGCATTGGCGTGAGCGGCATGGCGCAGCCAGGTGTTGTCGGTCAGCATGGCCAGCCAGGGGGCGGACAGGTAGCGCATCTTGGAGGCCAACTGCCCCGCCTGTTTGCAGCGATAAGAAAACTCTTCGCCCAACTTGCGGTCAAAAAACACAATCGCCTCACCAATCGGCAGGCCCATTTTGGTACCGCCAAAACACAGCACGTCCACCCCGGCGCGCCAGGTGATGTCGGCCGGCGTCACCTTGAGGGCCGCCACCGCATTGGCAAAGCGGGCGCCGTCCATGTGCACCTTCAGGCCGTGCTCTTGCGCGATGCGGCTGATACCGCTGATTTCACCCTTCTGGTAAACAGAGCCCATCTCGGTGGACTGGGTCAGCGTGACGACCTTAGGGCGCGGGTAGTGCACATCGGTGCGGCGGGTGATGACTTCCAGCACCCCCGCAGAGGTGAGCTTGCCGTGGCGGTGCGGGGCGGAGAGCAGCTTGGAGCCATTCGAGAAAAACTCGGGCGCGCCGCATTCATCCGTCTCTACGTGGGCGGTATCGCTGCAAATGACCGCCTGGTAGGACTGGCAGAGGGACGCCAGCGCAATCGAGTTGGCCGCTGTGCCGTTGAACACAAAAAACACCTCGGCGTCCGCCTCAAATACCTCGCGGATGCGGTCGCAGGCCAGGCGGGTGGAATCGTCATTGCCATAAGACGCCGCAAAGCCGGTGTTGGCCGCCATGAACGCCTGCATGGCCTCGGGGCAGATGCCGGAGGTGTTGTCGCTGGCGAATTGCAGTTGGTAGCCGGGCATCGTGGTGGTCAAAGTGGTCATGGCGGTGTAATATCGTTTTAGCGGATATTTCCGGTATATCGAACAAAAATCCATTTTACCGACCAAAACCATCATGGCGCAAGTCCCCTCCCCCACTCCTTTGACGGACGGCCCACCGGCCGTAGGCTCCAAACTGCAAGATGCGCGCAAGGCGCAGAAGCTGTCGCTGGACGAACTCTCCAAACGGGCGGGGGTGTCCAAGTCCATGCTCTCCGAAGTGGAGCGCAACCAGGCCAACCCGACGGTGGGTGTGCTGTGGCGCCTGGCCACCGCGCTGGGCATCAGCCTGACCGAGCTGCTGGGCACCACCAGCACCGACAAGGCCACGCCCACGGTGGAGCTGGTGCCCGCCCACACCATTCCGGTAACCACCAGCCCGGACGGCAAATGCACGCTACGCATCCTGGGGCCCATAGCCCTGGCGGGGCGGGTGGAGTGGTACGAGCTGGCTGTGGAGCCCGGCGGTGTGCTGGCGTCTGAACCCCACGAGGCGGGTGCCAAAGAACACCTCTCGGTGCTCAGCGGCAGCCTGACCATACAAGCCGCCGACAGTAGCAAGGTGCTCAAGGCGGGCGACAGCGCGCGCTATGCGGTGGACGTGCAGCACGCCATCAGCAACACCGGCAAGGGCATGGCCAAGGCGGTTCTGGTGGTGGAGCACCTGGGGTGAATTTTGAATAAAAACAGGTGCTAGCGCCCGCTGCATATGCGCGAGTAGCTACTGAAACGATAGCAAGCTAGCGCTGTAGCTTCCAGGGCTCGCTGGCAAAGCGCTCGGCCAGAAAGTCCAGCAAGGCCCGCACCGCCGGCGAGAGGTGCTTGCGCGAGGGGTAGAGCGCGTAGATGGACATCATGGGCAGCTGCCACTGCGGCAGCACCAGCTCCAGGCTGCCGTCCGCCACATGCGGGCTGGCCAGATACGTGGGTTGCATGGCCACCCCGCCGCCCGCCAGCGCGGCCCGCAGCAAGGCGGTGGCCTCGTTGGCGCTGAAGTGGCTGCCCACGCGAACCTCGACCTGCTCCTCACCACGCTGTAGCTTCCACACGCTTTTGCCGAAGTTGGCATAGCTCAGGCAGCGGTGGGCCTGCAGGTCGGTGGGGTGCTCGGGTGTTCCGTGTTTGGCCAGATAGCCGGGAGATGCCACCAGCACCGACGCACAGGGCGCCAGCACCCGGCCGATGAGCGCCGGGTCCGGCTCGGCGCTGATGCGAATGGCAAGATCGATGCGCGCCTCCACCAGGTTGAGCGCGCCTTCGCTGGCATCGAGGTCGATCTTGAGTTGCGGGTACAGCGCCAGAAAGTCGGCAATGGCCGCCGCCATTTCGGCATAGGCAAACGACATGCTGCAGGTCACCCGCAGTTGACCGCGCAGCGCCCCGTCGTGGCGGCTGGTTTCTTCTTCCACGTTGTCCATCAGCGCCAGCATCTGCTGGCTGCGGCGCAGGCAGCTCTCGCCGGCGTCTGTCAGCGTGACGCTGCGGGTAGTGCGCTGCAAAAGCCGGGCGCCCAGCCACTGCTCCAGCTCGCCGACATAGCGCGTCACCATGGCGCGCGACATGTCCAGCTTGTCGGCCGTGGCACTGAAGCTGCCACTCTGCGCCACTTCCACAAACACCTGCATGGCAGTCAAACGGTCCATGATTTGCTCAATTTATGAAACAGTAATGCGCAAATTATCAGGTTTATCTGCGCGATTATTGAAACTAAAGTTCACTCCAACGCTGATGAGACTTATCTCTTGGCGTCCCACCACCAGGAGTTCACCATGATCCGCACCACCGTCATCGCCGCATCGCTGGCCATCGCTTTCACCGCCATGTCTGGCGCCGCCCACGCCCAGCAGCCGCTCACCGTCAAGGTCTACAACGCCGACGGCAACAGTTTCAACGTCAATTCCACCCTGGTCTATGGCCAGAAAGACGCCGTCGTCATCGACGCCGGTTTCACCCGTGCCGATGGCTTGCGCATTGCCGCCAACGTGCTCGACAGTGGCAAGCAGCTCACCACCATTTACGTGAGCCAGGCCGACCCTGACTACTATTTCGGTGTGGAAGCGCTCAAAGAAGTGTTCCCGCAGGCCGACGTGGTGACCACACCCGCTGTGCTGGGCAAACTAGCACCCAAGCTCGCTGGCAAGGTCGCGTTCTGGGGCCCCAAGATGGGCGCCAACGCACCGCGCAAACCGGTGGTGCCCCGTGCCCTGGAAGGCAACACCCTGACGCTGGAAGGCCAGACCATCGAGATCCGCGGCACCCAAGGCCTGCTGGCGCACCGCCCTTATGCCTGGATCCCTTCCATCAAGGCGGTGGTGGGCAATATCGGCGTGTTCGGCAACATGCACGTCTGGACCGCTGACACCCAAACCGCCGCCGAGCGCGCCGTATGGGTGGCCCAGCTCGACGAAATGGCGGCTCTCAAGCCCGAGCTGGTAATTCCCGGCCACATGAAGGCAGGCACCAAGGTAGATGCCAGCACCATTGCCTTCACCAAGGACTACTTGCAGACTTTCGAGAAAAACCTTGCTGCCAACAAAACCAGCGCCACGTTGATCCCCGCCATGCAGCAGGCCTACCCGGCCCTGACTGACGGTGGACTGTCACTGGACATCGGCGCCAAGGTCAACACTGGCGAAATGAAGTGGTGAACCTCCTATGACCGCTCTGCACCAAGTTTTGCAAGACCTGCACGCCGGGCGCTGGCACGCCGCGCACGACCTGGTGCAGAAGGACGACTCCATGTTGGCCGCCTGGTTGCACGGCATCCTGCACCTGCAAGAAGGCGACCTGGAGGACGCGGAGAACTGGTACAACCGCGCCGCCCGGCACTTCCGCAGCCGGGGCAGCCTGCAAGAAGAGATTGCCCTTTTTGAGCAGGCGCTCGCAGCCGCTCCCCTGACCAACGATTGAAAGAACACCAGCCCATGTCCACCCACGTCACCTATTTGTTCGACCCCCTGTGTGGCTGGTGCTACGGCGCCGCCCCTGCTATCCAACAGTTGGCGCAAGACGCATCGGTCTCGCTGACGCTGGCCCCCACCGGCCTGTTTTCCGGCGGCGGGCGCACCATGGACGCCGCCTTTGCCGAGTACGCCTGGTCCAACGATGTGCGCATTGCCAAGCTCACCGGCCAGCGCTTCACCGAGGCCTACCGTAGCAATGTGCTGGGCAAGCCCGGCAGCGCGTTTGACTCCACCACCACCACCCTGGCGCTCTGCGCCGTGGCGCTGACGGAGCCTGCCCGCGAGCTGGAAGCGCTCAAGGTGCTGCAAGAGGCGCGCTATGTGCAGGGATTGGACACGGCGGATGTGGAGGTGGTGGCGCAGCAGCTGCGCGACCTGGGCCTGGCCACTGCGGCCGATCGCCTGCAGAGCCCCGATGCCACCTTGCACGAAGCCCATGCTGCGCGCGTGCAAGCTGCGCAGCGCCTGATGCGCCAGCACCGCGCGCAAGGCGTGCCGGCGCTGGTGGTGCACAGCGCTGCGGGCGACCGGCTGGTACAGGGGCAAGCCTTGTACAGCAGCGTGGAGAATTTGCAGGCCAGCCTGACGCAGGCCTAAACCAACGCAGCGCCGAGCCTCAAGCGGGCGTGGGCACCACAAAGTCCGCCCGCGCCTTCAGTGCGCGCGCGCGGGCGTGGCAGCCTTCCAGGTGGTCATTCACCAGCCCCATGGCCTGCATGAAGGCGTACATGGTCGTCGGCCCCACAAAACTCCAGCCGCGCTTGCGCAAATCTTTGGACAGGGCAATGGACTCGGGTGAGGTCGTGATGCCACTGAGGGTTTGCCGGGTGATCTGACTGGGGCGGGTGGTGGCCGCAGGCTCAAAACGCCAGAAATACGCGGCCAGCGAGCCAAACTCCTGGCGCAGCGCGATCGCCTTCTGCGCGTTGTTGATGGTGGACTCAATCTTGCCGCGGTGGCGCACGATGCCCGCGTCCAGCACCAGGCGCTTCACATCGGCGTCGTCAAAGGCGGCCACCTGGTCCATGTCAAAGCTGGCAAAGGCGGCGCGAAAACCTTCGCGCTTGTTCAGGATGGTGAGCCAGCTCAGGCCGGCCTGAAAACCCTCCAGGCAAATTTTCTCGAACAGGCGTGTATCACTGTCGACCGGGAAGCCCCACTCCTGATCGTGGTAATGCTGGTAGAACGGCGTGGCGCGGCACCACACACAGCGCGTGACCTGGCTGTCGTCGGCAAACAAGCCGGTGGGGGCAGTGGTGTCGTCAAGCATGGCAGGGCTCCCTTGTCAAAATACAAATACTGTTTTTATGCACAGTATATGGCAAGCCCGGGAGCCGGGGTGCGTGAGGCGCTGCTGGCTGTAGAGGATGTGCCGCTGGTCTGCACGTGCTGGCGCCGGGTTGGGGAAGCGGCTGGGGGGTGCGCTCGGTTGCGCGCTGGATGGGTGCTGAGGCCCAGCCAGGGGGGTGGCTACAGTGAGCGGAATGGGCGTCATCGGCGCCACGGCTGGGGGCGGTGCTGGAGCAGGTGTCCAAGTGGGGGCGGGCGGGCGCCGTGCCACTGCGGCCTAGGCGGACCGGCCCACACACCCTGGCAGCAGCCGAGCGGACTGGTGGTGATGTGCAGCGGAGCGGCTCAGCACGGTGTGGCTGCGGGCCCTCGGGGGGGAGAGTGGTGAAGGGGGGCGATGGGTGGTGGAAGGGCAGGCAGAACGAGAGGGGAAAAGCGGTGTGATGGTTTCTGGGGTGGAAGAAGGATGGGAAGAGGAATAGATGGAGACAGGAGGCAAATAGCCAGGCGGCTGGGCGGTAAGCGGTGTTATGTTGCCCGGGCACACGGTTTCGGGGTTGGTGGCCGGTTGGTGGGATCCCAGGGTGGCGGCGCAGGTGGGGAATCCCGGGGCCTGCCCGCCGCCACACGCGCGAGGGCGGGGCGGGTGGGGGGGGGGCCGGCGGCTTGAAAGGGCGCGCGGGGCGCCGAGGAGGCAGACACGAGAAGAGGACGGGGGCGAGAGGCGGGGCGGCGGGCGGGAGGGGGTGTGAGGGGGCCCGGCCCGCCCGGCGGGGCAGAGGTCACGGTGCGGCGTGGGCGGGGGGCGGGGAGGGGTCGGCGCGCGGCGCGGCAGGCGTCCGCCCAGGGGGGGTGGGGGGTGGGCCGGGCGGCCGGGCGGCCGGCACCGGCGGGCCGCAGGCGGGGGTGGGGCGGAGGCCGGGTGCCCAGTCCGGCGCCGGCTGCGCGGGGGGCAGGGCCGGGGGGCGGCGCCGAAGGGGGGGGGAGAGCGCAGAGGGAGGGAAGGGGGGGGTCCGGGGGGGGGCGGGCGCACGCGCCCCTGGGAGCGCGGGGATGAGAGTGTCCCGCCCCCGCGCGGGAGCGAAGGGGGGCCCGCGCGCGGGTCCCTATGGGGCGTGGGGGCGCCGCGCGGCGCGGGAATGGGGAGCGCGACACGCGCCGCGCGCGGCGGCCCCGGCGAGCGCCCGCCGCGCGGCGCGAACTCGGCCTGGCCCTGGGGGCCCGGGGGGAGGGTGAGGAGGGCGGGGCGGCGGCGGCTACCGCGCCGGGCCCGCCCGGCCGGCGGGCCGGGCGCGGGCGGCGCGCGCGCGCGCGCGGCGGCCCGCGGGCGGCGCGCCGGCCGACCGCCCGCCGCCCACACCAGGCGGGAGGCGCGAACGGCGGGCCGCCAGGCGGGCAAGCTGGAAAGAAGAAGCGAGGTGGTGGCCTGGCCTATGTGCGCGACCTGAGCAGCGAGCTGGCCGGCAATGCGCGCCGCGGGCACGCAGCCGGACGCCGCGGCGGACCCGCGCCGTGCGGCGCGCGAAGGGCCGCAGACCGCGCCCCGACGTGGCCGCCTGGCGAGCAGCGACGCCTTGGGCACCCTGCGTGGTGGCGCACGCCGCCGCTTTGGCCATGGCCCGCGAACAGCGCCCGGCGCGCCGCTGCCCTCATCCAGCAAAGCCGCCTGTTCAACCTGATACGAACTGCGACCTCACACCCCAGTCGAGCAGCGCGGTGTGGACGCGATCGAAATGGGGGGAGAAGAAAGCGCTGCGGTGTGGGGGAAGAGGGGGGGACGGGGGGAGTGGGCGAGCCGTGGGGGCCGGGGGGCGGCCATGCGGGGGGATGGATGGGAGGAGCTGGGAGTGAAATGCGACTGCAACAGCTGCAAAGCCAAGATCGAATCGTGGCGTGTTGGCCGACGACAAGTCGCGCCTCCATGCTGGTGACGTTTGCCCAAGGCAACTCCCTGCACGCGTGGGTGCCTACCAGAGCCGGGCGCTCCGCAACTCGGGCCGCCGCGGCGGCCCTGGGGGCTGGGCGACAAGTGCTGCGGCGGTGGCGAGAGCGATGTCGCGAGCCCCTGGCCATGGGGCCAGGGCGGCGTGCGCGAGACGGCCGGCCAGGCTGTTAAGGGGCGATGAAGATGCTGTGAAAAAGCGGGGTCGTGGCCGGCTAATTTGAAAGGGCTCTAGCGTGGTTGCGCGAGAGTCTGATGGTGCTGTTTACTGACTATAAATCCGGTGTGTGCAGAGTCGGCTTATGCCCGCAACGTCTCGGCGGGCGCCTAGGAAATGTCTTGGCGGGCTGCCAGACCCGCAGGGCGTCGACAGCTGTGCGGGTGCGGACGAGGCTGGCGGCACCCCGGGTCTCTCCGCACGGCCACGCCGGCATCGCCGCAGGGCGAATCGGCAACGAGATGGCCCGCCGCGGTGGATGAAGGCGGGGCTGCGCCTGGCGCGGGTGTCATGGTGAAGACGGCGGCGCTGGCGGGCGTGCTCGGCGGCGGGCCGTGCCTTGCGCACCGCCGGCCCGCGGCACCAGGGGGTAGGGGTCACGTGATGACGCACACGGGCCCGCCCACAGCCGGGGGTGCTGTCCGGTTACCACGGGTGTTGGGAGGGGGTCTTGGGCTGGCGCGCTGGGGGTGCGTCCCCGATGGGCGTGGGCTTGCTCGCGGTGTCAGCACCTCGGGCGCGGAGCCGGGGGCGCAGGCGCGAGGGCGGCATCAATCATATGATGGTGTGGTGCTTGGCGTGATGACTCCGGTGCATGGGGCAGGGCGCGAGTGGTTTGGTCGAAAGGAATGTTGCGTGCGTCTGGCTTGCAGCACTCTCGGCGTTGCTGCGCCTGTTGTTCCTGCCGCGTGGGCGTGTCGGCGCGGTTGCGGCGCGTCCACGAAAACTGGTCCAGGGCAGGTAGGACGATTTGGTGTCGACTGAACACCAATGCGCGGGTCAGCCTTCAGGCCGGCCACAAAGACTTCCATAGTGTCGGGCCGGGCTTGGGCAGGGTGGTAAGCGATCGTTGTGGCGGGGGCGGCGCTTTGCGCATGGGGGGGCGGTGGCAGGTAGGGTGGCGATGGCGATTGCGATGAGGAGGTGTTTCATGTCGTTCTTGTGTGTTCAAATCAGCCCTGGGCCGAGAGGTAGTGCCGCGGTTGCGGCTGGGGTGGCCGGGCACCCCGGCCAGGTCTGCATAGGCGGGTGATGGAGGTGTTTTGTTGGGCGCCAGGCCAAAAAGGTTCGGGTCTTCTGCGGCCTTGCCCGTCCGTTGGCTGGCCGCGGGAGGTTGTTGGGTGGCGCGGTCTGGCACCATGGCCAGGTTTGGCAGCAGGTAGGCCACCGTACCTCGGGCCCCAGTTGCTCGTTGGTGCCGGCGCCTGCTGCGAGCGACAGGCGCGGTTGGTTGGTGTGGAGCGTGCCGTGCAGAGGTTTGGCCAGGAATAGTTGGTCGCGCTCAATAGCTCGGTGCCGGTGTTTGGCGCCAGAAAGTCGCCCGGCTGAGGGCGGTCGGTTTGCTCCGCCCCGGCGTCGGGGCTCGCTTGTGTCGCCCGCGTCGCCGCCCTCCCTTCGCCCGCACGTCCTCTTGTCGCTGGGTTCCAGGGCCAGGCGTAGCGGTCGGCGAGCGTAAAGTCTTGCGGCGGGATATTGCGGTGTTGAGGGAGGCACGCCATAGGTGGGCTGTGTCGGTGGTGGCGCGGCTGCGTGGGCCGCCGCCCCTCGCCGGTGGTGGTGCGTCGGCCCAGGGCGTCAGCCCCCGCCGGCGCGCCGTCGATGGGCTGCGCCGGTGAGAGGGTTTGCCGGTGTCGGCAAGGCCAGGCCGCTGCACAGGCTGGCGGCGCTGACAAGCAATGCGGTGCGAAGGTGGTTCATGGGTCGTCCAATCGATCGAAGTTGGGGATGGGCACGCAGGCAAACGCGTTGCGGCTTGTTACAGGTACGCAGCCCAAAGCCGACTGGATTCAATTGGTTTCAATTTTTTTCGGCTACCCTTCCCCACTGCTTTTCGGGAGTCCGCGTGAAAACATCAAAAATCATCATCGCCTGCGGCCTGGCCGCGTCCTCTTGGGCTGCCATGGCCCTGCAAATCACCAGCCTGTCGCCCCAAGGCGAAGTCGCCCAGGTGCGCCAGCTGGTGGCCAAATTTGACGAAAGCGCCGTCAACTTTGGCGACCCCAAGGCCGAGGCGCCCCTGACCCTGAGCTGCAGCGACGCCCAGGTGACCAAGGGCACCGGCCGCTGGGTGAATGACCGGGTGTGGGCGTTTGAGTTTGAAAACGATCTGCCGCCCGGCATCAGCTGCACGGTGCAGGCCAAAGCAGGCTTCCAATCGCCCAAGGGCACAGCCCTGACGGGCGCCAGCAGCTACAAATTCAATAGCGGTGGCCCGTTTGTGCAGAGCATTCGCCCTTACTCCGGCAACCGCATTGACGAAGAGCAGTTCTTCACCCTGCGCCTGAATGGCGCGGCCACGCTGGAGAGCGTGCAGGCCAACGTGTGGTGCGCGGTGGAAGGCCTGGGCGAACGCGTGGCGGTGCGCCTGATCAGCGGCAAAGACCGCGAAGCCCTGCTGCAGGCGCAAGGCATGGAATCGGAGGCCAAGGCCAACCCGCTGTCCATCGTCACGCTGGCGTGCAACCGCACGCTGTCCTCATCGGCCAAGGTGCAGCTGGTGTTTGGCAAGGGCGTGGCCACACCTGCGCGCGGCGGTGCGGCCACGGGCGTGCCCAACAGCGTGGAGAAACGCTTTAACTTCCAGGTGCGCGAGCCTTTTGCGGCCACCTTCAGCTGCGAACGCGAAAACGCACAGAGCGCCTGCCTGCCGATTCGCCCCATGACGCTGAACTTCAACGCACCGGTGCCCGTGAAGCTGCTGCAAGGCATTCGCTTGGTGGGTGGCAAAGAGAGCTTCAAACCCAACCTGGGTGAAAACGAGGATGAAGATGGCGTGGTCAACGGCATCAGCTTCGAGGCACCACTGCCCGAGCAAACCAGCTTCACCATCGAGCTGCCCAGGAACTTCAAAGACGCTTCGGGCCGCACGCTGCGCAATGCCGACAGCTTTCCACTCAAGACGGCGACCGCCGCCAGGCCACCACTGGCCAAGTTTGCGGCGTCGCCATTCGGCATCGTGGAACGATTTGCCGAACCCAATGGCGTGGCCCTGCTGCCCGTCACCCTGCGCAACGTGGAAGCCGCCCTGAATGTGAAAGGCCTGAACGCAGAACAAACCAAACCCAATGCGCCCAAGGCGCAAGCTGGCAAGGTCAGCACCTTCCAGCCCAGTACAGACGCCGACATCATTGCCTGGTGGCGCAAGGTGCAGCGCTACGACAGCTATTACATATCGCGCAAAAAAGCCGCGGCCGATGTACAAGGCCCGCTGCCCAAGGTCGTGAGCGATCCCGATATTGACTATGTGCAAACGCGCATGGTGTCGCTCTTGCAGGGTCGTCCCAACGTAAAAACGCTGGACCTGCCCAAGCCCGAAAACAACGACCCGCGTCCGTTCGAGGTGGTGGGCATTCCCCTCACGCCTGGTTTCCATGTGGTGGAGATTGCCTCGCAAAGGCTGGGCAACAGCCTATTGGACGAGCGCCATGGCGACGGCCGCACGATGGTTGTGCGTACCTCGGCACTGGTCACCAATCTGGGCGTGCATTTCAAGCTGGGACGCGAGAACGCGCTGGCCTGGGTCACCTCGCTGGACAAGGGCGCACCCGTAGCCGGCGCCACGGTGCGTGTGTCAGATTGCCGGGGCAAAGAGCTAGCAACCGGCGTGACCAACGCGCAAGGTGTGGCCAACTTTGACGGCCTCTCACCCCAGCCCCCGCGCTGCAGTGGGGAAGACGGTTATGGCCAAGCCTACTTTGTGAGCGCACGCGCCAGCCAGCCCGCAGGCGACGGCAAAGGCACGGTGCAAGACCTGGCCTTCACCTGGAGCGACTGGAACCGGGGCATCGAGCCCTGGCGCTTTAACGTGCCCACCAGCCGCGACGCAGTGCCCGACGAACGTGCCCACACCGTGTTTGACCGCACGCTCTTGCGCGCGGGCGAAACCGTGTCGATGAAACACCTGCTGCGTACCGAAACGTCCAAAGGCTTTGGCCTGCCTGCAGAGCAGCCCGACACCCTGCTGATCACCCACGTGGGCAGCGGCCAGCAGTACGAGCTAGACCTGAAGTGGCGCAAAACCGCCACGGGTGGCCTGAGCGCCGAGAACAGCTTCTCCATCCCGCCCGCTGCCAAACTTGGCGTCTACCAAGTGCAGCTGTCTGGCAGCCGGCAAGAGCAGGACTTCTACACCGGCCAATTCCGCGTGGAGGAGTTTCGCCTGCCGGTGCTGGAGGGCCGCGTGACGCCGTCCGACAAGAAGGCGCTGGTGCATGTGGACAAGGTGCCGGTGGATGTACAGATCAACTACGTGTCGGGCGGCGGTGCGGTGAACCTGCCCGTGCGCGTCTCGGCGCTAGTGCGCAGCAAGTACCTGAGCTTTGCCGACTTCAGCGAATTCAACTTCTCCGCCCCGCGCGGCAACCAACAAGCCAGCAGTGGCGAGGGTGAAGAAGACAGCAACGCCAGCGCAGACAGCCGCGTGATTGCCGACAAACTGCCGCTGACGCTGGACAAAAACGGCGCAGGCAAACTCACGCTGGAGCAAGTGCCCAAGAGCCGCCAGCCGCAAGACCTGTTGCTGGAAGCCACCTACTCCGACCCCAATGGCGAGGTGCAAACCATCCGCAGCACACAGACGCTGTGGCCTGCGGCCGTGGTGGCGGGCATCAAGACCGAGGGCTGGGTATCTAGCAGCCAAAAGATCAAGTTCCAGGCGCTGGCGCTGGACCTGAGCGGCAAGCCCCAAGCTGGCGTGGCACTGGAGGTGAAAGCCACCGCCCGCATCACCACCACCACGCGCAAGCGCATGGTGGGCGGCTTTTACACCTACGACAACAAAACCAGCTCCAAAGAAATGGGCAGCGTCTGCAGCGGCAAGAGCGATTCGCGCGGCCTGCTGTTGTGCGAAACCGCGCTGAACGAAGCCGGTGAAGTGGAACTGGTGGTGACCGCCAAAGACAGCAGTGGCAACAGCATCCAGGCCGCCAGCAGCGTGTACGTGACCAAGCAAGGCGAGCTGTGGTTTGGCGGTGAGAACACCGACCGCATCGACCTCTTGCCCGAGAAGAAGAGCTACCAGCCTGGCGAGACCGCCAAGTTCCAAGTGCGCATGCCCTTCCGCTTTGCTACGGCCCTGGTGGCGGTGGAGCGCGAAGGCATTGTGCAGACCGAGGTGGTGCAGCTCAACGGGCAAGACCCGACCATCAGCCTGAAGATTCAGGAAGGCTGGGGACCCAATGTGTATGTGAGCGCGCTGGTACTGCGCGGCCGCCTGCGCGAGGTGCCGTGGTACAGCTTCTTCACCTGGGGCTACAAGGCTCCGCGCGAGTGGTGGACGTCGTTTTGGTACGAAGGCAAAGAATATGTGGCCCCCACCGCGCTGGTGGACCTGAGCAAGCCCGCCTTCCGTTTGGGCGCGGCCGAAATCCGCGTCGGCACCAAAGGCCATGAGCTGGCAGTCAGCGTCAAGGCCGACAAGGAAAGCTACGCCGTGCGCAGCCAGGCCAAGGTCACCATCTCCGTAAAGCTGCCCAACGGCCAGCCCGCTGCCAACGCCGAAGTGGCGCTGGCTGCCGTAGACCAAGCTCTGCTGGAGCTTATGCCCAACAACAGTTGGAACCTGCTGGACGCGATGCTGCAGCGGCGCAGCTGGGGCGTAGAGACCTCCACCGCGCAAATGGAAATCATTGGCCGCAGGCACTATGGCCGCAAGGCCGTGGCACCCGGTGGTGGTGGCGGCCATAGCGGTGCGCGTGAGCTGCTGGAGACATTGCTGCTGTGGAACCCCAGCGTGAAGCTGGACGCCAATGGCCAGGCCGTGGTCACCGTGCCGCTGAACGACGCGCTCACCACCTTCAAGATCGTGGCCGTGGCCGATGCCTTTACTGGCATGTTTGGCACAGGGTCAACGAGCATCCGAGCCACGCAAGATTTGCAGATCATCAGCGGCCTGCCGCCCCTGGTGCGTGAGGACGACCAGTACCGCGCGCAGCTGACCCTGCGCAACACCACCAAGCAGGCGATGAAGGTGCTGGTCACGCCACGCGCCACCCTGCTGGACCTGCCACCGCAAACGGTGGACATTCCCGCTGGTGATGCACGCGAAGTGGCGTGGAACGTGACCGCACCTGCGCAACTGGCGCTGACCCGCAACGAGGCCATCCTGTGGGAGATCGAAGCCAAGGACACGATCAGCGGTGCCAGGGATGCGCTCAAGGCGCGCCAGCGCATCGTGCCCGCTGTGCCGCTGACCGTGCAGCAGGCCACGCTGGTGCAGATTGACGGCCCGTTCACGCTGGACGTGAACGCCCCCGCCGACGCCCTGCCCGGCCGTGGTGGCTTGAAGATGTCGTTGCAACCCAAGCTGGCCGAAGGCCTGCCGGGCGTGAAGGACTGGTTTTCCCTGTACCCCTTTGCCTGCCTGGAGCAAAAAACCAGCAAGAGCGTAGGCCTGCGCGACGGCAAGCTGTGGCAAGGCGTAGCCACGCAAATCCCGAGCTACCTGGACAGCGACGGCCTTGCCAACTACTTCCCGCCGCGCGATGGCGAGGCCAACCGCGGCAGCGACACGCTGACCGCCTACCTGCTGGCCGCCACGCATGAGGCGTCCACCATCAACCCGGCGTTTGCGCTGAGCGACGAGATTCGCGCGCCCATGGAGCGCGGCCTCATCGCCTTTGTGGAAGGCCGCATCCAGCGCGACTTCTGGAGCCCGCGCAAGGACCTGGACATGCGCAAGCTGGCCGCCATCGAAGCGCTGTCGCGCTACGGCAAGGCGCAGGGTCGCATGGTCAACAGCATCACCATCGCGCCCAACCAGTGGCCCACCCACGCGGTGATTGATTGGCTCAACATTCTGAAGCGCGTGAACGACGTGCCCGAGCGCGACAAACGCATTGCGGAGGCGAATCAGATCCTGCGCAGCCGCATCAGCTACCAGGGCACCAAAATGATCTTCAGCAGCGAGAAGGACGATTACTGGTGGTGGCTGATGCAAAACGGCGACGTGAACACCGCGCGCCTGATCCTGGCCGTGATGGACGACCCAGCGTGGAAAGACGACATGGGCCGCCTGGCCAACGGCTTCATCAGCCGCCAGCAAAACGGCGCGTGGCACACCACCACCGCCAACCTGTGGGGCGGCCTGGCGCTGGAGAAATTCAGCGCCAAGTTTGAAGCGGTGCCCGTGGCCGGCAGCACCAAGGCGAGCATGAAGAGCTTGGAAAACGCCGCTGGCGGCGTGGGCAGCGCAAGCGTGGACTGGAGCAAGGTCGAACGCATCAAGACCACGGACGCATCGGGTGCCGCGCACCAGACTACGTTCTTCGGCGCACCCGCATCGCCGGGCAACCTGAAGAACAACACCATGTTCCTGGCCTGGGGCAATACCGCAGCCAAAGACACGCTGAACGTGACGCACCAAGGCGCCGGCAAGCCCTGGCTCACGCTGCAGTCGGTGGCCGCGGTGCAGCTAAAGGCACCGTTTGCTGCGGGCTACCAGATCAAGAAAACCATCACCCCCGTGGAGCAAGCCAACAAGAGCCTGCCCGCTGGCAGCTACACGCGTGGTGACGTGCTGCGCATCAGCATCGAGGTGAACGCCAGCGCCGACATGACCTGGGTCGCGATCACCGATCCGGTACCTGGCGGAGCCACCATCCTGGGCAGTGGCCTGGGCCGCGACAGCGAAATCGCCACGCAAGGCGAGAAGAAAGAAGGCTACGGCTGGGCCGCGTTCGAAGAGCGCAGCTTCGAGTCCTTCCGCAGCTACTACGAGTACCTGCCCAAGGGCGTGGTGAAGATGGAATACACCATCCGGCTGAATAACGCCGGTGAGTTCTCACTGCCCCCGTCACGCGTGGAAGCGATGTATGCGCCGGAGATGTTTGGGGAGGCGCCGAATATGAAGGTGAAGGTGGAGGCGGCCAAGTGATGACCTTCAACAAATGGCTAACTGCTCTGACACTCATCTCCATGGGCCTGGTTGCACAAGCGCAAAAACTTCCTGCGGGGAGCTACGTGTACGAACGTGGCAATGGAGAACTGCGTATCCAAGCTGACGGAAGTTTTACCATTGATACCGTGGGTGGCAATGGGCACATCTGCTATTTGGAAGGCGTACTAAAGGGGAAACGTGCCCGATTGCCCGACAGCGAGTGCGTGGTGACCTTTACCCCAGAAGGTAAGGACATTCACGTGACAGACAACGAACATGAAAGTTGCCGGTACAGCTGCGGTGCGAGAGCCGGATTCACAGGCTTCTACATCCACCCTAGTCTGGCATGCACCTACAAAGGGATGGAAGCCACACGCAGAAAATTTGAGCGGCAATATGACAAAAAGAGTTTCTCTGATGCGGTGCAAACTCTTTTGCCCATATTGACAGAGTGCACCCCTGTCCTAAACCGCTTCAGTGAGTGGGATATACGTAACGATTTGGCTCTTGCACAACTCCGCAGTGGCGATGCGGCGGCCTGTCTAAGAACACTACAGCCCTTGCAGGACCTAGGACTAACGAGTTATGAAGATGTACAAAAAACCCCAGAGCCCACCTTTGCCGACATCTACCTTCGCATTGCACAGGCCACACGCACGAACCTCAAACTCTGCAAGGCTGGTTTGAAATGACGTGCCACAGGCAAGGAATTCTGTATGGAAGATGCCATCCGCCTCAACAACATCGGCGAGTTCTCGCTGCCACCGAATCGCGTGGAAGCGATGCATGCGCCAGAGATGTTTGAGGATTCATGGAATATTCGGATCAACGTAGAGGATGTGAAATGAAACGTTTTTTAGAACATAGGAACACTATGCCTCTATATCGCTGGCTCACCTTGGGCGCACTGTGCATGGGCATGCTGCCGTTCCAAGTCTTTGCTGTATCAGATGATGAGGTATTCGAGCAAACCATTGTCCGGTTGGAACAAATACAGATCACGAACAATCTTGCACTCGGTTTTGAACAATGGCTATTTCGCGGCTGGTACGGACGTGACGTAAATTTTGGTCTGGGTCCCGAGAATTGGAATGCACAAAAGCAATCTGCCCTCTCTGCATCTTCTATAGATAAGACTCGAAAATATACCGACCAAGAGCTACAGCGCTTTCTAACAGAGTACGAACGTCTCAAAGCAAAATATGCCCCAGAGCTAGAGCGCTATCCATCCACGCAAAAAGAGTCGATCAGGAAGAACCTGTCCTGGTGGTACACACAAGACAAGTCGGCGGCGTTCGCCGCCCTGCTGGAAGATCCTTTGAAGAAGAAAGGATGGGAGAAGAACATTCGGTATCAGGCGCAATCCACGCGATTGCTGGGCTTGGCAAGAGTCGTTCTGCAAATAGCACCGGATAGATTCTTGGCGACTGATGTCACCACAACAAAGCTTCCCAAACCACTTGACCCTCAAAGTCTCGGCAGTTACGACATGCTTTCAAACCAGCATGAGGCAATGGACTACTTGATTCATTCGGAAGTTCTCAACGGAATACTCCCAAAAGATTTTGACCTCAACGCGCTTCGAAAACTCGATGTGGAGCTGCACGATCAGTGGACGGCTGTTCAGGACTATCGGCTATCCGCCGGTTTGAGTAGTTTGGGCCAGGCAATCTTCACGCTAGATCAAGGCCTCATTTGGAATGCAGCAACTGCGTCCAATGCAGCACTGCAAGCCGACGCCAAAGAAAAAATTCCCCGCCAATTAATGCAACTTAGCGCAAGGCTAAAAACGTCGGCAGACAAGACCGCCGTTTGCAAGTCCATTCGGTCACGCTACAGCGAAGCTTCGCTAAAGTTGAAATGGTCCGACTGGCAGCGCGTGCAACTCGCCGACGGCGGCCTGGCAATGCAAGACCCTGACGCCATGGGCGAACTTGTAAACGGCTATTCATGGGGATGTTTCACTACACAAAGAGACTCTGTCACAGCACGTCGTTTGCTGGAAGCCTGGGCTAACCAACACGGTGACCAAGGCCGCCTTACTGCGGCCACACACTGCAAACTCGCTTATTGGTATGGACAAGGCATTGGAGGAAGCAAAGACCCCAAGAAGAGTGCAGAGTGGCGAGAACGCGCGAAGACCCAAGCCGAAGTGACTTGTAATGATGGAGATTACCTCCCAATAGACCCCAGCGACCCTTGGCGTGAGTTGTGAAGTCATCTGACTCCAAGAATTCTGGCAATACAGGCACTAAGCCCGCACCACCACCCCACCAAACCGCAGATGGTGCAAACACTCCCGCAGTATCACCATCGCCGCATAAAACTCCGACGCGGTAGGCAAGGCCTCCTGACCGGCGGGTCGCCCTTGACTCACCATGGCGAGGCGGTTGAAGAGGTCTTCCACCTCGTCCAGATTCCAGCGCAGTGTTGCATCCGGCCCTGCTCCTACACCTTGCAGGATCAACGCAGCCCCGGACTCGCGCAGCTGCAATTGCTCCGTCCGCACCAGCTTGGCCGCCAGCGGCATCACCACATCCTCGGTGGCCTCAATGGCGTGCTCGATATCCAACGGCGTGGGTGGTGTGTGGCGCATCCATTGGCGGGCCAGCGATGCGGTGCCCAGCGGCAACGATTGCTGCAAGACAACGCGACCGTCTTCGGTACACAGCACGCTGCTGCTCTCGGCACCAAGTTCAAGAATGGTTTGCACGGTCATGGCGCGTCCTTTCCTCGCAAGCCTTCGAGCATGGCGACCAGGCATTGCCGCGTATCCGCCAGCGCATCTTGCACGCCAGCCTCATCGTCCGGCAGTGAGTCCATGCCGCCATAGAGCGCGCCCAACACGATGCGGGCCAAGCGCTCTGCATCGTGCCCCTGAAAAATGCCGTGCGCCTGGATGGCGACGATGCTGCCACGCATGGCGCCCAGGCCCTGCCGCTGGCGAATTTCACCCCACACCTGCGCGCCCAGCACGGCGGGTGCGTCCACCAGCATCAGGCGTCGCATGGGCGCATTCGTGCCGGCCTGCAGCACGGTGTCGATGGACGCCAAGAACGCATCCCAAGCGCTGCCACCGTCGTCAATCACCGCTTGGCGCGCCACCAAAGCGGCCAGCACCAGCCCGGCATCCACCTGCTCCACCACGGCGGCAAACAGGCCTTTCTTGTCGCCGTAGTGGTGGTAGAGCGCACCCACGGTTACGCCGGCATCGGCGCAGATGCTGCCGACCGGCGCTTTCTCGTAGCCTTGCTCGCTGAACCAGCGCAGCGCAGCGCTTTGCAATGCGGCTTGGGTGGCGCTGGCGTTTTCTTTGCGACCGTCGCGTTTGGTGGGAGTTTCAGCCATGGGTAAGGTGGGTGACAAGCAATCGCTTTACAAACATAACGTGATTATGTATTCTTCGCGCCATTGCATCAACCCGAGACTTTTCCATGCACATCCTTGCCCAAATCCTTATCGCCGTGGTCTGCCTGATCCACATCTACATCTTCCTGCTGGAAACCGTGCTGTTCGAGTCGCGCGGGGTCAAGGTGTTTGGCATTCCCAAAGCCGAAGTGGCCGCGCGCAAGGCCGCCATGTCCAACCAGGGTTGCTACAACGGCTTTCTGGCGGCCGCCCTGCTGTTGGGCCTGGTCTACCCCGACCCGGCGATTGCCAAAGCGTTTGCCACCTATGGCCTGGCCTGCGTGGCGGTGGCGGGTATCTGGGGTGCCGTCACGGTGATGGTGCGCATTCTGTACATCCAGACTGTGCCCGCTGTATTGGGTTTGGCGGCGCTCTACCTGCTGTAAAGCCAGCCATGGTGCTCCGCCTGCTTGCGGAGCACCATGGCATCTCATCAAACCAAACTTGCCAACGCCGCCGGCGAGAAGCTGGACAACTCCGCCTCGCGGCCATCGCGCACCTTCAGCGCCCAGTCGGGGTCGCTGATCAGGGCACGGCCTACGGCCACCAAGTCAAAGTCGCCCCGGTCAAAGCGGCGCAGCAGTTCGTCCAGCGATGCGGGTTGGGAGCTTTCACCACCGAAGGCGGCAATGAACTCGCCGCTGAGACCGACCGAGCCCACGGTGATGGTGGGGCGGCCGGTGAGCTTTTTGGCCCAGCCGGCAAAGTTCAAATCCGATCCATCAAACTCCGGCTCCCAGAAGCGGCGCTGCGAGCAGTGGAAGATATCGGCGCCGGCGTCGGCCAGCGGCTGCAACCACGCGGCCATCTCGTCGGGCGTCTGGGCAATGCGGGCCGCGTAGTCCTGCTGCTTCCATTGCGAAAGACGGATGATGACCGGGTAGTCCGGCCCCACCTCGGCGCGCACGGCCTTCAGAATCTCAGCCGCAAAGCGACCGCGGGCCACCAGATCGCCACCGTATTTGTCGGTACGCGCGTTGGTACCTTCCCAGAAGAACTGGTCGATCAGATAGCCGTGAGCACCATGCAATTCGATGGTGTCAAAGCCCAAGCGCTTGGCAGCACCCGCAGCCTTGGCGAAGGCAGCAATCGTGTCGGCAATGGCTTCGTCCGTCATGGGCTCACCAAAGGCTTTGCCGGGGCGCGACAGGCCGGAGGGCGAGTCCACGGGCGGGGGCGCGGTCCAGGTGGTGCGGGGGTTGCGCGCAGCGCCCACGTGCCAGAGTTGCGGCGCCATGGCGCCACCGGCCTGGTGCACGGCGTTGATCACGTCTTGCCAGGCACCCAAAGCAGCGTCGCCCCAGAAATGCGGCACATCGGGGTCGTTGGCAGCAGACGGGCGCTGCACCACGGTACCTTCCGACACGATCAGGCCCACGGCCGCCGCAGCGCGCTTGCGGTAATACTCGCTCACCTGCTCGGTGGGCACGCCTTCGGGCGAGAACGAACGCGTCATGGGTGCCATGACAATGCGGTTGGCGAGCGTGAGGCCCTTGAAGGTGAAGGGCTGGAACAAGGGTGCGGCGTTAGACATACAAGCAAAAGGTGGGTGGGTTGCAGATCGACACAGTTTACGCAGACCGGCCAAGGCACACCGCGCCCAAGGTCACCAAGGCTACAGGCAGGCCGCGCCCCACATTTGCTACGTTTTTGATAGCTTCTTGCGCACATTCTGCGGGGGCTAGAGGCACAAATGACACATAAAATACCCCGACACAAGGGAATACTGAACACATGAAGAATCTCGACGCCTTCAAGGCCCACGGCGACATCATTTGGAACATCGCCAACCTGCTGCGCGGCCCCTACCGCCCGCCGCAGTACCGCCGGGTCATGATTCCGCTCACGGTGCTGCGCCGCCTGGACTGCGTGCTCGAAGCCAGCAAAGACGCCGTCATCAAGTACCACAAGCAGCTCAAAGAGCAGACCGACAAAGACGGCAAGTCCAAGTACGACACCGAGACCATTGAAAAAATGGTCAATCGCAAATTCGACTTGGCGTTCTACAACACCAGCGAATTCACTTTCCAGACCCTGCTGGGCGACCCCGACAAACTGGCGGCCAACCTGGCGAACTACATGGCGGGCTTCTCCAGCCGGGCGCGCAAGATCATTGAAAAGTTCAAGTTTGACGAAGAGATCGCGACGCTAGAGGATGCCAACCGCCTGTTTGATGTGGTCAAACAAGTGGCGGCGGTGGACCTGCACCCGGACACCATCCCCAACATCGCCATGGGCTACTTGTTTGAGGACTTGGTGCGCCGCTTCAACGAGCAGGCCAACGAAGAGGCGGGCGACCACTTCACCCCGCGTGAGGTCATCAAGCTCATGGTGAACCTGCTCTTCACGCATGACGACCTGGTGTACCGCAAAGCCAAGCTCATCAAAATTTATGACCCCACCTGCGGCACAGGCGGCATGTTGTCGGAGTCTGAAAAAGTCATCATCGACCCTGACACCGGCCTCAACCCCAGCGCCGACGTGCGGCTGTTTGGGCAGGAGTACAACCCCGAGTCATTTGCCATTTGCGGCTCAGACTTGATGATCAAAGGCGAAGATGTCAAAAACATCGTCTTTGGCGACACGCTGGGCACTGGCAAGCCCAAAGAAGGCTTTGCGGATGGCGACGGCCACCCCGGCGAACACTTCCACTTCATGCTGGCCAACCCGCCCTTCGGCGTGGAGTGGAAGCCCGAAAAAGACTTTGTCACCAAAGAGCACGACACCTTTGGCTTCAAAGGCCGCTTTGGCCCGGGCCTGCCGCGCATCAACGACGGTGCGCTGCTCTTTTTGCTGCACATGATCTCCAAAATGCAGCCCGCGCCCGACAAGGGCGGCGAAGGCTCGCGCATTGCCGTCGTCTTCAACGGCTCGCCCCTCTTTACCGGCGACGCAGGCAGTGGCGAGAGCAACATCCGCCGCTGGATCATTGAAAACGACATGTTGGAGGCGGTGATCGGCTTGCCGGACCAGCTCTTCTACAACACCGGCATTTACACCTATGTGTGGATCGTCACCAACCGCAAAACCGCCCAGCGCAAAGGCCGGGTGCAGCTCATCAACGCTACCGACTTTGCCTGGAAGATGAAAAAAAGCCTGGGCGACAAACGCAAGCGCATGGGCGACGGCACCGATGGCACGCCCGACCACATTGCCGCCATCACCCGCCTGTATGGCGACTATGGGCACGATGCGCGAAAAACCGTGGCCGAGATACAAACCAACATCGACACACGCGGCGAAGCCAAGCGAGACCAAACCAAGAGCCAATGCGTCAGCAAGATTTTTGACAACCAAGACTTCGGTTTTCTCAAAATCACCGTAGAGCGCCCCCTGCGCCTGAACTTTGCGGTCACCCCCGAGCGCATAGCCCGTGTGCAAGCCACTGGCGCGTTTACCGATCTGGCCCTGTCCCGCAAACGCAAGGACAAAAAAGCCATCCAAGAAGAAGTGCTGCTGGGCGAAGCCGCGCAACAAGCCGTTCTAAAAGTGCTGCAAGATATGCAAGCCGCATTTGCAAAAGGCGAGCTGGTCAAAGACCGTAGCGTGTTTGAGCCCATGCTGACCCAAGCCTTTGCTGCAGACGGCATAGAGCTGGACGCCAAGCTCAAAACCGCCCTGCTGTCCGCAGGCGGCCTGGCCGACAAAGACCCCAGCGCCGAAATCTGCCGCGACAAAAAAGGCAACCCTGAGCCTGACGCCGACCTGCGCGACACGGAAAACGTCCCTCTGCCCACCGGCATTGCACTGCCCCTGCCGCTGGACTATGAAAGCAAAAAGAACAAAGGCAAGGTAGACACCGCGCCGCTGCTCAAGCTGGTACAAGCCCACTGCGAGGCCTACCTGGCCCAAGAAGTGCTGCCCTACCGGCCCGATGCCTGGATAGACCACAGCAAGATCAAAGTGGGTTACGAGATCCCCTTCAACCGCCACTTCTACGAATACGAGCCACCCCGCCCGCTGGAAGCCATTGAGGCCGACATATTGGCGCTGGAGAAGGACATCATGGCGATGTTGAAGGACGTGACGGCATGAGCGCGAAGTTCATCTGGTGTCGAACTTGTAAGTGCGGCTTACCAGTTCAGTTTGGATCGAATTGCAGCAGGGCAGTTGTCAAGGAATCCTTGACAACTGCGCCAGGGGGTTCAAATTGAACGCAGCACCCTACCCTACTTACAAACCGTCGGGCGTTGAATGGCTTGGCAACATCCCTAGAGATTGGTCCGTCAAGCGTTTGAAATGGTCCGTAGATGGTTGCTTCAATGGCGTTTGGGGCGATGAGCCCGACGGTATTGATGATGTAGTCTGCCTACGTGTGGCAGATTTCAACCGCGACAACTACACCGTTGCTGTTGATTCGCTCACACTGCGCGCTATTGAACCCAAGCAATTGGAGTCAAGAAAGTTGAAACGCGGTGATTTGTTGATTGAAAAGTCTGGTGGCGGTGAAAAGCAGTTGGTCGGTTGTGTTGTCTATTTCGACCACGAATTTGATGCGGTTTGTTCAAATTTCGTCGCACGAATGCCAGTGGCGGACGCGCACTTCCCGCGCTACTGGGCCTACGTGCATGCTAGCCTGTATGACGGGAAGCTCAACTATCCCGCTATCAAGCAAACCACCGGCATTCAAAACCTAGACGCAGCGCTGTACCTGGACACACTTGCTGTCTATCCGCCGCCAGCTGAACAACAACAAATCGCCGCCTTCCTCGACTGGAAAACCAGCCAGATCGACGCGCTGATTGCCAAGAAGCAAGCGCTGCTGCAAAAGCTCAAAGAAAAGCGCCTGGCCGTCATCACCCAAGCCGTGACCAAGGGCCTGAACCCGGATGCGCCGATGCGCGATTCGGGGATTGCTTGGCTGGGTGAGGTGCCGAGTCATTGGGAAACGATGCCCATCAAACATCTGCTCAAAGCGATATTGGATACAGAACACAAGACTTGCCCCTACTTCGAAGACGGCGAGTACTTGGTAGCAAGAACGCCCAACATTAGAAACGGCAAGCTTGAAGTTGAAGGTGGCAAATTTACCGATGCAGCTGGCTACAAAGAATGGACGGCACGCGGGAAACCAATGCCCGGCGACATCTTATTTACCAGAGAAGCCCCGGCAGGCGAAGCATGCATTGTTCCGGATGAGCCCCCCCTTTGCATCGGACAGCGAGTTGTCTTGTTTCGAACCGACGCTGAGAAGATCGACTCTCGGTTTGCAATCTATTCCCTTTACGGCGGAGCAGCACGAACATTTATCGAAATGCACTCCCTCGGATCGACGGTTGCACACTTCAATATGAGCGAGATTGCAATGATTCCAATGTTGGTTCCACCCGTTGCAGAGCAAGCAAAAATTGCTGACGAATTGGATCTAGCCACAAAACGCATGGATTCAATGACTGACAACGCCGAATCCGCCATCACCCGCCTCACCGAATACCGCTCCGCCCTCATCACCGCAGCCACCACCGGCAAGATTGATGTGCGTGGCTGGCAAGCTCCACAGGAGACCGTATGAAATTTGAAACCTTCAAGGCTGGCACTTGGACGCCACGCTACCAGTACAAGAGTTTCGAGCCGGTACTGGTAGACCACGCTTGGATATGGGAAGACTCCACCATCAATGCGCTACTGGAATCTGCCAACCGGGCCTTGGGCGAGCTCAATGCGTTCTCGTTGATCGTGCCGGACATTGACCTGTTCATTGAAATGCACGTGGTGAAGGAGGCGCAAACCTCCAGCCGCATTGAAGGTACGCAAACCGGCATGGACGAGGCGCTGATGACCGAAGACCAGATACAGCCGGAGAAGCGGGACGACTGGCGCGAGGTGCGCAACTATGTGGATGCCGTCAACGGTGCCATTGCCGAGCTGCAGACGCTACCCCTGTCTAACCGCTTGCTGCGCAAAACGCATGAAATTTTGATGCGGGGTGTACGTGGTGAGAACAAGCAGCCGGGGGAATTTCGCATCAGCCAAAACTGGATTGGTGGCTCCAGCTTGACGGACGCGGTGTTTATTCCGCCGCACCCAGATGGCGTGCCAGCCTTGATGAGCGATCTGGAGAAGTTTTGGCACGATGAAAGCATTACCGTGCCGCACTTGATTCGGTTGGCCATCAGCCACTACCAATTTGAGACGATTCACCCGTTTCTGGATGGCAACGGGCGCATTGGTCGGCTGCTGGTGCCGCTATATTTGGTGAGCAACGGGCTGCTGGCGAAACCCTCGCTGTATCTGTCGGACTTTTTTGAGCGCAACCGAGCCAGCTACTACGACGCCCTGATGCGGGTGCGGGTATCCAACGACATGATCCATTGGGTGCGGTTTTTCCTTCAAGGCGTGGCCGAGACGGCGACCAAGGGGCGCAATGTGTTCCAGGAAATTTTGGCCTTGAGGACGGACGCCGAGCACAAGCTGCTGTCTCTGGGCAAACGCGCACCCAATGCAAAGCAAGCGCTCAATTTGCTTTACAGACGCCCCATGTTGAGCGCAACGGACCTGGAAATTAGCCTCGGTATCAGCCACCCAACTGCCAATGCCCTGTTGCGAGACTTCATCCGGTTGGGGCTTTTGAGGGAAGTTACGGGCGCCGCCCGGCACCGCTTGTATGTATTTGAAACTTACCTTGAGTTATTCACAAGGTAAGGGAAATGCATTTCCCTTACATTAAAAGCACCTTAAGGTAACGATGAAGCCAACCTGAACATGAAAAAGCACACCGAAGCCCGGCTGGAAGATGCCATTGTGGACAGCCTGACCAGTCAAGGCGGCTTTGCCTTGGTGGACTACCGGCATGGCCCGGCAGCAGGGCGTTTTGATAAGGCGCTGGCGCTGGACCCGGCCCTGGTGCTGGGTTTCATACAAGCCACCCAACCCAAGGTATGGCACAGCCTGCAGGCCATCCACAAGGATGAAACGCCCAAGGTGGTGCTAGACCACTTGGCCAAAGAGCTGGACACCAAGGGCATGCTCAAGGTGCTGCGCCAGGGCTTCAAGTGCTACGGCAAAAAACTGCGGGTGGCAGTGTTTGCCCCCAACAACGCCATGAACCCTGACACGCTGGCGCTGTATGGTCAGAACCAGCTCACGGTAACGCGCCAGCTGTATTACAGCGATGCGCACAGCAAATCGCTGGACCTGGTGCTGTTTTTGAATGGCTTGCCCATTGCCACGGCGGAGCTGAAAAACCCGCTCTCGGGCCAAACGGTGGAAGACGCCAAGCGCCAATACAAACGCGACCGCGACGCCCGCGAGCTGCTGTTTGAGTTCAAAAAGCGCGCGCTGGTGCACTTTGCGGTCGACCAAGACCAGGTGTTCATGGCCACGCGCCTGAGTGGTGACAAAACTTACTTCTTGCCCTTTAACCTGGGCGACAACGGCCACGCGGGCAACCCGCCTGCGGCAGACGGCGGCTACCGCACGGCCTACCTGTGGCGCGAGGTTTGGCAACGCGATAGCCTGCTCGACATAGTGGGCCGCTTTATGCACCTGCAAGAGGAGGACAAGCGCATCCTCACCGACGAGGGCATTAAGAAGATCCACAAAGAGACCATGATCTTCCCGCGCTACCACCAGCTGGACGCGGTGCGCAAGCTGGTAGCCCACGCGCAAGCGCACGGGCCGGGGCGCAACTACCTGGTACAGCACTCGGCGGGCTCGGGCAAGTCCAACTCGATTGCCTGGCTGGCGCACCGGCTGAGCAGCCTGCACGATGCGGCTGACAAAAAGGTGTTTGACTCGGTAATTGTGGTGACCGACAGGCAGGTGCTGGACACGCAGTTGCAAGACACCATTTACCAGTTTGAGCATAAGCAAGGAGTCGTGCAAAAGATTAATGAAGACACGCGCCAGCTGGCCCAGGCGCTGGCGGGCGGTACGCCCATCGTGATCACCACGCTGCAAAAGTTTCCGTTCATCAGCGAGACGCTGGACAAGCTGCGCAAAGAAAATTACCCCGGCATTGCGATTGACACCAAGGACAAGCAGTTTGCGGTGATTGTGGACGAGGCGCACAGCTCGCAGTCGGGCGAAAACGCCATGGAACTTAAAGGCGTTCTCAACGCGCACCGCATTGAAGAAGAAGCCGCGCAATACACCGTGGAGCACGGGCTGGATGCACCAGAAGATGAAGACGAAGCCGACCAACTGGCCGGCGTGGTGCGCGAGATGCGCAAGCGCGGCAAGCAAAGCAACCTGAGCTTTTTTGCATTTACTGCAACGCCCAAGTTCAAAACCAAAAAGGTGTTTGATGAGCCCGGCCCCAACGGCCAATCGCCTTTCCACCTGTACACCATGCGCCAGGCGATTGAGGAGAAGTTCATCCTCGATGTGCTCAAGCACTACATCACCTACGAGGCGTATTTCCGCCTGGTGCAGGTGGGCGACGATGACCCGCATGTAGAGCGCAAGAAGGCAGCCCGCGCGCTGGCGCGCACGCTCACCTTTCATGAGGTGAACCTGCGCAGCAAAACCGAGGTGATGGTGGAACACTTTCGCACCCACGTAAAACACAAAATTGGCGGACGGGCCAAAGCCATGGTGGTGACCGATGGCAGATTGCATGCGGTTCGCTACAAGCAAACCTTTGACGCCTACATTGCCGAGAAGGGCTACACCGATGTGAAAACGCTGGTGGCTTTCTCTGGCATGGTGGAAGACCCGCGCTTTCCAGGCAAGAACTTGACCGAGGTGGGTATGAACGGCGGCATCAAAGAAAGAGAGCTGCCCGAAAAGTTTGAAAGTGCCGAATACCAGGTGCTGCTGGTGGCCGAAAAATACCAAACCGGTTTTGACCAGCCCCTTCTGCACACCATGTATGTGGACAAGAAGCTCACCGGGCTGCAGGCGGTGCAAACCTTGTCGCGCCTGAACCGCAGCTGCGTGGGCAAGGAGGACACGTTTATCCTGGACTTCAGGAACACACCTGAAGAGATTTTTGCGGCCTTCAAGCCCTATTACGAAGACACGCCCACCGACCCGCTGACGGATGCGCAACACCTGTACCGCCTGCACCATCAGGTGGAAGAAACGGGGCTGATTTTTGAAGAAGAGGTGAACGCGTTTTGCGCGGTGTATTTCAAATCGGTGCGCAAGCAGTCAGTGTCTGACCACGCCGCCATGAACGGTGTGCTGGACCAGGCGGTAGACCGGTTCAAAGAGCTGGACGAAGACGACCGCGAAGAAACCAAGGCACTGCTGGTGAACTTTCGCAACCTGTATGCCTTTATGTCGCAGGTGATTCCCTACCAAGATTCGGACCTGGAAAAGCTCTACACCTACCTGCGCTTTTTGCTCACCAAGCTGCCACGCCGCGAGGGCGGTGGCACCGTGCAGCTAGATGAAGAGGTGGAGCTGCAGTACTACCGGCTGCAAAAGATTGGCGAGGGCCGCATTGACCTCAATGCAGGGCAAGCCCAGCCACTCAAAGGCCCCAATGATGTGGGCACCGGGCAGGAGGATGCGCCGATTCGCCTCTCAGAGCTGATTGACTTGCTGAATGAGCGCTTTGGTACCGATTTCACCCAGGCGGATCAGCTGTTCTTTGACCAGATTCAAGAAGAGGCCATTGAGAGCGATGTTTTGCAGCAAGCGGCTGACACCAATTCGAAAGAAGACTTCCGCTACGTGTTTGAGAAAGCGTTTGAGGGTTTGGTGATTGACCGCATGGAAGGCAATGAGGAAATCTTTGGCAAGCTGATGGCAGATGGCGAGTTCCGCAAGCTGGCTTTAGAGCACTTGTTGCACAAGGTCTACCGCAGTTTGAAAGACAGGAAGTCACTTTGAAGCGTCTAGCCGCTACTCTTTTAATAGCTGCTTGCGCACATTCCACTTGGGCTGCAGCCACTTTTAACGAGATTAAGAGCGGCTACACGTCTTCCGACACGCTGATCCTGGACCGCCAGGGCGAGCTGCTGCACCGCCTGCGCACCGATGCCACTGTGCGGCGCGGGCAATGGGTGGCGCTGGCCGATGTGTCGCCCGCCCTGCGCACTGCGCTGGTACTGAGCGAAGACAAGCGCTTTTACGAACACAGCGGGGTGGACTGGCGGGCCGTGTCGGCCGCGGCCTGGGGCAACTTGTGGAACACCAAAACGCGTGGCGCCTCCACCATCACCATGCAGCTGGCCGGGCTACTGGACGAGGACTTGCGGCGCGGCAGTGGCGGGCGCAGCGTGGTGCAGAAGCTGGGCCAAACCTGGTCCGCCCAAAGCCTGGAGCGCCACTGGCGCAAAGACCAGATTCTGGAGGCCTACCTGAACCTGGTGCCGTTTCGTGGCGAGCTGGTGGGCATTGACGCCCTGAGCCAGACCCTGTTTGGCAAAGCCGCGCACGGCCTGGACCACCGCGAGGCCGCCGTGGCCGCCGCGCTGGTGCGCGCGCCCAACGCCAAGGAGCCACAGGTGGTGCAACGCGCTTGCAGCGTGCTCAAAAGCCTGGAAACCGCCGCCGCCAACTGCGCCGCGCTGGACCTGTTTGTGACCGGTGCGCTGCAGCGGCGCGACTATGCGGCCAGCGAAGGCGTGGCACCGCATGTGGCCCGACAACTCACAGTCAGCCAAGGCACCCACCCCACCCGCCGCATCACCACCACCCTGCGCGCCCCGCTGCAGCGCTTCGCCGTGCAGACGCTGCAAAGCCACCTGCGCGAGCTGGCCGGCCGTCATGTGGAGGACGCGGCCCTGCTGGTGCTGGACAACGCCAGCGGCGAGGTGCTGGCTTGGGTCGGGTCCAGTGGGCCGCTCAGCAACGCGGCTGATGTGGACGCGGTCACCGCGCTGCGCCAGCCCGGCTCCACGCTCAAGCCCTTTCTCTACGCGCAGGCGATGGCCGAGCGGCGCATCACCGCGGCCTCGCTCTTGGAAGACTCGGCCGCGCAGATCCAGACCACGGGCGGCCTCTACATTCCGCAAAACTACGACCGGCACTTCAAGGGCTGGGTCTCGGCGCGTACAGCCCTGGGTGCCTCGCTCAACGTGCCTGCGGTGCGCACGCTGGTGATGGTCTCGCCCGATGCCTTTGCCAAGCAGCTGACCCGCCTGGGCATGCCCCTGGCCGAGAGTGGCGACTTTTATGGCTACAGCCTGGCCCTGGGCAGCGCCGAAGTCTCGCTGCTGAACCTGACCAACGCCTACCGCGCGCTGGCCAATGGCGGGCGCGCCAGCCCCAGCACACTGCTGCCGCGCAAATCAGCACCCGCCACGCAGGCGCTGGACGCACGCGCCGCCTTCATCGTGGGCGACATCCTGAGCGACCCCATGGCGCGCGCCCGCACCTTTGGCACCGACAGCGTGCTGGCCACGCGCTTCTGGAGTGCGGTGAAAACCGGCACCAGCAAAGACATGCGCGACAACTGGGCCGTGGGCTACAGCCAGCGCTACACCGTGGGTGTGTGGGTGGGCAACGCCAGCGGCGCCCCCATGTGGGACGTGAGCGGTACCACCGGCGCGGCGCCCATCTGGGCCGCGGTGATGAATTTTCTGCACGCCAAGCAAACCAGCCGCGCACCCAAGCCGCCCCCGGGCGTGGTGCACAAAGCGGTGCAGTTTGCCAACGGCACCAGCGCCCCCACGCTGGAGGCTGCGCGCGACGAATGGTTTTTCGAGGGTACACAGCAAGCCACATTTGCTATGGATTCAGGAGCTATTCGCGCAGTATCCATGGGCTCCAGAGGCCAAAAAGGCTTAAAAAATGAGGCAGCGCCCAGCGCCCGTATCACGGCGCCCACCCACGGCACCATCATCGCGCTGGACCCCGACATCCCGCCCAAGGCGCAGCGCCTGAGCCTGCAGGCCGAAGGCGCCAACCTGCGCTGGCTGCTGAACGGCAAGCCGGTAGCCAAGGGCAACAGCGCGCGGTGGCCGCTCTGGCCCGGCAAACACCTGCTGCAAATTACCGACGCCCGCGGCCAGGTGCTAGACCAAGTGCGCTTTGAGGTGCGCGGCGCAGGCGTCCTGTCTGCCCGCGCCGATGGCGCCAAGCCACGCTAAGCCCCAGAAACACGCCTATGCCCCGCCCCCCTGCACGTCCCATCCGCCTCACCCGCTCCCTGGCCATCATCCGCGTGCAGCGCCAGCTGGAGCAAGACGCCTACCCCCGCCTGCAGATGGGGCTCATCGTGGCGCTCACTGGCGCTTCGGGTTGGCTGCTATCTGCCCTGTTGCTGGCGCTGGGCATGGACCAGATGGCACTGCGTTACCCGGCCGCGCTGGGCGGTGCCTACCTGGTGTTTCTGGGCCTGCTGTGGCTGTGGCTACGCACCCAAGCGCAAGACTACGACCTGCTGCCCGATGTGGTGGACATGGCGCTGCCCCGCGGCGGCCAAGGTTGCGCTGGCGATGCGCCGCTCACCAGTGGCGGTAGCGGGGACTTTGCCGGAGGCGGTGCCAGCGGCCACTTTGCCGCACCGGCGGCCCCGCCTGCGGACGAACCCGGTGTGCTGTCGGCCGTCGGCGACGCCGTGGGCTCGGTGGGCGACGCCGATGAATTCGCCATTCCGCTGCTGGCCGTTGCCCTGGCCATCGGGCTGGCCATCGGGCTGGCGTTTGCGTCGCTGTATGTGGTGTACCTGGCGCCTGCCTTGTTTGCCGAGCTGCTGTTTGACGGGGTGCTCTCCTACACCCTGTACCGCCGCCTGCGCCACGCCGACAGCAGCCACTGGCTCAGCACCGCGTTTCGCCGCACGGTGCTGCCCTTTGCACTCACCGCCGTGTTTGTGGCGCTGGTGGGTGCGGGCCTGGCCGCCTACGCACCCGGTGCCCACACCCTGGGGCAGGCACTGCACGCCGCGCGCTAAAGGCGCCAATGTCGCCGACTCCTGCCAACCCAACGCACTACGATGCCCCCCCAGCCACCCACACACCACACACCCATGACCGACACCCCAGCCTCCTTCGCCCCCCTTGCACGCACCGGCGTCAGCCCCTGGTGGCGCGCAGCTGCCATCACCCTGGCGGTGCTACTGGCCACACTGATCGCGGGCGCGGCCAGCATGTTTGAGCAGTTCAAGGCCCAGATAGCCCACCAGCAGCACCAGCTGGCGCAGCAACCGCAAATCCGCACACTGGCCGTGCTGCTGGACACCACCCAAAGCCCGGCCCTGCTGGTCACCCACGACCCTGCCAGCGGCGCGCTGCAACTGCAGCGCCTCAATGGCGTGAAAGAGGGTCGCGAAGACAGCATGCAACTCTGGGCCCTGCGCCAAGGGCAGGCACCTTTGTCATTGGGGGTGCTGACCAGCAAAGCCGGCACCTTGACCCTGCCCGCCCAGGCCGATGCCTTGCAAGGCGTGGCACAACTCGCCATCAGCGTGGAAGACAAAGGTGGCGTGCCCGGCGAACGCGGCCCGCGCCTGCCCTATTTGTTCCAGGGCGCGGTGGTGCACAAAGCCATCTGAGCCTGCGCCATGCCCACCACCGCATTTGCCCTGTTTGCCACCGCACTGGGCCACTGCGGCATCGCCTGGGGCGCCAGAGGCCTGACCGGGGTGCAACTGCCCGAGGCCGATGAAGCCACCACCCGCTTGCGCATGCAGGCCCGCTTTGCCAAGGCGCCAGAAGCCGCACCACCGCCCGAGGTGCAAACCGCCATCGCCGCCATCACCGCGCTGCTGGCCGGTGCGCCCACCGAACCGCGCGACCTTAGCCATCTGGTGCTGGACATGGAGGGCGTGCCGCCCTTTCACCAACGCGTCTACACGCTGGCGCGCCACATTCCGCCCGGCGAAACACTCACCTATGGCGAGCTGGCCCACCTGATGGGTGAACCGGCGCGGCGCGCGCCGTGGGCCAGGCCCTGGGCGCCAACCCGTTCGCCCCGGTGGTGCCCTGCCACCGCATCCTGGCGGCCAAAAGCGGCGCAGGCGGGTTCTCGGCACCTGGGGGTGTCAACACCAAGCTGCGCATGCTGCTGGCCGAGCGGGCCCAGTTCAACGGACCGGGCCTGTTTGACGACTGAGCCCGCGTGGGCGGGCATCTTTCTGCTATTGATTCAGTAGCTGTTCGCGCATATTCCACGGCGTCTGGAGGGCGATTTGAACAAGAAGTGGTGCACCACAGGATGCAACCATTGCTTGCACAAAAGCGCAAAGGCTTTACCTGCCCGATACCTGGGCGGGGGACCATGCAAGCTCCTTCACTTCCATAGGCAGCTTATGAAATCCACCGCCATTGTGTGCACCATCGTCATCGCCAGCATGGGGTTTGGCACCCTGGCGCAGGCAGAGGGCCGTGGTCGACACGGGCCGGACGACGACCGGGGCAGCCAGCAGGACCGGGGACGCCACGACACCGGGCGTGGCCACGACCCACGCGACTCACGCCATGACCACCGGGATGACCGCTACGACAACCGGCACGATGAGCGCCGCGACACGCGGGGTTACAGCCGCTGGGATGGCCACCCCGGCTACTACGGCGCTCGCGGGCCCGACTTCCGCCGCGGCGGCTACTTGCCGCACGAGTACCGCCGGCCTATCTACGTGGTGAACAACTACTACGGCCACCACCTGCCAGCGCCACGCCGCGGCCACCAGTGGGTGCAGGTGGGCGCGGACTATGTGCTGATCGCGATTGCTACCGGCGTCATTGCGCAGATCATTTTGAGCCAGTGATCTGGCGCAGCAGGCCATAGGCCACACCCGCCAACACCAGCACCCCGGCCCCCAGCACCAGCCACAGCGCAGCGGTGCGCAAACTCACGCCGCTGGGCAGCAATTTGGCGGCCCAGAGCTGGGGTGCATCGGGCGGATCGGCCCGCAGCTGCTGCACCGCGGCGGCAGGCAATTCAGCCAACCTGGCCGGCGAAACAGAGCCCAACACACTGGCTTCCACGGCCGCCGATGGGGTGTTCGCGCGGCCTACGGCCAGCGTGAAAGGCCCGGGGCCCGATGCCAGCAGTGCAACTTGCAATGGTGCAAATTCCACCGTGGCATGGAGCCCGCCTGCAGGCAGCGTCTGGCCATTGCTGGCTTCCACACGCAGCGCCCGCACGGAGGTGGGTGGAAGCGCCAGCGCGCTGTTGCTGCTGCCCTGGCCCACGGTGTCCAAGCGGTAAACCACGCTGGACGCCAAGGCGCGCCAAGGCTGGCTTGCGTCGCTACGGCCCGAGATGCGCACGGGTACCAGCGTGTTGTCTTGTGTGGCTTGCAAATGCAAGGCCATCAGCGGCGTGGCAAATGGCAGCGCCCACACCAAGCTGTTGCCATCCGCCGCACCCGCGGGCAAGGCGGCGCGCACACGGGCAGGCTGCATATGGGGCATGGCCACCTGGCCGGTCAGCGCGCTGACCTGCACGCCTTCCTGCCCAGCCCAGCCCAAGCGCAGGTAACGCCCTTTCACATCGAACGGCTGCTGCAGTTCCAGCAGCGTGCTGTTGGGTGCATCGGCCCCGTCAAAACGAAACAGTGGCCCTTTCACCGGCACGGTCTGCCAGTCTTGCAAGTTGGCGCTGCTCTCCAGCTGCAGGTGTACCAGGGCATTGCGTGGCAGCTCGGCCTTCAGGCGCAGGGCAGACAGGGTGTGCTGCTCGGCCCGGGTGTCAAACAGGACGGCTTGCAGGGGCTGTGCGTCGGCAGGTACCGTCGCGCCTTTGGCGTCTGCGCTGCCCCATCGCACCCATGCACTCCCGGTGTTTGCACCGTCTGCCGACAAGCGCACCTCTACGGCACCGCGGGTAGCGGGCGTGCCGGTGGTGGTGGCAAACAGCGGATAGGCCGGATACGCGCGCGTTTGCACGGCCGGGGCGCTGCGCTCCAGGTCGGCCGGGCGCAGCAGCGCGTAGGGCACCACAGCGCCATCCGCGTTGAATACCCGCACATCGTGGCCCGCCGGGCTTTGCATGCGCAGCAAGGCCTCTACCGGCAGCTCGGCCCGCACCAGGCTGGCACCAGCGGGGAGCACCAGTTGGCCACGCCAGGCAAATTCGGCCGGGGCCGGTGTGTCAGCGGCCCATGCCACGTTCATCACACTGCACAGGGCCAGCAGCGCACGGGCAATTCGGGGCGTGCTCATGCGGCGCTCCCTCCTTCGCCATCTTGCGCATGCGGCTTGGCAGCGGGTGGGATGGGTGCAAAGTAGCCCACCACCAGCATCATCACGCCCACCGCAATAAAGGCCACGATGCGCTCGGAGCCACCGCGGTTGCTCAGGTCAACCAGGAACAGCTTGGCCACCGTCAGCCCCAGCAGGGCCGCGCCGCCCATCCACACCGGGCGTGCGTGGCGGCGGTGCGCCACCAGCATCAGACCCAAGGCCAGCAGCGTCCACAGAATCGAATAACCGGCCTGCACCAGGAATGACTCGAACAGGCGCCCGGCATCCCAGGGCACGGCAGCGTAGTGGTGCGCCACGCGCAGCCACACGGTATTGACCGCCACAAAGGCCAGCCCCGCCAACACCAGCGTCCAGCGCGCGTCAAATACCCAAACGGGCACCGGCAAATCGCTGTGGCGCACGCGGGTGAGCCACAGGGCCGCCGCCAACAACGCCAGCGCCACCGTCAGGTCAGTGGGGTTGAGCAAGGGCACATAGGGCAAGGGACGGGCATTGCCGTTGGACGACACGGCCACCAGCAAGGCCCCCAAGGCCACGGCTACCGCCAGCGGTACTGCGGCGGTCCACAGGTAGTCTTTGGCAAACCGGTCCAGCGGCCACACCCCGCGCACCCGGCTACCTGCGTCATACAGGCTGCGGCGGCACAGCGCCAGCAGCACCGCCACACTGGCCACCAAAAAGATGACCTGCGCCCAGGCCGTCCCGCCCAGCTCGGCCCGGCCCACGGCCCAGACCAGCAAGTTGCCCACCAGCAGCGCCAGCAGCCACACCCCCCCCGTGTGCACCACGCGCCACCAGCGCTGGGGCGCCAGCGCATCGAGCTTGCGCAGGGTCAGTGCATGCAGCACCAGGGTGAGCGGCCACACCAGCCAGCCCCAGGCCTGGAACACGTGGTCGAGCGCCACCACGCCTTCAAAAGCAAACAGCGCCATGATGGGCAAGGAGAACCAAGCCGGCGTGGCTGCAATGGCCCAGGGCTTGGCCCGCGTGGGCAAGGCCCAGCGATGCGCCACCCAGGCGCTAGCCACCCAGCCCAGCATTTCCAGGTGCGACTGCAATGCAGGGCCCAACACCGGCACCCAGTTGCCATCCGCCTCAGGCAAGGCACGTTCAATGTCGTGCAGCAGCGCAAACTGCCACCACAGAAAACCGACCCAAAACAACACGGGCGACAGCCTCTGCTCCAGCTTGGCCAGCAGCCAGCTGGCGCCTGAGCCCGATGCCGCAGGCGCGGCCGCGAACCTTGTCCAGTGCGCCAACGCCAGCGCCGATGCGGCCAGCAACACCGCACCAATGAAAGCCGGATTGGCAATCGGCCAGGCACTGGCATGCATCTGGTCCAGCCCGTTCAAGTAGCTGCCCGCGGCCAGCACTTGCAACACCAGCCCGGCCAGGCGCGCCAGCCAGCGGCCCTGGCGCTGCCCCATCCAGTACACGGCGGCCCCTTCGGCAGCCCAGACGGCGCTGGTCCAGCGCGCGTCCAGCGCCAGCGGCACCGCCAATGTGACAAACCCCAGGCCCAGCGCTGCAAAACATTCGGCCAACCACTGGCCCACGGCTTGGTTGGCGCCCTGGCGTTTGACCGCCCACCAGCCCAGCCCCAGGTACAAGGCGCCCAAGGCCAGCGCCGAGAAGGCGGTTGCGTATTCGATGTGGTTCACCAGCGCCGCCTGCAGGCCAAAGGCCACCAGCGGCGTGCCAAACACCAGCGTGGCGTCCACCGCCTGCTTGGGCGCCAGCGAATGGCGCGTGGCATAGAGCAAGCTGGCCAACAGGTAGATGGCGAAGAAGGCCAGCAAAAACGGTTCGGTGCTGGCAAAGTGCTCGGGCTGGTATTTGAGCGCACCCCAGGCCGTGGCCACGCCAAAGGTGGCAAAAAAGCCCAGCAGGTTCAACGGCCGCCAAGCGCGCAGCCAGGCCACCGCGACGATGGCGAGGTTCAGCACCAGGTAATAACTGAACAGGCCCACATGGCTACCCTGCCCCGTGGACACCAAAATGGGAGCTGCAAATGCGCCTGCAAAGCCAATAAAGGCCATGGGCATGGCGTTTTGCAAGAGTGCAATGGATGTGGAGAACACACACACCAGGCCCAGCACAGCAAATGCTGCGCCCGCTGGCAAGAACTGGTAGAGACGGAAGGCAGCAAAGACAGTGAGGTAGAGCACGGCCACGCCAGCCCCCTGCAAGGTCAGCGCATAAGCGAGCTTATCGGGCTGCCGGCCACGCAGTCGGAACCCCAATACAAACAGGGCAATGCCAAACACCCCGATACCGGCCAGGCGCAGCTCAGGCGGCAGCAAGGCGTTGTCCATGGCGAATTTGGCCAAAAAGGCCAAGCCCACAAACAGCACCAGTACACCCGCGCGCACGATGGTGTTGCCACCCAGCAGCCAGTTGCGGGCTGCGTCCAGGGCTCCACTGAATACGTTGGGCATGACCCATTCAGGGGTGTCGGGCAGATCTTCCACGCGGCCCACACGCTCGCGGGGTGGCACCGTAGCGCGTGCCGGCTGCGGGGCGTCCAAAAATTCGTCGGGCTCCTCTGCGGTCGCTGGTTGCGGGCGAGCAGCCGTGGCCACTGCTGCAGATGCCGTTGCGGGGCGAACAGCTCCGGCCATGGGTGCAGTGGGCGCAGCCGGTGCATCGGCCATTGGCGAAGCGGGCAAGGGGGCAGCAGTGCCTGGTCCAGCCAATTTGGCATTTTGCGCGGCGATCTCTCGGCGCACCACCATGCGCAGGGTCAAACCCGCAATAGCACCGAGGATGGCCCCTATAAACAGGCCCACCTCCTCGTCGTACTCCACGGTCAGAAAGCCAATGATGGCCCCCCAGATTGCGCCCCATATCACCATGCTGTGACTCCCTCGTGCTTGTTGTGTACCTGTGTGGCGGGCCAGTCTAGCCCAAGACCGGCGTAAATAATTTCAATCGACCATGGGCTGATTTCATGCACCGCTTGTCCCTGCACCGCTACCATTTGTGCCATTACAGGAGACACCATGCCCGTTATCACCAACATCGAAGACCTGCGCGTACTGGCCGAAAAGCGGGTGCCCCGCATGTTTTATGACTACGCCGACTCCGGCTCGTGGACTGAGGGCACCTACCGTGCCAACGAAGACGATTTCCAGAAAATCAAGCTGCGCCAGCGCGTGGCGGTGAACATGGAAAACCGCAGCACGGCCACCAAGATGATCGGTATAGACGCCAAGATGCCCGTGGCCATCGCCCCGGTGGGCCTGACTGGCATGCAACATGCCGATGGCGAAATCCACGCCGCACGGGCGGCCGAAAAGTTTGGCATTCCTTTCACGCTGTCCACCATGAGCATCTGCTCAATTGAAGACATTGCCGAGAACACCACTGCGCCGTTCTGGTTTCAGCTCTACATGATGCGTGACCGCGCTGCCATGGCCAAGATGATCGAACGCGCCCGCGCAGCACGCTGCAGCGCACTGGTGCTGACGCTGGACTTGCAGGTGATTGGCCAGCGCCACAAAGACCTGAAAAATGGTCTGACCGCCCCGCCCCGCCCTACCTTGGCCAACATCATTAACCTGGCCACCAAGCCACGCTGGTGCCTGGGCATGCTGGGTACCAAACGCCACACTTTCCGCAACCTGGTGGGGCATGTGGAGTCAGTCAGCGACATGAAATCTCTGGCGGCCTGGACCAATGAGCAGTTTGACCCTCGCCTGTCGTGGGACGACGTGAAGTGGGTGAAAGAGAAATGGGGTGGCAAGTTGATCCTGAAGGGCATTCAGGACGTGGAAGACGCCCAACTGGCCGTGGCCAGCGGGGCCGACGCGATTGTGGTGAGCAACCACGGCGGCCGGCAGCTGGATGGCGCGCCCAGCAGCATCAGCGCCCTGCCCGCCATCGTGGCGGCCGTGGGAAGCCAGATTGAGGTGTGGATGGATGGCGGTGTGCGCAGCGGACAAGACGTGCTCAAAGCCTGGGCACTGGGCGCCAAGGGCACCATGATCGGCCGCGCGATGGTCTATGGCCTGGGTGCCATGGGCGAGGCCGGTGTGACCAAGGCCCTGCAAATCATCCACAAAGAGCTGGACGTGACCATGGCCTTTTGTGGCCATACCAACATCCAAAACGTGGACCAAGGTATTTTGATTCCCGGCACCTACTAGGGCTTGCTACAGGCGCGCCGCATCGCCCGGTCAACGGTAACCGGCGGCCACCATGATGTCATTCACACGGCCCAAAATGGCACCCAAGGCCTGCTCAGGCGGCGTAACACCCGTTAAGCCCTGGTGAACCGCTGCCCCCAATGGGCCCGTGTTGATCTCATCCCACGGGGTGATGATGGGGCGCCAGTCAGGGGCGGCGTACTTGAGCTGCTCGCGCAGCAGCGCAAATTCGGGGTAGCGGCCTAGGAGGTCAGCATCTCGCAGGGTAGACAAGCGCATGGGGGCAGCCCCCAGATGGCAGAGCGCCTTGTCTTGCGCCTTGGAGGTGAGCCATTGCATCAGCAAAAAGGCGGCATTGGCCCGCTCCGACGTGCGAGCGATGGCCAAGCCCAAGCCCCCCGTCTGCGAGGCCCGGCGGGCACCGCGCGGGTGCAGTGCATACCCCACTTTGCCATCCACCCGGGACAGTGGCGAAGAGCGCACCGCACCAAAAATTGCGGTGGAATCCAGGTACATGGCGCTGCGCCCGTCCAAAAAGGCCTCCAGCATCTCGTTGTAGCCAAAGTTGGACATGCCTTCCGGGCCCGTGTCGGCAATCTCCTTGAGTAACTGCAGCGCCTGCACGCCCGGCGCTTGGTGAAATGTTGGCATCCAGCGTGAATCAAATACGCGCCCGCCCAGCGGATTGAAGTGCAACAGCCAGGCATGTACGCAGTTGTGCCCCATCTGCCCGCGTGAGGTGAGCGCGGCCATGCCGGCCTTGCTGCGCAACAACGGCAATAGGCGGCGCACCTGGGCGTAGTCGGTGGGCGGCTGCAACTGCAGCTTGGAAAATACATCGCGCCGGTACGCCAGCACCGAGGTCTCTGCGCCAAAGGGCAGTCCGTACAAACGGGCTCCCGGGCCAGGCAGGTAACCCTTGGGGCCACCCACCAGCCCAATGTTTTGCAAATAGCCGGGCACCACATCCGCGAGGTCAAAAGTGGGATCAGCCAGCACCGGGTTATTCAAAAAACGATCCAGCGGACGGATCAGCTGCTGCTGCACGTACTCACTCTTCCAGGTCACCACGTAAGTCACCAGATCCAACGAACTTTTCTCCTGGGCGAGGTCGGCGCGCTGGCGGTGCTTCATGCGCAGGATGTGCTCACGCGCCAGCTCCACCTTGATGCCGGTTTCTTCTGTGAACCGGGGCAGGAGTTTGACCATCGTGTCGAAATGGGGATGGTCTGGAATGCTGAAGGCAACTGTTTGCCCCCGGTACTTGGCGTACCGATCTGCCGCATTGCTGCTGGCCAGGGGCAAGCCCGCACCAAACACGGCAGCAGCCTGCTTCAGGACCCGGCGGCGCGACCGCAGGTCTGGAGACTTTAGTGTTGTCAACGACGTCATAACGACTCTAGGAACCGGGCTTGTGCCCGCCTCGATTGTGACACCAGACGCTTGGTATTCTTGGGGTTCATGAAACCGCAGCCCAGCCCGCCCATCCGGCGTATCGCCCATCTGGACATGGACGCGTTTTACGCGTCGGTGGAGCTGCTGCGCTACCCGCAGCTCAAGGGCCTGCCGGTAGTGATTGGTGGTGGGCGCCGCACGATGGACGATGCGCTGCGCGACCAGTATGCAGCGCTGCCCTTGCACGAAATTCCGCTGGCAGCGTTTCCACTACTGAAGGACTACACCGGGCGTGGTGTCATCACCACCGCAACCTACGCGGCACGTCAATTTGGCGTGGGCTCCGCCATGGGCATGATGAAAGCCGCCAAACTTTGCCCGCAGGCCATTCTTTTGCCGGTGGACTTTGCCCAGTACCGGCACTACTCGCAGCGCTTCAAGGCCATCATCACTGAGATTGCACCGCTCATGGAAAACCGTGGAGTAGACGAGGTCTACATCGACTTCACCGATGTGCCCGGTGGCCAGCGTGAAGGTGGTCGGGTGCTGGCACGCTTGATTCAGAAAGCCATTTTTGACGATACGGGCCTCACCTGCTCGGTAGGCGTGGCACCCAACAAACTGCTGGCCAAAATGGCCAGCGAGTTCCACAAGCCCAATGGCATTGCCATCGTGTACGACACGGATCTGGAACCCATGATCTGGCCGCTGGCCTGCCGCAAGATCAACGGCATTGGCCCCAAGGCCGACGCCAAGCTCAAAAGCCATGGCATTGAGACCATAGGCCAGCTGGCGGCCAAGGATTTACAGTGGCTCATGGACACATTTGGCCAACGCACGGGGGCCTGGATGTTTGATGCAGCGCGCGGACGCGACGACCGTCCCATCGTGCTGGAAAGCGAGCCAGTGAGCATCAGCCGCGAAACCTCATTCGAGCGCGACTTGCATGCCGTGCGTGACAAAGCGGAACTGGGTGACCTCTTCACGCGCCTGTGCGAGCAATTGGCCGACGACCTGCAGCGCAAGGGCTACGTGGGCAAGACGATTGGCATCAAGCTCAAGTACGAAGACTTCACGGCGGTCACACGCGACATCACCATCGAGCATCACATCAGCGACGCCGGGGACATACGCCGCGTGGCGGGCCTGTGCCTCAAGCGCGCACCGCTGCACAAGAAGCTGCGGCTGCTAGGGGTACGCATGGGTGCCTTGGTACGCGCTGAAGAAGCCCTGAATTTAAGGAAAAAACAAGCACTAGAGCCCGTGGATACTGCGCGAACAGCTATATATTCAGGAGCAGAGGACTCCCAGACCAGACAACTGTTTTGAGGCGCGGATTCAAGTCCGAAGTGCAACTTTGTAATTAACCGGTTGGGTGGGCGAGATGTGAGAGCATCCGAGCCCCTCGACCGCCAAGTCAAAGTTGCCCTGAATGACCTATACACATCTCACCCAAGACGAACGCTACCAGATTGCCATCCTCGCCAAAGCCCATCATGACCAAAGTAGCATTGCGCAACTGATGGGGCGCCACAAGTCAACCATTAGTCGGGAGCTGCGCCGCAACCGGGGTTTGCGCGGCTACCGCCCCAAGCAAGCCCATCAGCTCTCACAGGAGCGTATGTCTGCCTGCCAAAACGGCCGCAGGATTGCTGATGCGATATGGGTCGTGGTGGATAGCAAACTTGACCTTGCCTGGAGTCCCGAACAAATCAGCGGCTACCTTGAAGTCAATGGGCAACCGGGCGTCAGTCATGAGAGCATCTATCAGCGGATCTACGCCGACAAACGATGCGGTGGCACTTTGCACCAGACGCTACGCTGCCAAAAGGCCCGCAAGAAGCGTTACGGGGGCCGTGAGCGGCGTGGCACCATTCCCAATCAGGTCTCGATAGAGCTACGCCCCGACATCGTGGACCAGCGCGCCAGATTTGGGGACTGGGAGGCTGATCTGGTCATCGGTGCAGGGCAGAAGCAGGCGCTGGTGACGATGAACGAGCGCACCTCTCGCTATTCTTTGATCGCCCACGTGCCATTCAAGACGGCCCAAGCCGTGGGCGACACCATGATTGCCTTGTTGCAGCCGTTCGCACATTGCGTGCACACACTCACGACGGACAATGGCAAGGAGTTTGCGCAGCATGAGCGTGTGGCCTCATCCCTGAACGCAGACTTCTTCTTTGCGCATCCCTATGCCTCCTGGGAGCGCGGGGCCAACGAAAACATGAACGGTCTTATCCGTCAGTTCTTCCCAAAGAAGATGGCCTTTGATTCCATCAAGCAAAAGGACATTGCCTTTGCCATGGATCGCCTCAATCATCGTCCCAGAAAGTGCCTGGGCTTCAAGACGCCCCATGAAGTTTTTATGAACCAGTTACAGTTCCATCAACAAGCCGTTGCACTTCGAGCTTGAATCCGCCAGGTCTTGCACTGGGTGACCTCAGTAAAGGGTTTGAAAATCCGTCTCGCGTTGGGCGCTGCGTCGGGCTGGCAGGTAGATGCGGAAGATGGCACCACCGTCTGCGGCGTTGTCTGCCGTGATGCGTCCACCGTGCGCTTCCATGATGGTTTTGCAAATGGCCAGGCCCAGCCCGGTACCACCAGAACCATCCTGGGTTCGACTGGACTGCACAAAAGCCTCAAAAATCCGGTCCAGCTCTGCCGCTGGAATGCCCGCGCCGTGGTCGCGCACGCTGATGCAGATGTGGTCGTCCCCTGTCAAATACGCAAGGACCTCTATACCGGTCTGCGCAGGGGCGAATTTGATGGCATTGGCCACCACATTGCGCACCACCTGGGCAAACCGTACCGGGTCCACCTTGGCAATCAGGGGTGCTGGCCCCAGCTGCGCATCCACAGCCAGACTCTTGGCGTGGATTTGGGGCGTCAGCTCCTGCAACACGGGGCCGATGAGACCGCGAATGTCCGTGCGCTCTAGGTTGACGGCCCCCAACGTGCTGGCGATTTTTGAAACGTCCAGCAAATCGTTCACCAAGGCCAGCATGCGGGCGCCAGCCGCATGGATGTCAGTGAACATGCCCATGATTCGGGGTTGCTCCTTGCCACGCATCATGCCCAGCTCGGAGAAGCCCAAGATGGATTGCAGGGGCGTCCGCAGCTCGTGGCTGATATTGGCGATGAAGTCGGATTTGGTGCGCGACGACTCTTCCGCCGCATGCCGGGCTGCATCCTTGGCGCGCTCGGCGGCGCGGAACTCACTGACGTCCATCATCGTGCTCAACAGGCCACCATTGGCATGCTGGTCGTCGCCGGGCAAGACCACTTTGGTGATGATCACCTCGCGCAGGCTACCGTCACGATGCCGAATCGTAGATTCGTAGCGCAAGGTCCCCCCCGAGCGCCACACCTGCGCATCTTTCTCCGCATGAAACGCGGCATCTGCAGCCCCCATAAATGCTTTGCCGGGCTGTCCCATGACGCGCTCACGGCTCAGGCCGGTGAAGTCTTCCCAGGCCCGATTGACAGAAACAAAACGCCCCCACCGGTCAAATGTCGCCACGGGCAAAGGGCTGATCTCCAGCAAGAAAGCTACGAAGTCAAGCTGGTGCTGCAAGGCACTTTCTGCGGCCAGCCGCTCGGTGACATCGACTGCACTGCCCGCAAAACCAATGATCTGGTCGCCCTCCCACAGGGGCACCACAGCGACGTCAAACCGATGCAAGCTGCCATCACTGGCCCGCATGCTTGCAGTTTGCGTGCGCACCGGGGCGGTGTTTTCCAGATCAAAAAGTTGGGAGATACCGGCGCGGTCCGCCTCACACACCCACTCGGTCAAGGCATGGTTCTCCGCCTGTTCCACGCTATGGCCCGTCATGTTGACCCAGCGCTCGTTGACATAGGTGAGCACACCGGTGGGGTCAGTGCGAAAAAGCAGCTCCTGGACACTTTTGACGAGCACATGCAAATCATCTTCCTTGCGGGCTACCTCTGCGCGGGCACTTAGTAGGGCTACCAAGCCCAGCTCGCGGGCACGCAGGCTGCGGCGAATACCCACGGTCATGAGGACCACAAACAGCACCGATACGACTGCGGCCGCAATAAACCATCGGACCGACGTGAACCAATGGTCGCGCGTGGCGCTCAGGGGCTGCTCCACCACCACCACCAAAGGACGGCTTTTGGATAGCCGAAACGAAACGACCTGGGCCCCCGGAGACGCTCCATCTCCTTGGTAGGTGAAGTGTTCGGTAGCAGGCAAAAATTTGCGGAATACAGGGTGCTCTTCAAACACCGTGCCCGGACTTACGGACCGAGGACCACTGCTGACCAGAACCTCGCCTTGGTAACTTAACAGGTACACACTGTCTTGCTGCTCCCCCAGCGTCAGGAGCTGGAAGCTGGACAAAAAGTCCGGGTTGATGAGCGCAACGAGCAGCAACACGTTGCCATCGCTGGTCCGCGAACTGCGGATGAACGGAATGAAACCGATGCCGCTAGCGGAGGACGCTGACGTAGCCGCCAGGGCGCTGAGTCCGCGTCCGGGCCGGTAGCCCCCCAGTGCCTCACGCCCCGGCGCAGGCAATGCACCCAGCCTGTCGAGTGGAATGGCCAGTCCAACGTCGCTGGCAGCGGTACTGGCCAGCACATGCCCTTTGCCATCCAGCAAGTGCAGGCTGCGCACAAAGGGCAAAGCGGCCAAAGCCTGTGCCAACAAGGGATCTGCCTTGTGGTGTTGCGCCATGTCTGGCGCGTTCAACTGGCCGCTGATATAGGTCAACACCAGCGACGAAGTCTCCACCGCACGCGTTGCATGGTCTTCAATCACCCGTGCTTCCAGCGCACTCCTTACCCGGTCCGATTCGAGCACCTCCTGGTACTGGTATGAACCCAGCCACACTACCGCGGCGACCACCGCCAATGACAGCACAAGCCCAAAAGCGGTGGCGAGCGCCGACATGCGGCGCAAGGTGTGAGGAGAAAACTCGGACTCTTGCATGCGGCGCTGCAAGCCTATTCACTCACCACAATCGGCAACAAGCCGTGGCGAGCGGCCGCTGCGCGCAGGCGACCGTCTTTTTTGATGCGCGCCACAAATCCGTCGATCACAGCCAACCAGGCGTCATCCCCCGGCTTGACGGCATAACCATAGGGCAACACCGAAAAGGGCGTGGGGGGCGCTATGAGCTTGGCCCAGTCCGCATTGCTGAGCAATCGGCGGCTGTAGGGAAAGTCGGTCATGAAAACATCGATGCGCCCCGCCTCCAGTTCACGCTCACGCGTCAGGGGTGGCTTGATCACTACCATCTCGGCCCGCGTGAGTTTGGCTTTCATGACCGGCTCCATGAAAGTCCCACCCTGCACGCCCACCAGGACTCCCGGCTGGTCGATGTCAGACCATTGGCGCACAGTACGGTTGCTTTTGGTACTAATGGCGTAAATGTCGCTTTGCATGTAGGGCCGCGAGAACTTGAGATGTTGCATGCGCTGTGCCAGCATGCCCACCGCGAACATGGCGACATCGCATCGGTCAGCGATCACATCGTCCACCAAAGTGGTAAACGATGAATCCACGTAGTGCACCTTGGCCTTGAGGTCTTTGCCAAGCTCTGCGGACAGATCGATGTCCACGCCCTCCAGCTGTTGGGTGTTGGGGTTGCGGTGGCTCACGCCAAAGTAATCAGGCCAGATACACACCCGCACGGTGTCGGTCGCCTTGACGCGGTCAAGCGCACCGGCTGCCATGGTCGGAGAGGCCGCAGCCAACCCCACAAGCAGGGACAACGCCCACAGCAGTCGGTTTGACTTGCGCGCTTGAATAGGACCGACTCGGCCTTGGGTTTCTTTTTTCTTAGTCATCCTAAACTCCTCCGTTGACCAGATCCGAATAACTCAGGTGACTGGCGTTGATGCGCTCCCGCAGGGCATTGAGTTCAGCGGCGTTAGCCAAGAATGTATCCACAATCTCCGGGTCAAATGCCTTCCCCCGCTGTTCCAGCAGCATCTCCAAAGCCACCTCCACAGACATGGCCTTGCGGTACACCCGGTCCATGGTCAGGGCGTCAAAAAAGTCTACGACCGCCACGATGCGGCCGGACAATGGAATAGCCTGCCCGGCCAAGCGGGACGGGTACCCGTTTCCATCCCAGCGCTCATGGTGCGACAAGGCCAGCTCCGCCGCCAGCTGAAACAGTGGAATGCGTGAACGACCCAGTATTTCTGCGCCCATGCGGGAATGTTCGTTCATGACAGCGCGCTCCTCCGGATCAAACGCACCCGGCTTCTTGAGTACACGGTCAGGGATTCCGATCTTGCCGATGTCGTGCATGGGCGACGCTTTGCGGAGCATGGCGGCCTTGGCAGGCGACTCTCCCAGCAGCAACGCCAAGGCTTCCGACAAAAAACCAATACGAATGATGTGGACACCGGTGTCGTCGTCTTTCAGGTCTGCCGCCAATGAAAGACGAAAAAGGGCCTCGTGGTGTGCGTTCGCTACCTCGTTGAGCGCATCGTTGCGTTCGCGGTACATGCGCCCAAAGTCGCCCACCAGACGCTCCATCTGCATCGACGCCTCCAGAGAGAAGCTGTTGCTTCCGCAAGAAGCTTCCGGCAGGTTGGCTGAGGGTTTTGCTGTCATGCAGCCTCCCACTGGGCGTTAATGGTCTCAATCAGCTCCAGCGGACTGAACGGTTTAACCAGATACGCGTCGGCTCCGGCCTGCATTCCAGCCTCCAAATCTTCGCTGCGGCCCCGCGCCGACAGCAACACGACGCGAGGCGATTTGTATTGGATCTTGACCATGGAACACACGTCCAGGCCATTGAGCCCGCCGGGCATCATCACGTCAAGCAGCAACAAATCGGGCTCAAACTCCTGGGCCATGGCTAGCGCAGAGTCTCCGTCCACGGCCTCGCGGATCTCGTAATTGTCAAACTCCAGCGTCATGCGGATCAGGCGCCGAATGTCGGCATGGTCTTCCACAATCAAAATCTTTTTCATAGGCCATCGCCGCGCGCAGCGGCACCGTTGGTAGGTATCAATACGCAAATCATATGTATCATTTATATCATTTGCAACCTTTTTTAAAAAAAGTTGATGTTTTTGTTAGACTTATTTGATGCAATCAAACGATCCCTCTCCGTCCACGGTCATCGCAAATGACCATGTCACCACGCTGGAGGCAGCACGCCTGCTGGGACTGGCCGTACGTTCCGTCCAGTTGATGGTGGACCGGGGCCAACTCGAAGCTTGGAAAACTCCGGGTGGCCACAGGCGCATTTCCCGCGCATCGGTAGAACGCTGGCGCCTTGGCGAACGAACCAATACTGTCCCCTCGGGGCTGGTGGCACGCGCACCAAGCCAGGGGGCTGGCGTATCCCAAGTGCCGTCACGCAACGGCCCCCGGGTGTTACTGATCGAGGATTCAGCCCATTTCCAGAACCTGATCAAACTGCTGCTAGGTCAGCAGTTCCCAGAGGTGGAACTCTTGACGGCCAGCGACGGCATATCCGGCCTGGCCATGGTGGGGCAATACCAACCTGATGTGCTGATGGTGGACATCCTGCTGCCCGGCATAGACGGCGCAGCATTGATTACCAGCCTGCGCGCCATGCCCCAGTTCCAGGCCATGCAAATCATCGTGGTGACATCACTGGACACCCAACAACTCGCTCCGTATGCCTTCGCCCTGCACGACATTGCGGTGGTGCACAAGCCGCAGTTGGTCGTAGCGCTCCCCGGATTGCTCCATGCGTGCCTGAACAAACTTGCGGTGCAATAAAGTGGCCCCCACACAAGCCCGCATCCTCTTGGTCGACGACGACCCGGCTTTGCGACGTTTTGTGCAGATGGCATTGGAGGACATGCCACTGCAGCTCATCACATGTGACCGGGTAAGCGCTGCAGTGCAAGCATTGGAAGAAGACCCCGTTCAGATCATCGTGACCGATCTCATGATGCCGGGGGAATCGGGGCTGGGATTGCTGCAACGCCTGAAAGAACAACCCGCTTTGCGCGGCCCGGCACGCGTGGTGGTGCTCAGTGCAGGCTTGACCCCCGCCAGACGGGAAGAGCTGGTACATATGGACGTCTGGTGCCTGCTGGACAAGCCGGTGTCCGTCATGCAATTGGTGGATTGCATCCAAGAAGGGCTATCGCCCTACCCCGCAAAAGCAGCGGCACCCGCAACACCAGCCACCTTGCCTGCGAGTGCTGCGCGTGCGCATGCGCAAGCGGCGATTGATGAATTTTTCGCTGGCAATGGAGACCTCTACAGGGCCTACCGGAGCACATGTTTGGCCCAGTTTTCGCACGATCTAAACAACGGCGATACCGCAGCGGCTGCCCAAGATCTGATCTCTCTGCGCCACTTGGCCCATAACGCCAAATCCGTATTGCGTATGCTGGGTTATCCGTTGCAGAGCACCCAAGCCCATGGCGTGGAAGAGGATTGCACTGCAGGGCGGGCTACAGAAGCGCTAGAAGGATGGCAGGTTTTGCGTGCTGCCTTGCTGGCGATCGGCAAGCCCTAAACCCTTAGGCTACGGTAATTTCATCCTGGTGGTTGGCAATGTGGAGTGTGTGCGCCAAAGCAAAGTCGGACCGGCTTAAAACACCGTAGGCAAAGTGCGGTTTAAGCGGCCCGACGTAGGCCTGGAAACGTTGTACAGCGCTACGCAAACGCACAATGCCGGGTTTGAAGTCATCGCTCTGCGGCAAAGCAGGGGCACCGGGAATTGGCTCCGTCAACCCGTGCGACATCTTGCCGCGCAGCCGGAATACGGCAAACGCCGCCGTCCCCAACGTAGACTGAAACAAGGCACTTTTGGGCTCCGGAAAACCGTCCATGCTCATGTCCACACTCTGCGCCATGTGCTCTAAAACCGCTGACATCTTCCATGCGGTAGTGCTTTGCACCTGGGCAGCCCGCTCCAAGCGGTCCAGCCAACGCATGACATCGTCCAGCGACTGAACTTTCGGGGTATCGGCCATGGCGGCTCCTGTAGTAAGAGCAAGGGGGGTGAGAAGAAAGTGGCGGCGGTACATGGAAAAATCATACCGCCATTGCGAAAAGACTAACTAACTCTGTCCAGAGTCGCAAAAGTCACAACCCGACATTCGAGCGAAAACATGACTCAAATCAATTAGGCCTCATGTAGGGCATTTGCCCTTGTTGACTTGTCAGCCGGGATTGTTGCTAAATGTTCTTGCAATTGATCCATAGCAATTTGAAACATACCTCTACGGGAGCGGGCCTATGCGCACAAATCTGCCGGTGACTCAGCGGGAATACGAGTATCCAGCGGGCCGAATGCTGGTGTCCATGACAGACACCACGGGCATCATCACCCACTGCAACCATGCCTTCGTGGAAACCAGCGGATATACCTATGAGGAGCTCATCGGTCAGCCTCACAATTTGGTTCGGCACCCGGACATGCCACCCGAAGCCTACAAAGACATGTGGCAGACCATTGGCCGCGGTCAACCTTGGACAGCACTCGTCAAAAATCGTCGCAAGAACGGCGACCACTACTGGGTACAGGCCAATGTCACCCCCATCTTGGAAAATGGCAAGCCCAAAGGTTATATGTCGGTGCGTATCAAGCCCAGCCGCCAGGACGCGCAGGCGGCAGAGGCGCTGTATGCACAAATGCGCGCTGACAGCCAGACCGGTAAAAGTTCCATCTACCTGCGCGGCGGCGAAGTGCGCCACCGCGGCCCGCGTGGCTGGATCGGTGCCCTCACCCGCATAACCCTCACCACACGTCTGGGACTGGCCCTGCTAGGCATGGCACTGGTGGGCATGTTGCCGCAGTTCTTTGGTTTGCAGGGCTGGGAGGCAGTCGCTGCACAACTGGTGTCCCTGTTGATTGGGGGAGGCTGTGTGCTGGCATGGTTCCAGCTGCGATTTGCAGCCGCTATGGGCGCAGCAGAGAGTTTTGCTGGCGACTTGGCGGGCTGCAACCTCACCACTACGGTAGAGGGCCAATTCCCACCGCCGCTGGGTACGATGATCCGCGCCCTGCGGCAAATCCAAATCAACTTACGCGCCGTGGTGGGTGATGTGCGCGGAGAGATTGAAATTTTCACGCGCTCTGCGGCTGAAATTGCCGAGGGAGGCATGGACTTATCGGCGCGCACAGAGTCCCAGGCCAGCAGCTTGGAAGAGACGGCCGCATCGATGGAGGAGTTGTCCAGCACCGTCAAACAAACCGCCGACACGGCCGCCCGTGTATCGAGCCAGAGTGCCAAGAGTACCGAAGTTGCCACGCAGGGGGGCAATGCCGTGCACCAAGTGAGCGAAGCCATGCAGGCCATTGATGCCTCCTCCGGCAAAATGCGAGACATCATTGGTGTCATCGAAGGCATTGCCTTCCAGACCAATATTCTGGCCCTGAACGCTGCAGTGGAAGCCGCGCGTGCCGGGGAACAGGGCCGCGGGTTTGCCGTTGTGGCTACCGAAGTACGTGCCCTGGCACAACGCAGTGCCGTGGCGGCGAAAGAGATTCGCGAACTGATCGCCCAGTCCTCGGAGCAGATATCGTCGGGTTACCACCAAATGACCGGAGCGGGGCGCACCATCGACGAAGTGGTGAAATCAGTACGCGAAGTCGGCGACCTGATTCAACTCATTGGCAGCGCCACCAAGGAACAGGCCATTGGCATTGCCCAGGTCAACGAAGCTGTTACCCAGCTGGATACCGTCACGCAGCAAAACGCCGCACTGGTGGAAGAGTCTGCGGCATCGGCGGCCGGGCTCAACTCCAGTGCTGCCACTCTGGCGCGCTCAGTCCAGGTGTTCAACCTTCCCTGATCTGGGGCCAACACGGCTACAGCGTTGACCATGTCCGCCCAGCAGCTCAACGAGCTGCCATCAACCGATCTGCAGCGTCTGCTGGACGCTGCGCCGATTCCCCTCTTCGTCAAGAACACACGGGGGCACGTGCTGTTTTTGAACCAAGCGTGGCGCAACACTCTTGCGCTAGGCGAAGGCCATTTGACACCGGGCGCGGTCGACGCTTTGTTCACACCGGAGCAAATGGCGCAATTTGCAGCGCAGGACATGGAAGTGTTTGCCCGAGGACACGCCGTTAGTAACGAAGACTTGGTGTGGCATTCGGACCCGGTACACCGCCGCCTCATGCACACCACGCTGGCCCCGGTATTTGATGCAACCGGTGCACCGCAATTTTTGGTGGGCACAACACAAGACATTACGGAGCAAAGGCACCTGGAGCAGCAAGCCCGGTCTGAGCGAAAGCTGCTGGAAATGCTGGTCAGCCAAGCGTCGATCAGCGACATCATGCACAGCTACATTGGCGACTTTGAGGCCACTTTTCCTGATGTGCAGTGCTCCGTGCTGCTGCTGGACGACGACGGCGTCCACCTGCGCCACGGCGCTGCGCCCAGCCTGCCGCCGGCCTACTGCGCCGCGTTGGACGGTGTGACCATCGGTCAGGGTGTGGGCTCCTGTGGTACCGCCGCCTTTACGGGGAGAGACGTATTGGTAGCGGACATAGCCAATGACATTCTCTGGAAGGACTACCGTGAACTCGCACTGGGCTATGGTCTCAAGGCCTGCTGGTCAATTCCCATCCGTTCATCGCAGGGCCGTACCTTGGGTACCTTTGGCAACTACTACCAGCATGTACGGGCGCCTTCCGAGGCCGAATTGCAGGCCATCCAGCGCAGCGCCTACCTTTTGGGCTTGGCCATTGAGCGCGACAGGCATGCGCACAAGCTGGAAACCAACCGGCGCGCACTGGAGGACGCGGGACGCTACCGCCAGGCCATCCTCGACAGCATGGTGGACGGCCTGCTGACCCTGGACCCGCAGGGCAACATTCTGGGCTACAACAACGCCACCGGCCACATGCTGGGGCTACCCACCGATCCGGCGCAGTGCGGCGCTCTTTCAGATTGGCTGGCTACACAGGCCGATATACCGGCGCTGCTGCGAGAAGTAGACACTTTGGGCGGCAGCGGAAAAACCGTGGAAGCCCGTGCAAGGCGCCATAGCGGCGGCAGCTTCCCGGTGAACCTCTCGTTCTCACGGATTCCGGACGTTGCACCTCAGAGTTACGTGGTGCTGTTGCGCGACATCACACAACAGCGCCAAGACGAAGAAGAAATCCGCCGCCTGGCGTTTTACGATCCCTTGACCGGCTTGCCCAACCGCCGCCTTTTGATGGACCGCGTGCGCCATGCCATGGCCAATGCGGCAAGGCTGCATCAACATGGCTCTTTGATGTTCCTGGATCTTGACCACTTCAAGCTCTTGAATGACACCTTGGGCCACGATATAGGTGATGAGTTGCTCCAACAAGTCGCCACGCGCCTGCGCAACTGTGTACGCGAAGGTGACAGCGTGGCGCGTCTGGGCGGAGACGAGTTTGTGGTGCTGCTTGAAGGACTGAGCCCGCAGGCCGGCGAGGCCGCCGCGCAGGCCGAACTGGTAGCACACAAGATATTGGACACCTTGGCACATCCCTACAGCCTGCGCCAGCACCAATACAACAGCACCCCAAGCATCGGTATTGTGGTGTTCATGCAAGACCACGAAAGCATGGATGACCTGCTCAAAAAGGCCGACGTAGCCATGTACCAAGCCAAGGCCGCGGGACGCAACACTGCGCGTTTTTTCGACCCGGTGATGCAGGCAGCCGTGGCCACCCATGCCAAACTGGCCAAGGAAATTCGCCTGGGTCTGCAGCGCCAAGAGTTTGTTCTTTACTACCAATTGCAGGTCGACCGGCAGGGCCGTGGCTTGGGAGCCGAGGCACTGGTGCGATGGAACCACCCCGCCCGGGGCCTGGTGGCGCCAGGGCATTTCATCCCTCTGGCTGAGGAGACCGGCATGATTTTGGCGCTGGGCCAGTGGGTACTGGAAACCGCCTGCGCCCAACTGGTGGTTTGGGGCCAACACCCTGCTACCGCCGACTGGACCGTGGCGGTGAACGTCAGTGCCTCGCAGCTGGCGCAAGCGGAGTTTGTCCAGCATGTGGCGCAAGCCTTGCGCCAGTCAGGTGCTCCGGCACAGCGACTCAAGCTCGAAATCACCGAGAGCATGCTGGCCAATGACATGGAAGACATCATTGACAAGATGGGGGCCATCAAGGCCTTGGGTGTGAGCTTTTCGCTGGACGACTTCGGGACTGGCTACTCCTCGCTGTCATACCTCAAACGTCTGCCGCTGTCGCAGCTCAAAATCGACCAGTCTTTTGTACGCGACGTGCTGACCGACCCCAGCGACGCAGTGATCGCCCGAACGGTAGTGGCGCTGGGCCACAGTCTTGGCTTGCATGTCATTGCCGAAGGTGTGGAATCGGAAGCGCAGCGTGATGTACTGGCAGAGATGGGGTGTGACGCCTTTCAGGGTTACTTATTCGGCCGTCCGGCTCCTGCACAAGAAGCAGTCGCTTAGGGCTTTGCAGACCCGCTAGACTTGGCGCAAGGAAGATAAGCGGACTGCACCCACGCCACAGAAGCGCAGGCAGACCAGCACCTGAGCCAGGCGCGAAAGGTCAACATGAACACATACACGGCAGCAGGCTTGCGCGCCCTGGCACTTTGGGTGGCCCTGGGCAGCACTTTCGCGGCGTGCGCGCAAACAGCAAATGCACCAGCATCCACGCAAAAACTACGCATCGTGGGTGGTCTGGCCGGCTTGAACCAGTACACCCGCAACGAAGAGCCATTTTGGACCAAGGAACTTCCACGCCTGACCCAAGGCCGCTACACCGCCGAGATCGCACCGTTTGACCGCGCCGGTGTACCGGGCACCGAAATGCTGCGACTGATCCAGCTCGGTGTGGTGCCCTTTGGTACGGCCTTGCTGAGCAATGTATCAGCACAGTACCCTGAATACGCCGCCCCCGACCTGGCTGGCCTGAACCCCGACATGGCCACCCTGAAGAAAACCCTGGCAGCGTTTCGCCCCTACCTTGAAAAATCGCTGCGCGAACGGCATGGTGTGGAAGTGTTGGCGGTGTATGTGTACCCGGCGCAAGTGCTTTTTTGCAAACGTCCGCTGGCATCGCTGGCTGACCTGCAAGGCCGAAGGGCGCGCGTATCGTCTGCCACCCAAGCAGACTTCATGGGTGCATTGGGCGCGATCCCGGTGCTGGCGGGGTTCGCACAACTGCTGCCCAATATGGCCTCGGGCAATACCGAGTGCGCCATTACTGGCACCATGTCGGGCAATCTGATGGGTTTGCACGAGGTAACCACCCATGTGCACACCCTGCCAGTCACCTGGGGCCTCGCGATTTTTGGTGCCAATCAGTCGGCATGGCAGGCCTTGCCGGGCGATTTGCGTGCGTTGCTCTCCCACGAAATGCCCAAGCTGGAAATGGCAATTTGGGCAGAGAGTGAACGAGAAACTGCCGAGGGCTTGGCCTGCAACCGGGGCTTGCCCAGCTGCACTGCAGCCCGCAAGGGCAATATGACCGAAGTGGCGCGAAGCGCCGACGATGAACGACGACGCAAGGAGATTTTTGTGGGCACTGTGCTGCCACGCTGGCTGCAACGCTGTAACCAGCGTTGCAAAGAGCTCTGGGACCAAACCATCGGACAGGCCTACGGCATCGTGGCCCCACTGCCCAAGTGACGCGGCTGATTTCCTCACGTGCCACCCGCGCCGTCATTGGCTCGGTGATGTTCTTTGTGGTCGCTGTAATGGTGGTGGCCGCCTTGGTCGTGCGCGACCGCTACCGCACCGCGATGGCCAGCAGCGAAGGTCAAGCCTTGCGCTTCGTGGCAGGCGCCGAGGCAGCTGTCAACCGCAACCTGCTGGGCGTGGACGTTTTGCTGGCATGCCTAGACAACCTGCTGGGCCTGGCGAACTTGCAGCGCGACTGGATTGATGGCCCGCTGGCCAGCCGCTTGATACAGGGCGCGCTGCGGCAAAACCTGCTTGTGCGCCATGTGGCCCTGCTGGACGACCAAGGACAGATGCTCGCCTCCTCCGACCCACGTGGCGCCGAACTGGTGCTGGCCACCCCGGAGGGTTTTGTGGCGCAGGCATTGGACCAGCCGGTTTCCGGTCTGGCCATCAGTGCGCCAGTGGTGAACTTCAGCAGCTCGGAGCAGGTACTGTACTTTGCACGCCATATTCGCCTGGCTGACGGCTCCAAGGTGTTGGCTATCGCAGAGGTTCAGGTGTCTCTGTTGTCCACCATCCTGGTGCAGGGCGTAGACATCGATCGGCTGGAAGCCACGCTGGAGCGCAGCAATGGGCAGTTGCTGGCGAGTGCACCGGCGATGGATTCGTTGTCAGGCACCTTGCTCCAACCTGCCATGGGTGGGCGCACCCCCTTGGACGGCGCAACCCAAATGCCCTCGCGCCTGAGCGGAGTCTCTGCATTGGTAGTGCAGCGCAATATGCTGTACCACGACATCCTCATTACTGCGAGCATCCCCATGGACACGGTACTGGGAGAATGGCGGCGCGAGAGCTGGCTGGTCGTCGGTGTGACTGGCCTATTTGTCGTGATGTTGCTGGGCGCTGGTGCGGTGGCGCTGCGCTACCTGGAGCAAATGGCCCAGGCGCAGCGCTCCATCTCGGAAGCCAAGTCCACCATGGAGCAGGCGCTGGAATCGATGGAGAGCGGTTTCCTGCTGTTGGATGCCCAGCACCGCGTGCTGAGCTGGAATCGACGCTATCTGGAACTCTACCCCTGGCAGCGGGACACCATTGCCGTGGGCCTTCCGTTTGAGACCCTGCTGGCTGCCACCGCCCGTATCACGCTGCCCCAGGCCGATGCACAAGGGCAGCGCCAGTGGGTACTGGACCGCATGGCACTGCTGCACAAGCGTGTGCACAGCCACGAGCGCCACCTGCCCAATGGCCATGTGATTGAAATCACAGAGCGGTCCACGGCAGACGGTGGCGTGGTTATTGTTTACCAGGATGTGACCCACATCCGCCGTGCCAGCGCAGAGATCGAACAACTCGCATTTTTCGATCCTTTGACGGGCCTACCCAACCGCCGCCTGTTGAGCGACCGGCTGCAACAGGCTGTGGTGACCAGCGTGCGCAGCGGCCGCAAGGGGGCCCTGCTGTTCATGGACCTGGACCATTTCAAAACCCTAAACGACACCCTGGGTCACGACTTGGGCGACCTGCTGCTGCAGCAGGTCGCCGAGCGCGTGAGCGCCTGCGTGCGGGAGGCCGACACAGTGGCCCGCCTGGGTGGCGACGAGTTTGTGGTGATGCTGCAGGACCTGAGCCCCCACGCCATGGAGGCAGCAACGCAAACCAAGATCGTAGGCGACAGCATACTGGCCGCGCTGAACGAACCGTTTTCATTGAAAGGGGTGGTCTACCGCAGCACCAGCAGCGTGGGCGCCACGCTGTTTGGGGAATCACTGCAATCCAGCTCCGAGCTTCTCAAGCAGGCCGACATTGCGATGTACCAAGTCAAGAGCACGGGGCGCAACGCACTGTGCTTTTTCGACCCGCAGATGCTGGCTGCCATCGAGACACGGGCGGAGCTGGAGCGCGACCTGCGCGAGTCCCTGGCACAGGGCGAGTTTGCGCTGTACTACCAGTTGCAAGTGTGGGATGAGAACCAACCCATGGGCGTGGAGGCCCTGGTGCGATGGTGCCACCCCAGCCGCGGCATTGTGTCCCCGATGGTCTTCATTGGCCTGGCCGAAGAGACGGGACTCATCGTGCCGTTGGGCGAATGGGTGCTGCGCACCGCGTGCAACCAATTGGCCCGGTGGGCGCAGGAGCCGGGCCGCGCCGAGTTGCAAATGGCAGTGAATGTGAGTGCGTTGCAGTTCCGACAAGACAGTTTTGTGGACCTGGTGCGCACCATCCTGCAAGACACCGGTGCCAACCCCGAGCTACTCAAACTGGAACTGACGGAGAGCTTGGTGCTGGAAGACGTGCAAGGCACCATTGCCAAGATGCGGGAGCTCAAGACGCTGGGCCTGCGCTTCTCGATGGACGACTTTGGCACCGGCCAGTCCTCGCTGACCTACCTGACCAAGCTGCCGCTGGACCAGCTCAAGATCGACCAGTCCTTCATCCGCAACCTGGGCGAGCAAGCGGCCGACGCCGTCATGGTGCAAACCATCCTGGGCATGGCCGAGACCCTGGACCTGGAGGTGATTGCCGAGGGCGTGGAGACCGAGGAGCAGTACGAATTCTTGATGGCCCACGGCTGCCACCTGTTCCAGGGCTACCTGTTTGCGACACCGCTGCCCGTGGGGGAGCTGGAAATTTTGCTAAATCGCAACACTACTGTCCGGTAAATTCTCCATCAAAGTAGTCAAAACCTAGACTGGGCGCAGGTTCCCAGAGGATTTGCGATTCCGGCGATTTGAAACACGCTCCACGCCCGTTGGCGTACCGTGACCTCATTTCCCGAAGTCTACGCCATGAACACTGGACGCACAGTTTTCGCACAACTGCTGGGAGTCGTGCCGTTTAGCCACTTCGAGCATCTCGTAGACAAGTACCAGTCCAACCGCTGGACACGGGAGTTCACTGCATGGAGTCACTTCATCTGCATGGCCTACGCACAGCTCACCCGCAGAGAAGGCTTGCGGGACCTGATCGCATGCCTGAACTCGCAAAGCACCAAGCTCTACCACGTGGGCTTGCGCCAGCGGGTGTCACGCTCCACCCTGGCCGATGTCAACGAACGGCGTGACTCAGCATTGTTCGAAGCCCTGGGCCAGCGTTTGACCGAGATGGCACTGGCTTTGTACCAAGATCACGACATCGGCCTGGGGCTGAAGGAGCCCCTGTACGCCATGGACTCCACCACCATCGATTTGTGCCTAAGCTTGTTTCCCTGGGCTGACTTCAGGTCTACCAAAGCGGGGATCAAGGCCCATACGGTGATTGACCTGCGCGGCTCCATTCCAGTCATGCTCACCATCACCACGGGCAAGGTCAGCGATGTGGGTTTACTGGACAGTTTGACTCTGCCCAAGGGCTCCATCGTGGTGTTGGACCGGGGCTATGTGGACTTTGCCCGGTTGTACATGCTGGTGCAGCGCGAATGCAGTTTCGTGGTTCGTGCCAAAGACAATTTGAGCTTCAATTGCGTCCACGCCAATCCCCCTGATACCAAGGTCGGCGTGTACTCAGATCAGACGATTACGTTGACTGGGGAGCGCTCCAAGAAGGGCTATCCCGAACCGTTGCGCCGGGTACGCTTCTATGACGCGGTGAGTTGCCTAGAGCTGGTCTTTCTGACCAATCGCTTGGACTTACCTGCCCTGACTATTGCCGCGATCTATAAGCAGCGCTGGCAGGTAGAGTTGTTCTTCAAGTGGCTCAAGCAGAACTTGAGCGTCAAGCACTTCTTTGGCAATTCCCTGAACGCTGTGAAGTCACAAATCTGGATTGCGGTGTGTACGTATCTCATGGCTTTGATCGCCCACAAGCCGTTTCAATCCCAAATATCGCTGCGCAACTTCTTGCACTTGGTGGAGGTCAATATGTTCGAGAAGATATCTCTGTCACGGTTGGTGAGCAACGCACTCGACGCAGATGAGATTGAACAGGTGCAGCGTCAGGCGGAGCTGTTCTGATACTTCAGGGAAATTTACCGGACAGTAGTGAAATCGCAAGAAAATTTCGGCCTAGCCCTTGTGGAATATGCGCAAGCAGCTCCTAAATTTATAGCAATAATTACTGGCGTGCGGTGCGTACATTGCCCGGCAACGCCCGCGGATGGCTGGTGCGCAAGGGGTTGATGTCCAACCCGCCGCGGCGCGTGTAGCGCGCATACACGGTCAGCTTGGTGGGTTTGCAGCGCGTCCAGATGTCCATGAAGATGCGCTCCACACACTGCTCGTGGAACTCGTTGTGGTTGCGAAAGCTCACCAGGTACTGCAGCAGGCCTTCTTGCTGAATGGGCAGACCGGAGTAGCTGATCTGCACGCTGCCCCAGTCGGGTTGGCCGGTCACCAGGCAGTTGCTCTTGAGCAAGTTGCTCACCAGCACCTCGTCCACCATGCCTTCATCAGGCAGCGTGGTCAGCAGTTCGGGCGCGGGCTGGTAGCGGGTGCACTCCACGTCCAGACGGTCCAGGTTCAGGCCATCGAGTTCATGCACGGGTTCGCGGTCAAACAGCGCGGCATCAATCAGCTTCACGCCCACCGTGCCGGGCGTTGGGGCACCGCGCCATGCGGCCTCCGAAACATCGGCACGCAGCCGCGCCAGCACCTCACTGGCATCGGCAAAGCGGGTGTTGTTGAAGCTGTTGAGGTAGAGCTTGAAGGACTTGCTCTCTACGATGTTGGGAGACTCGCAGGGAATGGTGAAGTGCACCAGCGCCACCTGCGGCTTGCCGCGCAGGTTGAGCCAGCTCAGCTCAAACGCCGTCCACAGGTCGGCGCCCAGAAAGGGCGCGGCGCCGGTGATGCCGATCTCGGCACGCTTGCCCGCGCGCGGGATGGGAAACAGCAGGCTGGCATCGTACTGGTCCACATAGGCGGAGGCCTTGCCGAGTTGCGATTGTTCGGGGGTGTTCATGCGCTTGCTTTCAAATGGAGGATCAATGCGGCCAATATCTGGCGCACGGGTTCGGGCGGCAGGTCGTGGCCCATGCCGTCAATGGTGAGCAAGGTGGCACCGGGGATGCGGCGCGCGGTGTCTTCACCGCAGGCCAGCGGCACCAGCGGGTCCTCCTTGCCGTGCACCACCAGCGTGGGCGCGGTGATGCGCCGCAGCAGTGCGGCGCGCGTGATGTCGGCCACCACGGCCAGCATCTGCCGCGCCGTGCCCACCGGGTGGAAGGCGCGCAACACACTGGCGCGCACCTGCGCGCGCAGCTCGGCTTCGGGTGTGGGGTAGCCGGGGCTGCCAATGGTCTGGAACAAGCGCACCGAATGCGCCACCACAGCATCGGTACCGCGCCCCGCCGGGCGGCTGATCAGGGCGCGCACCACCTCGGGCGCCGCCTGCGGCAGGCCCCGCGCACCGCTGGTGCTCATGATGCTGGTCAGGCTCAGGGTGCGTTTGGGAGCCGCCAGCGCCACACGCTGCGCAATCATGCCGCCCATGCTCACGCCCACCACATGGGCCTTGTCGATCTTCAGCGCGTCCAGCACGCCAATGGCATCGGCCGCCATGTCGCTCAGGGTGTAAGGCGCGGCAGGCACCAGGCCCAGCTTGTACTTGAGGCTGGCCCACAGCAGATTGGGTTTTCCCAAAGCATCGAAGTGGCTGGAGAGCCCCACGTCGCGGTTGTCAAAGCGCACCACGCGGTAGCCCGCCGCCTCCAGGGCCTCCACCATCTCTACCGGCCAGGCAATCAGCTGCATGCCCAGGCCCATGATCAGCAGCACCGCAGGCTTTCTGGCAAAAGAAGCGTCCGTCTGGGCGCTGTCTTCCACCTCGATATCGATTCCATTTGCTCTTATTTTCATAGCTATTCGCGCAATTAATACGGGGGCTTAAGCCTGTTTTCTTCTAAAAATCAGGCGTTCGGGCGTCGATTCGGCCGCCGCAAACGCATAGCCGTCCACATCAAAGGCCTGGAGCTGTTCGGGCGTCATCAGGCGGTGTTCGATGGCGTAGCGCGCCATCAAGCCGCGCGCCTTTTTGGCAAAGAAGCTGATGACCTTGTACTGGCCGTCCTTGTACTCCTGGAACACGCACTCCACCACCCGGCCTTTGAGGGCCTTGCGGTCCACCGCCTTGAAGTATTCGTTGGACGCCAGGTTGATGACCACGGGCGAGGCGTCCTGGCGCAGGCGGGTGTTGAGGTAGTCGGCAATCTGGCTGCCCCAGAAGTGGTAAAGGTTGCTGCCATGCGGGCCCTTGAGCGCGGTGCCCATTTCCAGTCGGTAGGGTTGCATCAGGTCCAGCGGGCGCAGCACGCCGTACAGGCCGCTCAAGATGCACAGGTGGTCTTGCGCCCAGGTCAAATCGTCCGCGCCCAGGGTTTTGGCCTGCAGGCCGTCGTACACATCGCCGTCAAAGGCCAGCGCGGCCTGGCGTGCATTCTTCTCTGTGGCGCGGGACGACCAGGCGGCGTAGCGGGCCACGTTGAGCGAGGCAAGTTTGTCGCTCAAGTCCATGAGCGTGGCAATGTGTTGCGGCGAGTATTCGCGCAGCAGGCCAATCAACGCTTTGGACTGTTTGACGAACAGCGGCGCGGTGTGCGGCTGGCCATTGAGCGGGGTGTCGTAGTCCAGGGATTTGGCGGGGGAAAGCAGAAACAACATGGTGGTGTGGGCAGGGCAGACAGGCGGCGCCAGAGAGAGTGCGAGGCAGTTTAGCGTGAAAGGCATAGGCAGCGGGCGTCACGGTTTTTTCATATTCACCGCCTAGGCTTCGACCCTTGTTCATCACCACCGGGAATCGTTTTCACCATGCGTATTTTTTCTCTGACCCACGTGGCTTTTGCCGCTGCCCTGGCCCTGGGTGCTACCGCTGCATCCGCCCAAACCGAGGTCACTGCCGTGCTGGCCGGCCACGCCGCCCTGCCCGCCAACAGCACCGTGGCCGCGCCCAAGTCGGCCGGCAAGTTTTTTGAAACCGCTGGCAAATTTGCCGCGGCCAACCGCCAGCGCACCGAAGTGCTGCACAGCATCGAGGGCATCAGCTTTGTGGGCGACCCCAAATACCCGCGCAAATCCGGCGGTAGCTTGCCGATCAAAGGCCAGGCAGTCCAAGGCTTCTCGGGCATCGTGTCCTTGGGCAAGGGCGAGTTTCTGGCCCTCACCGACAACGGTTTTGGCAGCAAGATCAACTCGCAGGACGCGCTGCTCATGGTGCACCACGTGAAGGCCGATTGGGCCAGCGGCAAGGTAACGCGTCAGAAAACCACGTTCCTGCACGATCCCGACCGCAAGGTGCCGTTTGCCATCCAGAACGAAGCCACGGCCGAGCGCTTTTTGACGGGTATCGACTTCGACCCCGAGTCCATCCAGATCGTGGGCAAAGAGTGGTGGATTGGCGACGAGTTCGGCCCCTATGTGCTGCGCGTGAACCACCAAGGCAAGGTGCTGGGCGTGGTGGAAACCGTGGTCGACGGCAAGGCCTACCGCGGCCCCGACCACTACCTGAACGGCCGCCTGCCCAACTACCCCGGCGACGCCGGCTTCGAGGTGCGCCGCAGCGGTGGCTTCGAGCCCATGGCCAAGTCCATCGACGGCAAGACCGTGTACCCCATGTTCGAGTGGCCGCTGTGGGATGCCGCCGCCAAAGCCCAGGACATGCGCAATGGCAAACCCTTCACGCGCATTCTGGAACTGGACGTGGCCACGCGCACCTACGGCACCCGCCAGTGGAAATACGCCTTTGAAGAGGCTGGCAATGTGGCTGCCGACTTCCAGATGCTGGACGCGACCACCGGCCTGGTGATCGAGCGCGACGACGCGTCTGAAGGCTCGGGCAACGTCTGCAAGGACGAGCCACGCACCGACTGCTTCACCCGCCCCGCCAAGTTCAAGCGTATCTACAAGATCGACCTGGCCCAGCTGGACGCCGACGGCTTTGTGAAAAAAGTGGCCTTTATCGACCTGACCAAGATCGCCAACCCCAACGGCAAAGCCAAGCGCGGCCCCAATGAAGCCAACTTTGTGCTGCCGCACCTGGGACCTGAAGGCCTGACCGTGGTAGATGCCACCCACATCGTGGTGGTGAACGACAACAACTTCCCCTACTCCAGCGGCCGCACCCTGGGCCAGCCGGATGACAACGAGTTGACGTTGCTCGATATCAAGGCTTTGGTCGACGCGAAGTAAGACGCGACTCGGACATGGTCGCCATGCACAATGGCGCACTATGTCCGACGCTCCCATTTTCCTCCAGTACAAGGCTGCCCCGCGCAACGGTGCGGCTTTGGTGCGTAGCCTGTTTGCCGGCCGTCCCACCCAGGTCGCTTCACAGCAACAAGCCATCCGTTTTGACGCCCACTGGCACGGCGCAGGCGCCGATGCGGCCCGCCTGGCGCAGTACCGTGCGGTGTGCGATCTGCCCGACACCGGCACCCTGCCCCTTCTCTATCTGCACGCCATGGCCATGCCACTGCATATGGCCATCCTCAGCCACGCACGCTTTCCGCTGCGCCTGCTGGGCCTGGTGCACTGGAGCAACCAGATCGAGAGCCTGCGCCCTGTCCCCAACGATGCGGCCATGGACATGCACTGCACGCTGGACAACATCGAAACCACCGAGCGCGGCCAGGCCTTCACCATCCACACCACGCTAAGCACCAGTGGCAGCGTGGCGTGGCGCGAGACCAGCACGTTTCTGTCACCCCTGGCCCGCAGCAAGAGCGGCAAAAAGCCCGCGCCCGATGGCAGCGAGCCCGACTGGGGCGCGCCCATCGCCCAGTGGGCCGTGGCCGGCAATGCCGGTCGGCGCTTTGCCGGCCCCTCGGGCGACTGGAACCCCATCCATGTGAGCGCGCTCACAGCCCGCCTGTTCGGCTACCCGCGCGCCATCGCCCACGGCATGTTCAGCGCAGCACGCTGCCTGGCGCTGCTGCAACAAGGCCAGCTCGTTGACGCCCCGCTTGCGCTGGACCTGCGCTTCAAACGTCCCCTGTTGATTCCGGGAAAAGTGGCCTTACATACTGCGCAGGACGCGGAGTCTGGCCCAGCGGCGACCCGCTTTGTATTGAAAGTGCAGCCCAGTGGCGAGCCGCATATCGACGGCACGCTGCGCGTGCAGTGACGAACTGACGACAGGATGGACCATGACTGATACCAACCCCTCTGCCCTCACCCACTTCGACACCAAGGGCGACGCCCACATGGTGAACATTGGCAACAAGCCGCTCACCGCCCGCAAAGCCGTGGCGGGCGGGCGTATTCAGATGCAGCAGCACACACTGGACCTGATCCAGAACGCCCAGGCCGCCAAGGGCGACGTACTGGGCGTGGCGCGCGTGGCCGGCATCATGGCCGCCAAGCGCACCAGCGACCTGATTCCGCTGTGCCATCCCATCATGCTGTCGCGCGTGGCCATCGAGTTTGAGATGGTGCCCGCCACCGCCGCCACCCTGCCCGCTGTGCAATGCCTGGCCATTGCTGAAACCACGGGTGGCACCGGTGTGGAAATGGAAGCGCTCACCGCCGTGCAAATCACCTTGCTCACCATCTACGACATGTGCAAGGCCGTGGACAAGGGCATGGTGATGACCGATGTGAAGCTGCTTGAGAAGCACGGTGGCAAGTCGGGGACGTACCTGGCCGCGCCGTGAAGTTGCTAATTTCTAAGACGACCACGAATCCAAATGATTAACGCCTGGATATGACCACACCAGCCAACACCTACGAAGGCGATGCCTTAAATCGCGAAGCATTCGGCAATAACCTGTCAACGTTGATTACGAGCCTTAATGGAGGCGTCATCGGAATTGACGGAGCGTGGGGAGCAGGAAAAACCTGGTTTGGTCGACGCCTACGAGACGGACTTGGAGAGAGTGCACAGATCAAGACGATCTGGATTGATACATTTTCTGCCGACTGGCATGACGACCCAGTGCTTTCGCTACTTGCTGAATTTTCTGAACTAGTTCCGGCGAAACAGCGAGATACGTTTGTCAATAGCGTCGCCCCACTCGCGGGAAAATTGCTTGTTGCAGCCGGCAAGGCCGGGTTGAAAGCTGCAGGAAATATGGTTGGCCTGACTGGGGAGGCGGTAGATGACGTAATTGGAGCCGCACAGGACGCAAGCGACGCGTTCATCAAAAAACGACTGCAAGACCTAACTGAGCGCAAACAAACAATTGAACAACTGAAAAAGTTATTAAGCGATGCCGTTCCAGATGGTGGGAAAGTTGTTGTTTTTGTGGATGAACTCGACCGATGTTCACCTGCATACGCTATTCGCTTTTTGGAGCGCATCAAACACCTCTTTGAAATTCAAGGTGTCGTCTTTGTATTGCTTTGGAACCGAGCTCAGATTCAGCAAGCAGTAAAAGCTTTCTACGGACAGGACACTGACGGTCAAATGTATTTAGACCGTTTTGTTGACTATCCCGTTCGATTGCCCAACCATCACGCAGACAGACGAAATGCTGGTTTGCGCAGAATAGTCGAGTCAGAAATTCAAAAACTGGACGCTAATGCGCAATTGATGTTTCGCGACGTGACCGACCTGATCGCTGGTTTTGGGGATGTCCTACAACTTACCGCAAGAGAAATAAAACATGTGTGTGCTTGGTGGGTAATGGCTGGTGTACGACGTGACGAAATTGTCGAGGCATGGTTGCTCTGCGTTAAGGTAAAACGTCCGGACATCTATGCGCGTCTTGCCAACGATGAACCAAATGCACACGAATCCGCAGCGACCCTCCTGAATGAGCTGCCGGAAAATTCAACTCTAATTCGTTACTACGTTGCCCTGCACCAATTCCATATCGCTTGCGCAACGAAAGACCTTAGTACTGCATCAGAGTTTTCTACTTACCTCTTTGGCAGGGGCACGCACGATGTGTTTAGCCGTACAAAGGACATCATCCTGCGCATCGAGGCGATACAGCGGTAATCACGAATTTTTATGCGCGCGAAGGCTTAATCACCCGGCTGAGCGCCGTCGTAGCCTTCGATCACGATCAGGTCGATCACTGGAACGTCTTTACGCCGCGCAATGGCGGCTTGGTACGCCGGAGAATGCCAGCAATCCAGTGCGGCTTGGTAGCTTGAGAATTCAATCAACACATTGCGTGAGCGCGCTTCGCCCTCAGGGTTTTTCGTAGCGCCCTCTTCGGGCCAAAAAGCGTCCACCAAACTCTTTGAACGGCGTGGCATTCGCCGCCTGATAGACCTTGTAAGCCTCGGTATCAAACACTTCCACTCGCCCAACCCAATATCCCTCGGCCATCTGTAACTCCTGAAAAACAAGTGCCGAGTTTGGAAGACCTCAGACGTAGGGCGTGCCGTCCTTGCGCACAAAGCGCCATTGCCCGGTCGCCACCAGCAAGGCCTTGAGGTCATCGTCGGGGTAGCTGCCCTCATCGCCGGGCGTGCGGTCGCCCACCTCCAGGTACAGCACCTCGGCGTCGGTCTCGTTCTTGAGGCAGTGGCTGTTGCCCGTGCCGGCCTTGAAACCCGCGCACATGCCGGGTGCCAGCGCGGTCAATCCCTCGTCCGTGTGCAAAGTGGGATGGCCTTGCAACACGTAGATGAATTCGTCCTGTTTGGTGTGCGCATGGCGCAGCGCAGACACGGAATGCGGTGCCAGCCGCACCAGGTTCACGCCAAAGTTGCTCAAGCCAAACAGGTCACCCAGCTGGCGCTTCTCGCGCCCGGCCATGCGCGAGGCAAAGGGCTCGGGGTAGTTGGACGGCTTGGTGCGCGGCGCCACCTCGGTGGCGAGCACGGCGACGGGGAAAGCGGGGCTTGGGCGGGTGTCGGGCATGGGTCCTCCTGGGCGGGTCCTGTAGCTTAGCGCCTGCCCGGTAAAATCACGGGTCCTCCCAAGAGAACCCCATGTCTGACCAAGCTACCCCCACGCCCTCCGCCCCCGAACAACCCGGCCTGCAGTCCCTGTCCAAGTCCTTCGAGCCCGTCGCGCTGGAAGCGCACTGGGGCCCCGAATGGGAAAAGCGCGGCTACGGCATCGCAGGCTACCGCGGCACCCAGACGCCCAAGGCCGGTGAACCCGCCTTCGCCATTCAGCTGCCACCGCCCAATGTGACGGGCACGCTGCACATGGGCCACGCCTTCAACCAGACCATCATGGACAGCCTGACCCGCTACCACCGCATGGCCGGGTTCAACACCGCCTGGATTCCCGGCACCGACCACGCCGGCATTGCCACGCAGATCGTGGTGGAGCGCCAGCTGCAGGAGCAAAAGATCAGCCGCCACGACCTGGGCCGCGAGGCCTTCACCGCCAAGGTGTGGGAGTGGAAAGAAAAATCCGGCAACACCATCACCGGCCAGATGCGCCGCATGGGCGACAGCGTGGACTGGAGCCGCGAATACTTCACCATGGACCCCAAGCTGTCCAAAACGGTGACAGAAACCTTTGTGCAGCTCTATGAGCAGGGCCTGATCTACCGTGGCAAGCGCCTGGTGAACTGGGACCCCATCCTCATGAGCGCAGTGAGTGATCTGGAGGTGGAAAGCGAAGAGGAAGACGGCTCGCTGTGGCACATCCGCTACCCGCTGGCCGATGGCAGCGGCGACATCACCGTGGCCACCACCCGCCCCGAGACCATGCTGGGCGACGTGGCCGTGATGGTGCACCCCGAAGACGAGCGCTATGCCGCCCTCATCGGCAAGATGGTGAAACTGCCCCTGTGCAACCGCGAGATCCCGGTGATTGCCGACGACTACGTGGACAAGGCCTTTGGTACCGGCGTGGTGAAGGTCACCCCCGCACACGACCAGAACGACTACCAAGTGGGCCAGCGCCACAAGCTGCCCATGATTTGCGTGCTGACGCTGGACGCCAAGATCAACGACAACGCCCCCGCGCCCTACCAGGGCCTGGACCGCTTTGTAGCCCGCAAGAAGGTGGTGGCCGATCTGGAAGCTGGCGGCTTCCTGGTGGAAGTGAAGAAGCACAAGCTGATGGTGCCGCGCTGCGCCCGCACCGGCCAGGTGATCGAGCCCATGCTGACCGACCAGTGGTTCATGGCCATGAACACCGTGGGCAAGGGCGATGCCACCGGCAAGTCCATCGCGCAAAAGTCCATCGACGTGGTGCAGAGCGGCGAAGTGAAGTTTGTGCCCGAGAACTGGGTCAATACCTACAACCAGTGGATGAACAACATCCAGGACTGGTGTATCAGCCGCCAGCTCTGGTGGGGCCACCAGATTCCCGCCTGGTACGACGAAGACGGCAATGTTTACGTGGCGCGCAACGAGGCAGAAGCGCAAGCCAAGGCACCAGGCAAGACGCTCAAGCGCGACGAAGATGTGCTGGACACTTGGTACTCGTCTGCCATGGTGCCCTTCTCCACCATGGGCTGGGGCAACGACGGCGTAGGCACAGGTGCCACCGAGGATTACAACCTCTACCTCCCCAGCAGCGTGCTGGTCACCGGCTACGACATCATCTTCTTCTGGGTCGCCCGCATGATCATGATGACCACACACTTCACCGGGCGTGTGCCGTTCAAACATGTGTACATCCACGGCCTGGTGAAAGACGCGCAGGGCAAGAAGATGAGCAAGTCCGAAGGCAACGTGCTGGACCCGGTCGATCTGATCGACGGCATCGCCTTGGCTCCGCTGCTGGACAAGCGCACCACCGGTCTGCGCAAGCCCGAGACGGCGCCGCAGGTACGCAAGAACACCGAGAAGGAATTCCCCGAAGGCATTCCCGCCTACGGTGCTGACGCGCTGCGTTTCACCTTTGCGGCACTCGCCTCATTGGGCCGCAGCATCAACTTCGACAGCAAGCGCTGCGAGGGCTACCGCAACTTCTGCAACAAGCTGTGGAACGCCACGCGCTTTGTGCTGATGAACTGCGAAGGCAACGACTGCGGGCTGAACGAGCACACCAAGGAACAGTGCGCGCCCGGTGGCGAAGCCCACGGCTACCTGGAATTCAGCCAGGCCGACCGCTGGATCGTCTCGCTGCTGCAAAAGACCGAGGCCGAAGTGGCCAAGGGCTTTGCCGAATACCGCCTGGACAACGTGGCCAACACGATTTACGACTTCGTGTGGAACGAGTTCTGCGACTGGTACCTGGAAATCGCCAAGGTGCAGATCAATACCGGCAACGACGCGCAAAAGCGCGCCACCCGCCGCACGCTGATCCGCACGCTGGAAGTCATCCTGCGCCTGCTGCACCCCATTGCCCCCTTCATTACCGAAGAGCTGTGGCAAAAGGTGGCACCCGTGGCGGGCCGCAGCGGTCCGTCGGTGGCCATTGCCGCCTACCCCGTGGCCCAGCCCGAGCGCATTGACGAAGCCTCCATTGCCCACGTGGCCAAACTCAAGGCCCTGGTAGACGCCTGCCGCAACCTGCGTGGTGAGATGAACGTGTCACCCGCTGCACGCCTGCCGCTCTATGTGGTGGCGCAGACGGCAGAAGAGTCGGCTTTCCTGCAGTCGTCCGCAGCCGTGCTGCAGTCGCTGGCCAAGCTCAGCGAGGTGAAGGTGTTTGCCGACGAAGCCAGCTGGCAAGCCGCCGCCCAAAGCGCCCCCGTGGCGGTGGTGGGCGAAGCGCGCCTGTGCCTGTTTGTGGAAGTGGACGTGGCCGCCGAGAAGCTGCGTCTGGGCAAGGAAGTGGCGCGTCTGGAAGAGCAGATCGCCAAAGCCAGCACCAAACTCAGCAACGAAGCCTTTGTGGCCAAGGCCCCTGCCGCCGTGCTGGAGCAGGAGCGCAAGCGGGTGGCGGACTTTGCCGCCACGCTGGTCAAGGTGAAAGAGCAGCTGGCTCGCCTGGGTTAAGGAACTGGCCCCCACGCTCCGCCGCTGCGCGGGTCGCTTCCCCCCAAGGGGGCGCGTTTCCCTGGCGGGGCTGACCGCCAAGCGGTTCAGAGCAGCTTGGGGCGGCCCGGCGCTGAAACCTGCCCCAAAACAAAACGCCGCATGGGGTAACCCTGCGGCGTTTTGCGTGGGAGCTGGGGAGCGGCTTAGCGTCGGCGCAGCACGTGGATGTACTCGGCACCCACGGTTTCCTGCTCCAGCAGCTCGTTGCCCGTTTGCTTGGCAAAGGCTTGGAAATCGCGGATGGAACCGGGATCGGTGGCCACCACCTTGAGGGTCTGGCCGCTCACCAGCTCGGCCAAGGCCTTCTTGGCCTTGAGGATGGGCAGCGGACAGTTCAGGCCGCGGGTGTCTACTTCTTTGTCGGTGTGCATGCTGTGGGCTTTCTGGCGTAGTCGCTGATTTTAAGTCGCGAGCTTCTCGGCATCCTGGCGCCACACCGGGTCGATAAACGTGGGCTCGTGCCCGCGCGAGCGCAAAAACTCGGCCAGCGCATAGCCGGTACCAGCAGGCCAGCACTTCACGTCCTCCATGTTGTAGAGGCGGTAGTCCACCAGCTCGGGGCTCAGTTTCACATCACCATGGCAGACCGCGTGGTAGGCAATGATGACCTGGTTCATGCGCTGGAAATCGTAGGCACCCAACAGCTTGAGCGCGCTGGTGCTCAGGTTGGTCTCTTCCGAAATTTCACGCGCAATGCCTTCTTCGGGCGTCTCGCCGGCCTCCATGAAGCCGGTGATTAGTGCATACATCTTGCCGGGCCAGGCAGCGTTGCGCGCCAGCAGAATCTGCCCGTTGTATTCAATCACCGCGGCCAGCACAGGCGTGGGGTTGTTCCAATGCGTGAAGTCACAAGCCGGGCAGCGCAGGCGGGTTTTGTCACCGCCGTCTTCGGCCAGCGTGATGTGCTCCAGCGCCGTAGCGCATTGCGGACAGTACTTGAAAACAGCAGACATACCCACCCTTTATTTGCTATACATTCAGTAGCTGCTCGCGCAATAAGGGCGGGCTCTACAGACACTTTTCATTCAAATTATGCGGGAAAGACGCCGGTGGAGAGGTAACGGTCACCGCGGTCGCACACGATAAACACAACCACCGCATCGCGCTCACGCCGGGCAATCTCTTGCGCCACCCAGCAGGCACCGGCAGCCGATATGCCGCCAAAAATACCCTCTTCGCGCGCCAAGCGGCGGCACATGTCTTCCGCATCGGCCTGGCTCACGTAGACCAGCTCGTCCACATTCTTGGGATCGTAAATCTTGGGCAAGTAGGCCTCGGGCCATTTGCGGATGCCGGGAATGCGCGAGCCTTCCGAGGGTTGTGCGCCAATGATGCGAATGGCCGGGTTCTTTTCCTTGAGGAAACGTGACACCCCCGTGATGGTGCCTGTGGTCCCCATGGCGCTCACAAAGTGGGTGATGCGGCCGCCCGTTTGCTCCCACAACTCCGGTCCCGTGGTCTCGTAGTGGATGCGCGGGTTGTCACCATTGGCAAACTGGTCCAGCACGCGGCCTTTGCCTTCGCGCTGCATTTGCTCGGCCAGATCGCGCGCGTACTCCATGCCGCCGCTTTTGGGCGTGAGGATCAGCTCGGCACCAAAGGCTTTCATGGTTTGGGCGCGCTCAATCGACAAGTCCTCCGGCATGATCAGCACCATGCGGTAACCCTTCACAGCCGCCGCCATGGCCAAGGCAATGCCGGTGTTGCCCGAGGTGGCCTCAATCAGCGTGTCGCCGGGCTGGATGTCTCCGCGCTCCTGGGCGCGCTGGATCATGGACAGGGCTGGGCGGTCCTTCACGGAGCCCGCAGGATTGTTGCCCTCGAGCTTGCCCAGCACCACGGTGTTGCGGGATTGGTTGTCGGTAGCTTGGATGCGCTGCAATGCGACCAAGGGGGTCTTCCCGATCGCGTCTTCAATGGTTGAAAATTTCATGTCCATAAATGTGCCATAATTCGCGCTTCACAGAATTACCTGCCCAGGTGGTGAAATTGGTAGACTCAGGGGACTCAAAATCCCCCGCCGCAAGGCGTGCCGGTTCGAGTCCGGCCCTGGGCACCACATGCAAGCCAGACGTTCGCAAGACGTCTGGCTTTTTGTTTGGGCGCTGCAAATGCCCCCATGGATTACCCCTTGTGTGAGCCTACGTGACAGCCACACCCCGGCGGCGCCCCCTATGATGCGAGCCACCAGAACCCGCAAGGAGTGCGCCCCATGGAACTGAACATCAATGGCCAGGTCGTCACAGCCGACGCCCCACCCGACATGCCACTGCTCTGGGTGCTGCGCGACACCCTGAACATGACCGGTACCAAATTTGGCTGTGGCGTGGCAGCCTGCGGTGCCTGCACCGTGCACGTGGATGGCCAAGCTGTGCGCTCCTGCGTCATGCCGGTCTCCGCCGTAGTGGGCCAGAAGATCACCACCATCGAGGCCCTGGGCAGCCCTGACAAGATACACGCCCTGCAGGCCGCATGGATTACCGAGCAAGTGCCCCAGTGCGGCTACTGCCAGAGCGGCATGCTCATGGCAGCCGCCGCCCTCTTGGCCCGCAAACCCAAGCCCACCGATGCCGACATCGACGAGGCCATGACCAATATCTGCCGCTGCGGCACCTACCAGCGCGTGCGCGCTGCCATCCACCGCGCGGCGAGCCAGCCCCAAGGAGCCGCAGCATGAAGCGCCGCACCTGGCTATTGAGCGCCTTGGGCGCCACCGGCGCCTTGGTGGTGGGTTGGGGCGTGATGCCCGCCCGCTCCCGCATGGGGAGCCCGGAATTAATGTTGCCCGAAAGTGGCGAAGTGGCGCTGAACGGCTGGATCAAGGTGGCCACCGATGGCACCGTGGTGCTGGCCATGCCACGCAGCGAGATGGGCCAGGGCATCCACACCGCCCTGTCCATGCTGGTAGCGGAAGAGTTGGACCTGCCCATGGCCAAACTGAAACTGCAACAGGCAGGGCCCGACACGATTTACGGCAACGTGGCCATGCTCACCGCCAGCCTGCCTTTCCACCCGCTGGAGTCCGAGGGGGGCAACCCACCTACCAAGGTGAAATTGGGTGAATGGTTTGTCGGCAAGCTCGCGCGCGAGCTGGGAATCAATGCCACGGGCGGCTCGTCCAGCGTGGCTGACGCCTGGGTGCCCTTGCGCACGGCAGCGGCAACGGCGCGCGCGGCGCTGCTGGAGTCAGCGGCCAAACAGTGGCAAGTGCCGGCGTCTGACCTGCGCATTGCCGCCGGGGTGGTACAGCATGCCTCGGGCAAGTCAGCGCATTTTGGCGAGCTGGCTGCAGGCGCGGCTGGCGTCAACCCCAAGAATGTGAGCCTCAAGGCCCGCGAACAACAGAA
>NZ_JAXHOL010000020.1:0-89070 GCF_034519335.1 Rhodoferax sp.
ATGCTGGCTGGACCGGCGTCCGGGCGGCTGGCCATGGCTGGCGTTGCTGGCCGAGCCTGCTTTGCCAGAGGCGGCGGGCGGGACGCGGGCTGTGCGCGGCGAAGGGCGCAAGGCCAGCCAGCTGCGCAAGTTCATCGCGGCCAAGGGGTTTCGCCAGCCCGAAGAGGTCATCGCGGAAATGGCGGGCCTCGATCGGCGCGATGCCCTGTTCGAGGGCGCATGGGCCGACACCGAGCGTGCCCTGGTGGCGGCGCAGGACGGGGCTACGGCCTACAAGGGCGCGCCGGTGGCCCCGTCGATGCGTGATCGGCTGGAAACCTTCAAGTTCTTCTACAGCATGCGCCTGCGCGCCGCCGAGGCGCTGCTGCCCTACGGTCTGGGCAAGGTCACGCCGGACGTGGCGCAGGCGGCAGCGGTGCAGATCGTCATGCCGGGCGGTCAGGGCGTGCAGCAGGCAAGCCCCAAGGGTCCGGATCAGGCGCGCGATGTGACGCCAAGCGCGCGTCGGATGGCCCCGCCACCGATGCCATGGCAAACCCAAGCAAATCAAGGGCTTAGCGATGGCGATGCCGCGCCGATTGCCGCCGACATTCGGACGGATGACGCAACATGATGATTTCATTGAACAATCACACCCCAAAACACCAGATGCAAAATCTAGGGCGCGTTCGGACGCCAGCCGCCACCGGCCCCGCGACCCCACCCCCCCTGTTTGCCCTGACAGGCCGATCCGCCCCGTTTGACCCACCGGGGGGGGCCCGCGCCCCACACTCTCTCCCTGGCTGTGTGAGGCCTGTTCACATTTCGGCCCAGACCGAGGTTGGCACATGACCGCGAAAATTTCAGCGCGCCAATGGGGTTGGGGGGGGCTGTGCCTGTCATCGCCTGAATTGGGGCGGGGCGCGTCGGGTGCCGTGGGTGCGGGGGATGACCCGCTGGCAGGCGTGATGGACATGGGGGCAGTGGACGCTGTCCGCAGTCTGCGCGGCAATTTCGCAGAAGGCAATATGCCATCGGTGGCCGATTTCGCCTTTCCGGGCCCGGTGGCCGAGGCCTATTTTTGGGACGACAGTTTTGTCGTTGGTATTCAGGGCCCTGTTGGCAGCGGCAAAACCACCACCAAAATGAAGCGCAAGCTGCGGCGCGCGATTATGATGCCACAATCTTACATTGATGAAGAGCGGCATTACAAAGTTTTATTTGTCCGCGAAAACTATCGCCAACTGTGGTCATCGGTTATCCCGTCATACCTGGAAACCTACCCGCGCAATCTGGGCGACTGGGTGGGTGGCCGAGGTGCGCCGGTGCAGCATACCATCAGATTTGAAGATGTTGAAAACGGCGGTTTTATAAACTGGACCGCCGAATTCATGGCCTTTGGCGACAACGTGGCTAATTCCATGCGCGGCACGCAGGTGACCGACCTGGACATCAGCGAGGCCGACACCAACCCCGTCGATACGCTGACCTTTGGTGCGGGCCGGATCATGCGTTACCCCGGACGGCAGCACTTTCAAACTTATCACCCGCGCTTTCTGTCCTATGGCCAGATCGATTGCGATTTCAACGCGCCCGATGAGGACAATTGGACGTTCAAGGTGTTTCATGATGCCGCCGGCCGCGCCGAGTTGCAGGAAACGCTGACCCGCACCCGCAATATGGGCCTTGCCGATCAGCACATGACCCCGGAAGAAATCGCCACCATGCCTCCGGTCAGTGTGAATTTCTACCGCCAGCCGGGTTATGGCGAGCCGGGCGTGGAAAACCTGCAGAACCTGCTGCCGGGCTTCTATGAACAGCAGATCGCCATCAACAAACTGTCAGGCAAGTCCGATGTGACCTCGCGAATGGTCTATAACCGGACCACGTATCTGCGGGCGGGTGATCCGGTGTTCGTGCGTGAATTCAATGCGCGCATCCACGTGGCGGCCGAGACGATTGCGCTGGAACCGGGTGTGCCCTTGCGCCTTGGGTTTGACCAGGGCTTCAAGGGCGCCGCGGTCATCGCGCAATTCGTGCCCCCGTTCCACTGGCGTTTTCTGGCCGAGCTGCATTTCCCCAATGAGCGCCTGATGGCCGTGACATTCGGACAGCGGCTGGCCGATCTGCTGGCCAGCACCCGGTTTGCCAATGCCCGGATCGAGGCCGCCTGGGGCGATATGGCGGGCGAGGCAGGTGCATCGGCGGGCGCAGATGAAAACGCGACCTGGAACAGGCTGGTGGGCCAGACCATCGGCGTGCGGGTGCGCCCGCAGCGCATCGGCACCAACCGGTTGCAGCCACGGCTTGAGGCGGTGCGCGCGGGCCTCGAATTCATGCACGCAGGCCAGCCGGGGCTGATCATCGACCCTGCATGCAAGTTCCTGCGCCGGGGTTTCGAGGCGCGGTATGTCTGGACGGATGAAATCGACAGCAGCGGCGACAAGCGCAAGGTGCCGGACAAGCGCCTGACCGAGGCCAACGTGATGGATGCGCTGCAATACCTGATGCTGTCCGAGGGCCTGCCATCGGGCCTGTCAAAATTCAGCTTTCCCGGCCTGCCGCGCAATGACGGCCGGGCCGATCAGAACGACGGGCGGCCCATGCGGGGCGGCCAGATGCCTGCCGGTGGGCTGATCACCGGTTACGACGTGATGAACCCCTATGGAGATTGAGATCATGAGCAAGGCCAAACCAGACGCCACGCCGGACGTGGATGAAGCGACGGCAGCACAGGCTGAGGCGGATGCCCCAGCTGAGGCGGATGCCCCAGCTGAGGCGGATGCCCCGCGGCGGATGCCCCAGCTGACGGCGGATGCCCCAGCGGCGGCGGATGCCCAAGCGGCGGCAGCACAGGCTGAGGCGGATGCCCCAGCGGCGGCGGATGCCCCAGCGGCGGCGGCAGCAGGCTGAGGCGGATGCCCCAGCGGCGGCGGATGCCCAAGCGGCGGCAGCACAGGCTGAGGCGGATGCCCCAGCGGCGGCGGATGCCCCAGCGGCGGCGGATGCCCAAGCGGCGGCAGATGCAGAACCGGTTGAGCGTGAAAAGCTGACCATGCTGGCCGGGCTGATCGCTGATCTGAACGTCACTGGCCACCGCCCGGCGCTGATTTCAGAATTGCAGGACAGCCATGGGCTGCAGCTGTATGCCGACGCGGCCACCGGCCTGTTTGTGGCCGATATGGCGGGGATCAAGATCGATCCGGCGGAAAGTCATGAGGTTGCGCTGGCCAACTGGGCCAATGCCGCCCGCCGCCTGTGCCATGAGGTTTGATCTGGCATGATCACGCTGCGCCCCTATGAGGACTATGCCGCATGGGCCGTCTTTCGCGCCCTCGATGTCCATGACCACATGGAAGCCGAGGCCGTGCGGGGCGCATCTGCAACGTCGCTTGCGCTGTTCGCCGATTGGCGGGTGGCCCAAGCCCACGGCCTTCTGTCGGTGGTTGCCCATGCCGGGCCTGCCCAGCGGCCCTTTGCGGTGGTGACCATGGGCCACACTGGCCAGAAGGGCGTGGCCGAGGCTGCCATGCTGGCCTGTGATCATGCGCGCCACGCCTGCGCGCTGGCCCGGCTGGCCATCATCATGCGGCGCGGCCTGCCCCGGTATGCGACCGACAGCGGGATCACCCGCATCGAGGCGCGCAGCTGGGCCGCACATCCGACCGCGGCGCGTCTGCTGACCGCCATCGGATTTACCCATGAATGCGACATGCCCGGCTTTGGGCGTGCCGGAGAGGCAATGTTTCGCCAGTTTGCCTGGAATGCCCCCGCCCCTACTGCCCACCCCACCCCCATCGCGGCTGCACACGCGACCCAACCCGGAGAAAGCCCATGTGCGTGAGAAAACCCAAAGCCCCGCGTCCCGTGCAGGTCGCGGCCTATGACAACCAGGAGGCCCTTGCGCAGGGCGACATCGAGGCCACCCTTCGCCGCCGCCGCCGGGGTGTCGCCGCCAACATCCTGACCGGTGCCACCGGCATTCCCAGCACCCCAACCATGGGGGGGCCGGCCCAATGACCGTGATGACATCGATGGACGCGCATGACACCCGCGCAGAGCAAGATCAGCGCCGCTGGGACGAGCTGAAAACCGACCGGGCCGAGCATGAACAGATGTGGGAAAACATCGCCCGCCTGTTTCGCCCGCAGCGGGGCGGGTTTGGTCTGTCAAACCCTGCTGACCGCCGCCATGAAAAGCCGCTGTCATCGGCCCCGATCCACGCGCAGAACAACTTTGCAGCGGGTCTGTATGACACATTGAGCAACCCGGCCAACCAATGGGGCGGGCTGGAAACCAACGACCCCGATGACCAGCAAAACCACGAGCACAAGCTGTGGCTGGATGACACCGCATCCCGCATTCTGGCCAGTTTCGCAGCCGTCAGTCAGGCACGTTTTACACATCAGTGCAGCAGATTTATGCCGATGTGGCCGCGTTCGGAAATGCCGCCCAGTATGACGAGGTGATCACCGCCGAACGCCGCATCCTGGATGTAACCGTGTCCCTGTCGGAAATCGTTTATGACATCGACGGTCATGGCCGGGTGTGCGACGTGGTGCGGCGGTTCATGCTGACGCCCCAGCAGGCGGTCGACATGTTCCAGGGCGCGTCATCGCTGCCGCCCAAGCTGGTGGACATGGCCGAAAAACAGGACCGCACCAAGTATGCGTTCTTTCACCGTGTCGGCAAAAACAGCATGTACAGCAAAGGCAAGCTTGGCCCGGCCGGAAAGGCGTGGTTTTCGCGCTATAGCTGCGAAATCGACTGCACCCTGATCCGGGTCAGCGGTTACGACGACATGCCGTTCTATGCCCCCCGCTGGGATGTGGATACCGGGCACATTTATGGCACCGGGCCTGCGTTCAACGCGCTGGCATCGGCCCGCGTGCACAACCGGATGACTGATGCCACGATCCGGGCGGCACAGCGCGCGGCCGACCCCACCATCCTTGCCCCCGACAAAGGCGACTGGCCGCTGAACGGGCTGATCCAGCCCGGCAAGGTGGTTTATGGCGCGATCAACCCGATGAACGGGCAGACCATGCTGCGCCCGCTGGATGTGACGGGCGGGTTCAACCTGACCTTGCAGGAACGCCAGAACGTGATGGAGGAAATCCGCGATGCGTTTCATTACAGCCTGATGTCACTGTCGGGCCGCACCGGCATGACCGCCACCGAAGTGATGGCCATCACCGAAGAACGCCAGCGCCTGTGGGCCCCGCATCAGGGCCGCCTGCAGGAGGAATATCTGGCGCCCAAGTTTGCCCGGCGGTTTCAGCTGCTGTTCAAGGCAGGCCAGTTGCGCCCGCCGCCCCCCGGCCTTGCGGGCAAGGAATTGCGGGTGACCTACCGATCGGCCGCCGCCGCCGCACAGCGTTCGACCGAGGGCAACGTGGCCCTGCGCATCTTGCAGGACATCGCGCCACTGGCCCAGATGTCACCCGAGGCGGCACAGCGGCTGGCCGACAGGCTTGATCCCGACGGCACGCTGGAAGTGCTGATGGACGCCCGCGGCGCACCGGCCCGGATGATGCGGTCGCGCGAAGATGCCGATGCGCGCGCGCAGGCGCGGGCCGAGGCGCAACAGCAGATACAGCAGATGCAGGCAATGCAGCAAGGTGCCGGTGTGATCAAGGATATGGCCGGGGCCGAGGCGGCGCTGGCCGGTGCGCAGGGAGGTGTGGCGTGAGCAAGGTTCGAACAACTGGCGCGGTTTTTGCTTGCCGAAGAAGCTGGGTTGCTGCAAAATCCAGACCAAAAGCGACTCCGCCGTGCCGGTGTTATGTTGAGTGGCGGCTTTCCACGGCTGGAAGCGGGTGTTTACGCAGCTTAAAAGCCTGCAAGGAAGCACATTGGAACTTTCCGTGAAAGCAATGGGTGATGCCCAGCGCCAGTCTGTTACTTGATGGATCGTCGCGGCATCATGATCTGGCACCCCCTGACTATCCTGCAGGCGATCTTCCCATCCGAGGCCCGGCGCGAGCTGGCGCGGGTGGCGGATCGTTGGCGCAAGGCTGCCAATACCACCCCGGCGCTGGCCGAAGATCTGATCCGGCTGGGCGAGGTGATCGCCCCGCAGCCCGCCCGCCTGAACGAGGGCTATCCGACGCCCGCCCTGCCTGATGCCATCCAGCTGGCCTATGCCGCCGGGCGGCGTGACATGGCGCTGCAACTGCTGGCCCTGATGAACCTGACCGCATCCCAAACCCATGCCCTGATGAAGGAACAAAGCTATGACGATGAGTGATATCCTGCGCGCCCGCCGCACCTTTGCTGCCGAAGTGGAAGGCGCGCCAGCGGCCGCACCTGCTGCCGAAGCTGCGCCCGTCGCGCCAGCGCCTGCGCCTGCTGCCCCGGCAGGCGATGCGCCTGCTGGCCCGAAGTGGTGGGAAACCGATACCTATGATGCGCCAAAGCGCGGCTATCTGACGGCCAAGGGGCTAACTCTTGATGATCCGCTGGCCACTATCCCGAAGCTGATTGATATTGCCGCCAATGCCGAAAAGCGCATCGGCAAAGGGCTTGACACGATCATCGACCGCCCGACCAAGGATCAGCCCTATGCCGAATGGGTCGCCGCCAACCGCGCCGCACTTGGCCTGCCCACAGACGAAAAGGGCTATACCGTCACCCCGCCGGAAAACTGGCCCAAGGACATGCCCTGGGATACCGGGCTGGAGGCCAGCGCCAAGGCCATTGCCGTCAAATACGGGATCCCGCCGGCTGCGCTGCAGGAACTGACCAACCTGCAGGCCGCCAGCGCGATGGCCATCAACGGCGAGGTGCAGGCGGCCCAAAGCAAGGCCAGCACCGAGCTGATGGCCGATCTGCAAAAGGACTGGGGGCTGCAGACCGACGCCAAAATCACGCTGGCCAAGCAGGCAGCACAAATGGTGGCCGAAAAGGCGGGCCTCGATATGACCGCGCTAGGCAACCTGTCCGAGGTGCTGATGGACAAGATCGGCGATGCCAACACCTTGCGGTTCATGGCGGCCATCGGTGGCATGATGTCGGATGATCCGGCCGTGGGGCTGGGAAAGCCGGGGTCCATGACCATGACCCCCGCCGAGGCGCGCCAGCAACTGGCCAGCATGCGCGCGCCGGAGGGCGAGTATTACAAGGCGACCGCCACCAACGACCGCGCCGCCATTGCACGCCTGCAACCAAGGCTGGATCACCTGACCCGCATTGCCGCTGGCGGCTGACCCACAGCCAAAACCACCTGTCAAGTGAAAAAATATGCCCTCCACCCCGTGTGGCGGGCATATTTTGTGCCTGACCCCCGGTTGACAGGCAAGGGAAGGTGTGTGCTTTCTGACCACTGACGGACAACCCGGTGCAGATCGGGTCCAGATGACAGCAGGAAAGCACTGCCGCCAAGACGGGCGCATGGCCGCGACGGCCAGACCGTCAGGACGGGTCCGCAAGGGCAACCCTTCCGAAAACGCACAAGCAATCGTGATTTTTCAGGAAAGGGAGAGGGCCAATGCCCTATGTCCAGAACGTCGAACAACTTAACAAAACGAACTATGCTGACAACGTCATCATGGTCGCGCAACAGATGAAAGACCCGCTGATTGGCGCGGTCACTGTCGTGCCCGTCAGTGGTGAAGCAGTGCGGGTGGCCGATCTGATCAACGCCAAAAGATATGGCCGTCAGTCGCTGCGCAGCCGTGTGAACGGCGAAAACCCGACTACCGCCACCGCCCGCTGGCTGGTAATGCCCGAGGAAGAGATTTTTTCGGCGCAATACATCGACAAAGCCGACAAGTGGAAAATGGCAAACGATCCCACGTCGAATTTCATGAAGGCCGATGTCGCGGCCGTGACGCGCGGTTACACCGATACGGTTATGGGGCTGCAGGAAACCGACACCGGCACCTATGAGGTTGCCTATGGTGGCCTTCTGGGTATCGCCCGTGAAGGCAAGTCACCCGGCGTGGGCACGCCGCTGCCTGCCGGTCAAATCCTTGCTGCTGCTGGCCTTGGCCTGACCCTCGACAAGCTGCGCACTGCCCGCAAGATGATGAAAATCGCCAACTTTGGCATCGATCAGGTCATGGACCCGCTGTATGGCGCGATCACCCCGGAACAAGAAGATAACCTGCTCGGCATCGCCGCGGCATCCGGTGCAAACCTGAACACGTTCGAGATCGAGCAGCTGAAGGAAGGCAAGCCGACGCGCCTGCTGGGCATCACCTGGATCGTGACCAACCGTCTGCCGAAAGCGGCCAATATCCGCACCTGCGTGTTGTGGTCCAAGGCCAACATCATCGTTGGCGAATGGGAACCGATAAACGGGCAGATGTGGCCTGACCCCCATGTCAACAACCTGCCCTATATCAAGACCTGCACCACGATCGATGCCGTGCGCGCACAGGACAAGGGTGTTGTCGCCATCCTGTGCCAGGAGCCCTGATCCCTGATCCTGCTGGTGCCACTGTCATAGTGGCCCCGGTTTTCCCCAACCATCATTGAGAGGAACAGGACATGCCTGTTGTCAACGTCAACTCTGATATCGCCGGCCCGAACACGGGCGTCGATCCGGCCAAACAGCGCGGTCGCCCCTTTGCCGCCACAGGTAGTGTGGCCAATGGCGCCACCGACAGCATCGGGTCGAAATATCTGATCTGCAGGGTGCCATCCGAGGCTATTCTGGACACGCGCACCTTTTTCAAGGTCGATACCTGGGGGTTCGCCAACATCCGCATCGGCACGTTCACCGATCCGGCCGCATTGGTCAGCCAGACCAGGGCGCTGGAAGCCGTCGCAACCCCCGTGGATGTCGGTGATGCCAAACACGGCATGCCGTTCTGGCAGGCCTGCGGCATGGCGGCCGATCCGGGCGGCGAAATCGCCGTCTACATGCACGGTCTTGTGGCAGACGCCACCGCCGCTGGCACCTGCCGGTTCGAAGTCCACTACCGCCACCGCTGACGCGCGCCGCGTTGCAAAGACAACAGCCGGGGCGGCGATACGCCCCGGCGTCCTTAGCGCCCCCAAGGTGACCGCCCATGCCATCCGTGATTTCAGCATCGACCGTGGTGGCACAGGCGTGGCGGTTCATGGAACTGTCCCCGATCAGCAGCTTTGACGATGACACCGAACAGGCCCGGTCCGCCGCCGAGCAATACCCGAATGCCCTAGCCCAGTGCCTTGCCCTGTCGGACTGGTCATTCGCATCGCAACTGGCGATGCTGCCTGCCGCCGCCTTGCCCGTAAACAACGTCACAGACCCCGACCTGCCCTATTTCTTTCAGGCCCCGTCCGACATGATCCGCATGCGCGAAGTAGGGGATGCCTGCACCGTCTGGCGGCTGGACCGTGACGGGCTGCGCACCGATAGCCCCGGGCCGATCCGCATCCGGTACACCGCAACCGTGACAAACGAGGCTATCCTGCCCGCCAGTTTCCAGACCGCCGTGGCGCTGAAGCTTGCGCTGCTTCTGGGCCCGCGCTGGCTGGGCACGCAGTCCAAGCTGGCGGACCTGTCCCGTCGGTTCGAGATGGAAATCGCCACCGCCAAAAAGAACGACGCCCGCAGCGCCAGTGCGGTCCGCTATGACGCCGGTGCCGGCGCGGGCGGCGACTGGTCAAACCACAGCACCTGGTAGGAACCTTGCCCCATGGCCAACGCAATTTACCCGAAATGGAAAGAGGCGATCATGCAGGCCGCCGCCAACAGCAGTCTTGGCGGCACGGTCAAAGCGGCGCTGGTCGATACTGGCACCTACACCTACAGCGCGGCGCATGAATTTCAGTCGTCATTGACGGGTGTCATTGGCACGCCGCAGACGCTGGCCAGCAAGACCTATGTGAATGGCACATTTGATGCCGCTGATGTCACAGTGCCAGCCGTCACCGGGTCCACCGCCGAGGCCATCGTGATCTACATCGATACCGGCACGCCCGCCACATCGCGCCTTGTCCTGTATCTGGATACCAGCGTGACCGGCCTGCCCGTGACGCCAAACGGCGGTGATATCAACATTGCCTGGAACGCCTCCGGCATCTTCCGGCTAGGGGCCTGATCTGTGGCCATTCAGGAAAAAACCCTGACTTTCGCCTTTGACATGCTGCCCACGCTGGCAGATGCGACGGTTGGGAACCCTGACCCAAAGGAACGACGATTTAAGTTCCCGAGGGCCAGCCGACCTTTTTGTCAGTCTTCGCGAGAGGTCGGCTTTTCAGGATCAGGTCACGGCCACAGGTGGCACGATTCAAGAGCATCGCGTCGGCCTGCGTCTGGGCGCGGCGGCGGCGGCGCCTGTCTGGATCATGTCGAGTGTAGACGTTCGCCATCGGCATGCCGCCGAAAACCTGCCGGGAGGTGATCGGCCCAGTCGATTTAACGGCGCGGAGCAGCGCCAACTGGACCGGGGCGAAGCATGACGTGCGATGGGGAGCGATGCGTTGACCAGACCACGGGCACGACGCGCTGGGCATAGTAGGCCAGAGCCATGATCCTGACCGTGACCTACACCCGCGACGACACCGCAGCAGCAACGCACGAGGCCGAGAACGGCCAAGATCGAACTGCAAGTCTGGTCCGCATCCGCTGCCCACAACCCGCCACCTGCTTGCCACCGATCAAATTCCGCAAACTGAGCTGGCGCGGGCGAGGCATGTTCCCCGAAAATGGCGTGGTCATCCGTGACTGGTTTTGGATGATCGAGGGCAATGAGAAGTGTGGCGGGGGGAAGTCGCCGACAGCGATACATGGCAGTCATCATGTAAGAGGGACGCGGCGAGCACCTTCACGACACGCAGGAAGCGGCGCTGGCGCACGGACGAGGTTCTGTCGGTTTATCTGAAAGCCTGCGTACGTGCCGGACCCGCGACGACTTACCTTAACCTGCAACTGTGGTCCAGTCACAGCGGCCGTTTCCAACCACGTCGTGGTGACGCTGTATGTGACCTATGAGTTCACCCTTTCGGACGCACGCGACCGCGGGTAACATTCCGTGCTGTTGCCTTTGAAATCGTGTCGCCCATGGGGCGCTGCCAACATAACTGCCAAAGCCAGCCGGATGGGGCGCGCCGCGCGGCTTATCTGCTGCAAGAACCCGGCACGATTGAATTGAAACTGTCGTCGGTGCGGCTGAACTGGTTTTCTAACGCCAGCGTCAGCGCGTTGAACCTGCGGGGTGGGCGCGCAGGCATATCGGACCCTATGCGCTGATCGCTGGTGTAGTTGGCGGCATGTTTTCGGTGCAGCAGAGGTTTGACGCCGCATCAAGAAACCCAGGCGCAGGGGGGTTGCGTTGGCGCGGGGCCGCATTGCGCTTGTGGTGGACGCGCATATACCACCCGCTTACAGCCTACGAAATAACTACCGTCGGCGGACCTATACTGCTGAACTACAGAAGTGACGTTCCCGCGCGCGGGGGTCGGCGCGGCGGCGCCACACGGTATTAAAACATACGCGGCCGTGGGACGCCCTTGCGCTGGTTACGTTGTCGAAACCCCGGTTTTGGCTTTTACGATCACGCCCGCAAACTACTGGCTGAGCGCAGCCGGGTTCTGCCTGACATCGTGGCAAACGATTGGTGCAAACGCCGTGAACTTTGCCATGCCTTTGCTGGCCGGGGAGGGGGCAGGTGCAGGGTATGCCGCTATCTATTACCCGATGCTTATCTTTGCGATTCGCCGAACTGGGATGCAGGTCAACTATGGACGGATGCCCGGGACGTATTCAAGCGGTGTCCTCAGGACGCGGACACCAGGCGGAGCCAAACCATTGTTAGGCAGCGCGTGTTTATCGGCTCTATTCGCCGGGAGCCGCACGATCCGGAATCTATGCGGCGGTCACGCTGCACAGCTATGACGTGGAGTGTGGCGGGGAACTTCACACTGAACAACGCAGCGCTGCCGACCGACCTAGAGCTGGTTCTTGCCTCAACTGGCGAGGTGATGCGGCGAGAAACCAAGGCGGCGGGCGTCGTCTCTTTCAATTTCACCGTCTATGACAGCACCGAACACTATTATGTGTCTGGCTATCAGGTTGGCACCCATGTCGGGCGATCTGCCGCCGGGGCTTGCCGCATGGGTTTCGATTTCGGGCTTCGCAATCCGGCCGGTGGGTTTGGTGTTTGCCCTTTCGTCGGGCGGTGTGGCGCAAACGATAACCCCGTCCCTGTTCACGGCTGCTGACGGGTTCTTTGCGCCGACCGTGACGCCCGCAGCCCGTGACGCTGGCCCTTCCGCGTGTTCACCCGCTGACGGGTTCTTTGCGCCGACCGTGACGCCCGCAGCCGTGACGCTGGCCCCGCCGCTGTTCACCGCTGCTGACGGGTTCTTTGCGCCGACCGTGACGCCCGCAGCCGTGACGCTGGCCCCGCCGCTGTTCACCGCTGCTGACGGGTTCTTTGCGCCGACCGTGACGCCCAGCAGCCGTGACGCGGTGGCCCCCCCGCCGGGAGCGCCGGCGGCGGGTTCTACGAGCCAACCGTGACGCCCGGCAGCCGTGACGCTGGCCCCGCCGCTTTATTCACCGCTGCTGACGGGTTCACACGCCGACCGTGACGCCCGCGGCCGTGACGCTGGCCCCGCCGCTGTTGACGGCTGCGCGAGCGGGTTCTTTGCGCCAACACGTTGACGCCACGGCCGTGACGCTGGCCCACCGCTGTTCACGGCTGCTGACGGGTCTTTGCGCCGACCGTGACGCAGCCCGCCGGCGCCCCTCAAAACTCGCCGTTGCCGCTGTTTACCGCCGCCGACGGGTTTCCTTTGCCCCCGACAGTCACAACCACCGCAGTTGCACGTTGGCCCCGCCGCTGTTGACGGCGGCCGACGGGTTCTTTGCCCCGAACGTGATTATCTTGCCCATCGTCCCCGCCGTTCCCGGCATCGACTGGGCCCCGCCGCTGGACCTTGCGACATCTGCCGTCATCGGTCAGGCCCTGCGGTTCATGCGCCTGCCCCCGGTCGCCCGGTTCGACCCTGCCGCCGAAGTGCTGACAGCACTTGCCGAAGCGCATGGCCGCGCAATGGATGAATGCCTTGAGGCCGCCGATTGGTCTTTTGCATCGGTGCTGGCATCGCTGCCCGGTGCCGCGCTGCCGCCGGGCGATATTGCCGATGACAGCATGCCGCACGGATACCAACTGCCCGGCGATCTGATCCAGCTGCGTCAGGTGATCCCGGCCAACGCTGTCTGGCGCATTGACCAAGGCCTGATGCGCGCGGATCAACCCGGCCCGATGGCCATCCGCTACACCGCCCGTGTCACCCTTGAGGCTGTTCTGCCCGCGCAATTCCAGCTTGCCGTGTCGCTGACCATCGCGGCCATGCTGGGCGCCCGCTGGGCCGGGGGCGTGGTTTCGGGCGATGACATGGCAGGGCAGGCGCATGAGGCGCTGAAACTGGCAATGCGCAATGATGCCCGGTCTGCCGCCCCGACGCGTGGCCTTGACACCGGGCGCGGCATGGACGCCGGGCACGATGCAGGCGGCGATCTGGGCTACGGTGATGCCGATGGCAACCCCGACTGGGGCTGGGCGGCCGTGGCATGACGCGCACATCCCCCCCACAAGTAGCGTTTTCCAGCGGCGAAATTGATCCGCTGCTGTATCGCCGGTTTGATTACGCCCGGTTTCAGACAGGGCTGGCCAAATGCAAGGGCTTTCTGCCGCTCGCCCAGGGCGCATTTACCCGCGCGCCCGGCACCTTGTACAAGGGCCGCACCCATGGCGATGGCGCTGGCATCCTTGTGCCGTTCACATTTGCGGTCAACGACGCCGTCACCCTCGAATTCACCGATCTGCGGATGCGTGTCTGGCGTTATGGCGCGCTCGTCATGGCCGGCGTGCTGCCGTATGAGCTGGTCACGCCTTACCCCGCCAGCGCCTTGCAAAGCCTGCAATGGGTGCAGTCTGCCGATGTGATCTATCTGACCGACGGCATACACCCGGTGCAGAAACTGTCGCGCTTTGCGCTGGACAACTGGACCATTGAAGATCTGTCACTGACCACCGGGCCATTCCGGGTGCAGAACCTGGACAACACCCTGACCGTGCAGGCCAGCGGTGAAACTGGCAGCATCACCCTGACAGCCAGCGCCGCCCTGTTCGCCGCGAACCATGTCGGCAGCCTGATGTTGTTGACGCCCACCGACAACACCACCGTGCCCCTGTGGACCAGCAACGAGCCTATTGCGGTGAACGCCCTGCGCCGCTTTGGCCGCAATGTGTATCGCCTGTCTGTCGGCACCAATGCCGGCGAAAACCCACCCATCCACGAGGAAGGCAAAACCCGCGTTGACAACAGCACGGAATGGGAATTCCTGACCGACGACACGGGCGTGGTGCAAATCGCCGCCTTCACCAGCGCCACGTCAGTCACGGCCACCGTGATCAAACGCCTGCCAAAAGGCGTGGTGGATAGCCCTACCTACCGTTGGTCCGAGGGCGCCTGGAATGCGCGCTATGGATACCCGGTCGCGGTCGAGGTTTATGATCAACGCCTGTGTCTGGCGGCGACCCTGACAGAACCCCGCACCGTGTGGTTTTCCACCGTAGGTGATTTTGCCGATTTCACCCCCGGTGTTGATGCCGACAGCGCATTTGCCTATTCCATCGCGGGCGATGCCACCGTGAACCGCATCCTGAACCTGAAACGCGGGCGCACCGGCCTGCATATCCTTGCCCTGGGCGAAGAATACAGCACGCGGTCCGAAAGCCGCGCGCAGGTAATTGGCCCCACCACAACCGTGTTCAGCACCAACAGCAGCTACGGGTCACACACCGCCCGCCCCATTGCACCGGATGGCAACCCGGTGTTCATCAGCCGTGACCGTCGCCGGGTCGTGATGATGAACTACAGCTTTGAGGCCGATGCCAACCGTCCCGTCATCCTGTCGCGCGCCAGCCAGCATCTGGGCAATGACGGGTTTGAACAGATCGTCTGGCAGTCATCGCCCGAACCGATGGCCTGGCTGCGCCTGACCTCGGGCGATCTGGCCGCCATGTCTTATGATGCGGCCGAGGAAATTCTGGGCTGGGCCACGGTGCCCGTCGCAGGTGGCGTGGTCGAAAGCCTTGCCATCACGCCCAATGCCACCGGCACCGAGGACGAGCTGACCCTGATCGTGCGCCGCACTGTTGATGGTGCAACCGTGCGCATGGTGGAAACGATGGCGTCGATCTACGGTGTGCTGAACGGCGGGCAATCTGTCAGTTCCGCCTGCCATCTTTATGCCAGCGCCGATCTGACCTTTGATCCGCCGCAAGCCATCCTGCCCGTGCCTCACCTGACAGGTGAGGCTGTGCAAGTCTGGACCGATGTTGGCGAATTCGGCCCTGTCACGGTGGATGATGATGGCAATGTCACCCTGCCCTTCGCCTGCGGCCATGCCTTTGTCGGGCTGTTTGACGCCACGCATTACGTCGAAACGCTGGATATTCAGGCCGCCGCTGCCGATGGCAACACCATGGGCCGCCCAAAACGTCTGCACGCCAAATTCGGCGTTGCCATGCACCGCACGGCGCAAGGATATATTCAGGTAGTCGAGCGTGATTTCGGCAACCGCGAACGGCTGGGCGACAGGCGCACGCTGGTGCAGCGGTCGGTGGCCGCGACCCTTGCCGATCAACCCGCATCCGGCGTGGCGCAGATCCCCGAACCATCAGGCTTTGCCGGAGAGCTGGCCTTGCGGTTCTACCCCTACAGCGGCGCACCGATGACGGTAACCGCAATCGTTCCCATTGTGCAGGAGGCTGGCCGCTAATGTGTTTTCCCGCAATCGCCGCTGCCGTCGGGCTGGGTGGTGCCACCGCAGCCGGGGCCACCGCCGCCGCCGGTGTCGCCAGCGCATCAACGCTATCCACCCTTGCGACCCTCGCCACCATCGGCGGCACGGTCATTCAGGGGATCAGCGGTCTGAACGCTGCCAACCAGACCCGTGCCGAAATCGCCGCGCAAGCCGAAACCGAACGGCAGTTGACCGCCACGCAGGATGCCCGCCAGCGCGCACAGACCATGCGCGTGATCCGGCAGCAATCGGCGGAACTGGCCGCGCGCGGCGTGTCGCTGGATAGCCCCACAGCCATTGCTCTGGGCCAGACTGCCGCCCAGGAACTGGCGTTTGACAGCCAGTCGATCCGCGCGGGCGGGGTGGCACGGCAACAGGAATTTTCATCGCAAGACCGGCTTGCGCGCGCCAACGGGGCCAACAGCATCTTGCGCGGCACGTTTGGCGCGGCGGGTCAGTTGCTGACGGCCGCCCCTGATCTGTGGCCCGGCTTTCTGCGGCAAGGGGGCGCTGCCTGATGCCGCTGACTGTTCCCCAAGGATCGACCATCGCAGGCCGCGCGGCCAATCTGACCCCGGCCCCTGTGTCCGAATTCGGCGATACCATCGCCGCCGTCGGCACTGCCGTCGCGCAGAAATACACCGCCATTCAGGCCCAGCAGCAAGAAGTGCAGACGCAACGCACGCGGCTGGACGCCACGCGCGAATTCGGCCAGGCGCGCCAGCAGTTTGACCAGATCACCGATCCCGCCCGGATCGAAGCCGAGTGGCCGGTGTTCGTGCAGGACATGACGGATCGTTATGTGAACGCCAAAGGCCCGGACGGCCAGCCCCTGTATACGCCCGAACAGCAGGCAGAGCTTGGCCTGACGTTTCAGGAACTCGGTGACCGCCACGGCCTTGCCCTTGGCCAGCGCGCCATTGATCTGACGCAATCGCAGCAGAATGCCGCCTGCGACCGAGGCGCGCACCGCAATCACCACCGAAGCCGCCACCGCAGACCCCGACACGCTGCAGGCTTTTCTGGAATTCGGCGACGAGGCGATTGACCGCCGTCTTGCCAGCGGCCTGATCATGCCCGCCGATGCGCCTAAGCAGAAAAAAAAGCCGCCCTGCGCCAAGAGGTCTACAACGCCCGCGCCATCCAGATCGCCGACAGTGACCCCGCCGGGTTTCTTGCCCAGTTGGACAGCGGCGAATTCAACGACCTTGGCCCTGAACGCGTCGCAAGCCTGCGCGTATCCACCCAAGCCGAACTTGACCGTCGCGCCGCCGCCGAGGTCAAGGCGGTGGAGGCCGCCACCACTGAACAGAACCGTGCCATTGGCGCGCGGCTGACGACGTTGACGACGCTGTTTGGCAAGGATGGCGTCACCGTAGCCGACCGCGATTTTCTTGACGATCCCGCCGTGCAGGCGCACCCGGACTATGCGGCCGCCGTGGCCGCGCGCGATCTGGCCGATGAAACCCCCGGCATCCGGCAGATGACGCCCGCACAACTGGACGCAGCCATCGCCGCCGAACGGGCTGCGCCGAAGTCCGAGACGTACCAGACCGAACGGCTGGAAGTGCTGACCACCTGGCGCGATGCCGCCGCCAAAGGCTGGACGACTGAACCCGTGGTTCAGGCGCGCACCGCTGGCCTGCCCGTGCCTGAAATTGACGTGGCCGACACCGCCAATCTGGCCACCGGCCTTGCCCAGCGGATGACCTATGCCACCGTCCTGCAGCGTGACGGATACATCACCGATCCGCGCGGGGCCGTGCTGGACGAGGCCGAACGCACCGCGCTGCGCGCTGTCACAGCGCCCGAGGCCGATGTTGCCCCCAAGATCGAACTGGCCCGCGCCATCGTGCAGGGCACACAAGGCAACCCCGAATTCCTGAACCGGATCATCGCGCGGTGGTTTCCGGTGTTCGCCGAGGCCACGCGCCTGATGACGGAAACCGGCCAGACTGGCGTCATCGAGGCGATGCTGCGCGGCCAGCGTAGTTCATTACTGGCCACGGGCAGCCGCAGGCGGCGAATAAGCAATGCGGACCAGATCGCAAAACCTTGATGAAATGACGGCGCGGTGTTTATGATGATGATTCGCAATCGAAGGCGCGCGATTTGAGTGCCACCGAAGCCCTGTATGCGGACGGTTCGCGCGCACAGATTGCGGCGGGTGCTGATACAAGCGTGTCATTTTCTGAGATGATTCAGGTATCCTGCGGCGATGCTTATAGCGCGCAGCTACTTCAACGGTGATCGGCGCAACGCCCGGTCTCGAACGGCGATCTTACCATCGGGGCGTGCAACTGCTTTCGTGACGCGATGGCGCCGGGGCCGTCTAGCTATGTTCTACTATCATCGGACGAGACGGCAGAATGGAAAACTTTGAAGATCAGCCGCCGGGCTGACCTCGTTTAATTCGACTACGGCGGGTTCGTCAAGGTCGATCCATTCCCTGGCGAGACGCCCGCGCCCAAGTACCTCGATGATCATGCGCGGCCTGCGCGCAGCGTCCGTGGATGGCCGGTTGCCTGCATTCACCGCCGCCGATGTGGAAAACGGTATCATTGAACTGCTGCAGATCGAAAAGGCGCCGGGGCGAAATGATCATTGACGGCTCGACTATTCGCGTAATGGGCAATTGGTGGTTTGGCATGAAGGTGAGCAAGGCGACGAATATTAAGCCCCGGGTTACCGGCTGCTCAACTGGGGGACAGCGGAATGACGATCGAGGAATTTAGCTTGCGACTAGATGGTGCAAAACCTCAGCCTTGACCACCGTCGCCCTGCAGGATGGTGATACGCCCTCTGCGCCGCCACCTGATGACCCAATCACAGCCACCATTGATTCAGGCCCTCGCCACATGGGTCCCGTGGCATCGCCGCCCGATGCAACACCCGCCGCCCAGCCGGCAGACCCATTCTCTGATGAAACCGTGCCACCCTTGCTTACTGGCCTGCCACCCCTGCCCACCAACGACGCAGGGTTCTGGGATATCTGGGGTGCCGCCCGGACGCGGCTCCACTATCACGGGCAATGATCAACGTGCGATATGCTAATGCGCGCGGCTCGATTCTCTGCGCTGGATATGCCCCGCCGCCTCGCCAAAAGACGCACAGACAGCCATTTCCACGATAACCGCGCGCTGTACTGGATTCGCAGTTCGGCCGCGTTTCAAACCTTGAGGCACTAGCAGAAGCGTCAGCTTGCCAGCGACATCAGCGGCGATGCCGCCAAGCTAAGACCGCGGGCCACAGACCCGACGCAGATGGGGCGATCTCGCCCTCTGACGCAGGAACTGCCTGGAGGCCCGCCTGTTGAATGACGACAAGGCAGCACTTGCCGATGCAGAGGCCACGCTGGCCGAACCGGGTGGTGGCATCGCCGCGTTTCTGGGCGAAACTGCGCCTCGGCGAATTCAGTCATACTCGCCATCGTCGCATCGATGCCCTCGGTGGCGGCGCAGCAAGGGCCACATATTCATTCTCGTCCGAAGCCCTCGCCGGGCGTGGGGTCAGCAGCGTCATGGCCCTGCCCGGCCAATACCGCGCCGCCGAACGGCTTGATCTGCCTGAACCCAATGCCGTGCAACAGGTGGCCACCGACACCGCCCTTGGCGGCGCGTTCGCAGGTGTGCTGGTGGGGGCAGCCAAGGCCATCGGCTGGGGTGCTAATTGGGCAAGTGCGCGCAACCAGACCGCCATCGTGGCCCGGCCCGAAGTAGAAGAAAGCCGAACTGGGGCTCGAAGTCGAGGTTGCTTCGCCGCCGAGGGCAGAGCTCGACCTGGAAACCGCACCGCGAACGAAGAAACCCTGCTGCACCCAACTGGCGGTTGTCGTCACATGATCAGACCATGCACGAACTGGGCGCAACGCCCCGTGCTGGCCGCCATGGCCGCGTCGATGTGTTCCTCCGGCCTTGTCAGCCCGGCCATCGATCAACACCCCCGGCCTGCGTTATAACGAGGATGCTGGCGCTCGGCCGAAATCGATCGGGCGAGGAAAGTGGTGGCGTAGCCACCGCACAAGCCCCTGGCCAACAGTTCGGCGCGCGGCCTCGGCCAGTTCATTTCCAGCATATAGCTGACCACCGCTGCGCCGCCACTCGCCCCGACATCTTTCGAAGGCCGGATTCTCAACAACGAAGTGCTGGCGCTTGCGCGGGACGATCTCGGCGATTGTTAATCGAGATGACGCGCGCGCTGCAGCGTGACAACCACGCGGCCCTTGCTGCCGCAGGGTTTGATCCCGGTCCTGGCGAGATGTATCTGGTCCACGGCGAGCCGGATCAGGCGGTGGCCGCTGGCCAGGATGCGCGCCGCCCCGAATACGCCGATATCTGGCATTCTGGGCGCGCGCGTCATTTCGGCCAATGCCGGCATCCGGTTCAACGGCAAGCGATTTGCCGATTTCACGGCGGGCGATCTGCGCGCATGGGCCAACAACAAGATGCGCCGCGCCTTTGACCCCGATGCCGCGCGTGACTTGCCCACATTCACCGAAGGCGGCACCAGCCGCAGCTATACCGGTTCGGGGCAGGTCACCACGGGCGACGGCCCGCCCATCGATGTTGATTATGAGGTGGTTGATTATGCAACGCTGATCCGGGCAGCGGGCGATCTGCAACCGCGTGACCGCAGCCGCGTGGCATCGGATGCGCAGATCGCCGATATGGCTGCGCGGCTGGACCCGGCGCTGCTGCTGCCTGCACCGCTGGCATCAAACGGCCCCCCCATCGTGGGCCCCGACAACATCATTGAAAGCGGCAATGGCCGGGCCATGGCCATCGCCCGCGCCTACGAACGGGTGCCGGACCGCGCGCAGGCCTATCGTGGTGCCATCGAGGCCGCAGGCTATGCCATCCCCGACGGTGTCACCCAGCCTGTGCTGATCGCGCGCCGGCGCAGCGCATTCACCCCCGATCAGCGCCGCCAGTTCGTGATCGATGCGCAGGACGGTGGCACGGCCCGTATGACGCCCACCGAAGTGGCCCGCAACACTGCGCGCAATCTTCAATCCCCCATTCTGGCACAGCTTGACCCCAGCCAGCCCATCACATCCGGGGCCAATGGCAACTTTGTGCGCGCGGCCCTTGCCACCCTGCCCCGCACCGAACGCAACGCAATGTTCGATGCCAGTGGTGCGCTCAACGCCTTTGGCCAGCGCCAGCTGCGCGAGGCCCTGTTTGCGCGCGCCTGGTCTGATCCCGACATGGTGGCACTGTATGCCGAGGGGGCCGCAAACGATCTGAAAACCCTGATCGAGGCGCTGGACACGGCCGCACCGGAATGGGCCGCACTGCGCGCTGACATCGAGGCGGGCCTTGTCGCGCCGGAAATGGATATCAGCGGCCATGTGATGGACGCCATGCGCCTGATTTCTGCCGCGCGTCAGGTGGCCGCGCGTGACAGGCTGCCCGTGACCAAGGCCCTGTCCGAAATCCTCGACGCGGTTGACATGATCGAAGGCCCGGTTGCGCCGCTGACCGCCGCAATGGTGCGCAAGTTCTGGCCGAACGGCCGCGCGGCCAACGCCGATGATGTGGCCGCCTTCCTGACCCGCTACGCCAGTGACGCGCGCAAGGCCGGGGCCAGTGGTGGCCTGTTTGATGCGCCCACCCCGCGCGATGTTCTGGTAGCCATCGACAAGCCCGCATTCGGCGATCTGCCGGATGACCTTGGCTTCGTGCGCGCGGCCTGCACGGTGATTTGCTGGCCCAGCACGGCGCGCACCGCCAGCTCAAAGCCGTCTACCGTGCCCGGCACACGCAGGCCTGCGCCATCGGGAAACGTGCCCTGCAGCACGGCGTGGATGGCGTGCGGATCGGCATCCAGGTCCAGCAGGTTGCGTACGCGGGCCATTACCAACGGCAGCGCGCTGGCCAACGATTCGCTCACGGTGATCAGCACTTCGTTGCGTTCGGGCAGCAGTTGCAGTTGCAGCCAGCCTTGCAGTGGTTGGCCCGCTCCATGCAGGGCCAACGTGCGCGCCAGGCGCGACTGGGCCACATCCACCACCTCCACACCGGCCAGGCTGCGTTGGGCAAAAAACTGCAGCATGGCGGCCCCGTCCAGCGGTGGCCGATAGGCCGCCTTGAGCTGCAGGCCGGTGCTTTGACTCGCGTGGCTGCCCGCCGCACTGCGCAGGGCGCGCGGCTGCAGCCGGTACTGCGCCACAAACACGGTGTTGAAGCGCCGCACGCTGGCAAAGCCGCTCAACGCGGCTACCTGAGCAATCGGGAGCTGGGTGTCGGTGAGCAGTTGTTTGGCCGTCAGCAGGCGCCGGGTTTGCAGGTACTGCAATGGCGAGACGCCCCACAGCGCTTCAAAAATGCGGCGCAGGTGGCGCTCGCTCACGCCCAGGCGCTCGGCCACCTGACCCATGCTGGGGGCACCATCGCTCCAGAGCTGGGGGGCGTCCAGCAACTGGGCCGCTTGGCGCGCCAGGATGGCGGAGGCGTCCTGGGTGGACCAGGCTTGTGCGCCCAGCGCCTGCAGGCCCGAGGGCGCCAGCTCGGGGCGGCAGCGCATGCAGGGCCGAAAGCCCGCAGCCTCAGCCTGCGAGGCCAGCGCAAAAAAACGGCAGTTCTCTTGTTTGGGTGTACGTACCTTGCAGACCGGGCGGCAGTAGATGCCGGTGCTGGTGACGCCAGTGAAGAAGCGCCCGTCAAACCGCGCATCGCGTGCCTTGAGGGCCAGGTACTGGCCAGCGTCGGCGTTGTGGGCGGAAGAGGGGCTGTGCATGGGCTGGATGATACGGAGCCAGGTGTGCGCCATGCGCCGTTTTCGGACATGTGGCTGTGGCGAAAACGGGGAGGCTGCCGCCTACAATGTGCCGCCACAGGCACGGGCATCCGCACCGGCCGATACAAGGATTTTTTAGTGCAGCTGGCACCCCGTATTTTCAAGGCCTATGACATCCGCGGCGTGGTGCCCCAGACCCTGAATGAAGAGTTTGCGCGCGGCTTGGGCCGCGCCTTTGGCACCGTGGCCATGGCCCGAGGTGAAACCACCGTGGCCGTGGGCCGCGATGGACGACTGAGCGGTCCCGCGCTGGCTGCGGCGCTGGTGCGTGGACTGCAGGAGGCTGGTGTGGTGGTCATTGACGTGGGCATGGTGACCACGCCCATGCTGTATTTCGCGGCGCACACCCTGTGCAGCAGTGGCATCCAGGTCACCGGCAGCCACAACCCGCGTGATGACAATGGTTTCAAGATGGTGCTGGCCGGGCAGGCCATTTATGGCGACGCGATCCAAACCCTGCGTCTGTGCATGGAACAAGAAACTTGGGTGCTGCAGCCCGGCGGCTCCTGCCGCAGCGTGGACTTGCTGGCCGATTACACGGCGCGCATGGTGGGTGATGTGTGTCTGGCGCGCCCCTTGAAAATTGTGGTGGACAGCGGCAACGGTGTGGCCGGGGCCTCGGCGCCAGATATCTTGCGTGCCCTGGGCTGCGAGGTGCAGGAGCTGTTCAGCACGGTGGATGGCAATTTTCCGAATCACCACCCCGACCCCAGCCAACCCGAAAACCTGCGTGACCTGGTTGCGGCCCTGCAGCAGGGGGATGCCGAGCTGGGCCTGGCCTTTGATGGTGACGGCGACCGGCTGGGCATCGTCACCCGCGATGGGCAGACCATCTACCCGGACCGCCAGATGGTGCTGTTTGCACGCGATGTGCTCAGCCGCGTGCCGGGTGGCACCGTCGTCTTTGATGTGAAATGCTCGCAGCAGCTGGCGCCCGCCATCACTGCGGCGGGTGGCCGGCCGCTGATGTGGAAGACCGGCCATTCGCTGATCAAGGCCAAGATGCGTGAGGTCGACGCGCCGCTGGGCGGAGAGATGAGTGGCCATATGTTCTTCAAGGATCGATGGTACGGGTTCGACGACGGCACCTATGCCGCAGCCCGCTTGCTGGAAATTGTGAGCCGTGCGCCCGATGCCAGTGCCCTCCTCAACGCACTGCCCACCAGCTACTCCACACCGGAATTGCATGTGGCGTGTGCGGAGGCACATGCCGTGGTGGAGCAACTCATGCATGAGATGCCGATGCCGGCTCACGCCGTGGTGAGCACGGTGGACGGTCTGCGCGTGGACTGGCCCGATGGCTTTGGCCTGGTGCGCGCCTCGAACACCACGCCGGTGTTGGTGTTGCGTTTTGAAGGGCAGACCGAGGCTGCGCTACAGCGCATCCAGGACGCCATGCTGGCCCTGCTGCGCGCCGTGTTGCCCGACGCCCAGATTCGAAAGGCTGTGCATTGAAGCCCGCTGCTCCTCAACGCATTTTGCTCGTCAAGCTCTCGTCGCTGGGCGATGTGGTGCATGCCATGCCGGCCGTGCAAGACCTGCGCCGTGCCTATCCGCAAGCGCAGATGGACTGGGTCGTGGAAGCGGCCTTTGCGCCGCTGGTGGCACGTTGCCAAGGTGTGCAGCGGGTGATTCCGTGTGAGCTGCGGCGCTGGCGCAAGGCGCCGTTTTCCGCCGCTACGCGCCACGCTTGGCGTGCGTTCAAAGCGCAGCTGCAGTCCCATACCTATGACGCCATCATCGACCTGCAGGGCCTGAGCAAGTCCGCGCTGGTGTCCTGGCTGGCGCGCACCACGCCCGGTGGCAAGCGTTACGGCCTGGCCAACCAGACCGACGGCTCGGGGTTTGAGGCTCCGGCGCGCTGGGTGGCTGATGTGGCCATCGAGATCGAACCGCATGTGCACGCCGTGCAGCGCTCGCGCATTTTGTGTGCCGCAGCGTTGGGCTACGACCTGCAGGGGCCGGCGCTGGCCGGCCTGCATGCCGGTAGCCTGGCGGCCGCAGCCCCCCCGCAAAACGCAGCCAGCGGCAATTCCTTTGCACCTAAAAAGCCATTGGTGGCGTTGGTACATGGCACCTCGCGCGCCGACAAGGAATGGCCACAGGCCGCCTGGGTGGCACTGGGCCAGCGCCTCAACCATGCAGGTTTTGCCGTTGCACTGGCGCATGGCAATACGAGCGAAAAAGCCACCAGCGAAGCCATCGCCGCGCAGCTGCAGGACGCCTGGGTCTGGCCCGCCATGGCACTGGATGCCATGACCGACACGCTGGCCCAATGCGCCGGTGTGGTGGGCGTGGACAGCGGCGTGAGCCACATGGCTGTGGCACTGGACCTGCCGCATGTGCAGATCTACAACTTTGACACCGCCTGGCGCACCGGCCCCGAGGTACTGGCCGGCACCGACGCGGCCACCGCACCGCGCCTGCCGCTGCGGCAAATCAGCGTGTTTGGCCAACCCCAGCCCACGGTGGACGCCGTGTGGGAGGCGTGGGAAAGCCTGGCCACTCCGGTGCTGTGCCGATGATGCGCGCCCTCTATTCGCTGGCCGTCTGGTTGGCGCAGCCCCTGGTGCGCCGCAAGCTGCGTCGTCGCGCTGCGGCTGAGCCTCTGTATGGTGAACACATCGCCGAGCGCTTTGGCCACTACGCCCACGGCGCCCCTGCGGCGGGCGAGGGGCCGCTGGTTTGGCTGCATGCGGTATCACTGGGCGAAACGCTGGCCGCCGCCACGCTGGTGGCAGCCCTGCGCCAGCAACTGCCTGGCATGCGCCTGTTGCTCACCCACGGCACGGCCACCGGCCGCGCGGCTGGCGTGCGCCTCTTGCAGCCCGGCGATGTGCAGGTGTGGCAGCCCTGGGACACGGTAGGTGCGGTGCGCCGCTTTCTGACCCACTTTCGTCCGCAACTGGGCCTGCTGATGGAAACCGAGCTGTGGCCCAATTTGGTGGCCGAGAGTGCGCGTGCGGGGGTGCCGTTGTGCCTGGTGAATGCGCGCTTGAGCGAGAAAAGCCTGCGCCAAGCCCAGCGCCTGGCCTGGCTGGCGCGGCCCGCCTACCAGGGCCTGAACGCAGTCTGGGCGCAGAGCGAGGCCGATGCCCAGCGCCTGCGCCAGCTGGGCGCGCCGGTGCGCGGGGTGATGGGCAACTTCAAATTCGACATGGCGCCCAATGCCACGCAGCTCGCGCAGGGCCGGGCTTGGCGCACGGCCAGCACCCGCCCGGTGCTGATGTTCGCCAGCGCGCGCGAGGGCGAAGAGGCCATGCTGGTCGAGGTTTTGAAGCGAAATAGGCCTCTAGGCCCCGTGGATATTGCGCAAGAAGCTCCTGAAATCATAGCAAATTCCGTGCAGTGGCTGGTCGTTCCACGCCACCCGCAGCGCTTTGACGAGGTGGCGGCGCTCTTCACCGTGGCGGGCTACACGGTGGCGCGCCGCAGCCAGTGGGGGGCCGACGGTCCGGTAGCGGCCGATGTGTGGCTGGGTGATTCGCTGGGCGAGATGGCGCTGTACTTTGGCCTGGCCCATGCGGCCCTGCTGGGGGGAAGCTTTGCGCCCTTGGGCGGGCAAAACCTGATTGAGGCTGCGGCCTGCGGGGTGCCGGTGTTCATGGGGCCCCACACCTACAACTTTGCCGAGGCGGCGCAGCTGTCGGCTGCTTCGGGTGCCGCAGTTTCATGCGCTGATCTGGTCACTGCGGTGGATCGTGCCACCACCATGTTGCACCAGCCGCAGGCGTTGGATGCTGCCCACCAAGCCGCTCTGGGTTTGGGGGCCGCCCACCGCGGTGCTGCGCAGCGTACGGCCCAGGCACTGGCCACGGTGCTGGCAGAAAAAAAGCCCTGACCTCGCAAGGTTCAGGGCCCGGGCGGGGGGGGGCGAAACTCAGTTCGCCAGCTGCCCGTTGATGGGATTCAAATCCTCTGCCATCAGCGTGCCATTGGCCTGCTTGAGCTTCAAGCCACCCAAGAGCACGTCATACCGTGCTTTGGCCAGCTTGGCCTTGGTGTCAAACAACTGGCTCTGGCTGTTGAGCACATCGATGTTGATGCGCACCCCCACCTGGTAACCCAGCTTGTTGGCTTCCAGCGCGCTTTGGCTCGATGCCTCTGCCGCTTCCAAGGCCTTGACCTGGCCTTGGCCGGAAAGTACCCCAAAGAACGCAGTGCGGGTGCCTTGGGCCACTGCACGTTTGGTGGCTTCCAGATCGGTACGGGCCTTGTCTTCCAGCGCCAGGGTTTCCTTGATGCGGTTTTGGGTCGAGAAACCGGCAAACAGCGGCAGGTTGAAGCTCACCCCAATGGTGGCTACGTTCACCCGGCTGTCGGCGGTTGCGGTGGAGGTGCCGTTGTTGTTGACGGCTGAGTAGCTGCCGGTCAGGTCCAGGGTGGGCTTGTGGCCGGCTTCGGCCTTGGCGGTTTCCAGCTTGGCCACTTCCAGTGCAATTTCTTGTTGCTGGATGCCAGGGTGGCGGGTGGCTGACTGCTGCACCCAGACTTCGGCATCGGCTGGCTCCAAGGGGGCCAGCACCACCGGGGCGGCCAAAGGCTTGGGGGCTGCATCACTCTTGCCCACCAGCTGGTTCAGGGCAATGGTCTTGACGCGCAGATCGTTCTCGGCAGCCAGCTCCTGGGCAATCACCAAGTCAAAGCGGGCTTGCGCCTCGCGGCTGTCGGTGATGGTGGAGGTACCCACCTCAAAGTTGCGCTTGGCCGAGGCCAGCTGTTCGGCCACGGCGGTCTTCTGGCTCTTCACAAACGCCAGGCTGTCGGTAGAGGCCAGCACATCAAAGTAGGCTTGGCTCACGCGCACGATCAAATCCTGCTCGGCCGCCTGCAGCTGGGCCTGTGCCAAAGCCACCTGCTTGTTGCCCTGCTCGTAGCTGGCCCAGTTGGCCGGGCGGTACAAAGGCTGGGAGGCGCTGATGGTGGCAGTCTGGGAGCCATATGAGCGCTCAGCCGAGGGCAAGACTTCCTGGTTGGAGCGGCTGGCACCCAAGGCAAAGTTGGCGGTAGGCAGGATGGCGGCCCGCGCTTGGGCAGACTTGGCCAGGGTTGCGTCGAACTGGCTCTTGGCGGACTGGTAGCTGGCGTCAAAGCCGCGTGCGGCGGTGTACAGGTCTACCAGGCTTTGGGCTTGGGCCAGGGGGGCGAATGTGGCAGCAGCCAATACGGCCAGGGGAAGTAGTTTGAAGCGCATGGGGTTTCGTAGACGTGGCATGGAGGAAGGCTTTCTGGGGCTCGGAAGGGATGGGGCCGTAGGGATGCGGGGCAATCAGTAACGCGCGATGCCGGGGTCGCGCTCCACCGACCAGGCATCGATGCCGCCGGCAATATTGGCGATCTGCGTGAAACCGCGGCTCTGCAAAAACATGGCGACCTGCATGCTGCGCGCGCCGTGGTGGCACAGGCAGGCGATGGGGCGTGTGGCATCCAGCTCGGCCAAGCGCACGGGGATGATCCCCATGGGGATGGCCAACACTTCCAGACCGTCTTCCTCAACCCGCGCCAGCGCCAGCTCGTGCGGCTCGCGCACGTCCAGCACCAGGGGCAAGCCGGGTGCGTTGGCAGACTGGAACCACTGTTCCAGTTGGCTGGGGCGGATTTGGTCGATCATGGTGTCTACGACGGGGGTTAGAACTGGAAGCGTGAAGGCTCTGCGAAATGCCGCAGGCGCGGCGCGTTGGCATCCCAGGGCTGGGTGGTGCGGAAGTCGGTGGCGCTGGTTCGGGTGACCAAGGTGGCACGCATCTGGGGCTCGTCGCCCACGATGGCAATCAGGCGGCCGCCCACGTTCAGGCGCTGCAGCAGGTCGTGTGGCACCTGGGTAACCGAGCCGCTGAGCACGATGGCGTCAAACGTGCCGTGGGAAGCGCTGAGCTTGGCTCCGTCGTCCTGGCGCACGGTCACATTGCGGATGCCGACTTTTTGCAGGTTGTTGCGGGCCATCTCCACCAGCTCGGGCAGCAGTTCCACGCTCAGCACCTGGGCGGCACGGTGCGACAGCAGCGCGGCCATGAAGCCGGAGCCTGCGCCAATTTCGAGCACCGACTCGTGGGGCTGCAGGGCCAGGTCTTGCAGCAGGCGCGCTTCCAGGCGCGGTGCCAGCATGCACTGGCCACCGAGCAGGGGGATTTCCAGATCGGCAAACGCCAGCGCCCGGTGTGCCAAAGGCACAAATTCTTCGCGTGGCACGGTGCTCAGCAGCTCCAGCACGCCGGTGTCCAGCACATTCCAGGGGCGGATCTGTTGCTCAATCATGTTGAATCGGGCTTGGGCGATGTTCATTGGGGTTTCTCCTTGGAAATCGGGTGGCATAGATGGACAAATTTTACCGGGCGAGGGTGGCCGGTCCGCCCCACTTCCGCTTGGCCCAGTTCGCCAGGTCGTCCATGTAGCAATACACCACCGGCACCACCACCAGGGTGAGCAGCGAGGACGTGATCACACCGCCAATCACTGCCTGCCCCATGGGGGCGCGCATTTCCGATCCTTCAGTCAGCGCAAAGGCCAGCGGCACCATGCCGAAGATCATGGCCAGCGTGGTCATCAAGATGGGGCGCAGCCGCACCTTGGCGGCCAGCAACAGGGCTTCGGAGCGCTCCAAGCCGGGGATATGGCTGCCGTCCGCATCCGTGCCGTCTTCGCGCGCACGGATGGCAAAGTCCACCAGCAGAATCGCGTTTTTGGTGACCAGCCCCATCAGCATCACCACGCCAATGATGGAAAACATGGACAGGGTGGAGCCAAAGGTCATCAGTGCCAACACCACCCCGATGAGGGTGAGCGGCAGTGCGGTCATCAGCGCCAGCGGCTGCAAAAAGCTCTTGAACTGGCTGGCCAGGATCATGTAGATGAACACAATTGCCAGCACCAGGGCCGAGATGGCGTAGCCAAAGGCCTCGGCCATGTCTTTGGTGGAGCCGCTGAACTTGTAGCTGTAGCCTGCGGGCATGGCGATGGTGTCCATCGCAGCCTTGATGTCGGCCGACACCTCGCCCGCCGAGCGACCCGAGACGTTGCCGCTGATCGACACCTCTCGGGTCAGGTCGCGCCGGTTGATCTGGTTGGCGCCGGTCGATTCCACCACCTCGGCCACCTGGTTCAGGCGCACGATGCGCGGGCTGCCATCGGCATTGCTGCCTACGGTAAACGGCAGTTGGCTCAGGTCGCTCGCGCTATTGCGCGCGGTGGGTGCCAGGCGTACGTTGACGTCGTAGGTCTGGTCATCTGGCGCGCGCCAGTTGCCCACCGTCTGACCGGCCACCAGGGTGCGCAGTGCGGTGCCAATCTGGTTGACAGACAGGCCGACGTCCGAGGCCACATCGCGCTTCACCTGCACGTCCAGCGTGGGCTTGTTGGGCTTGACGCTGGAGTCCAAATCCACCAGGCCGGGAATGTCACGGACCTTCTCCAGCGCCAGCGTGGTCAGGCGTTCGAGTTCCCCGGTGTCTGCCCCCTGGATGGAGAAGAGGATTTGTTTTTGCCCGCCCACTGCGTCCATCAGGCCCGCGTGGGTGACCGTGATGCCTGGCACCTGGCGCAGGCGTTCCCTCAGCTTGACCGACATGGCGTCCACACTGAGCTGGCGGTCCTTGCGGTCCACCAGGCGGATGTAGATGCTGGCGTAAATTTTGCCCTGCGCATTGCCGGTGTTGATGGTGGCCAGCGTGTAGCGCACCTCGGGGAACTCGCGGATGATGGCCTCGACCTGCTTGGCTTTGGCTTCGGTGACCTCAATCGAAGAACCCACCGGGGTGTTGAAGTTGACCGTGGTTTCCGAGAAGTCCGACTTCGGGACAAACTCAGTGCCCAAGAGCGGCACCATAAAAATGCTGCCCACAAAAATGCCCAGTGCCAGACCTACCGTGGCCAGCTTGTGCTGCAGCGACCAGCGCAGGATGCCTTGGTAACCGTCGGCCATGCTTTCTGTGGCGGTGTCGAACCAATGGGTGACGCGGCCAATGGTTTTGTCATACAGCGTGACTGGCGGGCCGTGTTTGCCATGGTTGTCGATGCTGGGGTCGTGCCAGACACTGGACAACATGGGGTCCAGCGTGAAGCTCACAAACATCGAGATCAGCACCGCGGCCACGATGGTGATGCCGAACTCGTGGAAAAACTTGCCAATGATGCCGCCCATAAAACCAATGGGCAGGAACACCGCCACGATGGACAGGGTCGTGGCCAGCACCGCCAGGCCAATCTCTTGTGTGCCGTCCAGTGAGGCCTGAAACGCGCCTTTGCCCATTTGCACGTGTCGCACGATGTTTTCGCGCACCACAATGGCATCGTCAATCAGCAGACCCACGCACAAACTCAGCGCCATCAGCGTGATCATGTTGATGGTGAAGCCAAACCAGTGCATGAACAAGAAGGTGCCGATCAGCGCGATGGGCAGGGTGAGCCCGGTGATGACGGTGGAGCGCCAGGAGTTCAGGAACAGGAACACGATCAGCACCGTGAGCACCGCACCTTCGATCAGCGTGCGCCGCACGTTGTCCACCGACACGCGGATCTGGCGCGAGCCATCGTTGATGGGTTCCAGCTTCACGCCAGGAGGCAACTGCTTCTGCATCTCGGCCAAGGTCTTGATCAGGCCATCGACCACGGCAATGGTGTTTTCGTCCTGCGATTTCTGCACCGTGAGCATCAGGGTGCGCTGGCCGTTGTAGAGCGCCAGGCTTTCTACTTCCTGTGCATCATCGGCCACCCGTGCTACTTGGTCCACGCGCACCGGGGCGCCGTTCTTGCGCGCCACGATGATCTTGCCGAAGTCTTCGGGGCGCTGCATGCGCGCCTCGATCTGGATCACACGCTCCTGTTCGGCCGAGCCGATGGCGCCTACGGGCAAGTCCTGGTTTTCGTTGCGTACCGCACTCACCACCTGGTCGGGCGTGATGCCAAACGACTCCAGCGCCTGCGGGTTCAGGTAGACATTGATCTCGCGCTTGGTGCCACCCACCACGGTCACCGAGCCCACGCCACGCACATTCTCCAAGCGTTTCTTGAAGGTTTGTTCGGCCCAGTTGGTGAGTTCCACCGCGCTGGGCACTTTGGCGTTGTGGGCCGCGCCGGACCGCTCCAAGCAAGCACGCGCCCCCTCGGGGGGCAGCGCAGCACACGCAGTGGCAAGCGTGGGGGCGTTATCCGGCAATACAGCCACTGACCAGATGGCACGCGCTGCCGGGTCAAAGCGCAGCACGCGCGGCTCTTTCACTTCGGCACGCAACAGCGGCTTGATAGAAGCCACCTTTTCGCGCACATCCTCGGCCGCCTTGCGGCCATCCACGTGCAGGCCGAATTCGATCACCACAACGCTCTGGCCTTCGTAGCTGCGCGAGGTCAGCGCGTTGATGCCGGCGATCGAGTTCACCCCCTCTTCGATTTTCTTGGAGACTTCACTCTCCACGATCTCTGGGGAGGCACCGGGGTAGTCGGCGATCACCACCACGACAGGGAAATCAATGTTTGGGAACTGGTCCACCTGCAGGCGTTGCAGCGAGAACAGGCCCAGCACCACCAGGGCCAGCATGACCATGGTGGCAAAGACCGGGTTTTGCAGGCTAACGCGGGTGAACCACATCAGTTGCCGCCTTTGGCCGCAGCTGCCTTGACGGCCGTACCCGCCCGCACAGGGCCGACGGTGCCGCTGAGCACCTGGGTGCCTTCGGGCACACCCTGAATGGCAGCAAAGGTTTTGCCCTCTGCCTCACCCCGCGCCACCACGTCCACCGTTTGGTGTTGCACCACGCCGGCTTGCACGGTTTGCACATAGGGTTGTGGTTTGTCGGTGCGTACCGCAGACAGGGGCAAGCCGAGCGCGCGTGTGCTGCCCAGGTTCAGCTGGCCTTGGGCAAACAGACCTTGGCGCAACGAGGCATGGGGTTCCAGCGCCAGGTAGGCCAGCACAGCGCGGCTGCCCGCCACGGCACTGGGGTTCACCCGGCTGACTTTGGCCGCGATGGTGGTCGCAGACCCTTCCACGGTGAGCTGGGCAGTCTGGCCCACCCGCACCTGCAGGGAGTCGGTCGCGCTCAGGCTCGCTTCCAGCTCCAGGCGGCTCAGGTCCACAATTTCGATGATGCGGGCATCCACCGCGACACGTTCACCGGGCTGGGCCAGCCGTTGCGCCACCTGGCCGCTGATGGGCGCGCGTAGCACCGTGTCGTCCAGTGCTTTGGCGGCTACATCCGCTCCCGCCTGTGCAGCCCGGTAGCTGGCCTCTGCTGCTGCCAAATTGGCCGCGGAAGATTCCAGGGCAGTCGTGGAGATAAAACCCTGTTCGACCAAGGAGCGGTTGTTGTCAAAGCTGCGTTTGGCAATGTCGACTTGCGCCCGTGCAGCTTCAGCCTGTTGCTGGGCCTGACGTACCCGGGCCTGGGATTCGGTGGAGTCCACGCGGGCAATCACCTGGCCGGCTTTCACCACGTCGCCTTCACGCACGGTCAGACCTTGCAGCTCCCCGGCCACCCGGGCTTTGACAAACGCCGAGTTCACCGCCTTGAGCGGCCCTGAAATGGCCAAACCTTGCGCCAGGTCCATGTTTTGCACCAGCACCACATCCTGGGGCCCCAGCTCGATGGCCACCTGCACTTTGCTGGCAGCTTGTTGGCTCGCCAGGGCTTCCTGTTGCGTTTTGCGTGCCGACAAGGCCCGCACGGACACACTGGCGACCAGTGCCAATGCCACTGCGCCCGCGGTCCATTTGATCCAGGGTTTCATGGGAGGTTAGCTCGCTTGCAAGGGGCTGGTGGAGGGGCGTACGGCCAAGCCGATCAGCATGTTGTCCACCTGGGTTTGGATGTAAGCCAAAGGGTCAAACACAACGTCGGGGGGCATACACGTGCCCAGCGACTGTTTGGAAATAGCCAGAAACAGGATGGGCGCCATGACCAGATAGGCGCCGTAGTTCAAATCCATCGGGCGGAATTCGCCGCTGTCGATGCCGCGTTGCAGCACCCGCTGGATCAGGGCATTGCCCGGCGCAATCACTTCCGCCTGGTAGAAGGCAGCCAGCTCGGGAAAATTGCCCGCCTCGCTCATCATGAGCTTGGAGATGCCGGCCGCTTGGGTGGACCCCACGCGCTCCCACCACACGGTGATGCAATAGCGCAGCAGCTCCGCGCTGCTGCCTTCGTAGGCGTCCAGCTCCTGGCTCCATTCGTCAAAACGGCCCGAGATGTTCTCACGCACCACGGCTTTGAAGAGTTCTTCCTTGCTGGAGAAATATAGGAACAAGGTACCTTTGGACACGCCTGCGCGTTTGGCTACCTCTTCGGCCCGGGTGGCGGCAAACCCCTTCTCCACAAACAGCTCCAGCGCCGCGGCCAGCAGTTCGCCGGGGCGCGCGTCTTTGCGGCGCTCACGTTTGGCGCGCACATTGCTGGCGAGGAGGTCGATGGGGCACTGCATAAATTACTGACTGATTGGTTATTAATGTAGCCGTGGGGCACGGCAGTGTCAATCGCTAAGGGCCTTTTGCGTAAGATGCGGGCGCTGGTTCCGACCAATGACTTTCCCCATCTTATGGAGTTCCCCATGTCCCTTTCCCTGCAAACCATAACCTTGGGCGGCGGTTGCTTTTGGTGCACCGAGGCGGTGTATGTCCAGGTGAAAGGTGTGGTGGACGTGGAGTCTGGCTACAGCAATGGCCAGGTGGTGCGGCCCAGCTACGAGGATGTATGCACCGGCACCACTGGCCACAACGAGGTGGTGACGCTCGTGTATGACCCTGCACAGATATCTACCCGCGAAGTGTTGGAAATCTTCTTTGTGATCCATGACCCAACCACGCTGAACCGTCAAGGTAACGACGTGGGCACCCAATACCGCAGCGGCATCTATGTCTCGACGCCTGAGCAAGAAGCCGTGGCCCGGGAAGTGATTGCCGAGATGGCGGCGAGTGGGGTCTACAGCCGACCCATCGTCACCAAAGTGCTACCGGTGGACAACTACTGGCCGGCCGAGGCCTACCACCAGGATTTTTTTGAACGCAACCCACACCAGGGCTACTGCATGGCCGTGGCCGCGCCCAAGGTGGCCAAATTCCGCAAAACCTTTGCGCGCTTGCAGAAATAGACCGGGGAAGAAACCCTTCAGCGCCGAATCGGCGAATCGCTGAAGATGCCCCAGTTGGATTTGGGCGCGGGCTTGGGCATTTCCTCTTGGTGTTTTTCAGCGTAGTTCAGGGCCAGGCCCACGCCGCCAATCAAGATCGCCAGGCCGACGACCAACTTCAATACGGTGACCCACAGCTTGGGTTCATCATCGCGTTTCATGCTTATTCTCCAGTTGCACGCTATTGTGCCTCTGTTGACTCCAACGCCCGTCGCAGCTGCGTTAGCAGCTACTGGATGTATAGCAAAAAAGACGGCTAATGCAAAGACATGGCAATGTGCCGCTGGCTGCTGGTACGTGCCAGATCGGCATCGTGGCTGACCAGCAGCACGCTGCAACCTGACTGTGCTGCACCTTCGCACAAGACCTGCATGGTGTTGCGCTGGGTGATGGGGTCCAGGCGGGAGGTCGGTTCGTCCGCAAAGATGAAGGCGGGCTGCAGCAGCATCAGGCGCAGCAGGGAAAAGCGCTGCAGCTCCCCGCCTGATACTGCCTGTGGCAGCCGGGCCAGCAAGCCAGCATCCAGTCCCAGTGCCTGCATCCAGCGGGTCTGGTCGGCAACGGGCAGGGCGTGCGGGCGATGGCGTTGGCGCACATCGTCCAGCGCTTGGCCCAGGGTGCGAAACGGCGAGAAGGCTGCCGGCGGGTCCTGGTAGAGCTTCTGGAACTTCCAGGCCGGCACCTCCGGGGGGCGTTGCACCTGTCCGGCATCGGCCTGCGCAATGCCCAGGAGTACATTGCCCAGCGTCGTTTTGCCGCAGCCGCTGGGGCCGCTGATGGCGACCACCTCGCCTGCGCGCAGCGTCAGGTCCAGCCGCTCAAACACGGTGCGGGCGCCAAAGCGCTTGCCCAAGCCCCGGGCTTGCAACAAGGGCGGGGCATCGGCGCGTGCTGGAAACGGGTAGGCGGGCCAATGCCGCGGCTGCGCAGCCACCAGCTCCCGGGTGTAGGCGTGTTGCGGGTCCTGCAGTACCTGCTGTGCCGGACCTTGCTCCACGATGCGCCCCTGGCGCAACACGGCAACCTGTCCGCCCAGCTGCAAGGCCAAGTCCAGATCGTGGGTGATGGTAAGCAGGGCTTGCCCCTCGGCCTGCGCCGCCATCAGCAGTTGTGCCACCTGCTGGCAAGCGCCGGGGTCCAGGCCCTTGGTGGGCTCGTCCGCAATCAAGAGCTGTGCTTGGGCGACGCTGGCACAGGCCACGCCCACCCTCTGAGCCATGCCACCCGATATCTGGTGCAGCCACTGCCGCGCGGCGTGGCCCAGGCCCAGCGTTTGCAGGCGCTGGCCTGCGGCTTCTTGTGCCTGCGGCCATGGCAGTTTGCGGGCATAGCGGGCGGCTTCGGCCACCTGGCTCTGCATGCGCATCAGCGGGCTCAGTGCCGACCAGGGTTCCTGCGGCAACATCATCACTGTGCGTCCCCACAGCGGTTGGGTCAGGGTGCGCTGGCCGTGGGTCGCCACACCTCCAATGCACACAGAGCCGCTGGCCTGCAAAGCCGCAGGCAAGGTTCCCATGATGGCTTGCGCCAACAGTGATTTGCCCGCACCGGATTCGCCCACCAGGGTGAGCCGCTCGCCGGCTTGCAGGGCAAAGCTGCAAGCCTCCAGCAGGGTGCCGCCCTGGGGGGTGTGGGGGCCGGGTTTCAGGTGAATACGCAGGTCGTCGACCTGCAGCACGGTGTCGCTCATGCGGGGTCTTTCTGGGGGGCGCCGGTGGCAGATTGCAGGGCGGCGACCACCAGCACCAGCAGCAGCACCGGGCCGGCCAGCAGCCACGGCGCTTCGTCGTAATAGGGCAGGGCTTCGGTCATCATCAGGCCCAGCTCGGCGGTGGGCGGGCGCAGGCCAACACCCACGAAACCCAGTGCGGCCACTGCCAGCACCGCGTTGGCCACGGCGTAGCTCCACAGGCGCAGCAGGTCAGCCAGCAGCGGTGGCAGCACATACCAACGCAGCAGGTAGGGGGCGCCAAAGCCCAGCAGGCGCCCGGCTTGTACTGCGTCGCCTGCCAGGGTCAGGCTGGCGCGGCTGCGCACCAAGCGGAAAAACTCCACCCAGGCGGTGAGCACCAGCCCGCTGTAGAGGGCCCACTTGTGGCCGGGTGCCAGTGCGGCTACCAGCAGCACCCACAGCAGGCCGGGAATGGCGGCTACACCATCGGCCCACAGGCGCAGCATGCGGTCTGCCCAGCCACGCTGCCATGCGGCCCACAGGCCCAGAAGCGAGCCCAGCGCGACGGCCAAAAGTGCAGAGCCCAGCGCCAGCCAAAAAGACACCCGCACCGCTTCGCCCAAACAGGCCAGCAGGTCGCGACCCAGATGGTCGGTGCCCAGCCAGTGGGCCCCACTGGGGGCGCTGAGCGTCTGGTCCAGGTTCTGGATGGCGGGGTCCTGGCCCAGCCAAGCGCTGCCCAGACCCAGTAGCAAGACTGCCACCAGCACTCCCAGCCCCCAGTGTTGGAGGACAGGACGTGATGGCACGTCAACGATCGCAGGTGGATGCATTGCGCTCATGCGGCGCTCCCGTTTGCGCGCGTTGTGGCGGGCGCACGCAGGCGTGGGTCCAGCCATTGCACAGCGGTATCCACGAGCCCGTTGAGCAGCACAAACAGCAACCCCATGGCCAGGGCCGTGCCCTGGATCATGGGCACATCGCGCGAGATCACGGCGTGCACCAGCGCGTGACCAATGCCGGGCCACGCCACTAGGCTCTCCACCACCACCACACCTTCGACCAGCAGCACCAGCTGCATGCCCGCATAGGCCAGCGTGCCCAGCGCCAGTGGCGCCAGTGCATGGCGCCATAGCGCGGCGTGCACTGGCATGCCCTTGGTCTGGGCGAATTCAAAGGCATCGGATGCCAGCACCTGCTGCAACTGCTGGCCCACCACCTGGGTGATGCCCGGCACCAGCGTGAGCGCCAGCGCCAAGGCAGGCAACACGAGATAGGAGGCATCGCCATGGCCCGCCACTGGCAGCCAGTCCAGGTGTACGCCCAAGGCCAACATCAACACCACGCCCAGCACAAAGGCCGGGCTCGCCCGCAGCACGGTGCACAGGGGCTGGATCCAGCGGGCACTCCAGTGCGCGCTGCGCAAGGCGGACCAGCCGCCCAGCAACAGGCCCAACACCATGGCCAGCAACCACGCCACCAGCGACAGTTGCAGGGTATGCCCCAGTTGGTGGGCGATTTCATCGGCGACCGGGTCGCCTGACACCATGGACGTGCCCAACCGAAATTGCAGCAGATCGCCCAGCCAGTGCAGCAGTTGCTGCCAGGCCGGCTGGTCCAGGCCCAGCTCTGCGCGCACGGCTTCTGCCGCAGCCGTGTCCACCATGTCGTAGCCGTAGCGGCCCGCAGCAATGCGGTAGGCCGCATCGCCAGGAAGCGCTCGCGTCATCACAAAACTCAGGGCCCCAACGGCCCCAGCCACCAAGGCGCCTTGGCCCAGCAAACGGATGCCCTGGCGGGCTGCCAATGTCCAGCCCATACTTATTGCGCCCAGGTGAATTGGCTGATGCGGTAGCTGCGCTCCAGCGGATCGATGGTGACCTTGCCCAGCCGCTTGCTGTTGGTGGCGGTGTGCTGGTACCAGGCCACCGGGATAACGGGAAGCTCAGCTTGCAGCACCGTGGCCAGCGCACCACGCATGCGCGAGCGGCGGGCCGGGTCGTTGGTGCTGCTCAGACTTTCCAAGGCGCTGGCCACTTGCGCGCTGTGCCAGCCCATGGCGCCCCAGTCGCCGCCTTGTGGGCCGAAGTCCTGCAGCAGGCTGCCGATCGGGTCGGGCACCAGGGCGTAGTTGCGCGCTACCAGCGCCAGCTCCAGCGTGCCATCCTGGTGGCCGGCGGGAATGTCACTGGCGTTGACGATGGACACTGCCACGTCCATGCCCACCTCGCGCAGCTGCGCTTGGATGGCGGTGGCCATGGGGGGCTGTTCGGGCCGGTCCGAGAAAGTGCGCAGCGTAAGCTTGAAGGGGCGTCCGTCCTTGCGCAACATGCCATCCGCACCGGCTTGCCAACCCGCCTCTTGCAAGAGCCGGCGGGCCTGGGCGATGTCGCGTGTGAGGGGCTGCAGGCCTGGCACATGCCATTCGGCCATGCTAGGGGTGAACTGCTGGGTGGCCGCGGCCCTGGGCTCGCGCAGGATGGCCTTGGCAATACCCGGGCGGTCCAGGGCCATGCTGATGGCCCGGCGCACCTTGACGTCTTGGAGCAGCGGGTGGGCGGCGTTGACCTTGAGGTAGAGCGTGCGTGGAATCGGCAGGGTGTGGAACTGCAACTTCGGGTTGCGCTTGAGCCGCTCAATGGCCACAGCGTCATGGGTAAATACCAAGTCAGCCTGGCCGCTTTCGGCCAGCATGCCGCGGGTCTCGCCCCGGCCGCTGGCCAGGTACTCCACGCGCTCCACGGCCGGGCGTGGGCCGCTCCAGCCTTCAAAGGTGGCCGTTTCCAGTTTTTGCGGCGCACTGATACGCACGATTTTGTAGGGACCGGAGCCCAGCACGGCCTGCACGCTGCCGTCAGGGCCAAAAGACGCGGGTGCCAGCACTTGTGTGCTGTTGTGGGCCAGGTAGGCCGGCAGCGCCGTGAAGACCTGCTTGAGGTCGATTTGCACCTCTCCCGTTGCTACGCTGATGCGCTGAATGGGCGTGTTTTTGAGGATGCCCGGCTGTGCCAGAGCGCGTGTCAGGCTGCGTACGACGGCGTCCGGGGTGACCGCGCTGCCATCATGGAAGGTGGCGCCAGGGCGTAGCGCAAAACGCCAGGTTTTCTGGTCGGGCGACACGCTCCAGCGTGCGGCCAGGCCGGGGCTGAGCTGGCCGCTGGCATCCACGTCGACCAGGGTTTCGGTGACTTCCAGGCGGGTGAAGAGGTAGCCGGTCTTGGACGGGTCCAGGCTGCCGATTTCCCAGGGGGCGGCAACTTTCAGCACGCGGGTGGGGCCACCCGGGCCTGTCTGGGCCATGGCGATGGGCAGTGTGGTGGTCGCCAGCGCCAGGAGCAGGGCGCGGCGCAAGGCGCTAGTTGGTGGGTGGAGCGGCATGGTATTGGGTTTTCTAGACGAAATATGGCCTTAGCCCCCGCAAAATATGCGCGGGCAGCTACTGAATTGATAGCGTTTTGGTTTAGTTCTGCGCCATGCCAGCCACCAGCTGCGTCACGTTGTGGCGCATCATTTGCAGGTAGGTGGCGCCAGGCTGGTCGGCGGTGGACAGGGCATCGGCGTACAGGCTGGCACCCAAGGTGGCACCGGCGTCTTTGCTGAGCTGGGCGATGAGCTTCGGCGAACTCATGTTTTCCACAAACACCGCGCGAATCTTTTCACGCTGGATTTGCTTGATGAGCTGGGCCACCTGCTTGGCGCTGGGTTCGGTCTCGGTGTTCACGCCTTGCGGGGCCAGAAACTTCACGCCGTACTGCGCCGCAAAGTAGCCGAACGCGTCGTGCGAGGTGATGACCTTGCGCTTGTCCGCCGCAATGGTGGCGATTTGCGCTTTGGCCCAGCTGTCCAGTGCCTGCAGCTCTTTCACATAGGCCTCGGCGTTGGCCTGGTAGGTGGCAGCACCTGCAGCGTCCACTTTGGCCAGGCCCGCTGCGATGTTGCGCACGTACAGCACTACGTTGTTGGGGTTTTGCCAGGCGTGGGGGTCGGTCTCTTCGTGGGCATGGCCGGCATGGCCTTTCTCTTCTTCCATGTGGCGGGCTTTCACGCCCTTGGCGGCGATGACGCTGTCGCCCTTGTAGCCCGATGACTTGAGCAGCTTGCCCGCCCAAGGCTCAAAGCCCAGGCCATTGATTACCACCAGCTTGGACGCCAGCAGGGTTTTGGCATCGGACGGCTTGGCCTCAAACACATGGGCATCTTCGTTGGGGCCGACCAGCGTGGTCACCGCCACCCGGTCACCGCCCACCACACGCACCAGGTCGCCCAGGATGCTGAAGCTGGCAGTTACCGGCAGTTTGTCGGCAGCGAAGGCGTGGCTGCCCAGCAAGGCCAGGGCGGCGGCGCTGGCGAGCAGAAAACGGCGGGGCAGGGTGCGGATGGAAAACGTGTCGAGTGTGGTCATGGTCGTTGGGGGAGGGAAGAAAAAAGAGAGGGAGGTCAGGCCACCCGGTGGGGACTAGCCCACCAGCGCGGTAGCCAGCCACCGGGCGCCAACAACAAGGAGGTGGCATACAGCCCCCCCGCGCAGGCAATGATGGTCGGGCCCGAGGGGGTGTCGAAGTGGTAGGACAGCAGCAGCCCGGCCACTCCTGCCAAGGCGGCTTGGGCACTGGCGTTGAGCAGTTGCGCAGGCAGGGTGTCATGCCACAGGCGTGCACTCACGGCGGGCAGCATCATCAGGCCCACGGCCATCAGCGTGCCTAGGGTCTGGAAGCCCGCCACCAGGTTGAGCACCACCAGCATCAGGAAGCCTTGCTGCCACACCCAAGGCGGCACGCCGTGGCGGTGGGCCGCCAGGTACACCGGGTCAAAGGTTTCCAGCACCAGGCCGCGGTACATCACCGCCAGCGCCAGCACACTGCAGGTGGCAACCCCGGCGACCAGCAGCAAACCGCTGCTATCCACGCCCAAGGCACTGCCAAACAGGATGTGCAGCAGATCGAGCTGGGTGCCGTGGCTGGCGATCAGCGTCACCCCCAGGGCCAGGGCCACCAGGTAGATGGCGGCCAAGCTGGCGTCTTCTTTCAGGGTGGTGAAGCGGGTCACCGCACCCGCAATGCCTGCGACCAGCATGCCCGCCAACACACCACCCAGGGCCATGGCCGTGAGCGACAGGCCGCTCACCATAAAGCCAATGGCCACGCCCGGCAGCACTGCGTGGCTGAGCGCGTCGCCCAACAGGCTCATGCGCCGCAAGGTCAAGAAAACGCCCAAGGGCGCTGCACTGAGCGACAGCGCCAGCGTGGCTACCAGCGCACGCCGCATGAAGGCGAATTCGGCAAACGGGGAGAAGAGGGCATCCCATACGGGGCCCAGAATCAAGTCCATGGCAGTCCTCAGGCGGTGGCTGCCAGGCGCTGGGCCAGCAGGGTGTCAAAGTCCTGGCCGTCGACTTGGCCGTCGATGTCGCAGATGGCGGCGGTCTCGTCCCAGGCTTCGGCCATGTTGCGAGCCCGGGCCAGGTTGGCACTGGTCAATACATCCGCTGTGGCGCCCCAGGCAATGCACTCGCGTGCCAGCAGCAAGGTCTGGGGGAAATAGTCTTTCACTTGCGCGTCGTCGTGCAGCACGGCAATCACCGTGCGGCCCTGGCGCTGCCACTGCTGCACCAGCGCCAGCAGGCCTGCCGTGGTCTTGCTGTCCACCGCGTTGAAGGGTTCGTCCAGCAGGATGATGTCGGCGTCTTGCACCAGCAGGCGGGCAAACAAGGCGCGCTGCAACTGCCCACTGGACAGCGTGCCCACCGGGCGGTGCTCAAAACCCTGCAGGCCCACCGCGTGCAGGGCCGCGTCCACCCGCGCCAGCTGGGGCGCACTGGCGCTGCCCCAGGCACCGGTCTGCGTCCACAAGCCCATCAGCACGCAGTCGCGCACGGCCAGTGGAAAGCTGCGGTCCAGCTCGCTGTGCTGGGGCAGATAAGCCAGACGCAGCCCCGGCGTGTGCTGGATGCTGGAGTGGCGGTCCAGCGGCACCAGGCCAGCCAGGCTTTTGAGCAGGGTGCTCTTGCCCGCGCCATTGGGCCCGATGACGGCGGTGAGCGAGCCGCGCGCAAAGTGGCCACTCACATGGTGCAGCGCCGGGTGGCGCCGGTAGCTGACCGTCAGGTTGTGCAGGGTGATGGCGGGGCCGTGCGCCAAGGGAGCTGAAAGGCTCATAGCGGCGCGGCTTCCAGGCTGGCCCACCACACACCCAGCCACAGCAGGGCCAGGGCGGGCAGGGTCCACAGCACACGGCGCCAGGCCGGCAGGGCCAACACGCTGGTGCGCAGGCGGCGGGGTTCGGAGGGTTTCACGAAAAGGCTCATAATGCAACTTAATTGCGATATAGTCTAACGCAATTCAGTTGCACTTTTTGTCTAATGCAACTGAATTGCATTTTTTGAGGTCCCTGTATGGCGTCTGCCCACCCACCTGCCCCCCCCGTCCTGGAGGGCGACAACCCCATCGACGCGCTGCTGTCCGCCCACGGCCTGCGCCGCACGGCGGCTGCGCGCCGCGTGCTGGGTTGGCTGCTGGCCCACCCCGATACCAGCTACACCCACGCGCAGTTGCAGGAGTCATTGGCGGGTGACCACGCCGAGCCGCTGGACCGCGTCACCCTGTACCGCCTGATTGACCGGCTCACGCAGGTGGGCTTGCTGCTGTGCCGGGTGGACAGCCAGCGCGTGCGCCGTTACCAGGCCATGCCGGCCAGCGTGCACGCCACGCCCCACTTTGAGTGCCAGACCTGCCACCGCGACAGCCCGCTGGCCGGCGCCCTGCACGCGGCAGACCTGGAAAAGGCGGCGCAAACCGCCATCGAATCCTTGCGCGCGCTGGGCTACCAGGACATGCACCTGGACTTCGCGGTGCGCGGCGTGTGTGTGGATTGCGCCACGGGTCACGCCAGCGCGGAACCTGCCGCCGGGCCCGCCGCATGATCCAGACGCGCGGCCTCGCCTACCGCTACCCCGGCGCCGATGCGGGTGATGTCCTGCAGTTCCCCGACGTGGAGGTGGCGCAGGGCACGGTGCTGCTGCTCAGCGGCCCGTCGGGCTGCGGCAAATCGACCTGGCTGGCCTTGGTGGCGGGCCTGGTCGCGCCCACGGCGGGCACGCTGGAGGTGGCTGGCCAGCGGCTGGATGCTCTGCAATCGGTAGCGGCTGACGCTTGGCGGGCAAGGGCTATCGGCTTTCTTCCTCAAAAATTGCACCTCAGCGCGGCGCTGACGGTGCAGCAGAACCTGGCCATGGCGCAGTGGGCGGCAGGCCAACCCGAAGACGCTTCTGCCATTGCCACCACCCTCGCCGCGCTGGGCGTGGCGGAGCTGGCGCGGCGCTTGCCTGCGCAGCTCTCGGGCGGGCAGGCGCAGCGGGTGGCGCTGGCGCGTGCTGTGCTGCAACAGCCGCGCGTGCTGCTAGCCGACGAGCCCACCGCCAGCCTGGACGATGAGGCTGCCGCTGACGCTATAGGCCTGCTGCTGGCCACGGCCCGCAGCCACGGCGCCACCTTGGTGATTGCTACGCACGATGCGCGGGTGGCGGCACTCATTCCTCCTCAAATGAATAGTCAAATCGGCTTCCAGCCCTTGCGTTTACTGCGCAAGAAGCTATCAAAAGCGTAGCGCCATGAATACCTTGTTGCTGGCTTGGCGCTACCTGTGGTCCCGTCCCTTGGGCGCGCTGCTCAATCTGCTCCTGCTGAGTCTGGGCTTGGCGTCCATCACCTTTTTGATTCTGGTGGGGACGCAACTCTCCCGCGCGTTTGACCGTGACCTGGCCGGTATCGACGTGGTCGTGGGCGCCAAGGGCAGCCCCATGCAGCTCATCCTCTCGGGCGTGCTGCACATCGATGTGCCGCCGGGCAATGTGCCCCTGAGCGCGGTGAAGGCGCTGGCCCAGAACCCCTTGGTTGCGCAGCTCATTCCCATCAGCTTGGGCGACAACTTTGCGGGCTACCGCATCGTGGGTACTTCGCATGCCTACCTGGACCACTACGCGGCCCAACTGGCCCAGGGGCAGGTGTGGGATGCCCCCATGCAGGTCGTGCTGGGCGCGACGGTCGCGCGCCAGTTGGGGGCCACCCTGGGCCAGACCTTTGTGGGCTCGCACGGGCTGGGCGCTGGTGGCCACCTGCATGGCGACAACCCTTACACCGTGGTGGGCATCCTGGCGCCTGGCGGCAGTGTGTTGGACCGCCTGATCCTCACCGACACGGCCTCGGTCTGGAAGGTACACGAGGACTACACCGCCGTGGACGAGGAAGACCGCAAGGTGATGGAGGACGAGCGCGAAATTACGATGGCGCTCGTCAAGTACAAGACCCCGATGGCGGCATTGAGCTTCCCGCGCTATGTGAATACCAGCACCGAGATGCAGGCCGCCGCGCCCGCGCTGGAAGTGACCCGCCTGCTGCACATGCTGGGCCTGGGCACCGATGTGCTGCGCGCCTTTGCGGGCGTGCTGCTTTTGACGGCAGGTTTGAGTGTGTTCATCGCGCTGTGGAGCGCGGTGCGCGAGCGCCGGGCGGACTTGGCGCTCCTGCGCATGCTGGGTGCGCCGCCGCGCAAGGTAGCCGCCCTGCTGCTGAGCGAGGCGCTCTGGCTGGGCCTGCTGGCCGCCGTGCTGGGCCTGCTGCTGGGGCAGGGCTTTGCTGCGCTGCTGGCCTGGCTGCTGGCGCTGGACAACTCGCTGCTGATCGGCGGCATGGTCTGGCCTTTGGCCCTGTGGGTGGTGCCCGCACTGGCGTTGGGCGTGTCCTTGCTGTCTGCCTTGTTACCCACCTTCGCGGCTTACCGCGTGAGCGTGCTCGACCTTCTGCAATCTCGTTGATCCACTCGAAAGGAAATTTATGAAAAAAGTACTCCTGGCCCTCGTATTCCTTGCGCAAGCAGCTACGCTTTCCATAGCAAAAGAAAGCGCTGAAGAAACCAAGCAAGACGTGGCCCGCCACCGCGCGATGGCCGCGGCCCACGAAGCCGCAGCCAAGTGCCGCGAGTCCGGCAAGGGTGAAGACGTGTGCAACAAGGAACTGCAAGCCGCCTGCAAAGGCCTGGCGATTGGCAAGTTCTGCGGCATGAAACACGAGCACTGAACGGCAATGTCCCCGTGGCCTGTGCGGCGCGCCTGTCGCTTTAAGATAACGCGGTTGGAGGTCCCCATGAAACCAGTCGCCCATGTTCTTTTCGCCGCCTTGGCCCTTGCCGTGGGCAGCGCCCAGGCCCAGCTCAGCTCCCCCATGGGTCCTGGGGGCGCAGTGCCTGCGGGCACGGGTGCCGGTGTGCACAGCCCCAACAGCCCTTTTGCGCCCATCAAGGAGCGGGCCGATGTGCTGCCCTGGTCGGTGCTCACCACCGTCAAGACCAAGACCGAAAAGAACCGCCTGTTGCCCGTCTTTCCGGCCGATGTACAGGCGCTCAACAAGAAAACCCAGCGCATTCAGGGCTTCATGATGCCGCTGGAGCCGGGTGAAAAACAAAAGCACTTTCTGCTCAGCTCGGTGCCGCTCACCTGCTCGTTTTGCGTGCCCGGCGGGCCCGAGAGCATGGTGGAGGTGAAGACCAAAACCCCGGTGAAGTATTCGCTGGAAGTGGTGGTGGTCGAAGGCCAGTTTGCCGTGCTCAACGACGACCCTTACGGTCTGTACTACCGCATCACCGACGCCGTGGCCGTCAAGTAAAGGGCGCGCGGTTTGTTGTCACTGGACCACCCGGTCGTCTCATCCCTGTTGCCGGTGGTTTTGCTGATTGTGGTGGGGCTCATCACGGGCAAGGCCAAGCTGATCCGCCAAGAGGCGGTGCGTGATTTGTCCAACCTCGTCTTTCTGGTGCTCACGCAGGCGCTACTGTTTCGCACCATGAGCAGCGTGCATGTGCAGGACCTGGACTTTGCCCCCGTATCGCTCTACTTTGCCGTGGCAGCGGCCCTGTTCACCGGCATGTTGCTGGTGCAGGGCGCCAGCAGCCGCGCGGCGGTCATTGCACTCTCAGGCACCTTCAGCAACACCGTGATGATCGGCATTCCGCTGGTGGGGCTGGCCTACGGCAAAGATGCGCTGGTGCTGCTGTTCACCCTCATCTCTTTGCATGCGCTGGTGTTGCTGACCTTTGCCACCGTGGTGTTGGAGCTGCTGAGCGCGCGCGAGCAGAGCGCGCAGGCCGATGCCCCGTCGCGCCACCCGCTCAAGTCCATAGGCCTGGCGGTGCGCAACGCGGTGGTGCACCCGGTGCCCATGCCTATCATTGCCGGGCTGCTGTACGCCCAAACCGGCTGGGGCCTGCCCGACGTGGTGGACCGTCCGCTGCAACTGCTGGGCAACGCCTTTGGCCCGGTGGCGCTGGTGTTGGTGGGGGTGACGCTCTCCAACGCCGCCATTGGCCGCAACCTCAAGGGGGCCTTGGCCATTTCTTCGGTCAAAACCTTGCTGCACCCAGCGCTGATGGCCTTGGTGGGGTATGCCTGTGGCCTGCGTGGCATGTCGCTCACGGTGTTGGTGGTGGCGGCGTCGTTGCCGATTGGGGCGAACGTGTTTTTGTTCTCGCAGCGGTACCAGAAGGCTGAGGATTTGGTGACGGCTAGCGTGGCTGTTTCTACCTTGGTTGCGTTGGTGAGTGTGACGTTGGTGATGACGGTGGTGCCTTTGATTGCCTAGCTTTCTTGGGTGCGTATTGGTTCGGCTACACCGCTTTTTTGGACACCCACTCCCCCAGCCCCTCGCCCCGTCGGCGAGGGGAGCCTTTGAACAGCCAATTTGAGGGCTTTGCGCCGGCTACGGTGCTACGCAAGTACCGCGGCCATTAGGTGGGTACGCCACGGCCAGTGCCAGCGGTTGTGGTGAACGAGTAAAAGTGCGCGCGGAGCCACTGGCGGGCGCAGCCGCCAGCCGTGCCGAACAGACATCTCCGAGGTATCCACAACCGCAGGCGCGGGCCGTGGAGTCAAGACACGCTGGCAACGTCACCCCCAGTAGCTACGCAGTCGGCGCGACACCACAAGATATGGCTGTTAAAAGGCTCCCCTCGCCGACGGGGCGAGGGGCTGGGGGAGTGGGTGTTAAAAAAAGCGGTCTAGGTGCTAGAAATCAGTCGCAAAAGGTCAACCGAAAACTCAGGGAGCGAGTCGGTCCCGCGTCCAAGCACCATCCGCATCCAAGGTGTAGCGCAACCGGTCATGCAGCCGGCTCCTGCGCCCCTGCCAAAACTGCCAGTGGTCCGGCTTCAGCCGGTAGCCCCCCCAGTGCGGTGGCCGCGGCGGCTGCAGCAAAAACTGCGCGGCGTACTTGGCGGCATTGGCTACCAGCACACCGCGCCCCGGAATCACCTCGCTCTGGGGGGAGGCCCACGCCCCAATGCGCGAATCCAGCGGGCGGCTGTGGAAGTAGGCGTCGCTCTCTTCATTGCTCACCTTTTCCACCACCCCCTCAATACGCACCACGCGCTCCAGCTCCACCCAGTGGAACTGCAGGGCTGCATAGGGGTTGCCCGCCAACTCGTGGCCTTTGCGGCTGGCGTAGTTGGTGTACCAGACGATGCCACGCGCGTCATAGCCCTTGATCAGCACCACGCGGGTGCTGGGGCGCAGGTCGCTGCCCACGGTGGCCAGCGTCATGGCGTTGGGCTCGGGCACCTCGCCGGCAATGGCTTCTTGGAGCCACTGGTCAAACTGTTGCAAGGGGTCGGCATGCGAGGCGGTTTCGTCCAGCTCTGCGCGTTCGTAGCTTTTGCGGAGGTCGGCAATAGATGTCATATGGCCAGTATAGGCAGCGGGCCATACCCGCTGCTTGCGGCAGGTCAGCTACCATGCAGCGATGTCGCCGCCCACCCCCCACATGCTGCCCGATGCAGACCACCTGCCCGTGGTGCTGGTGCTGGCCTCGGGCCGGGGCGAGCGTTTTTTGGCCTCGGGTGGGCGGACCCACAAGCTGCAGGCCGACCTGTGCGGCGCCACCGTCTTGCAGCGCACGCTGGACGCCGTGCAAGCCAGCGGCCTGCGCTGGCACCTGGAGGACGCAGGCCACCCCGGCATGGGTGACAGCATTGCCGCCGCCGTGCGAGCCACGCGCGATGCAGCGGGTGGCTGGATGGTGCTGCCAGCGGACCTGCCCTTGGTACAACCAGATACCTTGGTTACCATTGCCCGCGCGCCTATGGATGGGGATGTTCTGGTGCCGTGGTTCGAAGGGCAGCGCGGCCACCCAGTACGCTTTGTCGCCCGCTGTGGCGAGGCATTGGCAAGTTTGCAAGGAAATCAGGGTGCAGCGCCCGCGGTATCTGCGCACAAAGCTATCAAATTGGTAGTGAATGATGCAGGTTGCGTGCTGGACATTGACACTGTGGATGACCTGGAGCGGGCCCGCGCGGCGTGGCGGGGGACCCACTAGTTCGTACCCGCCTGGTAACTCCGCCTGCACACAAACGGGGCATTCGCAGTTACTATCAGAACCTGTAATTTAGTTACAAGAACACCATGCCAGACACCACCCCATCTCCCGCCGCTTTGCACCCCGTTGTCGAGGCCGTGACCCGCCGTATCGTCGAGCGCAGTGCCACCAGCCGTGCCGCCTACCTGGCCCAACTGGAGCTGGCCGCCGACCGCAAACCCGGCGCCGACCGCATGGGCTGCGCCAACGTGGCCCACGCCTTCGCCGCCATGCCCGACGACGACAAGACCCGCGTAACGGGGCTGGACAAATTCAAGATCGTGGAAGAGAAGGGCGCCAACATCGGCATCGTCAACGCCTATAACGACCTGCTCTCGGCCCACGCGCCGCTGCAACACTACCCCGACCTCATCAAGGTCGAAGCCCGCAAGCACGGCGCCACCGCCCAGGTGGCCGGTGGCGTGCCCGCCATGTGCGATGGCGTGACGCAGGGTACGCCCGGCATGGAACTGAGCCTGTTCAGCCGCGACGCGATTGCCATGGCCACTGCGGTGTCGCTGAGCCACGACGTGTTTGACTGCGCGCTGATGCTGGGCGTGTGCGACAAGATCGTGCCCGGCCTGCTGATTGGCGCGCTGCACTTTGGCCACCTGCCCACCGTATTTGTGCCCGCTGGCCCCATGACCTCGGGCCTGCCCAACAACGAAAAAGCCAAGGTGCGCGAGAAAGCCGCCCAGGGCCTGGTGGGCCGCCCCGAGCTGCTGGCCGCCGAAAGTGCTGCCTACCATGGCGAGGGCACTTGCACCTTTTACGGCACCGCCAACAGCAACCAGATGCTGCTCGAAGCCATGGGCCTGCATGTGCCCGGCACCGCCTTCATCAACCCCGGCGAGGGCGTGCGGCAAGAGCTCACGCGCGAAGCCGTGCGCACCGTGCTGGCCATCACCAAGGCCAAGCGTTTTGCGCCCATTGGCAAGGTGGTTGACGAGCGCTGCATCGTGAATGCCATGGTGGCTTTGCTGGCCACCGGCGGCTCCACCAACCACTTGATCCACTGGGTGGCCGTGGCCCGTGCCGCGGGCATCGTGATCGACTGGAACGACTTCTCGGCCCTGTCCGATGTGGTGCCGCTGCTGAGCCGCGTGTACCCCAATGGCAGCGCCGATGTGAACCAGTTCCAAGCCGCAGGCGGCCCGGGTTATGTGATTCGCGAACTGCTGGACGCTGGCTTCATGCACGCTGACGTGCTGACCGTGCGCAGCGCTGGCCTGCGTGAGTTCACGGCCATTCCTTCGGCCAAGGCCGATGGCAGCTTGCAGTGGCAAGACCCCGGCGTCAGCAAGGACGACAGCGTGGTGCGCCCCGCCAGCGCGCCCTTCAGCGCCAGCGGCGGCCTCAAGTTGCTCAAGGGCAACCTGGGCCGCAGCGTGATCAAGGTGTCCGCCGTCCCCGAAGACCGCCACATCATCGAAGCACCGTGCCGCGTGTTTGATTCTCAGGACGCGCTGCACAAGGCCTTCAGCGCCAACGAGCTGAATCAGGATGTGATTTGCGTGGTGCGCTGGCAAGGCCCGCAGGCCAACGGCATGCCCGAGCTGCACAAGCTCACGCCGCCGCTGGCCGTGTTGCAAGGCAAGGGCTTCCGCGTGGCGCTGGTGACCGATGGCCGCATGAGTGGCGCATCCGGCAAAGTGCCCGCCGCCATCCACGTGTCGCCCGAGGCCGCTGCCGGTGGCCCCCTGGCCAAGGTGCGCGACGGAGACATCATCCGCTTGGACGCTGCTGCCGAAACCCTGCAGGTGCTGGTGTCTGATGCCGAATGGGCAGCTCGCCCACTGGACACCATGCCCGAAGAATTGCGCGCTGCCAACGGCATCGGCATGGGTCGCGAACTGTTTGCCAACTTCCGCCGCAACGCACTGGCCGCCGAAGAGGGCGCCTGCACTTGGTTCTGAACCCCACACCTATACGTCGATCTGGAATTCATATGTCTCAAGCCCCCGCCTTTACCGCTCTGCAAGTCATGCAGGACGCGCCCGTTATCCCCGTGATCGTGTTGAACGATGTGGCCCACGCTGTGCCGATGGCCCGCGCCCTGGTGGCTGGTGGCGTGCGCATGCTGGAAGTGACGCTGCGCACCCCGCAGGCCCTGGCCTGCATGGAGGCCATTGCCCGTGATGTGCCCGAAGCCGTGGTCGGCGCCGGCACCGTGCGCAGCAAGGCCGATGCGCAAGCCGCCGCCAACGCCGGTGCCCGCTTTGCCGTGAGCCCCGGCTACACCAGCGCCGTGGGCCAAGCCTGCCGTGACCTGGGCCTGTCGCTCTTGCCCGGTGTGGCCACCGGCAGCGAAATCATGATGGCGCAAGAGGACGGCTTCACCCAGCTCAAGTTCTTCCCCGCCATGCAAGCCGGCGGCCCCGCCATGCTCAAGGCCTGGAGCGGGCCATTCTTTGATGTGAAGTTCTGCCCCACCGGCGGCGTGACCTTGCAAAACGCGCCCGAATTCTTGGCCCTGCCCAACGTGGTGTGCGTAGGCGGCTCCTGGATCGTGCCGGCCGACGCCATGGCCAAGGGCGAGTGGGACAAGATCACCCAGCTGGCGAAAGATACGCAGGCGCTGCGCAAGTAAGTTGCACAGGCGGATACAAGTAGAAAGAGGGCTGCGGCCCTCTTTCTGCTTGCGCGAAAAGCTATAAATTAAGTAGCAGCTTGTTAGTCTGGCAATGGGGCTATGGGCCGCATCCCGCGGCTACCCAAGATCTGCCGACGTTGCTCTTGTACACCAGCTTGTGATGTGCATACTCCGAGCCGAAAGTCTTAAAGTTTGGCGAGAATAGCTGCCAACCCGTCCTCGGAGAATTGCCATGAATCGCTCCCGCTTCGCAGTCATTTGTCTAATCGCATTGCAGCCCCTTGCCCTGATGGCTCAGAACAAGTGTGATGCCGAGGCTGATGCCGCGCAGAGCAAGATTATTCGGGAGTTTTCCGTCAACCCTCCATCCAAACACGACCAAGCGGCTTACCTTGCTTGGTCCCAGAACCTGAATGTCGCCCTCGCCACTGTTGGAAAACGACACGAAGAATGCATCCGCGCCAACAGGCCAGCAATTTCTCCTGCCGAAGCTGCCAAAACGGATGCTTGTTTGGCGGCGGTCCGTCGCCGCGGTGATGAATTGGCGAATCGTTACCGTGGGCGAACGCTTACCTTTCAGGAGCAAACCACCCAACGTGCGGAACAGCAAACATTGCAGGACGAGTACATGGCCTGCTCGAAGCGCGTGAACCAGTAATGGCTGCCAATCTGCGCGCCTGCTTGCATGGTGATGTCACTGGAGAGCCTGGACATTGCTCTCGAGCCGGATATCAGCTTTTAGCCTTACCCCGGGGGTCCCTATGTCCAAACTCCGCGTAGAAAGTTTCACCATCTCCTTGGACGGTTTTGGTGCAGGGTCTCATCAAGACCTGGCCAATCCGCTCGGTGTGGGTGGTACCGCGTTACATGGCTGGGCTATGTCTACCCGCACGTTTCAAACCAAGGTGTTTGGCAACAGTGACGGTGGCGCAACCGGCATTGACGATGACTTTGCTCAGCGGGGTTTCCAGAACATGGGCGCCTGGATTCTGGGGCGCAACATGTTTGGTCCGGTGCGCGGGCCTTGGCCCGATGAAAGCTGGCGCGGTTGGTGGGGCGACAACCCGGTCTACCATGTGCCGGTATTTGTGCTGACCCACCACGCGCGCCCGCCGCTGGTCATGGAGGGTGGGACTACTTTCTACTTCGTGACCGAAGGCCCAGAGCGTGCATTGCAGCGTGCGCGTGAGGCGGCAGGGGGCAAAGACGTGCGGGTGGGCGGAGGTGTGGCTACCATCCAGCAGTACTTGCGCCTGCGGCTGATCGATGAAATGCACATTGCCATCTCGCCCGTATTGCTGGGCGCGGGCGAGCGCTTGTTCGAGGGCATCAATCTGCCTGCGCTGGGCTATGCCTGCACCCAGCACGTCAGCACGCCGCGGGCCACCCATGTGGTGTTGACCCGGCAGTGATGTACATCGGAGCGGAAATCAGCAAGACCGACATCGCCAGGATAGATACCGCCCAACGCGGATAAAGGACATTCAATGGACTCCCTGCAACAGTGCTCAGATATCCGTAGCCACGACATCGCTGCGACACCTGCGCAGGTCTTTGCTGCGATGCGAGACCCCGTGCGCGTGGCGCGCTGGTGGGGACCGGATGGATTCACCAACACCATCCATACCTTCGACTTCCAGCCCGGTGGGCAGTGGCTGCTGACCATGCACGGCCCAGATGGCACAGACTACCCAAACGAGAGCTGCTTTACCCATCTGGTGCCGGATGCCTTGTTTGAGATAGAACATTTCAGCGGTCACCACTTCTTCCTCACCATCCGGCTCGAAGCGTCGGGCGACGGCACCCGGGTGCACTGGCAGCAGACCTTTGACACCGCGGAGCACTACGCGCAGCTGGCCCAGTTTGTGGCCGCAGCCAATGCACAGAATTTGCAGCGCTTGGCCGCCGAGGTGCTGCGCTAGCGGCTCCTGATTTCATAGCGTCCGCCACCCCATCCACAGAGTCGACCCTGCTGTCAGCATCAGCAGCAGACCCAGCCCGTGGCTGAATGCGGTCTGGCTGGTGGAACTGCTGCGCAGCCAGACGCGCAGCTGCGCCGCTGCCAGCACGACGCTGCCGTACACCGCGATCTGGACCACGGAAGTGATGCCACCCAGCGCGATGGACTGGGCGACGATGCCGCCCTGCTGGGGCCGGATGAACTGTGGAAACACGGCCAGCATGAAGAGGTAAGCCTTGGGGTTCATCAGGCACGTCAGTGTTGCACGTACAAAGGTCTGTTGCAGCGGGCGCGAGGGTTGGTCTTGCAATTCCGAGAGTGCGTGGGTGTTGCGCAGCAGGCCATAGCCCATCCAGGCCACATAGAGCGCGCCAGCCAGCAGCAGCACGTTGAAGGCCACAGGAACGTGCTGCAAAAGCAGGCCGATGCCCAAAGCGCTCATGGCCACATGGGCCATACCGCCCAGAACGATGCCCGCCACCGCTGCCGTACCGGAGCGTCGTCCGTCCATCAAGGTGCTGGCCAGTACAAAGGCCATGTCCATGCCCGGTAGCACGATGATGCCGAAAACCAGCACCGCATACAGCCACAAATGTTCCATCGTCCGCTCCTGTTGATTGAAGAAGTGGCTAGTGTGTGCATCAATAGCTGCCACCGGATGTCAGCTTTTATCGATACGATGCAGATATGCGTGCCAGCCGCCTGCTCACCATCCAGATGCTCCTGCAAACCCGCGGGCGCATGAGCGCGCAGGCGCTGGCTGAGGTGCTGGAGGTGTCGGTGCGCACGCTGTACCGCGATGTGGACCAGCTCACGGCGGCGGGCGTGCCCATCTATGCCGAGCAGGGCCGCAACGGCGGCTTTCAGCTGGTGGAGGGCTGGAAAACTACGCTGACGGGCTTTACCGCGTCGGAGTCGCAAGCCGTGTTCATGAGCGGATTGGCAGGCCCGGCCGCGGAGCTGGGCCTGGGCCAGCAGGTGGTGGATGCGCAACTCAAGCTCATGAGCGCATTGCCTGCGCACCAGCGCGACGATGCGCAGCGCGTGCAAGCCCGCTTTCACCTGGACCCGGCCGATTGGTACCGCGAGGCAGACCCGGTGCCACACCTGAGCACTGTGGCCGCGGCCGTGTGGCAAGACCGTCAGCTGCGCCTGCGTTACGACAGCTGGAAGGCCGAGGTGCAGCGCACAGTGCACCCACTGGGGCTGGTGCTAAAGGCGGGCGTTTGGTACTTGGTGGCCACATCAGAAGGCAAGCCGCGCACCTACCGCATCTCCAACATCTTGGACGCTGAGATGTTGGACAAAGCCAGTACGCGGCCCAAGCGCTTTGATTTGCCGGCCTACTGGGGCGAGTCGATACGCCGCTTTGAAGCCGATCTGTACACCGGCCATGCCGTGGTGCAGGCCACGCCCCAGGGCGTGAAGCAGTTGCGCCAGCTCAGCAGCGCGGTGGCCAAGGCGATTGCCAGGGTGCCGCAGCCTATGGCGGGCGATACGGTACGCCTCAAGATTCCTATCGAAACGCTGGAGCAGGCCAGCTACCAGCTGCTGCGCATGGCGCCCGATGTGGAAGTGCTGTCACCGGCCGCGCTGCGCACGGCCATCGTGCGCCGGCTGCAGGCCATTCAGGCCTGCTATGGGTCATAAATCTGAGAAAAATTGGCCCCTAGCCCCCGTCAATATTGCGCAAGCAGCTACTGTTTTAATAGTGTTGTCTTCTGCTGCGACGGGAAGGCGCGTACCCGCTTCAGGTATAAAACCAGGAGCTAAAGACCTTGTAGTGGTCAGCATGCGGTGAGCCAATCTCGTGCGGCTGCTTCCCTTCGTGTGTGTTTTGCGTGCTGTAAAAGGGCTGGTGTATGAGTATTTCCCAATTGAATGCGGCGGAGGGCCCGCCAGATTCGGCGGTGCAAAACCGCCTGACGGCGGCCGGGCTGGTGTTGGCAACCTTGTTTTTCTCGGGTTCGTTTGCGCTGCAGTTGCACGCCCAGTCCAAAACATCCCGCTCCTTTGCCGAAACTTTTGGCTACTTGGAGGTGACTCTGGTGGTGGGGGCCCTGATGGCCATCGTGTCTATCACGGCACTGTTGGCCTGCCAGCAGTGCCTGGCCACCGACCGCGCCTGGTACAAGTCCAAGCGCGTATGGTTCACCGTGGCAACGGTGGCGCAGTATTTGTCCATTTCCCAGGCCATGAGCGCCGGGCTCACCGAGCTGGTGTTTGGTGTCAAGCACACCTTTGAGGCGACGTTCCTGGCGCAAATGTTGGCCGTGGCGGCCTCGATTTTGTGGGTGCTTTTGCTGTGGGTGGCACCTGCGCATGCCTTGCGCAGCTGGTGGCCCCATCTTTGGCGGGGCGAGCGTGTGGTGGTCATTGCCAGCTACCTGGTGTTGCTGGCGTTTGTGCTGCTGAGCAACGCGATGATTTATGTGATTCAAGACGGCGCGCCGAGCACGTTAGGGTCTGTACTGTGGGCTGTGGTGCGGCAGTTGCTGCAACCCATGATGTGGCTGAATCCGTGGACTCAGCCTGCCCTGACTTGATGATGAAAAGAGCGAAATGAAAAACGTAAAACGCATGCTGCAGTCCGCGGCTTGGACCGGGCTGGCCTGCATATTGGTGGCTTGTGGCAACGGGGGGAAGGGTGTTCCGCCCGAAGAAAAACGCGTGGTCATTGGCACTGCCGCCCATATCAAGGCCAAGCGGGAAAGTACCCACCGTTTGGGCAAGCCACTGCCCTTTGGCGTAACCCATCAACGGTTCAAAGATGGCAAGTTATTGGCAGATGATGCGCCGCACCCTTACATACTTTCCAGCGGTAGCCTGCTGGTAGATCCCCGAAAAAATGCCTTGATTCAGGTGGCGTACCACGAGGATGCCAAGGGGACGCTGTCCGAAGCGGTACCCAGCAGTTTCATGATCAGCGACCCATCCATCGTGTCGGCAGTAGTTACGCACCCGAGTACTAATGCGGCTATGGTCACCTTGACGGGAAAGAAGGGCAACAGTTTTATCACTGCACTGGATGCGCGTGGTGACGCCATCTCCAAGTTTATGGTGCTGTCGGCGGAGCCTCAAGAGGATGTATTGGTCGTGAGTGATCCGGATATACATCCGATGCTATGCAAGGGATTGGCTATGGGGGACAACCCCCTGTCCTGTTACACCGCGACGGCCACCACTTTTGATCGCGGCTACGTGGGCGATCAATTCTTCATGGATGACTATTTGAAGAGTGGCCGTGCCTCCAGGAAATTCATCCTGTTTGATGATGCTTCGCTCGCGAAATTAAAGGCCCTCAATACCAATGGATCCGATAGCTTTGACAAAAGGGCCATCTATTTCGAAAAAATAGACACGTTGTTTGTCATGAATGACGGTATTTCAAAAATAAGCAGCATGCGGGTGAATGGCAATAGTTCGGAAGGTGTGCTGCCCAATCGCAATGCACTTGAAATTCACCATGTGGCTACGCAGGAGGAATTCAATACGTATATTGATTTTGGCGGGAAGTTGTCATCCAGCCCGATCCGGGATTTTGAGCAAGGGGACAAGCTGGTGCACGAAATCACCCCCGGGTCCAATTCTAAATTGGAATTGGTGGGTGTTCAGTACAGCGATGGCAGTGAACAGGCAGTGTCTTTGGATACGGTGACCTACCTGACGAATGCAGTCCACCAACCCGTGAAGAAGCATATCTATGCACTTAAGTCTGCGCTTGAAGGCCGCCAAGGCTTGGGCTCCGGCGTTCAATGCCATGTGGCCGCAGAATTCGGGTTGAATCCAAAAATCTCGCTCAACTCATTCAAATCTACGGCTACTGTTGGTATCGGGGGGGACTTTAAGTGGAATGGTGGCAAGGCTGAATTCGGGGTTCATCTCAAGCCTGCCGTGGAGGTAGGTGGGCAAATTGCAATTCAAATGTCACAAGGCCTTGCATTTGAATGTTCATTTGAGATCAAAGAGTTTCCTGTCACGGAAATTGGTATTCCCTTATTTGGCAATGCAAAGATCATTATTCCTATCGAAGCAAAAACAAGAATTGCAGTGGGCTCGACGGCCAAAGGCGACGCGATATTGGTGACGCCCAAGTTCACTCTCGGCAAGGCGGGTGACTATTTTGAGCCCGGTGAGACTGGTTTTACTTATTCACCCAATACCGGCATCAATTCCCAGTATTCAATGGAAGCCACGCTCGCCAAAAGGCACCTGGGCTTGGCCCAGGGTACCAATCTCCAGTCTTCCCAGTTGAGCGGCAAAAGCTCTATCAATATGGTGCACTTGGCGGGTGTAAGTGCTGGGCTGGCGATGCGTGCAGAGGTGAAGGCTTGGATATTTGGCGGAGCAGAGGTGGGAGCTGATTTGGCGGAGGCCATTATTGGCTTTAAAACGGACGCAGGATATGACATTGATGCCGATACTGAAACCTATAGCAGCGCTGTACTGGAAGCCAAGTCGGGGATTGGACTGTTTTTGGAGTCCCACCCTTCAATTACCGTCAAGACCAAGTTCTTCACGCTTAGCTTCAACTTGATCGATTTCGGAAGCCAGGATATTTTCTTCTGGCCCATGAAGTATGCAGAGCCTGCCGAGGAAGCATTTGAGCCTGCTGAATCCAAGTCAAAAATAACATTCTCGCAATGCATTTCAGAAAGTTATGGAAAGTCTGTCTCGACAAACTGCGATACACCCAGTCCCCACAGCGATACGCGGGAGTATGTGTACAGCAGCCAGCAGATTTCGTTCGATCTCCTGCCTTATCTGCCAGGGAGAACTTCTGCCCAAGTATCCGAATATGTGTATGACTATATTTATTTGGACAAGGGCACTGGCAAGCCTGTGAAGGTTTCCATCCCCTCCAAGACGGAAGGGGGGGGCAAGGACGCGGAGGTCAAAATCAACAAATACGGCGTGACCAATATCGTGGCGGAGTCGATACGGAGCACTGTGGTCGAGATCGGGCCAGATGGGCGCCGTCAAAGCCCCACCTGCTGGATCTGGTTCAAGGGCGAGGAGCAGTACCGTGAACTACTCCGGTCATGCCTATAAGTTCCTGCCCAATGCCCTAGCCCTCATTCCGGGACGGAACAGGGGTTAGGTGTTTACGAGAAATTCGCCTTTAGGTCTCGTGGATATTGCACAAAAAGCTATTGATTTGATAGCGTTAAGGCTTAGCGCAAACCACCGCCAGTGGCCTCTTTGGGGCGCTGGATCAGCTCAATCTTGTAGCCATCCGGGTCCGTCACAAAGGCAATCACCGTGCTGCCTCCCTTGACCGGGCCGGCCTCGCGCGTTACGTTGCCACCGGCGGCCTTGATCTTTTCGCAGGCCGCGTAGGCATCGGGCACGCCCAGGGCGATATGGCCGTAGGCTGTGCCGATCTCGTAGCTCTCCACGCCCCAGTTGTAGGTCAGTTCGATCTCGGCCTGGCCGGGGTTTCCACCGTCAAAGCCGAGGAAGGCGAGGCTGTATTTGTATTCCGGGTTTTCGGATTGGCGCAGTAGCTGCATGCCCAGCACCTGGGTGTAGAAATCGATGGAGCGTTGAAGGTTGCCAACGCGCAGCATGGTGTGGAGAAATTGCATGCTTGGCATTGTGCCGCAGCCCGGTTTTACCCGGGCAGCTTGAGGTCAAACACCAGGCAGGTGGTCGTGGCGTGGGCGTAGAGCGTGCCGTCTGGGCCGTACAGGCGCGCCTCCGCCGTGGCCAGCTGGCGCCCGCAGTGGATGACCTTGCCTTCGGCGCGGATGCGCTGCACCGTGGGGCCAATAGCCTTGACCAGGTTCACGCCCAGCTCGGCGGTGGTGTAGCCGCGGCCCGGCAGCATCATGGTGTGCACGGCACAACCCAGGGCCGAATCGAGCAGCGTGGCGTACCAGCCACCGTGGATGGTGCCCATGGGGTTCAAGTGGGCAGGGCCGGGTGTGCCTTGGAACAGAGCGCGGCCTTCAGACACGTCGATCAGGGTGAAGTCCAGCGTCTTGGCGATGGCAGCGTAGGGCAGCTCGCCACGCAGCATGGCTTGCATCTGCTCCAGACCATTCAGGGTTGCAATTTGGTCCGGACGGGCCACGCCGGGGCCGGGGCCCGCATTCAGGCGTGCGACAACGGTGGCCTCTTCGGCCAACCAGGCATCCAGGGAGGAGGGGGTAGTTGTGGTGTTCATGGCATCTCTTTAACAGGGTTTCTGAATTCATATTGTTGCATATACAACTGATGTAGCTACAATCATTGGCATGAAAACCCTTGTCGCCCCTGCCGCCGCAGCAAACATCCTCAAACCCCAGGGCTGTACCAACCTCAAGCTGCGCCAGCTCACGCGCCGCGTCACACAGTACTACGACGCGGAGGTGGGCAAGACGGGGCTCAAGATCACCCAGTACTCCCTGTTGTCGCATGTGGTGAAGCTGGGGCCCTTGCGCGCAGTGGACTTGGCCGCCGTTATGCGCGTAAGCACCTCCACCTTGTCGCGCAACCTGCTGCCGCTGGTGGCCAACGGCTGGATCGAGGTGAACGCGGGTGACGATGCACGCAGCCGTCTCATCCACGCCACCGAGGCCGGCCAAGCCAAACGGACTGAGGCCCAGCGCAAATGGCGTGTGGCCCAAGAAGGCATCAACGCCACGCTCGGCCTTGAGCGTGTGATGGCGCTGCATGCGCTGATCGACGAATCCCTGGAATTGTTATCCCCCTTGGAATCTGGAGACGATGATGTCTGATGCCCCAACAAAGACCTCCACCCCCCGCAGCTTTGCGGTGTGGGTGATCCTGCTGGCCGCAGCCGGCACCTTCGCCCTGACCATGGGTACGCGCCAGACCATGGGGCTGTTTCTGAGTTCGCTCAATACGGCGACGGGTCTGGGCGTGGGCAGCATCAGCCTTGCGTTCGCCTTTGGGCAGCTGTGGTGGGGGCTCACCCAGCCCTTTGCTGGCGCCTTTGCCGACCGCGTGGGCGCCGGGCGCGTGCTGGTGTTGGGCGTCTTGCTGGTTGCGTTGGGCACCTTCATCACGCCGTTCATGACGACCACAGCCGGGCTGATCTTCGCCATCGGTGTTTTGGCGGCGGGCGGCGCCGGCATGGCGGGTCCTGCCGTGCTGATAGCGGCCACCGCGCGATTGCTGCCGGCCAACAAGCGGGGGATGGCCACGGGCATCGTCAATGCGGGGGGCTCTTTCGGTCAGTTCATCATGGCGCCCATTGCCGGCGCGCTGATGGTCAGTGTGGGCTGGGGCAATGCCCTGCAGGTAATGGCCGGTCTCGTCTTGCTGGCCTTGCCTGCTGCCTTCTTCCTAAAGGGCAACAACGTGCAAGTGGCGGCGCCCGGCGCCAAGACCATGGGTACCGGCGAAGCGGTGCGCCTGGCCTTGCGCACGCCCAGTTTTCTGCTGCTGGCTGCGGGCTACATGGTTTGTGGCTTCCACGTGGCATTCCTGGCCACGCACTTGCCGGGCGTGGTCGCGTCCTGTGGTCTGCCCACGCAGTGGAGCGCGTGGGCGCTGGGCATCTTGGGGCTGTTCAATATCGTAGGCAGCATTGCCATGGGCTGGGCCGTGGGCCGCTGGCGCATGAAATCGTTGCTCTCGCTGGTCTACAGCGTGCGCGCCATCGCCGTGCTGGTGTTCCTGCTGGCACCCAAAACGGGGCCTGTGGTGCTGGTGTTTGCCGCGGTGATGGGCGTGAGCTTTCTGTCTACGGTGCCACCCACGGCGGGGCTGGTGGCCAAGTTCTTTGGCACTACGCACATGGCTACGCTGTTTGGCCTGGTGATGCTGACGCACCAGCTGGGCGGATTCCTCGGTGCCTATTTGGGCGGCAAGATTTTTGATGCGACTGGCAGCTACAACTGGGTCTGGTACATCGACATCGTGCTGGCCGTGGGCGCCGCGCTGGTACACCTGCCTATCAAAGAGGCCAAGCTGGTGCGCCAAACCGCCTGAGAAGGGCAAGGCCTTGGGGAATAATGGCCTGCATTGTTTCCCAACCAAGGCACACACGCACCATGGCCACTTTCACCAAAGTCATTCTGTTCACCGACACCGACGGTTTCGCCAAATTCCGCGAGGAGGCCATCCCGCTGGACGGTGGCACCCCGCAGTCCCAGCTGTCTGAAGTGTTTGCCTCGGGGGGCTACCAGTTGCGTACCAGCCCGGTGGGGTTTCGCAGCCAGTACCACTGCTCGGGACACACGCAGTGGTGCTTCATTCTGCAGGGGCAGATGGAGATTGGGGTGCACGGCGAATCGCGCATCTTCAAGGCGGGTGAGCACTTCTACTCGGCGGATCTGCTGCCTGAAGGCGCGACGTTCGATCCGGCCATCCACGGCCACTGGAGCCAGCAGGTCGGTGACCAGCCGCTGGTCACCTTGTTTGTGCGCGGCTAATCGCGCCTAGCCCCGGCTGGCTGCGCCTTGCAGCTGGCCGGAAACGATGCGTCGCACACCAGGCTGCCCGGCCTTGACGGCCTGAATCAGACCGGCGGCGACATCCTTTACCTGGATGGAGCGGTAGTTGGCGGGGATCAGGGGGCTAAGCCAACGCGAGACCTTGAGCGTCCAGACCTCGCCATTGCGCACCGGTTGGTCCAGCGCAGCGCGGTTGCCCGCCAGCATGGACGGCTGCGCGATGGACACACTGGCGTAGCCGATGGATGCGACCGCAGCCTCCATCTCGCCCTTGGTCCGGTTGTAGAAGATGCCGGATTCGGGGTCTGCACCCATGGCGCTCACAACTCCTAATTTTGTAGCGCCTCGCGCATATTGCATGCGAGCTAGAGCCACAACCGCCTCATAATCCACGGCACGAAAGGCCGCCTGGCTGCCTGCCACCTTGATGGTAGTGCCCAGACAAATAAAAACATCGTCGGCCCGCGGCAGCTCAGGGAGCGCCGCGAAATCGACGATGTGTTGGGTCAGCTTGGGGTGGGTGAGAGGCAGCGTACGCCGCCCCACACTGTGTATCGCGCTGTAGGTCTTATCGGCTAGAAGAGCCGCCAGAACCTCGCGGCCCACGAGACCCGTTGCCCCCGCCACCAAAGCCACCCGAGCGGCCACCGCCGCCGTAGCCGCCACCACCACCGTATCCGCCTCCGCCATTGCCGCCTCCGTTGCGGTTCCCACCGCCGTAGCTGCGGCGAGCGCCGCGTTCGGCCATCATATCGACGCTGGTGCGCATCGGGTCAGGCTGACCGGCCGGTGCGCGGGGCGCACGGGGTTCGTTGGCAAAGCCCGCAGGCTGGCCCATGCCGGGACCACGGCCACGGCCTTGGCCCTGTGGGGGGCGTGCACCTTGCGAGCGCGGGGGCTGGAATTCGCCGCTGCGGTCGTTGTCGCGTGGAGCGCCGCCACCATTGCGGCTTCCTCCACCGTTGGCGCGTTGGCCCTGGCCGCCACGGCTACCGCCGTTACCGCCACCATTGCCACCGCCAGAGCGTGCGCCACCCTGGCCGGCTTTGCTGTCACGCACGCGTTGCAGCATTTCAGTGCGGGCTGCCTTGGCGGCTGCCTGCATCACGTCGCGGCTTGGGGGCTTGCCCGCGCCACCCCAAATGGTCTGGCGGCCCATGGCAATCGGTTCGCCTTTTTCACCGGGTTCGGGGCCAAAGCCGTCGATCACCTTGACGTCGATCTTTTGCTTGGTGAAGCGCTCGATGTCCTGCATGAAGCCCTCTTCGTCCAGGCACACCAGGTTCACGGCGGCGCCATCGGCACCGGCGCGGCCGGTACGGCCAATGCGGTGCACATAGTCTTCGCTGACGTTCGGGATTTCGTAGTTCACCACGTGCGGCAGATCGTCAATATCAATTCCGCGAGCAGCAATATCAGTGGCCACCAGGGCGCGCACATCGCCGCTCTTGAAGCCGGATAGCGCCTGGGTACGGGCGGCCTGGCTCTTGTTGCCGTGCAGCGCCATGGCGGTGATGCCGTTCTTTTCCAGGAACTCGGCCACGTTGTTGGCGCCGAATTTGGTGCGCGTGAACACCAGCACCTGGCTCCAGTTTTGCTCGTTGATGATGTGGGCGAGCAAGGCTTTCTTCTTGCCGCGGCCCACGGGGTGGATCACCTGTGTGATGCGCTGCACGGTGGTGTTGCGCGGCGTCACTTGCACGCTTTGCGGATTCTTGAGCAGACCGTTGGCCAGCTCGCGGATTTCGTCGCTGAAGGTGGCGGAGAACAGCAGGCTTTGCTTTTCCTTGGGCACGAGGGCCAGCACCTTCTTCACGTCGTGGATGAAGCCCATGTCCAGCATGCGGTCAGCTTCGTCCAGCACCAGCATTTGCACTTGGCCGAGGTCCAGCATGCCTTGTTGGGCCAGGTCCAGCAGACGGCCAGGAGTGGCCACCAGAATGTCCACGCCTTTTTTGACCTTGGATATTTGCGGGTTCATGCCCACGCCGCCAAAGATGACGGTGGAAGACAGTTGCAGGTACTTGCCGTACTGGCGCACCGACTCTTCCACCTGGGCAGCGAGTTCGCGGGTAGGGGTCAGCACCAGGGCACGGATGCCGGTACCGCCAAATTTGTTTTGGGCGCTGCGGCTCATCGAGAGGCGGTGCAGCAGGGGCAGGGTAAAGGCTGCGGTCTTGCCGGTCCCTGTCTGGGCGCCGCCTAGCAGGTCATGGCCTTCCAGCACCAGGGGAATCGCCTGTGCCTGGATCGCGGTGGGGGTTTCGTAACCCTGCTCGCGCACGGCCTTGACAATGGCGGGTGCCAGTTTCAGATCTTCAAAGTTCATTGGATAGATGCGTCCGTCCGGGACGCTTGGGAATCGGCCGTTCTGCAGGCATAAAGTCCGGCAGTCAGTCAAAGGCAGATGGATTCAAAAGTGGGACGCCCAGTGGTGTGGCAGTCCCCAGCAAGGTGCTGGTATTACGGGCAACTGAAGCGCCGCAATGGGCCATATTGTCGCATGCCTTGCACTTGGGCTGAAACGCGGTGTTGCAAGGACCTCAAAAACACGTGCGTGACGCCGTAACAATCTGTCATCTCACTGGTGCAAATGGCCGTGGTTATGGAGAATGGGCACACGATGAAGAAATACCTGTTGCGACGCCTCGGTGTGGCCCACGATCCGGGAGCGACCAAGCCCTCGCTGCAGGCTTGTATCGAAATCGTGCTGGAGCAAAGCGATGCGGTGGTCGATGACATCGTCGCCGGATTGCAACTGGCAACGTCCGAAGCCAACAACAAAGGCCTGCACGCCCGCCAAAACCCGCAGCGTCGCGCCGTGGTCGAGGCCTTGGCGTTAGAAAAAAAGACGTTTCAGCAAACTTTCGCCAGCGCCTTGCGCTCAGCCGTGTACGGCGGGGCCGCACAACGCAAGACTGCCCCAGCCCGCGTTCGCTTTGATGACTTCCAGTTTTTGGAAGAAGAGCAGATCGATGCCAACATCGAGCTGGCGATGTCTGAGCAAGAAGTCCTCATGTCTGTGGACACGGTGCTACCGGCCTTGAATGGGCTGGTCAGCAGTCTTTTGGGGTGGAGCAGCGTGCAAGCCCATCTGAACCCGCTCAAACCGGAGAATTTTGTCTATGCGTTGCGCGAGTCTTTGGCCCAATGTATTCCAGCGGATGAGGCTCGCGCTGGTGTTATGGGGCTGGCCGCCAGCTTGTTGGGCGCGGCGTTAGCCCAGCTCTACCGAGAAATGGTGGACTGGCTTCGTTCCCAGGGTGTGGAACCGGTGGTGCCCCTGACCGGTGGCTCTGGCCCATTCGGCGTGCCAGTGAAAGGAGCAGAAAATTCGGTCACCCGCACCTTGTTGACGCTCGACAAATTGCGTCGCCTGCTGTCCGGTGAGTTAGACCCGTGTGGGGCCGCCGGCAGTGCCAAAGATTTCACCCACACCGTGCCAGCCTCGTTTGAAGCGCTGGAGGATATGAAGCTTGTCGAGCCCATGATGAAGCGGCTGGCCGAGCGCGCCCGTCTGGCCGATCCGTCTGGCCTGCCTGGGGCACCCGCGGCGGCAGCCAAAGCTGTCTCCAAAGAGGCTGTGCGCAGCAAGGCTCTGGGCCAACAGCTCGGGGAAGAAGTCGTGCGCCTGATGCTGGACAACCTGACGCAAGACCGGCGTATGTTGCCGGGTATTCGACACAACCTCAAAGCCATGGAGCCCGTGTTGCTGCGCCTCTCACACACGGACCCACGTTTCTTCAGCGAAAAAAAACATCCGGCCCGCCATTTCCTGGACAAGATCACCAGCCGGAGCTTGGCCTTCACCTCGGCGGACGAGCCCGGGTTTGCGCGTTTCCAAAAGAACTTGGACAACGCAGTGAGTGTGTTGTCGGGCGGGGAGGGTGATGCCAATGCCTTCGCCCGCTTGCTGCGCAAGCTCGAAGAGGGCTGGGCACAGGACGAGCAGCAGCACCGCCAACGTACAGAAGAAGCCGCCCGCAGCCTGTTGCACGCAGAGCAGCGCAATATGCTGGCCCAACGCCTCTCAGACGACTTCATGGAGCGGGTGGGCAGCAAGCGCGTGCCTGAGCTGGTGGTGAGTTTTCTGCGTGGCCCCTGGGCGCAGGTGGTCGCAGAGTCCCAGTTGCGCTGCGCGGATGGGTCGCAGGATGCAGACGGTTACCTGTCCTTGGTGGACGACCTGATTTGGAGCGTGCAGCTACGCCTGACCAGCCGCAACCGGGCCCGGCTGGTAGACATGGTTCCCCAAATGTTGGTCAAGCTGCGCCAAGGTTTGCAGCGGATTGATTACCCGGAAGACCGTATTCCGCCATTTTTTGACGGCCTGATCAGTATCCACGAGCAGGCGTTCGAGGCCAGCCGTGTAGCCGCCACTGAGGGAGCCGCCCCGCCGCCCTTGGTGCCCAAAGTGGATGTCACACAGAGCGTCTTGCCGGCTGACCAGGAGTTCTGGATGGCCGATGACGAGGCGCTGGATTCGGGCTTCATGCATGACGATGCCCTGCCATTACCGCCCATGCCCAAGGTGCAGCAGGCGACTGATCCCGCCTTGCACCATGACTGGACTGCCGAGAACCTGGGGACGGGGGCCTGGGTGGACCTGGCACAAGGTGGCGTCTGGGTGCGCGCCCAACTGACCTGGGCGAGCCCACACCGTACCCTGTTCATGTTCACATCCTCGGGCGGACTAGCCCATTCCATGTCCCGCCGCACCATGGATCGGCTACGGGAAACGGGCCTGATTCATTTGGTGTCCGATGGGCATGTGATGGACAACGCCCTGGATGCCGTGGCCCAGGCTGCTCTGCGCAACGACCTGGAAAAGGGCACCGGCGTCGCCTGAAACTGCTTACTTTGGCAGGGTTTGGGGTGAGGCAGTCGATAATGTAGGTTTATCGCTGAAAACAATCGAATCGCAATGGCCCAATACGTTTTTTCCATGAACCGCGTCGGCAAGATCGTGCCGCCCAAGCGCCACATTCTTAAAGACATTTCTTTGAGCTTCTTCCCGGGCGCCAAAATTGGTGTGCTCGGCACCAACGGCTCGGGCAAGTCCACCTTGCTCAAGATCATGGCGGGTATCGACAAGGAAATCGAAGGCGAAGCCATCCCCATGGCGGGCCTGAATATCGGTTACCTGCCCCAAGAGCCCCAGCTTGACCCTACACAGACGGTGCGGGAAAGCGTGGAAGCTGGCATGGGCAAGGTGTTTGCCGCCAAAGCCCGCCTCGAAGAGGTCTACACCGCTTATGGTGCCGAAGACGCAGACTTTGACGCGCTGGCCGCCGAGCAGGCCGAGCTGGAAGCCATCATTGCCACGGCTGGTACGGATTCCGAGCATCAGCTCGAAATCGCCGCTGACGCGCTGCGCCTACCACCCTGGGACGCCAATATTGGTGTGTTGTCCGGTGGTGAGAAGCGCCGCGTAGCGCTGTGCCGCCTGCTGCTGAGCAAACCCGACATGCTGCTGCTTGACGAACCGACCAACCACTTGGACGCCGAATCGGTGGACTGGCTGGAGCAGTTCCTGCAACGCTATTCCGGCACCGTGGTGGCTATCACCCACGATCGCTACTTCCTAGACAACGCGGCCGAGTGGATTCTGGAACTGGACCGTGGCTCCGGCATTCCCTACAAAGGCAATTACTCTGATTGGCTGACGCAAAAGGGCGTCCGTCTGGAAGCCGAGCAAAAGGGTGAAGAAGCCCGCGCCAAGGCCCTGAAGAAGGAATTGGAATGGTCGCGCCAGAACCCCAAGGCACGCCAGGCCAAGAGTAAGGCCCGTCTGGCCCGCTTTGAGGAATTGAGCGACTTCGAATACCAGAAGCGCAACGAAACCAACGAAATCTTCATCCCAGTGGCAGACCGCCTGGGCAGCCAAGTGATCGAGTTCAAGAACGTCACCAAGTCCTTTGGCGACCGCGTGCTCATCGACAACCTGAGCTTCAACATCCCGGCCGGCGCCATCGTCGGCATCATCGGCCCCAACGGTGCCGGTAAGTCCACGCTCTTCAAGCTCATCGCCGGCCGCGAGAAACCCGATTCGGGTGAAGTCGTTATTGGCTCCACCGTGAAGATGGCGTTTGTCGACCAGCACCGTGATGACCTGTCCAACGACAAAACCGTGTGGGAAGACGTGTCCGGTGGACTCGACATCCTGAACGTCGGCAAGTTCCAGATGGCCAGCCGTGCCTACTGCGGCCGCTTCAACTTCAACGGTGCTGATCAGCAGAAGAAAGTTGGCATGCTCTCCGGTGGTGAGCGCGGGCGTCTGCATTTGGCCAAGACCCTGATTGCTGGCGGCAACGTGTTGATGCTCGATGAACCATCGAACGACTTGGACGTGGAAACCCTGCGTGCGCTGGAAGATGCACTGCTGGAATTCGCCGGCACCATGCTGGTGATCTCCCACGATCGCTGGTTCTTGGACCGTATCGCCACCCACATCCTGGCCGCCGAAGGCGACAGCCAGTGGACCTTCTTTGACGGTAACTACCAAGAGTACGAAGCCGACAAGAAGAAACGTTTGGGCGAAGAGGGCGCCAAGCCCAAACGTGTCCGTTACAAAGCATTGAAGTAAACGACGGTTGTCCGCCGTCCAACCAGAGCCCTCTGCCATGACCGTGCCTTCTCCCCAATACGCTGCGCTGTACCAAGCCACCATTGAGGAGGCCGCATCTGGCGGTGCAGCCATCATGGGAAAACTGGTGGCGGCGGTTCGTAAATCGGTGCAGGGGCGGCTTGCAACCGCGCGGGACTACCGCGAACGCGAGGTTCACGAGGAATCTCTGAAGCTGCTGCATGCACAGGAACCGGAGTTGCGCTTGCAGTATCCACAAGCACTGTTGGCGGCATTCAGTGGCCCTGTGCTGTCTACCAAAGCTACGGTGCTGAGCATGGCGGACGTGCAGTTCGACCAGCTTGAGTTGATGGACGAAGTGCAGGTGCAGGAAAGTGTGACCATGGCACGCGCACAGCAGATGGCCATGCTGGCCGCAGAAGCCAGCTTGGCCGAACTCAACACCCTGATTTGCGCCACCCTCGGGCTGGCTACGGTACGGCCTGAACGCAACCCCTTGCGCCCTGATGTCTACTTGCAGGCGCTCAAGCTGGTGGTCGAGCGCGCTCCCGTACCCGCCTCCATGCGACTCGACTGGCTCACCACCATGGGCGTGGCTCTGGGCGCCGAGTTGCGCGAGTTGTACACGCGCTTGGCGGCGCGCATGCGGGCCGAAGGCGTAGTGGCAGCAGGCTACGCGGTAGTGCCCGCTCCGGGAACTGCCACTGTGGGCGCCAACAGGAGTGCGGCTGGCGGGTCTGGTGGCCTGCCGGGTAGTTCGGAGCGCGAAGCCCAGATTGCGGCAGACGTGCGCGCTCGCCGTCCTGCAGATCCGGCGCTGCTGACCTTGGACCGTCTGCGCAAATTGCTGTCCGGTGAGCTCGATGCCCAAGGCACACCTCACCGTGTGGCTGCATTTGCGCAACAGTTTTCACGTCAGTTTGAGGGTGAGGCTTTGCTGAATGCTTCCCCTCCCGAGGGGGACTATGCCGCCACAGTGCCGGCCGCCTTCGAGGCGCTGACGGAAATGAAGCAGGTGGACCGTGTAGTGCAGCGGCTGGAGCAACGCCGTAGCGCACCAGTGCGCATGGCCCAGGCTGGGGCGGTGCAGCTGGCCTGCGAGGCGATTCGCCGCAGTGCGACTGGTGTCGCCCAGGCCCTGAGCCTGGAAGTGGTGAACCTCATGGTAGACAACATTGCGCGTGACCCACGCCTGTTGGTGTCTGTACAGGAACTTGTACGCAGCCTGGAGCCTGCGTTGATGCGTTTGGCCTTGGTGGATCCTCGCGTGTTCACCGATAAAGAGCATGCCGCCCGCAGCTTGGTGCAGGAAATCACCCACCGAAGTTTGGCATTTGCCAGCGAACAGACCACCGGTTTTGTCGGGTTTTACCAAGAGGTTCGCGAAGCTGTATCTCCGCTGACTGACGTAGAGGTGCAGGGCCCCGAGCCATTTGAAATCGTGTTGGCGCAGTTGCGTGCTTCCTGGGATGAGGCTGCCAAGGCACAAGAAGCCTCGCGGGCGCAGGCCGTGCAAGCTTTGCAAACGGCCGAACAGCGTAATTTGCTGGCGGAAAAAATTGCACGTGAAATCGATTCACACCCCGATGCCGCCAAAGTTCCCGAGGTGGTGATTGCCTTTCTGTGTGGCCCCTGGGCGCAGGTGGTTGCCCATGCGCGCCTGCAAGGTGGCGCTGGCTCCAGTGCGGCAGACAAATACCAAGCCCTGATCTCGGCCATGTTATGGAGCGCTCATCCAGACCTGGCGCGTACGAATGTAACCAAACTGACCCGTTTGGTTCCATTGCTGATCAGCACCTTGCGTGATGGGCTCGACAGCATTCGTTACCCTGCCACCAAGACCAGCGTTTTTCTGGAAGCTCTGATGGGACTGCACCAGCAGGTGTTCCGCTCGGCAAGCAAGCCAGAGGCTGCAGCGGTGCCGATGCCAGCGCCCGTGCACGCCCACAAAACACGTCCAGTGGAGGACGGAGATCCATGGGTCGCACCCGAAGAGGCACGTGAGTCCAACTTTATTGAGCTGCCAGAAGTCCCGGATGCGGCACCTGCTGAGACAGCGCAAGTGGTGGACGCACAGGCCGTGCAGTCGGCAGGCCCTTTGGCGGCAACTGCCCCGGCTGGCGGGGCGCTGCCTTTGGGCTCATGGGTGGAGTTGATGACCAATGGCGAGTGGGTGCGCACCCAGCTCACTTGGGCCAGTCCGCATGGCACCTTGTTCCTGTTCACCAGTGTGTACGGCACTACGCAGTCCATGACGCGCCGAACCCATGACAAGCTCGTCGCCGCTGGACAGCTGCGCGTGATCTCCGGCCAGCCCGTGGTGGATGGCGCGCTGGATGCCGTGGCTCAGCAGGCCATGCGAAACAGCGTGGACTCTACGCTTTAAGCAGGCGCTCGCGCACCAGGCCGATGTGGTTGCGCAGTGTGTAGAGCTCGTCGGTGTACGAGAGTGGCACGATGATTTTTTCTACCTTGCTTTCCAGGGCATTGAGCTCGGACAGGAGTTCGCTCGCACTTGCGGGGGACTCTTCGAGCCGCTCCTCTATTTCCCGCAGCTGACCATACCAGCGGAACACGCGGGAGCGTACCCGGAAGGCATACAGCGGAGGCGCAATCTTTCCCAATGGCAAGAGCACCGCAATGATCAAGCCCAAGGCCAGCCACATCCGTTCGATCAGGTTGGCCAGGGTAAACGGGATGTAGCGCTGTAGGGAAGGCACACCCGTGCGCATGGTGCGTTCGGCTTCGGGTGCTAGTGGGTACTCGGCATTGCCTGCATTGGGGAACTCGCGCGCCCGGTTGAACCAGCCGGCCTGGCCATGGATTTGCATGGCGGCTTGGGACATCAACTGCCGCAACGCGGGGTGCACATCTTCGCGTGCCAGCATGCTGGTGGTGGTGGCAATCAAATGCACGTCCTGCGTTGGCAGCTTGCGGGCCAGATCCACAATGCCGTTGGGAAGCGTGGCGGGTGTGACAAAAGGCAAGCGCCTAGCGTACGCTTCGTTTTGGTGGAAGTCCATCAACCGGATGCCGGGTGTTTGCAGCAACATCTGCACGATGGGTGCCTCCGGCGCAGAGGCAAATACGACGGCGTCGAGCTGGCCTTGCAGCAGTTTCACGGTGGCAGGTGTTTGGTCCAGTTGCGAGAGGGTGATGCTCTTGGGGCCGACACGATTCATGTCCAGCAGGGTTTGCATCAGGGTCGGTACCCCGCTGCCAGAGGCACCTACGTTCACCCGCATGTGCGCGAGTTGCGTGATCGAGTTGAGCTGTCCGCTGGGTGATATGGCCTGCGCAGAGGCACTGCGGTAGAACAACCAGATGGGTTCCACGAACAGATTGCCCAGTGTCAACAGGGACTCCTCCTCCGCATCCTCCCCTGGTGCCTGGGTGGATGCAGTGCCGCCTTGCACAAATCCTGCATCGGCCTGCCCACTGCGCAGCAGTTCCAGGTTGGCTGATGAACCATCGGTGGGGAGCAAGATCACTTCAATGCCGCTGGCCTGTAACGCTTTGGCATACCGCTGTCCAAACTCTGCATAAGCACTTTGTGCTGGGCCCGTAGCAAGCGTGATGGTTTTCGGCGGCATGGGGTCCAGCCACCAATAGGCCAGCCACACCAAGCCCGCGGCAGCAATGACGAAGGGGCTGGCAGATGCCAGCAGGTCACGCAGTGACAACAGCACGTAGCGCACAGATTTGGGCAGTTGGGGTAGCTTCATGGCAGTGGACTAGAGCGGGTGCTCGGTATAAAACCGGCCGCCATGGAACAACAGCGGTGACGCGCCAAGCCGGTGCGCGCAGCGTTCCACTTCGCCCACAAAAATGACATGGTCACCTTCTTCATAGCGGCTGCGGTTAAAGCACTCGAACGTGGCGGCAGCACCTTCCAACAATGGGGCGCCACTCGCACCCAGAGCGAAGGCGACACCCTGATAGCGGTCCACATCTTTGGCGGCAAACTGGCGTGCCAAATCTTGTTGGTCTGCACTCAGGATGTTGATGGCGTAATGCGAGCCCGCACTGAACGCAGCCATGGAGCCCGCACTGCGCGCCAGACTCCACAGTACCAAGGGCGGTGCCAGTGACACAGAGTTAAAGGAGTTGGCGGTCAAGCCCACCAATTCGCCTTCGGGCGTGCGGGCGGTGACAATGGTGACACCCGTCGCAAACATGCCCAAAGCCTGGCGAAACTGCGGAGGTGAAAAATCGGGAGGCCGCGCTTGCGGTGACGTGGTTTGGGAACGCATCCCCGCAATTTAACTGGTTTTGGCTGCGGTATCGGTCTGCAAGCCGTCAATTGCCTTGGCCGGCTGGCATCCTACAATGCTGCCATGCGCTTTCAAACCTGTGCCTCCATGATATTTGCTATGTTTTCCATAGCTGCTCACGCAAATATTACAAGGGCTTGCGTCGACTATGCCTCCAAGATCCCGAGTGTGACGCCGGCCTTGTGTGAGGCTTCGGGTATGCGTGACATGCAAGGGCGCTCGGTCAGGGGACGCACCTTGTGGGGAACAGATATCCAACCCCCTGATGCCAACTTCCGTGTCTTGGTGGTAGGCGGTATCCATGGCGATGAAATGTCCTCCAGCTCACTGGTGTTCCACTGGATCAGCCTCGCGCAGACCCCACCATCGGACATGTCCATGTCCATCCATTGGCGTTTCATTCCCTCCTTGAATCCGGATGGGTTGTTCGCCAAACCCTCCCGTCGTACCAATGCCAGCGGCGTGGACCTGAATCGCAACTTCCCCACGCCCAACTGGGCGCGCGACGCGCGTGTTTACTGGGAGTCGCGCACCAAACGTGATCCCCGTCGCTGGCCTGGCAACAAACCCTTGTCGGAGCCCGAGTCCCGCTTTATGTTGGAGCAGATGGACAGCTTCAAGCCAAACCTGATCGTGAGCGTGCATGCGCCGTACGGCGTGCTGGATTTTGATGGCCCTTCAGTTCCCCCCAGCAAGCTGGGGCGTTTGTACCTGGACCAAGTGGGAATCTTCCCCGGCTCCTTGGGCAATTACGGAGGTATCCACAAACGGGTCCCTGTCGTCACTATTGAGCTGCCCAGCGCCTCGCGCATGACACAGGATGCCGAGACGCGGCAGATGTGGATGGACTTGCTGCGCTGGACCTCCGAGCGCCTGGGGCCCGCCCAGGTAGCCAAAACGCCCTGAACGCTGCCATGCTGGACGTCCTCATCATTGGCGCAGGTTTGGGCGGTCTGGCGGCGGCGATTCGCCTGCGCTCCAGTGGGGTGCAGTCTTTGCAGATACTGGAGCGCGCGCAGGAGGTAGGTGGCACGTGGCGCGACAACGTGTATCCGGGCTGCGCGTGTGATGTGCCCTCGCACATGTACTCGTTCTCTTTCGAGCCCAACACCGAGTGGACGCGGCGTACCCGCAGCAGGCCGAAATACAAAACTACATCCTGCGCGTAACGGACAAGTACCAGCTCCGGCCCTTGATCCGCTTCGGTACGGAGGTCACGGCTTTGCAATGGTTGGCGGAGTCACGCTGCTGGCGGGTAGAGGTTGCCGGTGGCGAGCCCTTGCAAGCACGCCATGTTGTGCTAGCCACGGGCCCCCTGAACAAGCCGTTGGTGCCCGATATTCCAGGTGTTCAAGACTTTGCTGGCGTGGCTTTTCACTCAAACCAATGGCGCCATGACGTGGACTTGCAGGGGCAGCGTGTAGCCGTGGTGGGTACGGGGGCCAGCGCGGTGCAATTTGTGCCCGAGATTGCCCAGCAAGCCAGCCAAGTGCACGTGTTCCAAAGGACCGCCGCCTGGGTGCTCCCGCGTTGGGACCAGCCCTATGGTGTGCTGAGGCGCTGGGCCTACCGCTGGGTACCCGGCCTCCAGCGGTTGAGCCGTTGGCGGGTCTATTGGTTCAACGAAATGGTGGGCATGGGGTTTATGGGCTCCCTGCGCATGCAGGCGCTGCTGCGCAAATTGGCACTGCACCATCTGGCGCGCCAGGTCCCGTCGCCGGCCATGCAAGCTGCACTGACCCCAAATTTCAATCCCGGCTGCAAACGCTTGTTGATATCCAACACCTGGTTCCCGACCCTGCAGCAGCCGCATGTTCAGCTGCATACCCAGGCGGTGGTGCGCGTAACACCGCAGGGGCTGGTGGGGGCTGACGGCACGCTCACGCCTTGCGATGTGATCGTGTGGGGTACTGGTTTCAAGGCCACGGAATTTGTGGCACCTATGCAGGTGTTTGGAGAGGCACAGGAAGGTGTGGTGCCAGAGTTAAGTGCCCAGTGGCGCACGGCACCGGCCGCTACCAAACTGGGCATCACGGTGGCGGGCTTTCCCAATTTGTACCTGCTGGTGGGGCCCAATACCGGTCTGGGGCACAACTCGCTGATTTTTATGATCGAGTGCCAGATGGATTACATCGTGCAGGCTCTGCAGCACCTGCGTCGCTCCGGGCAGCAGGTACTGTGCCTGCGTGCTGCAGTGGCGGATGCCGACTACTGCGAATTACAGGACAAGATGAAGGGCACCGTGTGGGCCTCAGGCTGCCACAGCTGGTACCAGAACGCGCGAGGACACATTGACACCTTGTGGCCGGGCTACACGTGGCAGTACTGGCTCCAAACTCGCCGTTTCAAGGCCGAGGATTACCTCTGAGGCCTAAGCGGCGGACTTGAGCTGCCCCTGTGCCTTGTCCAGCCAGACCTGCAGGTTGTCCAGCAACCCCTGCTGGCTGAACGAACAGCTCTCTTCGCTGAACAAAGCGCTGGACTCGAGCCGGTCCAGCAATTGCAGCAACACCTCTCGGTAACGCGGCCCAAGGGTTTCCAGCAAAACCTCTTGGGAGCGCGCCAACTCTGACAGCCCATGCGCTGCCAGCCCGCCGGAGCGTAGCTGGGTCAGGCCGTCCTGCAAGGTTTGCCATTGCGCAAGCGCAGACATGGGGAGTTAGTGGCCCAAGATCTTGGAGAGGAAGTCGCGGCTGCGCTCGTTCTGCGGATTGTTGAAGAACTCGTGTGGCGTGTTCTGCTCCACGATCTGGCCTTGGTCCATGAAGATGACGCGGTCTGCCACGGCCTTGGCAAAGCCCATTTCGTGGGTTACGCAGATCATGGTGATGCCCTGGCTGGCCATCTCAATCATCACGTCCAGCACTTCCTTGATCATTTCAGGGTCGAGGGCTGAAGTTGGCTCGTCGAACAGCATGATCTTGGGCTTCAGGCACAAGGCGCGGGCAATCGCCACGCGCTGCTGCTGGCCCCCGGAAAGTTGCAGCGGGTACTTGTTGGCTTGATTGGCGATGCGAACACGTTCCAACTGGACCATGGCCTTCTCTTCGGCCTCTTTCTTTGGCATTTTGCCGACCCACATGGGGGACAGCGTCAAGTTCTCCAGCACCGTGAGGTGCGGAAACAGGTTGAACTGCTGGAAAACCATGCCGACTTTTTTGCGCACGTCGTCGATGGCTTTCACGTCGTCGGTCAGCTCTACGCCATCCACGATGAGGTTGCCCTGTTGGTGTTCTTCCAAGCGGTTGATGCAGCGAATCATGGTGGACTTGCCGGAGCCCGATGGGCCGCAGACCACAATGCGCTCGCCTTTGGTAACGGTCAGGTCAATGTCGCGCAGTACGTGGAAATTGTTGCCGTACCACTTGTTGACTTTGTTGAAGGTGATGATGGGTTCAGACATATTCGTTCCTTAGCGGAGTTTGCTTTTGTTGACTTGCTTTTCGATCCACAGGCTGTAACGCGACATGGAGAAGCAAAACACAAAATAGATGAGTGCGATGAAGATGTAGCCTTCAATCTTGAAGGGGCGCCAGTCGGAGTCCGAGTTCAGGGCCAAGCTCATGGCACCGGTCAGCTCATACAAGCTCACGATGGTGACCAGCGAGGTGTCCTTGAAGGTGGAGATGAAGTTATTCATGATGCCGGGCACGACCATGGCCAGTGCTTGTGGCAACACAATCTTGCGCTGGGTCTGCCAGTAGCTCAGGCCCAAAGTCGCAGCGGCTTCAATCTGGCCCTTGGGCACTGCTTGCAGGCCACCACGAATCACTTCTGCCATGTAGGCGGCAGCAAACAGGGTGATACCCGCCAGCACACGCACCAGCACGTCAATATTGAACCCTTGGGGCATCAGCAGCGGAAACATGAACGATGCCATGAACAGCACCGAGATCAACGGCACACCCCGGATCAGCTCCACATAAATGGTGCAAAAAGTCTTGATGGCGGGCAGCTTGGAGCGGCGCCCCAAGGCAATCAGCAAGGCCAGGGGGAATGCCATAGCCATGGACAGCGAAGACAGCAGCAAGGTCAATGGCAGGCCACCCCAGCGGTCGGTCTCGACCACGGACAGCCCGAATTTGCCGCCGTACATCACAACAAAGAAAAAGCCCAGCACCAGCACCCAGGCCAAGCCCAACCATGCCTTCCAGAACATGCGCATGCAGCTGGCGACCAGCAAGGCACACAACAACACGGTGGAGACCAGCGGACGCCACTGCTCTTCAAAAGGATAGCGGCCGAAGATGATGATGCGGAATTTCTCCGTCACCACACCCCAGCAGGCACCTGCACGGTCTGCATGGCAAGCCTCGGAGTTGGCGGCCCATTTGGCATCCACCAAGGCCCAGCCGAACAAGGGCGGCACGATATACAACAGGATGGCACCCACAATCAGCGTACTGATGGTGGTTTGCCAGCTGCCGAACAGATTGGTACGAATCCAGGCCACAGCGCCTTCCGTTTTCACGGGGGCGGGGCGCGCAGCGATAGGTTCAAAAGTAGTTGCGCTCATGGTCGGTCTTTAACGTTCTTTGATGGCAGAGCGGGTGTTGTACCAATTCATGGTGATGGACGTGAACAGCGATGTGCTCAGGTACACCAGCATGATGATGGCAATACATTCCACGGCGCGGCCGGTCTGGTTGATGGCCGTGTTGGCAATCGACACCACATCGGGGTAACCAATGGCCACAGCCAAAGACGAGTTTTTCGTCAGGTTCAGATACTGGTTGGTCACGGGCGGGATGATCACGCGCAGCGCTTGCGGCAGCATCACCAGACGCATGGTCTGGCCCCGGCTCAAACCCAGGGCCGCTGCTGCTTCAGACTGGCCCAGTGCCACGGATTGGATACCGCCACGCACCACCTCGGAGACGAAGGCCGCGGTGTAAATGGTCAGCCCCAGCAGCACCGACAGGTACTCGGGGGTCAATGCGCCACCGTTCTCGATGGCAAATTCGCCTTGTACAGGCATGTTCAGCGCAGTAGGCGCGCCACCCAGCAGCCAGCCCAGCACACCCATGCCAATCACAATGCCCAAGGGTGCAAGCACCATGCTGCGGGCTTTGCCGGTTTGTTCAAACGCCTTTTGGGCATACACCCGGTAGGCCCACGCAGCGACAACCCCCGCCAGCAGGCCCCAGGCGCCCCACACATGTCCGGACGCCCATTCTGGAATGGGGAAGTTGATGCCACCCTTGCTCAAGAAGAAGGGGCCCAACACCCAAGGCTCATTGGACGCAGGCAGCACCTCGGTAAACATCAGGTACCACATCAGCAACTGCAGCAGCACCGGAATGTTGCGGAAGAACTCCACATACGCCGCGCAAATCCCGCGGATCAGGGCGTTGCGTGAGAAACGGCCCACACCGATCAAGGTACCCAAAATCGTGGTGAGGATGATGCCAACCACCGCAACGCGCAGGGTGTTGACGAATCCAACGAGGTAGGCCCGCCAGTACGACTCACCCGAGTCAAAGGCAAAAAGACTCTCGCCAATATCAAACCCAGCGGGGTTGGACAAAAAGTCAAAACCACTCTGGATGCCGCGCAACTTCATGTTGGTGGTGGTGTTGTGGGCGAGGTAGAGCACCGTTACCAGCACCACGATGATGGCGATGGCCTGGTACAGCAGCCCGCGGAAAGCCTGGCTGCGCCAGGACCACGACTTTTTAGGAGGAGAGGAGGGTGTGGACATATCAGCCCTTGGGTTCACTTGAAAAACGCGCATTAACTGAAAAGGGCAGCGCATGATGTGTGCGGCTGCCCTTTTGTGGTGCGCAACGCCGGGTTACAGCGCCGCGCTAACCGCTATTAACGGACTGGGGGAGCGTATTGCACGCCGCCCTTGTTCCACAGGTTGTTCAAACCACGTGGCAGTTGCAGGGCAGACTTGGGGCCCACATTGCGTTCGAAGATTTCGCCGTAGTTACCGGTAGTCTTCACAGCACGTGCCAACCATTCCTTGTCCAGACCCAACAACTTGCCGGTGTCTTCCTTGGAGCCCAGCAAGCGGCCAATCACGGGGTCTTGGCTGCTGGTCTTCAGGTCGTCCACGTTGGCTGCGGTAACGCCAGCTTCTTCAGCTTCCAGCAAACCGTACACAGTCCACTTCACAATGGCGGTCCACTCGTCATCGCCACGGCGCACCATGGGGCCCAGGGGCTCCTTGGAGATCAGCTCTGGCAGGATCATGTGGTCAGCAGGGTTCTTGGCAACCTTGTTACGGGTAGAAGCCAGGCCGGAAGCATCGGTGGTGTACGCCACGCAACGGCCGGAGAAGTAAGCACCTTCAGCGGCTTCGAGCTTTTCAAACACGATGGGCTTGATGTTCAGACCATTGGCCTTGGAGTAATCGGTCAGGTTCTTTTCGGTGGTGGTGCCGGATTGCACACACACGGTCTGGCCTTTGAGCTGCTTGGCGCTCTTGAGCTTGCTCTTCACGGGGACCATGAAGCCTTGGCCGTCGTAGTACGTCACGGCGGTTTGGGACAGGCCCAAGGATGCATCACGGGTCAGGGTGAAGGTGGTGTTGCGGGACAGGATGTCCACTTCGCCAGACTGCAGAGCGGTGAAGCGGGCCTGTGCGTTCAGGGGAACGTACTTGACCTTTTCACCATCGCCGAGCACTGCGGCGGCCACAGCGCGGCACACATCCACGTCCAAACCTGTCCACTTGCCGTTGGAATCAGCTGCACTGAAACCGGCCAGACCTGTGTTCACACCGCACACCACTTGACCACGCGCTTTGACAGCGTCGAGGGTTTTGCCAGCAAATGCAGGAGCGGCCCATACGGCGCCCAACGCGGCGACCACAGTAGCCAGGGTTTTCAGTTTGTTGATGCTCATAAATAGTTTCTCCAAATAAATGAATCAGCAGGGTGCACCACATTGGTGTCTGCCACCCGATTCTGACGCTGAACTGTAGCGCCGGCGGGCTGACGCCCTCATACGGGTTTACCATCGAGATGGATGCAAAAAAGTCATAACCTGATTCTTTGGCACCCAAGCTCCCAGTGCCAGATAGTTAGCAGAAACCATGCCACGAACGCCCGTTTCCGGAGCGTGGCCATGGTTCTTTCGCATAAGGTTATGCGCTTTGTGATGCGGCTGTGGTGCGCGCGCCGCACAGGGCAGAATCCAGCCCATGCGCACCTCTGAAGATCTCTCCTTGGGCAAACCCCTGCAAGGCTGGCGCCTGCGGCTCTACACCATCATTTTTGAGGCAGACACCCGTGCCGGCCGCTTGTTTGACCAATGGCTCATAGCGGTCATCCTTATCAGTGTTGCGGTGGTGGTGGTCAGCAGCGTCCAAGGGGTCGATACGCGTTACCACGGGTGGCTCAACGCCCTGGAGTGGCTGTTTACGGTGGCATTTACGCTCGAATACCTGGCGCGTCTGGCCTGCGTGCGCCACCCCATGCGTTATGCGCTGAGCTTTTATGGCGTGATTGACTTGCTGGCTTTGCTGCCCACCTATGTGGCCCTGCTGGTGCCCGAGGTGCACGCCCTGATTGATGTGCGTATCTTGCGCCTGCTGCGGGTGTTCCGCGTATTCAAGCTCACCGCCTATGTGTCCGAATACCAGTCGCTGGGGCGTGCCTTGGCTGCGAGTCGGCGCAAGATCATGGTGTTTCTCTCGGCCGTGCTGATGATTGTGCTGGTCATGGGCACGCTGATGTATGTGGTGGAGGGCCCGGCCAACGGCTTCACCAGCATTCCCACCGCGGTGTACTGGGCGGTCACCACCATGACCACCGTGGGTTTTGGCGACATTACCCCCAAGACCGACCTGGGCCGCTTCATTGCCTCTTGCATGATGTTGCTGGGTTGGGGCACCTTGGCCGTGCCCACCGGCATCGTCACCGCCGAGATGACGGCCCGCCGCGCCGCTGAGCCGACCACCACCCGCACCTGCCACGAATGCCTGACCGAGGGCCACCTGCCCGAGGCCCGCTACTGCCTGCACTGCGGCGCCCACTTGCCCGCCTACCTGCGCGAAAACCCCTGACCCCCATAACCACAAGGAGACACCATGTTCGAAACCGCTATCGCCGGCAGCCTGCCCAAACCCGCTTGGCTCTCGGAGACCGAAAAACTCTGGCCCCAGTGGAAGCTGGCCGGCCCCGAACTGCAACAAGCCAAGGCCGACGCCACGCTCTTGTGGATCAAGGCCCAGGAAGACGCCGGGCTCGACGTGGTAGGCGACGGCGAGCAAAGCCGCCAGCACTTTGTGCACGGCTTTCTGGAGCAGGTGGACGGCATCGACTTTGAAAACAAGGTCACCATGGGCATTCGCAACAACCGCTACGACGCCCAGGTGCCCCAGGTGATTGCCGCGCTGCGGCTCAAGGGCCGCGTGCATGCCTTCGAGGCCCAACTGGCCCGCGCCCACACCAAGAAGAAGCTCAAGTTCACCTTGCCCGGCCCGCTGACGATTGTGGACACCGTGGCCGACCGCTTCTATGGCGACAAAAAGAAGATGGCCTTCGCCTTTGCCGAGCTGCTGAACCAGGAAGCCCTGGCGCTGCAGGCCGATGGCGTGGACATCATCCAGTTCGACGAGCCGGGCTTCAACGTCTACATGCAAGACGCGGTGGACTGGGGCGTGCAGGCGCTGGAGATTGCCGCGCGTGGCCTGACCTGCACCACCGCCGTGCACATCTGTTACGGCTACGGCATCAAGGCCAATAACGACTGGAAAGAAACCCTGGGCCAGGAGTGGCGCCAGTACGCGCAGGTGTTTCCTGCGCTGGCGGCCAGCAGCATCCAACAGGTGAGCCTGGAGTGTTACCAGTCGCATGTGCCGCCCGACCTGATGGCACTGCTGAAGGACAAAGACGTGATGGTGGGCGTGATCGACGTGGCCAGCGATGTGATTGAAACGCCCGAGCAGGTGGCCGATACCATTGGCGTGGCGCTGCAGTACGTGCCAAGCAACCGCATCTTCCCTTGCACCAACTGCGGCCTGGCCCCCATGAGCCGCGAAGTGGCCACCAAAAAGCTGGAAGCCCTGGCCCAAGGCGCTGCCTTGGCGCGCCAGCGTTATGGCCAGACCGCTGGCAGCGCGCCAGCATGACCCCGCGCACCTTGCCCGAGGGGCGCCCGCTGGACTTGGGCTTCGTGCCCGATGCCACCAAAGCCATCATCGGCGTGCTGCAGGCCGAGGTGGCCCGCCAGCGCCTGCCCGGCGGTGTGGCGCTGGTGGCGCGCGCGGGCCAGGTGCTGCTGCACAGCGCCTTTGGCCAACAAGACCCGCAGCGCGGCGTGCCCATGGCGCGCGACTCCATTTTCCGCATCTACTCCATGACCAAGCCCATGGTCTCGGTGGCGGTGCTGCAGCTCATGGAGCGCGGCAAACTCTTGCTCAGCGACCCGGTGTCCAAACACCTGCCCGAGTTTGCTGGCGTGCCTGTGGCGCACGATGTGTTTGGCACCATGGCGCTGCAGCCGCCACTGCGCGAACCCACCGTGCATGACCTGCTGCGCCACACCTCGGGCCTGACCTACGAAATCCTGGGCAACGACCCCATCCAGCTGCAGTACGCCAAGGCCCGCCTGGGCATGCGTGACATGCCCAACCGCGCCTTTGCGCAAACGCTGGCGCGCATACCTTACCGTTTCGAGCCCGGCACCGTGTGGGAATACAGCCGTGCCACCGACCTGCTGGGCGCGCTGGTGGAGGCGGTCAGCGGCCAAACGCTCGGCGAGTTTTTGTACGACAACATCATCAGCCCGCTGGGCATGGTGGACACCGGTTTTGCCGTGCCCCCCGAGCACCACCACCGCATTGCCGAGCCGTTTGAGAAAGACCCCGATGGCGCCATCCCCATGCGCCTGCTGGACCCGCGCAAGCCCCCCGTCATGGAGGCCGGTGGCGCCGGTTTGGTGTCCACCGCGGCCGACTACGCGCTCTTTTTGCAGGCCCTGCTGGATGGTGGCACCCTGGGCAACGCCCGCTTGCTCAGCCCCGCCACCGTGCGCAGCATGACGGCCGACCACCTGGGCGATATCGCCCCCTACCGCGCAGGCCGCTCTGGCGAGCTGCCGCCGCCCGGGCATGGCTTTGGCCTGGGCTTTGCGGTGCGGCTGCAAGACGGCATCTCGCCCGTCAGCGGCAGCAAGGGTCTGTACTACTGGGGCGGTATTGCGGGCACCACGTTTTTTGTGGACCCCGCCAAAGACTTCTTCGCCATCCTCATGGTCCAGGCGCCCAACCAGCGCGACTACTACCGCCCGCTGTTCCGCAACTTGGTCTACGCCGCGCTGAACGACTGAGCACCTTGGCAGGCCCAGGGTAGGGCGGTTTTGTGCCAAATATGCCTCTAGAGCCCATGGAATAAGCGCGAGCAGCTCCTGAATTGATAGCGTGGAGTTGGGCTATGCTCAGTCGGACTTTTCCATCGGCCTCCCCACCCTGAATACCCCATGCTCACCGGCGACCTCAAAAGCAAAATCGACCAGATCTGGAACGCCTTCTGGTCCGGCGGCATCGCCAACCCCATCGAAGTCATCGAGCAGATCACCTACCTGCTCTTTCTGCGCCGCCTGGACGACCTGCACACCCTGGAAGAAAACAAGGCTACCCGCCTGAAGAAGCCCATGGAGCGCCGCATCTTTCCCGAGGGCAACGACCCTCGTGGCCGCGCCTTTGACACCCTGCGCTGGAGCCGCTTCAAAAACGAAGCGCCCAGCGAGATGTTTGTCATCGTAGGCGAACACGTCTTCCCCTTCTTGCGCACCCTGGGCTCGATTGAGACCACCTACGCCCACCACATGAAGGACGCCCGCTTCACCATCCCCACGCCTGCGCTGCTGGCCAAGGTGGTGGACTTGCTGGACGCCGTGCCCATGGAAGACCGCGACACCAAGGGCGACCTCTACGAATACATGCTGGGCAAAATCGCCAGCGCCGGGCAAAACGGCCAGTTCCGCACGCCGCGCCACATCATCCAGCTGATGGTGGAGATGACCGCCCCCACACCCACCGACACCATTTGCGACCCAGCAAGCGGCACCTGCGGCTTTTTGGTAGCGGCGGGCGAATACCTGCGCGAGCAACACGCCACGCTGTTCCACGACGCCAAGCTCAACAAGCACTTCAACCATGGCCTCTTCCATGGCTACGACTTTGACAACACTATGCTGCGCATCGGCAGCATGAACATGATGCTGCACGGCGTGGACAACCCCGCCATCACCTACCGCGACTCACTGGGCCAGGAGCACGGCGCCGAAGAAGGCCGCTACAGCCTGGTGCTGGCCAACCCGCCCTTTGCCGGCAGCCTGGACTATGAAAACGTCGCCAAGGATTTGCTGCAAACCGTCAAGACCAAGAAGACCGAGCTGCTGTTTCTGGCCCTGTTCTTGCGCCTGCTCAAGCCCGGTGGCCGCGCCGCGGTCATCGTGCCCGATGGCGTGTTATTTGGCAGCAGCACCGCGCACAAAACGCTGCGCAAAATGCTGGTGGAAGACCAAAAGCTCGACGGCATCGTCAGCCTGCCCGGCGGCGTGTTCAAGCCCTACGCGGGCGTGAGCACCGCCATTTTGTTCTTCACCAAGACGAATAGCGGCGGCACCGACAACGTCTGGTTCTACGACATGTTGGCCGACGGCTACAGCCTCGACGACAAACGCCAGCCGCTCTTGCCTGAAGACAAATTAGGCCTCCAGCCCGCACGGGATGTGCGCAACCAGCTATCAAAAGAAGAGCATGCCAAAAACAACCTGCCCGATGTGCTGGCCCGCTGGCGCACTCTCCACCCCTCCTCCGTTCGGGCTGAGCCTGTCGAAGCCCAGTCTCCCGAGCTAACCCGCCCTCGCACCGAGCAAAGCTTCTGCGTGCCCAAGGCCGACATCGCCGCCAACGGCTACGACCTGAGCATCAACCGCTACAAGGAAGTGGTGCATGCGCAAGTGCAGCACCGTGCGCCATCAGACATCTTGGCGGAGCTTGCCAAGCTGGAGGATGAGATTGCTGCGGGGATGAAGGCGTTGGAGGGGATGTTGAAGTGAGCTCCCCGATGGCCACAGTTGGCGCGGTACTTCAGTCCATTGTTTCGGGCAAGAGTATTCAAACGATGGAGCGCCCGGCGCAAGCCGGCGAGTTCGGCATTCTCAAAGTGAGTGCGGTAACTTGGGGCGAATTCCGGCCCCATCAAAACAAGGCAATGCCTGCAGATTACGACCCGGGAGATTGCCCACGCCCGATGGATGGTGACATATTGATTTCTCGTGCAAATACGCGCGAGCTGGTTGGTGCGCCTGTTTTGGTTCGCGGTGATCACCCGCAACTTCTGCTCTCGGACAAGCTGTTAAAGCTCATTCCCGACAGTGCTCTTGTTGACCGCGAATATCTTGTTCGTGCCTTGCGTTTTCCTGCAGCTACTGCGCACTTTTTCAAATGCGCTGGTGGTTCAAGCGGGTCAATGACGAACATTACTCAGGGCGATATTCGTTCTGCGCCTATACCGCTCCCACCGCTGGAACAACAACGCCGCATCGCCGCCATCCTGGACCAGGCCGAAACTCTCCGAACCCAACGCCGCCAAGCCCTGGCCCACCTCGACACCCTCACCCAGTCCCTATTTCTCGATATGTTTGGCGACGATGCGCAGGGTGCGCCTAGGTTTCCCGTTGCCGTGCTGGTTGATGTGCTTGAAACGCCGCTGCAAAACGGTGCCTACTACCCGAAAGAGGAATACACCGAAGAGGGCGGCGTTGAGATGGTCCACATGAGCGATGCGTTCCAAGGCATCGTCCAGCGTGGCGGCCTAAAACGCGTGAATTGCTCAGGTGCGGATTTGAAGAAGTATTCCCTCGGTATGGAGGACATATTGCTGGCACGACGTTCGCTCACTTATGAAGGCGCTGCAAAACCATGCCTTATTCCGCCAGCGACTGAGCCGTTGTTGTTTGAGTCTTCGTTCATTCGAGTCACACCTGACAGAGCAAAGTGACCTTGCCCCCGAAAAACGTACTTCTTAGCTGATGGATAAAAATCAGTTCAAGGAGAACGAAATGGGTGAAACGAAACGACGGGCCAAGTACACGCTGGAATACAAGATGGAGGCGGTGCGGCTGGTCAAAGGTGGTCAGGCGGTATCCGTCACTGCCAAGATTCTGGGCATTCCCAAAGCAAGCCTGGACAACTGGGTCAGGCTCAGCACCAAAGGTCAGCTCAAGGGCGCTGGCGACAAACCAGTGAGTCCAGAGCAAATGGAACTGGCCCGACTGCGTGCCGAACTGGCTCGGGTCAAGATGGAGCGCGACATCCTAAAAAAAGCGACGGCGTACTTTGCAAGGGAATCTCTGTGAAGTACGCCTGGATTGCCAGCTTCAAGACTCGCTGGCCTATCACGCTGGTTTGCGACGTACTGGGCGTCAGCGCCAGTGGCTACTTTGAAAATGTGCGGCGCAAGATGCTGGACAAGCCCGCCAAGCCCGCCAAGCCCGGCGCGTCGGGCCGCATGAGCGACGAGCGCCTGCTGGTTGAAATCCGTGCCATTCATGCAGAGGTCAGAAAGGAATACGGTTGGCCAAAAATGTGGAAGGAACTGGTGGCACGCGGTCACCGCGTGGGCAAGGAACGGGTACGCCGACTAATGCAGAAGCATGGCATCCGTGCGCGATGCAAGCGTAAATTTGTTGTCACCACTGACAGCAAGCATCACTTGCCTATCGCCCCAGATTTGTTGCAGCGCAACTTCACCCCGAGCGCTCCCAATCAGGTCTGGACGGGTGACATCACCTACATCGCCACTGACGAAGGCTGGTTGTACTTGGCCGCCGTCATAGACCTGTTCAGCCGCCAAGTGGTGGGTTGGAGCATGCAGCCGCACATGCAAAGCAGCCTGGTGACAGACGCTTTGAAAATGGCGTGGTTTAGACGGAACCCCGCACCGGGCCTTATCTTTCATTCCGACCGAGGCAGCCAATACTGTGGCCATGAGTTTCAGGACACGCTCAAGGGCTACAAGATGAACAGCTCCATGAGCCGCAAGGGAAACTGCTGGGACAACGCGCCTACTGAGAGTCTGTGGGGACGATTGAAAGTGGGACGACTGTATGGTCAGAAATTCGCTACGCGCCGAGAGGCCATGGACGAGGTGATTGACTGGTTGACGTTCTACAACCACCGACGACTTCATTCCACATTGGGCTACGTCAGCCCGATGCAGTTTGAGAAAAGCTGGGACGCGGCACAGCTATTGAAGGCCGCATAATTCGATGGCTAAGCGGTACGTCAAACAGGGGCAGGTTCAAAGCTCTTACCGCTGTACATGTTTCACTACCTGAACAACGAGACCATTCGCGACAAGCGGGTGCGGCCATTCGTAACGCAGTCAACGATTTCCGGTATCAACCAATCGAATCTGGAGCGAGTGCCAGTCGTAGTCCCCCCGCTCCCCCTCCAACAAACCTTCGCCACCCGCATCCAAGCCATCGAAGCCCTCAAAGCCACCCACCGCGCCGCCCTGGCCCAGCTAGACGCCCTGTTCGCCTCGCTGCAGCAGCGGGCGTTTGCGGGGGAGTTGTAGTTTTGCTACTAAAAGAGGAGCTGCTTGCGCTTTATCCATGAGGGCTATAGGAGAATTTGAGCCTTAAGTTAAAATCTAAGCCTGCATTCAGACAGAGCCAGCCGCGGGATGCGGCGAAGGAGATTCCCGTGGCCACCACCCCTAACAACCCCATTCACAGTCTTTTGACCCGACTCGGTTCGGCGGGCGTGCCTGCGGGGTTTGCGCGCATGGCCTTGCCTGCCTGGTGGGACGATGAGATTGCCAAAACCAAGTCCGGACTGCAGCAAGCGCAGATGTATTTCGCCCGGGCTTTTCATATTGATTTGGTGAGCCTTGCCCAATCGACCGGCCCGGTGCAGTTTCAAGAAACCCAGCGTAAATTCAAGCTAAGCCGCAATGTGGCGGAGAGCGATGTGTCCGTTAGCGCGCACTTTGCGACTGCCATGGCTAATCTGGCCTTGGTGGGCGCTGGTGCACAGCAATCGGTGGTGCCAAAAGACCCGGTGGCACTGCGCGCTTCGATTTTGCAGAAGCACAGTTGTGTGAGTCTGCCTGCTCTGCTGGCTTGGTGCGCTGAGGCCCATATTCCCGTGTTGCATATTCACCAGCTGCCTGGCAAGAAGATGACCGGCTTGGTGGTGCGAGAGGATGGTCGTTTTGCTATTGTCCTGAGCAAAAAGGGAACCCCTGCACACTTGCTGTTTCACCTTGCGCACGAACTAGGTCACATTGCCAATGGACATTTGCAAGGCAATGGTTTCGTGGCGGATGAAAAAATCGGTGGCACAGATGCGGGTGATGCGGATGAGAAAGAAGCTGATGCTTACGCCATTCGACTTCTAAACGGCCGAGAAGTTAGCTATGGCCCGGGCGCCAGCTCGGTCATTCGTAATGGGGCCGCTCTATACAAGGCGGCCCTGGCAAAGGCGACTCAAGAGCGCATTGATGTGGGTCACATCATTCTGAATTACGGTAATGCACAGAAAAACCATGCGCTGGCTAATGTGGCGCTCAAATCTATTCCCGGCGAGTCGGATGGCATCAAAGTAGTGAATAGCGCTTTCTTCCAAACACTGGATGCTGGCAAGCTTTCTGACGACCAGTTTGAACTACTGAAAACGGCTACTGGCTACAGCGCATAACTGCGTTTCCCAATGACGCCGGCACCTATGCGCAAAGTTGTCTTGGCGGACAACGACATCATTCACAAGCTGGCATGTTGTGGCCTGCTGCAAGAGCTTTTGCAGTGGCTCGGGGTTCCGCCGGCGGAGGTTTGGGTGTTGCCTTCCATGCGCTTTATGTTGCGCAAGAAGCTGAAGGCAGATGCTGCAGCTTTGGCAGATTTGGAGCAATTTCTCTTGCAAGTGTCTGACCTGCCTGCAGCAGACATCAACATGCTGGCGCTTTTCCCCCTAGAGATGGATGTGGGCGAACGGCAAATGTTGGCCATTCTGGTGAACACGCCAGAGGTAGAACACATGGTGACAGGTGATAAACGCGCACTCCGTTTGATTGGCGGCATGTGTGCCAACGATCCTGCGCTGAATCAGCGATTGAATCAGGCGCGCGTGGACTGCCTAGAGTCCATCATGCTGGCGTTTATCGAGCAATTGGGATTTGAGGCGGTCAATGCCAAAGTGCTGGGTGGGCTCAAATCCGATACCGTGTTGCAGGCGGATTTCGGAGCCAGAAGCTGGAAACCCACTGCCGGGAGTCACTAACCCACTACCTGATGGACGTTCGTCGCGAAGCATCTTTTTTACCTGGCACTTTGGGGTTTGGCGAAGTGGGCAAAGCTTGAATATGGTCTTAACTTTGCGCTTTAGCGAGCGTGTTGATTTTCAAAAAATCAATAGAAACAACGACTTATAAAACATTGAATTGCAGTTGATGCTGGGAAAGCAGTGCTTTAGCCCCGGTTTCGCCACCCGCATCCAAGCCGTCGAGTCCCTCAAAGCCACCCGCGCCCCTGGCCCAGGTAGATGCCCTGAACGCCCAAGCAGCAATACGTAACT
>NZ_JAXHOL010000018.1:0-87440 GCF_034519335.1 Rhodoferax sp.
CGCCACGCCCCCTGGACAAAAAAGTGGCTTGGGCACCGGACTGGACTGCCAGGGTGCGGGTCAAATCCGTCACCGTGCTGTCGCTGGACGATAACGCAGCGCCCGTAAAGGCAGCCCGCAAACGGGCCCCTGCACCCGAAACGCCGGGCTCCGGCGCTGAAAGGCCGGACGATGGCACAGAGCAAAAGGGCCTGCTGCCTGTCGTGCCCGGCCTGCCGGGTATCCCCGGCTTGGGCGAGGCGCTCAAGGGATTGTTCGGGCGTTAAGGCCCCTGGCCCGGTCGCTGCGCCGAGCATGAGAAAATCGGGGTTTTCCCCTTCCCACCGAACGAGAACACCATGATTGAAGCAGAGCGCATTAACCTGATCGGCACCACCCTGGAAGACCTGAGCCACAGGACCCAAGAGCTCCGGGGGTATCTTTGACTACGATGCCAAAGCTGAACGCCTGCGCACGGTCAACGCCTCGCTAGAAGACCCGGCGGTCTGGAACGACCCCAAGCGCGCACAAGAATTAGGCAAAGAAAAGAAGATGCTCGACGGCGTGGTCGTCACGCTGGATGAGCTGAGTGGCAACCTGTCGGACAACACCGAGTTGTTCGAGATGAGCAAGGACGACGGCGACGAAGCCGGCCTGCTCACCATCGAAGCCGAAACCGCCAAGCTGGCCGAGACCATTGAAGGCCTCGAATTCCGCCGCATGTTCAACAACCCGGCCGACCCCCTGCCCTGCTTCTTGGACATCCAGGCCGGCGCTGGCGGCACCGAGGCCTGCGACTGGGCCAGCATGTTGTTGCGCCAATACCTGAAATACGCGGAGCGCAAGGGCTTTACGGCCACGGTGGAAGACATCACCGACGGCGACACAGCCGGCATCAAGGGCGCCACCATCAAGATCGAAGGCGAATACGCCTTTGGCCACCTGCGTACCGAAACCGGCGTGCACCGCTTGGTGCGCAAGAGCCCATTCGACTCATCGGGCGGCCGCCACACCTCGTTTGCTTCGGTGTTTGTGTATCCCGAGATTGACGATTCGATCGAGATCGAGATCAACCCCAGCGATGTGCGAACCGACACCTTCCGCGCATCCGGCGCGGGCGGTCAGCACATTAACAAAACCGACTCGGCCGTGCGCCTGACGCACATTCCCACCGGCATCGTGGTGCAGTGCCAAGACGGCCGCAGCCAGCACGGCAACCGCGATGTGGCGTGGAAGCGCCTGCGCAGCCGCCTGTACGACTTTGAGTTGCGCAAGCAACAAGAAGCGCAACAAAAGCTGGAAGACTCCAAGACCGATGTGGGCTGGGGCCACCAGATTCGCTCTTACGTGCTGGACAACAGCCGTATCAAAGACCTGCGCACCAACGTCGAAGTCTCGGCCACGCAAAAGGTGCTGGACGGGGACTTGGATGTGTTCATCCAGGCTTCGTTGAAAAAAAAAAAAAAAAAAAGAAAAAAAAAGAGGGAGAGGAAAAAGAAAAAAAAAAAAGGGAGAAAAAGAAGGAGAGAAGGAAAAAGAGAAGAAACAAAGAACAGGGAGAGGGAAAAGGAGAAGAAAAAAGGAAGAGAAGAAGAGAGAAGAAAAAACAAGAAGGGGGGGGGGGAAAAAAAAGGAGGAAAAAGAAGGGGCAAAAGGAAAGGGAAGACGGGAAAAAGAAAGAAGAAAAAAAGAAGAGAACAAGACCACGAAAAACAGGAGAAGAGCAAAAGGAAGGGGGGGAGGGAGAAAAAGGAAAAAAACCCAAAAAAAAAGGAAAAACGGAAGGAAGAAAAATCAAAAAGGGAGGGAGAAGAGTGAAGAAAGTTAATGGGTTGGGGAATTATGGTGCAGGGGTATTTGAGTGGGGCCCAAAGGAATTCCCCGGGCCCCCCAAGGTAAGTAGCATTCCCCTCTTCACACGCGGCGCAATTTTCCCCGCCCCGCAAGCCGCTGAACTGGGGAAGCAAATGCCTACCAGGGGTCAGGAACACACGAATGAGTGGGGGGGGGAAAAAAAAAAAAAACCGCACCCTTCATCTTCGACATGGACGGCACCATGATCGACTCCATGCCTTCGCACCAGGAGAGCTGGGCCGTGTTCGCCCAGCGCCAGGGCCTGGACGTGGACATTGCCGACCTGATGCGCCGCACCACCGGCCGCACGGGTCTGGAGTGCATGCGCGATCTGTTTGGCCGTCCTGATATGGACGCAGCCGAGGCCATGGCCCATGTGCACGAAAAAGAAGCCGCCTACCGCGAGATCTTTGCCCCCATCTTTGCTGAGGTGGCGGGGTTTAAGGAGTTCTTCAACCTGGCCCACGCGCGCGGACTCAAACTGGGCGTGGGCACGGCGGGCGACCGCCACAACCAGGCCTTTGCCTACCAACACCTGCAGATGCCCATCGCCCCACTCACCACGGTGGGTGGTGACGAAGGCTTGCCCGGCAAGCCCAAGCCCGCCATTTTTTTGGAAGTCGCGCGCCGCATGGGCGTGGAGCCCGCACGGTGTATCGTGTTCGAAGATGCGCCGCTGGGCATCGAAGCGGCACGCCGCGCCGGCATGCGCGCGGTGGGCATTGCCTCTAGCCACCACCCTGACGAACTGACCGGCCCGCATGTGTTGGCGGTAGTTCCCGATTACCGCGCTTTGATCACATCCCAATTTTTGGAGACCTACCATGTTGCAAATTCGTGAGGGCTCGGGCCCAGCAGCCGCCATCCACCGCGGTGACTACACCGCCCCCGCCTACTGGATCGACACGGTCGATTTGAGTTTTGACCTCGACCCGGCCAAGACCCGTGTGCTCAACAAGATGACGCTGCGTCGCAACCCCGACGTGGCGGCCCAGCCCCTGCGCCTGGACGGTGAAGAGCTGAACCTGGCCCGCGTGCTGGTGAACGGACAGGGCACCAGCTTCAAGATGGACGGCGACCAGCTGGTGCTGGAAAACCTGCCTGAAGGCACAGAGCCCTTTGCGCTGGAAATCTTCACCACTTGCGCGCCGGTCAAGAACACCAAGCTCATGGGCTTGTATGTGAGCAATGATTCGTTCTTCACGCAGTGCGAGGCCGAGGGCTTTCGCCGCATCACCTACTTCTTGGACCGCCCGGATGTCATGGCCATGTACACCGTGACCCTGCGTGCGGACAAGGCCAAGTACCCCGTGTTGCTGAGCAACGGCAACCTGGTGGACAGCGGTGCGCTGGACGACGGCCGCCACTTTGCCAAGTGGGTGGACCCGCACAAGAAACCTTCCTACCTTTTCGCCCTGGTTGCTGGCTTGTTGGTGGCACGCGAGCAGCGCATCACCAGCCGCGCAGGCAAGGACCATCTGTTGCAGGTGTTTGTGCGCCCCGGTGATCTGGACAAGACCGAGCACGCCATGAACTCCCTGATGGCCAGCGTGGCGTGGGACGAAGCTCGCTTTGGTTTGTCCCTCGATTTAGAACGTTTCATGATCGTCGCCACCAGCGACTTCAACATGGGCGCCATGGAGAACAAGGGTCTGAACATCTTCAACACCAAGTATGTATTGGCGAACCAGGCCACTGCTACCGATGTGGACTACGCCAACATCGAAAGCGTGGTGGGCCACGAGTATTTCCACAACTGGACCGGCAACCGCATCACCTGCCGCGACTGGTTCCAGCTGAGCCTGAAGGAAGGCCTGACCGTCTTCCGCGATCAGGAATTCAGCCAGGACCTGTGCGCCGAGCCCTCGGCCCGCGCCGTCAAACGCATTGAAGACGTGCGCGTGCTGCGCACCGCCCAGTTCCCCGAAGACGCAGGCCCCATGGCCCACCCGGTGCGGCCCGACAGCTACATCGAGATCAACAACTTCTACACCGTCACCATCTACGAAAAAGGGGCCGAGGTGGTGCGCATGATGCAGACCCTGACCTCGCGCGCCGGTTTTGCCAAAGGCATGACGCTGTACTTCGAGCGCTTTGACGGCCAGGCCGTCACCTGCGACGACTTCGCCCAAAGCATTGCCGACGCCAATCCGGACTCCGCGCTGGCCAACTTGCTGCCCCAGTTCAAGCGCTGGTACAGCCAGGCCGGCACACCGCGCGTGGCAGCCCGTGGCGAGTACGACGCAGCGGCGCAGACCTACACCCTGCACTTCAGCCAAAGCTGCGCACCCACCAGCGGCCAGCCCGCTAAACAACCGTATGTGATCCCAATCCTGTTGGGCTTGGTCGGCAGCAGCAGCGGTCAGGCGCTATCTCTGCATGCGCAACACGGCCCGGGCGAGGCCTCGCTCAACTACCTGTTGGTCATTGCCCAAGAGCACGCCAGCATCACCTTCACCCACATCCAGGAAGAGCCCGTGCCCTCCATCCTGCGCGGCTTCTCCGCGCCCGTGGTGCTGGACTTTGACTACACCGACGCCCAACTGCTGACGCTGCTGGCCAACGACCCCGACCCCTTCAACCGCTGGGAAGCCGGCCAGCGCTTGGCGCTGCGCAGCGCTATTAATTGCATAGCTACCTCCGAAGACCCCACGCGGGCTACGCCCCTAAATGATGCCTATATCGACGCCATGCGCGCCGTCCTGCGCCACCCCACGCTGGACGCCGCGTTCAAGGAACTGGTACTGGCCCTGCCCAGCGAGACCTACATCGCTGAGCAGTTGGACGTGGTCGACCCGCAGCGCATCCACGCCGTGCGCGAGGCCATGCGCTTGCAACTGGCCACTGCGCTGCAAGCCGATTGGGAATGGGCCTTCTCTGCGCACGAGCACACTGGGGCCTACCAACCCGACCCCGTGTCCAGCGGCCGCCGCGCATTGGCGGGCATGGCGCTCAATTTCCTGTGCCTAGCCGCCACGCAAACGGGCGATGACATCTGGCCCGGCAAAACGCTGCAGCGCTTCAAAGACGCCAGCAACATGACCGACCGCTTCAACGCCTTGCAGGCTCTGGTAAGCAGCGGCCACGCGCTGGCGGCGCCAGCCCTCGCCCGCTTCCACGCGCTGTTCAAAGACGAAGCGCTGGTACTGGACAAATGGTTTGCCCTGCAGGCCGGCACGAGCGACCGCGGTGGCCAGGTGCTGCCCGCCGTGCGCCAACTTATGGCCCACCCGGACTTCAACCTGCGCAACCCCAACCGCGCGCGCAGCGTCATCTTCAGCTACTGCAGCGCCAACCCGGGGGGCTTTCACCGCACGGACGCAGCCGGCTATGTATTCTGGGCCGACCGCGTGATCGAGCTGGACGGCATCAACCCCCAGGTGGCCGCCCGCCTAGCCCGCGCACTAGACCGCTGGAAGAAGCTGGCCGAGCCCTACCGCAGCGCTGCCCAAGCTGCGCTGCAGCGCGTCGCCGCCAAAGCCGATTTGAGTAACGACGTGCGCGAAGTCGTTGACCGTGCGCTGGCGGACTAAGCCACGCAACCACAGTCCTCACCCTATTTCACCCACCGCTTCGAGTCCTTCCCATGTCGCCCAAAATTTCGCTCACCCGCTACCTCATCGAAAAGCAGCGCGGCCGCCAAGACGTCGCCGATGCGCCTGGCGCCATTCCGCCCCAGCTTCGTCTGCTGTTGGAAGTCGTCGCACGGGCCTGCAAGAGCATCAGCTTGGCGGTCACCAAGGGCGCGCTGGGCGGCGTACTGGGTGCGGCCGACAGTGAGAACGTGCAGGGTGAAATCCAGAAAAAGCTGGACATCATTGCCAACGAAGTGTTGATTGAAGCCAACGAATGGGGCGGCCACTTGGCGGCCATGGCCAGTGAGGAAATGGAGGGGATTTACGTGGTGCCCAACCGCTATCCCCAAGGCGAATACTTGTTGATGTTTGACCCGCTGGACGGCTCCAGCAACATCGACGTCAACGTCAGCATCGGCACCATTTTTAGCGTGCTGCTCAAGCCCGAAGGTGCGGCCGTGAGCGAGCAAGATTTTCTGCAAGCGGGCCACCAGCAAGTCGCGGCAGGCTATTGCATCTACGGCCCGCAAACAACCCTAGTACTGACGGTGGGCGACGGTGTGGCGATGTTCACGCTCGACCGAGAACAGGGCTCCTTCATCTTGACGCAGGAGAACGTGCAGATCCCACCTGACACCCAAGAATTCGCCATCAACATGAGCAATATGCGCCACTGGGCACCGCCGGTGAAGCGCTACATTGCCGAATGCTTGGAAGGTGCCGACGGCCCGCGCGGCAAAAACTTCAACATGCGCTGGATTGCCAGCATGGTGGCCGATGTGCACCGAATCCTGACCCGTGGCGGCGTGTTCATGTACCCCTGGGACCAACGCGAACCCGGTAAGCCCGGCAAGCTGCGCCTGATGTACGAGGCTAACCCCATGGGCTGGCTGGTGGAGCAGGCGGGAGGCGCGGCATCGACCGGCACCGAACGCATCCTGGACATTCAGCCGACCCAGTTGCACCAGCGCGTCAGCGTAGTGTTGGGTTCCAGAAACGAAGTAGCCCACATGACCAGCTACTACGAGCGCGAGGCCTAACCTAGGCTCGGCGGGCGCACCTCCAAGCTAGGTCGATGTATCCTACCAAGCTACAGCGACCTCTTCGCTCTGGTGGCGCTGGATGCGTTGCGCTTCTAGTGCGCCAAATTGCATGACATCAGCCACCAGGCCATAGGCCACCGTCCAGGCCTCACGTACTTCAGGCGTGAACTTCTCGCCCAAGCCTGCATTCAGCGACCACAACAGCGCCGTGCCCACGGTCACATAGTGCTCTTCACGCACCCCATAACCCTCGTGGCGTGCGCCCAATGAACGCAGCACCGGGGCCAGGCCATCCAAATCACTCAAACCTTTGACCGCTGAGCCCATCATGGACATCAGCATGCGCCCTTGGTTCCCCATATCGCCCTTGAACATGGGTTTGAGAGACGGGTCGAGAAGGAAAAGACGGTAGTAAAACAACTGCGCTACCACCGGGGCGATGGGTTGCACCTCTTCAAACGACTGTTGGACGAGGTTGATTTGATCGGAGTTCATGGGCTTGTATTCCTGGTTTGAGGGTTGTCTATTCCCCTCCCTATTCCCAAGAAGCGTGCCAAAACTTTTCTTCAATGAAATCAACAACTTAGCGATTCTCAAGTTCGCAACCCTGTCGGCCATTCCCGACACGCCTCAAACCCCTAGAAAAAAGTCTTTGAAAATCAACCACTTAGCGTGTCGGCAGTTCCCGACAGTTTCCCCTACCCCAACGCGCGCCACAATCAGGCTTTGAAGTGCGAAGGTTCCAGCTGGTGACGGGCCAACAGGGCGTAGAAGTCGGTGCGGTTGCGTTGGGCCATCTTGGCGGACTGGGCCACATTGCCATTGGTGATCTTCAGTAGGCTGGTGAGGTAGTCGCGCTCAAACTCCTTGCGTGCCTCGTCCAGCGACAGCAACTCGGGGCCCTGGGTGCTAATGGCACTTTGCACCAGCGTGGCCGGTATGACCGACCCAGTACTCATCACCACGCACTTCTCCACCACGTTTTGCAGTTGCCGCACATTGCCCGGCCACGGCGCCGCGCTCAATTGCTCCAACCCGCCAGGACCAAAGGTGTTCACCGGCTTGGCATAACGCAGCGCCAGACTCTGCATGAAATAGTTGGCTAAGAGCGGAATGTCTTCGCGCCGTTCGGCCAGCGGCGGCAGCGTGAGGCTGACCACGTTGAGGCGGTAAAACAGGTCTTCACGGAATGTGCCTGCAGTCACTTCGTCTTCGAGTTTGCTGTGGGACGCAGAAATCACCCGTACGTCGACCTTGTGCGACTTGCTGGCCCCTACCGGACGCACTTCGCGCTCCTGCAGTACGCGCAGCAGCTTGACCTGCATGGCCAGCGGGAGGTCAGCAATCTCGTCCAGAAAGATCGTGCCCCGGTGGGCGCTGCTGAACAAACCAGCGCTGTCGCGCACCGCACCGGTGAAGGCGCCTTTCACGTGGCCAAACAACTCCGATTCCACTAGGTTCTCCGGGATGGCGCCACAGTTCACCGCCACAAAGGCCTCCTGACTGCGATTGCTGGAGGCGTGTACCGCGCGGGCCAGCAGCTCTTTGCCGGTGCCACTTTCGCCATGGATGAGCAGCGACGCATCGCTTTGCGCCATCCGGCGAGCCTCGGCCAACAGCTTCTCCATGCGCGGGCTGCGGGTGATGATGGCTTCGCGCCAGCTTTCGCCCGGACCTTCGCCTGGCATGTCGGCCCCCAGCGCGCTGGAAATAGCCAATGCGCGGTCTACCTCGCGCATCAACGCCACGCCCTCAAACGGTTTGGTGATGTAGCCAAACACCCCTTTTTGCAGCGCACGTACCGCATCAGGAATGGTGCCATTAGCCGTAAGAATGACCACAGGCATCAGCGGAAAGCGTCGATGTATCGCCTCAAACAGCTGTAGACCGTCCATATCGGGCATGCTCAGGTCGGTAATGACCATATGAGGGACTTCCAAGTCCAGCGTAGACAGGGCTGCAGGCCCGCCGTCGGCAGAAGTCACCGTATGGCCTTCAAACCGAAGGCGCATTGACAAGGTCTTCAACAAATCTGCGTCATCGTCCACCACAAGAATGCGCGCCATAAATCTCTCACAGTATTCAAAGCAGTTGTAACAGACAAAACCTCGCGCATCTTGCCATGCCGCGCGGACCCCGTTGCGAAGACAATCGCGGGATGAGCCCCAACCGCCAAGACCCGGACGCCGCGAGCGCAGCAGACGACGATGAGCGACAACGTGCGCAAGAGTCCTTGCGCCTGTCGGAAGAGCGTTACCGCTCGGTGGTGGAGCATTTGGGCGAAGGCATGTTTGTTGCCAAGAACAACCAGATCGTATTCGCCAGCCGGCAAGCCAGCGAGATTTTGCGTATTCCCAATGAAGAGATGATCGGGTCTGACCCCGTGCAGTGGATTCACCCCGAAGACCGCCCGGCGGTGTACAGCCTGCGCGATCGCTTGGCCCACCAGCAAGAGGTCGCTCCGCACTACGAGGCACGCCATATCGGCAGTGACGGCGTGGTGCGCTGGCTCAGCATCCGCCCCAAGCCGCTGCTCTGGGAAGGCGGCATGGCCACACTCACCTTTTTCTCTGAGATAACGCAGAGCAAACAGATTCTGGAGGCGCTGCACCGGTCCGAGGAACGCTACCGCGCAGTAATAGATCATGTGGACTCGGGCATGGTGGTACTGCAAGGCGACCACCTGGTGTACGCCAACCGCCGCGCGGCCGAACTCTCCGGCATGTCGCCCGAGGACATACTGAAAGTGGGATTTCTGCACCGCGTGCACCCCGACGACCACGAACTTATCCAAGACCGCAGGCGCCGCCGCTTGGCCGGGGAAGACGTTCCCACCCGCTACGAAATACGCCTGCTTTTTGACGACGGTAGCGTTCGCTGGCTAGAGCTGGGCGTCTCGGTCGTGCCGTGGAACGGCACTCCGGCCACCATCATCTTTTTTACCGATATCACCGAGCGCAAAGGCATGACGCTGGCGCTGTACCAGTCCCAGGAACGCTACCGCGCGGTAATCGAACACTCGGGCGAAGGCATGCTGGTAGTGCAAGACGGCCGGTTCGTATTTGCCAACTACCGCGCCGCTGAGTTAGTCCAAATGTCGCGTGAAGACATGTTGGCGCAGGGCTATATGCACCGCATTCACCCCGACGACCAGCCGCTGGTCGACGACCGTCGCAAACGCCGCTTGGCTGGCGAAGATGTGCCGAACCGCTACGAGATACGTCTGCTGCTGCCCGACAATGTGGTGCGCTGGATCGATATTGGCGTGACGGTCGTGCCGTGGGACGGTGCGCCTGGCACGCTCACGTTTTTCTCGGATGTGACCGAGCGCAAGAACGCGGCCGAGGTACTACAACGCACGTCGTCGGAACGCGAAGCCATTTTGCAAAGTGCGCTGGTGGGCATCGTGTTATCGGTCAACCGCAAGCACCAGTGGGTGAACGACAAGTTTGCCGAAATGCTGGGTTACACGCGCGAAGAGTTAATAGGCCAGTCCACCATGATGGTCCACCTCGACCAGGACGCTTGGGAGCGCTGGGGCGAGACACAGCGTACCGCCATGCTGGCGACCGGCAGTTGCGAAGGTGAACGCCCACTTAAGCGCCGCAATGGTGAGGTGCTGTGGGTGCAAATGGCAGGTCGCTGCGTGCGCGGCACCGACCCCGACTCCGGCATTATCTGGACGCTGCTAGACATTACCGAACGCATCAAGGCAGAGCAAAGCACCCGAGCAGCGCTAGAGCAGCAAAAGGAACTGAACGAGCTGCGATCGCGCTTTGTCTCTATGACCAGCCACGAGTTTCGCACCCCACTGGCGGCAATCCTCTCGTCGGCAGAGCTCATCAAGTACTACGGCGAGCGCCTATCTATCGAAGAGAAGGTCGAGGTCATACAGACCATCGAAAACGGCGTTCACCGCATGACCCGCATGCTGGACCGCGTGCTGATGCTCGGCAAGGCCGACGCGCACATGCTGGAGTTCCAGCCGCGCGAATTGGACCTGCTGGCGCTTTGCAAAACACTGGTGGAAGAGGCTGTTACCCAGCATCCCGACACCACCAGCACCGTGGTAACCGACTTTGCCCCGCAACCGGCCATGGGACTGTACGACGAAAAGCTATTGCGCCACATCTTTGGCAACCTGCTGTCTAACGCTGTCAAGTACTCGCCACAGGGCGGTGAGGTGCGCTTTCGCATTGCGCTAGACGGTACAGCGCGTGTGCTGGAAGTGTCAGACCAGGGCATTGGCATACCCGCCGAAGAGATTCCACACCTGTTTGCGTCCTTCCACCGCGCCAGCAATGTGGGCAGCATTCCCGGCACTGGCCTAGGCCTGGCCATTGTGAAGAACTCTGTGGATCTGCACGGCGGCTCCATCAGCGTGACCAGTACCGTAGGCAAGGGGAGCAGCTTTACGGTGCGCCTGTAAATGCGGGGCCCGCTGACCTTCATCCCGAAAAGCGCAGGTGCACACTGGCTATAATTTTGCCCTTACCAGCCGGTGTAGCTCAGTCGGTAGAGCAGCTCATTCGTAATGAGAAGGTCGGGTGTTCGATTCATCTCTCCGGCACCATGCTTAGAAGCCCCTGACCGTCACGGCCAGGGGCTTTTTAGTTCAAGGAGTCTGACCCATGCGCGCCCTTTTTGGCATTGTGAGTTTGTTGATCGTCTTGGCCATCGTTGGCGTCCTAGCCAAAAAGCAATTGAGCGCGCAGAGCAGCGCACTGCCTACGGCCAACCCCGCGACCACACCGCAGCAGCAAAGCCAGCAAGTGCAAGACCAATTCAAAAAATCTCTGGAAGGCGCGCTACAGCAGTCACGCCCCATGCCAGACGACGGCAAATAGACCCCCACCATGTTTTTCGTATCCAAAGTCCTTGCGCCGCTGACCCAGCCACTCCTATGGGTTGCTATGCTGTTGTTGATTGGTCTGCTCGTGCAGATCCGCTGGCCACGCGCCGGACGGCGTGCCATCTGGGCGGCATGGGCTTTGATGTTGCTCTTGGGCTGGATGGCTCCATCGGAATGGGTGATCCGCCAGCTCGAAGGACAATACGCCGAATTCACACCACAAGCAGATTTGAGTGACTACGTAGGGGTGGTGGTGCTCGGGGGAGCTACCGAATCGGGCCGGGTACAGCAAGCCCATGCGCAACCTCTGTTCAATGGGGCGGCAGAGCGCATCACGGCGCCACTGGCCATGCTGCGACACAACCCCCAATTACGCGTTCTGTATACAGGCGGTGAAGGCGCACTAAGGGGCAGCGGCCCGAGCGAAGCGGACCGCGCACGCGTCTTCTACGAGAGTGTGGGATGGAGCTCCGGCCAGGTGCAATACGAGTCGGCCTCACGCAATACCTATGAAAACGCGGCCCTGTCAGCCCAGTTGCCTGGGGTGGACAAACGCAAGCGGTGGCTCTTGGTAACGTCTGCCGCGCACATGCCACGCTCCATGGGTACCTTCGTCAAGGCGGGCTGGAATGTGACCGCCTACCCTGTGGACTTTCATACCAGCCAAACCAGCGATTGGCTAGACTTCAATTTGGCCAGTGGTGCGGTGAATTGGGAAGCCGCGCTGCACGAATTGCTAGGCCTGATGGCCTACCGCCTGGCCGGGAGGCTGTGACACCCCCGTCGACCACCGACTCCCCTCTGGCCTAGTCGTTCAGCGTGCGACGCGCGCGCACCTTGGCAGCCCGTCGCCCTTCCAAGGCCAAGACTTCAAAGGCCCAGTGGGCACACACGACTTGTTCACCCACCCGGGGCAAATGACCCGATTCAGCCATCAAAAAACCTGTCAAAGTATTGAACCGTCCGCGATCCTCGCCGGGCAAAGCGTCGTCAATATCCAGTCTGGATCGCAGCTCGCCCAACGGCATCATCCCGTCCAACATCCAGCTGCCATCCTGCTGCAACACGGCCCACGCTTGGGTCTGTGCATCGGGTTGCAACTCACCGGTAATCGCTTCCAACAAGTCGTGGGGCGTGATCAAACCCTGCACCTCGCCATACTCGTCCACAACAAAAACCATGCGCGCGGACTTGATCCTGAATTGTTCGATCAGCTCCATACCGCTTAGGGTTTCGGGCACGAACACTGCAGGCTCCACCACCGATTCCACCGTACCGGAAAACCCTACGCCCAATGACAACAGGCGCGCCACACTGACGATGCCAACCACGTTGTCCAACGAATCCCGGCATACCGGGTACCAAGAATGGCCGCCGTGCAGCGCTTCCGCGCTGGCCAGTTGCAAACATTCGGCAACGCTGTTGTTCGCCTCCATCCAAGCGATATCGGTGCGCGGCAGCATCATCGAGATCAGGTGCCGGTCGTCCAAATGGAACACATTGCGCACCATCTGGTGCTCGTGTTCTTCAATGATGCCGGCGTCCACCCCTTCTTCCAGACTGGCAGATATTTCGGCCTCAGTCACGCCACGGTTGTCGGTGACATCAATGCGCAACAGCTTGAGCATGCCGTGGGTACACATAGACAGGAGCGCTACAAAGGGTTTGGCAATTTTGGCGACCCAGGTCATCGGCAACGCCACCACGCGGGCCACCGATTCCGGGTAAAGCTGGCCAATGCGCTTGGGCACCAATTCACCAAACAGGATAGTGATAAAGGTGATACAGGTAACCACGATGGCCGTGGCGCTGATTTCAGCCGCTCCCGTCGATAAGGCCGCGGTGGTTTGAAGCCACGCGGCCAGCTTGCCACTGAAAGCAGCTTCGCCCACGATACCGTTAAGCATGCCGATGGAGGTGATACCGACCTGTACCGAAGACAGAAACTGGGTGGGGTTATCCAACAGGGCCAACGCGGCCTTAGCCCCTTTGTCGCCGGCTTCGGCCAGAGTCAGCAGGCGCACCTTGCGACTGGCGGTGAGGGCCAACTCAGACATGGCGAAGGCGCCATTGAGCAGAGTGAGAACGATGATCAGCAAAAAATCCATGAAAGCCCGGCGAGAATCGACACCATGGCAATGTACCTTATCGGCGATATTCAGGGCTGCGACGGCGCGCTGGCACAGCTGCTCGATACGCTGGCCTTTTCCCCCAGCCGCGATACCGTGTACGTGCTGGGTGATCTGGTCAACCGGGGACCAGACTCGGCCGGCGTACTGCGCCGCCTGATGGGTTATGGCACCTCAGCCCGCTGCCTGTTGGGCAACCACGATTTGCACCTACTGGCGGTAGCCCACGGCGCCCGCAAAACTGGCCGGCGCGATACGCTGGACGCCTTGCTGGCTGCCGCCGACCGCCATGATCTCCTGCACTGGCTACAGCAGCAACCACTGGCCCTACATGAGTCGGTGGGCGACACCACCCTGCTGATGGTGCATGCTGGTATTTTGCCCAGCTGGACTGCCGCCCAGACGCTCGCATTAGCGGGTGAAGTGCAAACGGTGCTGCGCTCCGACGCTGCGCCTGCATTTTTCCAAGCCATGTATGGAAACGCGCCTACAGCGTGGAGCGACCAATTGGCGGGAGTCGACCGACTGCGCGTGATCGTGAATGCGCTAACGCGCCTGCGCTTTTGCACACCCGCCGGGGACATGGAATTTGCCCATAGCGGTGGTGCGTCAGATGCACCTGTAGGTTATCTACCTTGGTTTGACATACAAGGGCGGCGCACTGCGGATTGCACGGTGGCATTTGGCCACTGGTCTACGCTGGGGCCGCAAGGCTTGGGTGCGCGGCAGGACGTGCTGGCACTGGACACCGGCTGCGTTTGGGGTGGCTGCCTGAGCGCGTTGCGGGTTGCACCCTGCAATGGCGCTGCGCCACTGGCCACCGAGCTGGTGCAGGTGCATTGCCCGCAGGTGCAAGCCCCGGGCGATTGAACTCAGACCGTCGACTCGGGTTTGAACAACGCAGCGACTTTGCGTTTTGGCTTGATGTTGGCCGAAATGCTGCGCCCAGCAGGCCGCGCTGCAGCTTCCCAATTCGGAGCCGAGGCTGGGTCCGCCGGAGCAGCATTGGGCTCGTAGGGCTTGTCAAAAAACGGATCGCGCGAGGTAGGCGCCGGGCGGTTGTAGTCGTTGCGCGGCGCGCGCGGCACACGGCTACGGTGGGCATCATCGCGCGAGCCCCGGCCTTCGCCGCGCCCAGCGCTGCGGCCGTTGTCGCCACCAACATCGCTGCCATCTTCGTGGTACATGCGGCGGCCATCGTTGATACGACCTTGCTTGCGGATGTCCGGTTGGTCTTCGTCAAACTCCACCGCTTCCAGTTCAATCTTGACCTTGATTAGCTTCTCAATATCTGCAGCCAAACGGGCGTCGTTACCGCCGCCCACAAAGCTCACTGCCAAGCCAGAAGCACCCGCGCGGCCGGTGCGGCCAATGCGGTGTACATAGTCTTCTGCGTTGAATGGAATATCGAAATTGAACACCGCCGGCACATCCTTGATGTCCAATCCACGCGCGGCCACATCGGTACACACCAGCAAGTCCACTTCGCCCTTCTTGAAGGCCTCTAGGGCTTTCAGGCGCTCATCCTGGCTCTTGTCACCGTGCAGTGCGGTCGTCTTCAAGCCTTCGCGCTCCAGCGAACGGGCCAGGCGGGCACAACCCAGCTTGCTGTTCACAAACACAAAGGCTTGCTTGATACCGCGTGACTTGAGAATTTGGTGCAGCGCATGGCGCTTGTTGTCTTCATTCACACTGTAGAAATGCTGCTCCACTGTGGATGCGGTCGCGTTGGACCGCGCCACCTCAATCGTCACGGGGTTTTGCAAATAACTATTGGCCAGGCGCTTGATCTCGGGCGAGAACGTTGCGCTGAACAGCAGCGTAATTCGCTGCTTGGGCAAATGAGACAGGATGCGCTGCAGGTCGGGCAAGAAGCCGATGTCCAGCATGCGGTCGGCTTCGTCCAGCACCACGTACTCAACCTGGTTGAGCACTGCGTTCTTGGCTTCAATGTGATCCAGTAGACGGCCCGGCGTGGCCACCAGCACTTCAACGCCTTTTTTCAACTCCAGCGTCTGAGGCTTCATGTCCATGCCGCCAAACACCACCGCGCTGCGGATATTGGTGTACTTGGCGTACATCTTGACCTGTTGGGCCACTTGGTCAGCCAGCTCACGCGTTGGCAGCAATACCAAAGCGCGCACTGGGTGGCGGGCAGGAGAGGTCGAAGCATTTTCATGCTTCATCAAGCGGTGCAGCAGCGGCAGCGAGAAGGCTGCGGTTTTACCGGTGCCGGTCTGGGCAGCGCCCATCACATCTTGCCCGGTGATCACCACGGGGATGGCCTGCGCCTGAATCGGCGTCATGTGCTCGTAGCCCATCTCGGCCACAGCCCGCTTGAGCGGATCGGCCAAGGCCAAGTCGGCATAGCGCATCGGCGCGGCTTCAGCAGGTGGGTTGGCTGTGGCAGCAGGCGCGGAAACGGGGGATTGCAGTTCAGTATTCAAATCGGTCAGGCATAGCCATAAGGTGTGCTATCCATCCGATAGCGGGGGGCCCCAAGACTCAAGGCAAACCCCGATTATCCCCTAAGTCCGTGAATTCCCCGCCGGGCCGCCCCAAGGGGAATTAGCCCCCTCGGGGGTAGGCGACCCGCGCAGCGGCGGAGCGCAGGGGTTATATCGAGCGGCTGGAGAAGGTGTCGCAGCCCTTAACGCTGCCGCCTTGCAGGCCCTTGTCAAACCAGCGCTGACGTTGGGCACTGGTGCCGTGGGTGAAGCTCTCTGGCACCACAGCGTGGCCGCTGCCACGCTGCAGCGCGTCGTCGCCAATCTTGGCGGCGGCGTTCATGGCCTCGGCCACATCACCGTCCTCTAGCAATTGGCGGGCGTTGTTGGCATGGTGCGCCCAGACGCCGGCAAAACAGTCCGCCTGCAGCTCCAGGCGCACGCTCAGGGCGTTGCCCTCGGCTTGGCTGACGCGGCTGCGGGCTTCTTGCACTTTGGCACTGATGCCCAGCAGGTTTTGCACGTGGTGGCCCACCTCATGGGCAATCACATAGGCCTGGGCAAAGTCACCGGGCGCGCCTAGCTGCTTTTGCAGGGTTTCGTAAAAGCCCAGATCAATATAGACCTTCTGGTCGGCCGGGCAGTAAAACGGGCCCATGGCGCTTTGTCCCTGGCCGCAGGCGGTCGACGTGGCGCCCCGAAACAGCACCAGCTTGGGCCTTTGGTAGTCGGCCCCGCCCTTTTTGAACACATCGGTCCACACATCTTCGGTGTCAGCCAACACGGTGGACACGAAGGTCGCCATGCGGTCATCGGCGGGTGGGCGTTTGGCCGGGCCCTGCTGCACCATGGGCCACAGGGGCGCCCTTACCGCTCAGCAGGCCCAGGATGGTGAGCGGGTTGATGCCCAACGCCCAGCCGCCCAAAAGCGCAACCACAATCGTGCCCGCCCCCAATTTGCTGCCCAGCAGGCCGCCGAGCAAACCACCGAGGCCGCCGCCACTGAAACCGCCACCGCCACCATCGCGGCGGTCTTCCACGTTGTCCGACTGGCGGTTGCCTTCCCATTTCATGGCGCGGACTTTCCTTGTGTCGAGCTTTCTATGAACTGGGCCAGCTCAGTGGACCAGTCGGCCGAATCGGGGTGCAGTTCCTGCAGCGCTTCAATCTCCACACCCGCATCGGCCAGCATCTTCTCGGACGCTCCGTTGATGCGTTCTTGGTGCGCCTTTTTGTCCAGATAGACCACGCGCTTGATCCCGACCTGGATGATGGACTGCACGCAACGGGGGCAAGGGTATTGGGTCGCATAAATGGTGGAACCATGCAGCGGCAGCGTCGTGCAATTGAGAATGGCGTTTTGCTCGGCGTGGACGATGTAGCTGTGGCGCGAGTTCAGCGGGTCGCTGTCGTCGTCCTGCCAGTAGTGTTCGTCGTTGTCGTCACAGCCACGCGGCAGACCGTTGTAGCCCACGCCTGAAATTTTGTTGTCCGGGCTGACGATGCAGGCCCCGTTGCGCTTGCGCGCATCTTTGGAGCGCGCGGATGCCAAGAGCGCGACGCCCATGAACATGGAATGCCAGTGGATCAGAGAGTCGTTTTTCATAGCGTGCGGAGGTTGCAGGCAGTCTAGCATTGGGCCAAACTGCAGCGCGGCACGCCACAAGGTGGTTGGCAACGCAACTTTTCCCGCAAAAAATCCGCCATGACCCGCACCTTGTTCGGCAGGTAGCTGCGGCTGGGGTAGACGATCCACGCGGCCGTATCAAAGGTGGTGGCTGTTGCGGCATAACCCGGAAAGAGCGGTACCAACAGCCCCTTGGCGACGGCATCGGCCACCAGCCAGTCGGGCAACAGGGCCGGCCCCAAGCCGGCAAGAGCCGCCGTCAGCAAGGCACTGGCCGGCGCCAGGGTCAAATCGCCCTGAATGGCCACGCGTTCCTCGCGGCCCTCCGAATCCCGAAACAACCAGTGTGTGCGGTATGCCCGCAGATTGAACAGCAGCACTTTGTGGTGGGACAGGTCGGTAGGCTGCAAAAGAGGCGCATGGTGCGCCAAGTAGTCCGGGCTGGCATAGACCCCGTAGCGCGTGTCCATGAGCTTGGCCACCACCACATCGCCTTCGATGGCGGGAGCCAGACGGATCGCCAAGTCCATGCGCTCCGACACCAAGTCCACATTCGCATCGCTGAACGCGCATTCGACTTTCAAATCTGGGTAGCGAGCATGAAACTCCCCCAGCAAGGGCACGATGCACATCTGCCCGAACGTCACCGATGCGGTCAGACGCAACAGGCCACGAGGCGCACTGCTGACCTGTGCGGCCGCATCGCGCGCATGCTCCAACTCGTCCAGCAGGGGCTCCAACCGCGCCAGGTAGATTTCACCCGCTTCGGTCAGGGTCATGGAACGCGTGCTGCGCTGAAAGAGTCGCAGGCCCAACTCGCTTTCCAAATCGGCAATCGCGCGGGACACCGACGACGGGTCCACGTCGCGTTCTTTGGCCACGGCGGCAAAACTGCCGCGTCGTGCCACGGTGAGCAACAAGTGCAGGTTGTCAACATTCATTCATGCATTATTTGCACGTTATTAGTGCAATGCAATGCCTTTATCAATTAATTTGTCATCAATAAAGTCCATTCCCAGGACAACGACAACGGGTTGTTGCCCACCAACCCAGGGCTTTGGCGCTGGAACATTGAGAAAGACCCACCATGACCACCTTCACCTCCTACACCCTCGACAACGCGCCGGCAGCCTCCCGCGCCAAGCTGGCCGAGGTCGCCCAAGCCTGGGGCTTTTTGCCCAAGCTGCACGGCAATCTGGCCGAGAGCCCGCTGGCGCTGAACGCCTACGACACCCTATTTGGTTTGGTCGCCTCCCAATCCACCTTGACGCCTATCGAGCAGCAGGTGGCGTATCAGGCCATCAACGTGTTACACGCCTGCGAGTACTGCACCGCCGGCCACACCTATTTGTCGCGTGCGGTGAAGATGGACGAAGCCGCCATTGCCGCACTGCGCAATGGAACGCCCATCCCCGACGCCCGCTTGCAGGCCTTGCGCGTCTTCGCCGAAACCGTGGTGCGCGAACGCGGCTTGGTGGGCGAAGCAACGACCGACGCCTTCATCGCCGCCGGCTTCAACAATGCCCAGGTGTTGGAAGTGGTAACGATTGCGGCGACCAAGACGATCTCCAACTACACCAACCACCTGACCAAGACGCCGAAGGAAGCCTTCATGGCCGACCCGACCCTGGGCTGGGTGGCACCCCGCAACCGCGCCAAAGCGGCATGAGGCAGGCCATGCAAACCATCGCTTTTCTGGGACTAGGGGCAATGGGCGCGCGCATGGCCGCCCACCTCGTCAAGGCGGGTTACCCCGTCACCGTGTGGAACCGTGACCCCGCCAAGGCCGCACCGCTGCAGCAACAAGATGCCACGCTGGTGGCCACGGCGCGCGCCGCAGCGCAGGGCGCGGATGTGGTGATCTCTATGGTCACCGACGATACCGCCGCGCGCAGCGTTTGGTTGGATGCGCAAACCGGGGCATTGGACGGGTTGCAAGCGGGTGCCATTGCCATCGAATGCTCCACGGTCACGCCGACATGGGTGCGGCAGCTCGCAGAAGCGGTGCATTCCCGTGGTGCCCATCTTTTGGATGCACCCGTCGTGGGCTCCCGGCCACAAGCCGATGCCGCGCAACTGATCCTCATGGTGGGCGGAGCGGAGCACGCCCTAGAACAGGTGCGCCCGGTGCTCAGCACCTTGGCGGCCAAGCTGCTGCATGTGGGCGCGGTCGGCCAAGGCGCGGTGCTCAAGCTGGCGGTCAACGCGCTGTTTGCAGCCCAATTGCAGAGCGTGGCCGAATTGCTGGGCTTCCTCACCCGCAACGGCTACGCGCCCGAGCAAGCGGCGAATTTGCTGGGGGAGTTCCCTGTCGTGGCGCCGCCCATTGCTGGGGCCGCAAAAATGATGGCGGCCAAAAACACCGCACCCTTGTTCACGATTGACCTGATCGAGAAAGACCTGGGCTACCTCCTGGACACGGCCAGTGCCAGTGGCGCAGATTTGCCCAGCGCCAGCGTTGCACGAACGGCATTTCAGCGCGCCCAGCAGCTCGGCCTAGGAGCTGCCAACGTCAGTGGTCTGGCAGCGGTGTTTGCCTGAAGAAGTTTCTTGGCTGCACTTCGGCACCGCCAAGAACTTCACTATAAAAACAGAAGCTACTCACGCAATATGCATGCGGTCTAGCGCCCTAAATCGCTTGCGAAACTATCGTTTTTTCAATCAAGCGGTCATCCCCCAGCACGATCAGACTGAACAGCAATTCGTCCAGGTTGGAGGCCAGCGCCGTCTTGCGGGCCAAGAGCGGTGTGGCCTGGGGGTTGAGCACCACAAAGTCGGCCTCGCAGCCGGGCAGTAGGTTGCCTACCGCAGGTCCACCGTTCGCGCCGTCCAGCCCCAAGGCCGCCGCTGCGCCGGCGGTATGTTGCCACCACAGGTGCTGGGGCGACAGCGACAGGCCGGGTTTGGTTTGCCCCTCGCGGCCCACGTAATAAGCGGCCAGCATGGTGTGAAACGGGCTGAAACTGGTGCCGCCGCCTACATCGCTGGCCAGGCCGTACTGGTAGCCCACGCGGTTGGCGCCCTCGTAGTCAAAAAAGCCGCTGCCCAGGAACAGGTTGCTGGTCGGACTAATGGCCGCTGCGGCGCCGGTGTCGCGCATCAGCGCGCGGTCATCGTCGTCAAAGTGGATGCAATGGGCGTAGATGGCCCGGTTGCGCATCAAGCCGAAGTCGTCGTAGGTGGCGAGGTAGCTGCGCGACTGGGGAAAGAGTTCGCGGGCCCAGGTGATTTCGTCCTTGTTCTCGGCCACATGGCTTTGGATCCATACGTCTCCATACTGTTTGGCCAAGTCACCCGCACCGCGCAACTGCGCCTCGGTGCTGGTGGGCGCAAAGCGCGGGGTGATGGCGTAGCCCAGGCGGTCCACACCGTGCCAGCGCTGGATCAGCGCTTCGGTGTCGCGCAGGCTTTGCTCGGTGCCGCTCACGCTGCCCAGCCCCTGGTTCAGCAAGTCGGCCGGAGCATGGCGGTCCATGAGGCACAAGCCGGTGATGAGGCGCATCTGCTGCACCTGCGCTTCGGCAAACAAGGCGTTCACCGATTCGGGGTGCGAGGTGGCAAAGGCGAGCGCCGTGGTGACACCGTTGCGCAGCAGTTCCGCTACGAAAAAGGTAGCTGCTTGCGCACTGTATTCGGGGGCTGAGAAGCGTTTTTCTTCTGGAAACGTGTAATTTTCCAACCAAGGCAGCAAGCCCGAGGCGGGCGAGCCGATGACGTTGGTTTGCGGGTAGTGGATGTGCAGGTCGATAAACCCCGGCGCGATGATGCGACCCGGCAAATGCTCCACCGGACCCTGCGCGTACTGCGCCTGCAAGTCGTGCCACGGACCAATCGCTTGCACCACTTGGCGCCCTTGCGCATTGGGGCCCACCACCAGCAGGCCGTCTTGTTCAAAACGGGCCAGCGCCACGCCGTCCGACGGCGGGGCGAACCAAAGCAAGGAGGCGCGGTAAGCTTTCATCATGGCTGGAGCTTAAACGGGTGCGGCAGGGTGGGCTATATGGTCAGCCCCATAAGCGATATGCGTGCCATGCCGCACCTGACTCACAGCGCGATCAGGGCTGGGTTTTGCCCAGCACCCCCTCCACCAACCAGTTCATACCCAGGATGTCCGCGTCGCTCAACGTCTTGCCGGGCAGAATGACCTCGCGGCCCTGGTTGTCCCGCACCGCGTCTTTGGCGTAGAACGGGTGTAGCTTGCCTTGGGCAATGTCCTTCTGGCGCGCCAGCACTTCAACCTGTACGGCCTTGGGCACCTTGCTGCCAAAGTCGCCCACGCGGATCATGCCGGCCTTGACGCCGCCCCAAACGGAACCGCTGGTCCAACTGCCGTTGAGTACCGCTTTGGCGCGCGCGGTGTAGTAGTCGCCCCACTGGTGGGTGACAGCCACAATTTGCGCGTCGGGCGCAACTTTGCGCATATCGGAGTGGTAGGCCACGGCCAGCTTGCCGCGCTCTTGGGCCGCCACCATCACGGCGGTAGAACCGGTGTGGAACGCCATCACATCGGCGTTTTGGTTCATCAGCGTCATGGCCGCATCGCGCTCGCGCCCGGGGTTAAACCACTCGTTCAACCACACCACCTTCACCTGCGCTTGGGGGTTCACCGAGCGCATGCCCAGAGTGAACGCGTTGATACCTTGCAGCACTTCGGGGATGGGGAAGCCCGCCACGTAGCCCGCCAAGTTGGTGCGCGTCATGCGGCCGGCAGCGATACCCGCGAGGTAGCGCCCTTCGTAGTAGCGCGCATTGGCAGCGGCCACGTTGGACGTGGTTTTGTAGCCGGTGATGGACTCGAACTTCACATTGGGAAACTCTTGGGCCACCGTCAACGTGGGCTCCATATAGCCAAAACTGGGCGTGAAGATGAGTTGGTTGCCCTGACGCGCCAAGTCGCGGATCACGCGCTCGGCATCTGGCCCTTCTGCCACGTTTTCGACATAGGTGGCCTGCACCTTGACGCCCAGCGCAGCCACCAGCGCTTGGCGCGCGGCCTCGTGCTGGTGCACCCAGCCGGCGTCGCCCAGTGGGGCAACGTAGACCACGGCCACCTTGAGAGGCGGAGTCACAGGTGCGGCTTTGGTTTGGGAAAAGGCGCCCTGGGGCGCAAAAAGGCAATAACAAGCGGCCACGGCAGTGGCTGCGAGGTTTTTGTACATGGTAGTCCTCTACATGGTCCTGAAACAGAAAAACCGGCGCCGTCAGGGCGGCAACGCCGGGCGCACATTGTAAGTCCCATGGCACAATTGAGAATAGTTCTTATTTAAGATGCACTGATTGCCATGACCTTTTCTCCGCTGCCGCCCCTGCCCGCCTCGGCCGAAGCGCTGGCCCAACTGAAACCCGCCGATTGGCACGTCGTGGTCCAGGGCGAACCCACGGCCGCCGCGCAGTGGATGCTGATTGGCGCGCGGCTGGGCAACGCCGACGCCCAAACCACGCTAGGCCAGTGGCTGCTCGATGGCCATGGCCTAGACCGCCACCCGGCGGACGCGCTGGCCTGGTTTCTCAAGGCTGCGATGCAGGGCCACCCCATGGGCAAAAACATGGCAGGGCGCTGCCTGGAAAACGGCTGGGGTTGCGATGCCGACGCCGCCGCTGCGGCCCACTGGTACGGTCAAGCTGCGAAGCAAGGCTTGGACGCCGCCATGTACAACCTGGCCAACTTACTGGTCAGCGGCAAGGGGGTGGCGCAAGACCGCGCTGCCGCGCTGGACTGGTACCGCCAAGCAGCGAGCCAAGGCCATGTGAAATCCAAAACCAAGATGGGCCGCTTTTACGAGACCGGTTTGGTCGTCGCACAAGATCTGGACGCCGCGTTTGTGTGCTTTGAAGAAGGCGCGCGGGGCGGTGATTTTCGAGGCCAGTTCAATTACGCCGGCATGCTGGCGCAGCGCGGCCAGTTGGACGACGCTTTGGAATGGTTACGCAAAGTACCACTCACGGCGACACCGGCTTACCAAGCAGAAGTCGGCCCACTGCTGCTGCAGTCGCCCCACGCCGGGTTTAGCGCAGTGGGGAAGCAAATGCTGAACAACCTACAGCCAGTGGTGGCGAACTGACAGCCTTCGCGCTCAAAGCGGCGAGGCCGCCATCTCGCTCTCCAGAAACTCAAAGAATGCCCGCACCTTGCGCGGCAGGTAACGGGGCTGGGGCACGACCCCGAAAGCCGTAAGGTCCGTTAGTCGGTGGTCCGCCAGTACCTCCACCAACGCCCCCCTGCGCAGCAAGTCGTCCACCACAAAACGCGGCGTCAACGCCACGCCTTGCCCCGCCACCAGTGCGTCGCGCAGCATGACGCTGTTGTTAACCCGGTAATGCCCCGTGACCGCCACGGGGGAGCGCCCAGGCACAGTGGCGGGCCACTCAAAGGGCTGCGGCGTCTGGGTATAGAGCAGGCACGCATGGAAAGCCACATCGTCTGGTGTGTCTAGCGGCGGCGCTACGGCAAGGTAATGGGGTGCGGCCACGGCCACACGCGACACGGTGCCCAGTGGGCGCGCCACCAAGCCGGAGTCTGGCAACTGCTGGGTGATGCGCACGGCCGCATCAAAGCCCTGGGCCACCAAGTCCACAAAACTGTCGTTCAAGGACAAATCCAAGGTGATTTGCGGGTGCAGGTCCATGAAGCGCGGCATGCGCGAGGACATCCACATCAAGGCAAACGAGGTAGGCACAGCCACGCGCAGCACACCCTCTACGGCGCTCTGGGCTTGGCGCGCCAGGTCCAGACCGTTGGCCAGTTCGTCTTGGATGCGCACTGCGGTTTGGTACAGGCCCTGTCCCGCTTCGGTGACGGCCATGCTGCGGGTCGTGCGGTGCAACAGGCGCACGCCCACGTCGGCTTCCAACTGGGCCACCAGCTTGCTCACGGTGCCACCACTCAAACCCATGCTTTGAGCCGCAGCCTGGAACGACCGCAACTCCACCACCCGGCGGAACACCTGGAGGGATTGCAGATTCGGCCCCAATGCATTCTTTCTCATAGGGAACAAATGTTATGCGAAATACCATCTATACAAGAAAAAATGGACGCAATACAGTCGCAGCATCTTAGGAGCAGTGCCATGAACTGGGTAGAACGTCATATCGGAAGAATCATGCAGGTCTCTGGCCTGCTCACCTGCAGCATGGTGTTCGCGGCGCTGGCGCCACAAGCGGCGCTGGTCCACTATTTTGGTAACGGCCTGGAGGGCCCGGTGGCCGATGTGGTGGTGCGCAGCTGGGGTGCGCTGATTGGGCTGGTCGGGGCCATGCTACTGTACGCCGCCCAACGCCCTGAGCTCCGGCCCCTGGTCTTAGCAGTCGCGGGCAGCAGCAAGCTGGTTTTCGTGGCTTTGGTTTTGAGCCACGGCCGCTTGTTTTTGCCGCAGCAAGTGGGCATCGCGGTCTTGCTAGACGGCCTGTGGGCCTTGGTATACGCCGCGTACCTCGTCAGGCCCCAAGGCGAGGCAAGAAGCTAGACAAAGGTTTCGAACGCCTCGTCCAAGCGGTGCAGGTACTGGTTGCGCAACGTAGCGTCGATAAAGCTCGCCTCAAAACTATTGCGCGCCAAGAGGTAAGCCTGCTGCGCGCCCAAGCCCAGCGCAGCAAAGGTCTGGGTGAAGTTCTCGTTGAGGTAGCCACCGAAGTAAGCCGGGTCGTCCGAGTTGACGGTGGCCATGATGCCGGCGTCCAGCATGCGGCCCAAGTTGTGTTCGGCCAGCGTGGGGAATACGCGCAGCTTGAGGTTGGACAGCGGACAGACGGTCAGCGGAATGCGGTCGTGGCCAAGCGCTGCATCAGCGCAGCATCGTGGATGGCCTGCACGCCGTGGTCAATGCGCTCCACCTTGAGCACATCCAGCGCGCTCCAGATGTAGGCCGGGGGCGCTTCTTCGCCAGCATGGGCCACCAGGCGGAAGCCCAGCTGTTTGGCGCGGGCGTAGACCTTCGCAAATTTCTCCGGCGGGTGCCCCACTTCGCTGGATGCCAGGCCAATGCCCACAATCTTGTCGCGCAGCGGCAGCGCCTGCTCCAAGCATTCAAAGGCCTCTTCCTCGCTCAGGTGGCGCAAGAAACACAGGATCAACGAGGCCGTCATGCCGAACTTGGCCGGCGCATCGGCGCAGGCCCGGTACAGGCCGTTGATGACGACATCCGCACTCAGGCCGTGGCCGGTGTGCGTTTGGGTGTCAAAGAAAATCTCGGTGTGCAACACGTTGTCGGCCTGCGCGCGCGCCAGGTAGGCGCAGGTCATGTCGTAGAAGTCCTGCTCGGTCTTGAGCACCATGGTGCCCTCGTGGTAGATGTCCAAAAACTCCTGCAGGTTGTTGAACACATAGGCATCGCGCAGCGCCTGCTCACTGGGAAAGCGCAGCGGCACGCCATTGCGCTTGGCCAGCGCGAACATCAACTCGGGCTCCAGCGAGCCTTCAATGTGCATGTGCAGCTCGGCCTTGGGCATGGCACGCAACAGGGCTGGCATGCGGTCTGCGGCCACGGGTTTCACGGTGGGGTAGTTGGTCATCAGCAGACTCCGAAAGTAATGTTCTGTTGTTTCAAAAAGCGGCGGTAGGCCGACGACGCCTTGTCCGCCGCCGTGTGCACTTCGGCGCGCACATCCAGCGGCAGACGCTGCGGCCGTTGGGACTCCAGCACCGGCTTGTCCTGCATGAAGATGGTGTGCTGAAAATCCTGCAGCTTGGTGTCTGGCGACTCAAAGTCCGCCATGGCCAGGCGGAACCAGACACGGCTGCTCTCGGGGGTCATCGGGCAGATAAACAACCCAATCGATTCACGAAAGCCTTGTAGCGCCACGCTGGCAGCGTCAGGCACTTTGGTCAGCACCGCGGTGTAGGGCGCCAGCACCTCGTAGGTGTACTCCACCTGCGCAGGAGCGGTGGAATGCACATTGCTCTGCGGTTGCCAGGCCTTGCACTGGGTGGCGCGCAAACCGTTGGGCGTGCTCTCCACCGTGTAGTCGTCAATGGCGGTGGCTTCACGCATGCCCAGCCAGCCGTCGTGGACAAAGCCAAAGTGGGCCATGTCCAGAAAATTCTCGATGATGCGCGGAGCACTGGTCGCCACATCGTAGGGGCCACAGTTAACCGTGCGCAGTTGCGCGTCGGTCTCTGCGGCGAATACGGGAATCAAAGCCGTATCGGCATTGGCCTGCAGACTGACCCAGACCAGGCCATACCGCTCGCAGGCGGCGTAACGGCGCGCGGTGTGGGTAGGCGGCGGCACAAAGCTGGGCAGGGCCGGCACATGCACGCATTGGCCACTGCCATCGAACTGCCAGCCGTGGTAGGGGCACTCCAGCCGGTCGCCACACACCCGACCCAGCGAGAGCTGGGCACCGCGGTGCGGGCACTGGTCGGCCCAGGCGTGGATCTGGTGCGCGCTGTCGCGCCACAGCACCACGGCCTGGTCCAGCAGATGCACGCCCAGGGGCGCAGCTGCCACGTCGCGCGCGCAATGCCACGGGGTGCCACAGCCCAAACTCCACTGCGGCTGTGTCCGGCGTATTGGCTTTAACGTTGTCTTGCATCTGTCCTGAGCCCTTGCTAAAAAAACTTTGCCAACGCATCAAACAAAGGGCCGCTCGTGGGCGGCCCTTCGTTCACTCCACCGCCAGTTACTTGGCGCCAGGAACCTTGCCTTCCACGCCCTTGACGTAGAAGTTCACGCCCGACAGGAACTTGTCGTCAGCGGTTTCGCCTTCTTTCAAGATGTCCTTGCCGGTGTTGTCTTTCAGGGGGCCCTTCCAGATGGCGAAGGTACCTTCCGCCAAGCCCTTCTTCACTTCTTCCACCTTGGCTTTGGTTTCGGCAGGCACGTCTTCGGCCACAGACACGATGTCAATCGCGCCTTCCTTCACACCCCACCACACGGCGCTGTTACCCGTCCAAGTGCCTTCCAGTGCGTCCTTGGTGGCCTTGATGTAGTAAGGACCCCAGTTGATCACGGCAGAAGCCAGGTGGGCCTTGGGGCCATAGGCGGTCATGTCGGAATCCCAACCGAAGGCGCGCTTGCCCTTGGCTTCTGCTGTCTTCAAGACAGCCGGAGAGTCGGTGTTTTGGAACAGAACGTCAGCGCCACCGTTGATCAGGGACGTTGCGGCTTCGGTTTCTTTTGGGGGATCGAACCAGCCGTTCACCCACACCACTTTGGTCTTGACCTTGGGGTTGCTGCTTTGGGCGCCCAGGGTGAAGCTGTTGATGTTGCGGATCACTTCAGGAATTGGGATGGAAGCCACCACGCCCAGTGTGTTGGTCTTGGTCATCTTGCCGGCAATCACACCCGCCATGTACGCGCCTTCGTAGGTGCGGCTGTCGTAGGTGCGCATGTTGTCGGCTTGTTTGTAGCCGGTCGCGTGCTCGAATTTCACGTCCTTGAATTCAGGCGCCAACTTGAGCATGGGCTCCATGTAACCAAAGGTGGTGCCGAACACCAGCTTGTTGCCGCTGCTGGCCATTTCGCGGATCACGCGCTCAGCGTCAGCCGACTCAGGCACGTTTTCCACGAAGGACGTGACGATCTTGTCACCGAATTCTTTTTCCAGCGCCTTGCGACCGTTGTCGTGGGCGAAGGTCCAGCCGCCGTCACCCACCGGGCCGACGTAGGCGAATGCGATTTTCAGGGGCTCTGGCTTGGGTGCAGGGGCAGACGCTGCGGGTGCAGGCGCTGGCGCAGGAGCCGGCTCTTCCTTCTTGCCGCAACCCACCAGGGCTGCGCTCGCCACCGCGGTCAGGGCCGCGATTTTGAGCAGTGAACGTTTTTGCAAATCTGTCATGTCACTTCCTTTAAAAAAACGAGAGAAAACCGAAACGATCGAAACAGTCAGGAACCCGGATAGAACGGCTTGCCAATGGAAGCCGGCATATTAATCCGAATCCAGCGGGGATTGCGAGAGATCAGCGCCAGCACCACGATGGTTGCCACATAGGGCAGCATGGTCAAGAACTGGCTGGGCACCTCCACCCCAATACCCTGCAGGTGGAACTGCAACATGGTCACGCCACCAAACAGGTAGGCCCCAAGCAAGACCCGCGCCGGGCGCCAGGTGGCAAAGGTCGTCAGCGCCAGCGCGATCCAGCCCTTGCCGGCCACCATGCCCTCCACCCACAGCGGGGTGTAGATGATGGAAATGTAGGCACCTGCCAGCCCGCACAGCGCCCCGCCCACCACCACGGCAGCCAAGCGGATGCCGCGCACCGGGTAGCCCAAGGCGTGGGCCGACTCGGGACTTTCACCCACACTGCGCAGAATCAGGCCGGCGCGCGTGCGGTACAAAAACCAGATCAACGCCAGCGCAAACAGCACGGTCAGGTAGACCATGGGGTGGTGGCGGAACAGGGCGGGGCCCACAAAAGGAATGTCAGCCAGCCCGGGAATGGCAAAGCTGGGGCGGTCGGGCATTTTTTCCTGCACGTACGAAATACCCGCAAAAGCCGAAAAGCCGCCACCAAACAAACTGAGCGCCAGACCGGTGGCGTACTGGTTGGTGTTGAGCCAGATCACCAGTACGCCAAAGATGGCGGCCATCACGGCGCCAGCGGCCATACCGGCGGCAAAGCCGGCCATGTCGCTGCCGGTGTGCACCACGGCGGCAAAGCCGGCGATGGCGGCGCAGAGCATCATGCCCTCGGCGCCCAGGTTCACGATGCCGGCTTTCTCGTTGATCAAAAGGCCCAGCGAGGCAATGGCCAGCACGGTGCCCGCGTTCAGGGTGGCTGCAATGAGCAGAGCGTAGGAATCCATTATTTTTTACCTCCCGCAGCGGCGGACTTGACCCACTTGAGGCGGTAGTTCACCAAGGTGTCGCAGGCCAACAGGCTAAACAGCAGCAGGCCCTGGAACACGCCGGTGAGCGACTTGGGCAGGCCAAGGCGCGACTGCGCCAGCTCGCCACCGATGTAGAACATGCTCATCAGCAGGGCCGAGAACACCATGCCCACCGGGTGCAGGCGCCCCACGTAGGCCACGATGATGGCCGCAAACCCGTAGCCCGCAGGCACATAGGGCGTGAGCTGGCCAATGGGGCCGGCTACCTCCAGCGCACCGGCCAGGCCGGCCATGCCGCCGGACACCAGCAGCGCCGTCCACAAAGCGCGGCGTGACGAAAAACCGGCATACCGGGACGCAGCAGGTGCCAAGCCACCCACCTGCTGGGCAAAGCCCGCACGGGTGCGGAACAAAAAGATCCACACGCCCGCCACCCCCACCAGCGCGAACAGCACGCCAATGCTCATGCGCGAGCCATCAAACAGACGCGGAATGCGGGTGGCTGCTTCAAAAGTTTTGGTCTGCGGGAAGTTGTAGCCCAGCGGGTCTTTCCAGGGGCCATAGACCAGATAGCCCAGCACCTGCACCGCCACGTAGACCAGCATCAGGCTGACCAAAATTTCATTGGCGTTGAACTTGTCGCGCAAAAACGCGGTGAGCCCCGCCCACACCATGCCGCCGGCAATCCCCGCCAGCACCACAGGCACCACAATCCAGCCGCCAGTGGTCTTCTCGGCCAGCAGGGCCACACCGCTGGCCGCAATAGCACCAATGATGTACTGCCCTTCGGCACCAATGTTCCACACGTTGGAGCGGAAACACACCGCCAGGCCCAGCGCAATCACCAACAGCGGCGTGGCCTTGACCACCAACTCGCCCAGCGCATACCCGCTCTTGATAGGCTCCCAAAAGAACACCAGCAGGCCGCGCACCGGGTCTTTGCCCAGCGCCGCAAACAGAATGACGCCGATGATGACGGTCACCACCAACGCCAGCAGGGGCGAGCCATAGCTCCAGGCCTTGGAGGGCTGAGGCCGGGCCTCCAGTTTCAAACCCGACTTAGCCATGGGCCACCTCCGCACGCGCGGCGGGCGTTGCGCCCTCCCACAAACCACTCATCCACTCTCCAATCTTTTCCACCGTGGCCTCGCCCACCGGCACCGAGGGCGACAACTTGCCGCGCGCAATCACGTGCAGGCGGTCACTCACCTCAAACAATTCGTCCAGCTCTTCGCTCACCACCAGCACGGCGCAGCCCGCGTCGCGCAGCGCCAGGATGGCACCACGGATTTGCGCGGCCGCCCCGACGTCCACACCCCAGGTGGGCTGGGACACGATGAACAGCTTGGGCGCCGCGTCAATCTCGCGGCCGACAATGAACTTCTGCAGGTTGCCGCCCGACAGCGAACGCGCCGCCGCCGTGGGGCCATTGGCCTTCACGTTGAAGGCGCTGATGATGCGGGCGGCGTGGGCCTCCAGCTGGCGCACCTTGATCCAGCCACCGGCAAACTTGGGCGCGGTGATGGACTCGGTGCGTGTGAGCAGCAGGTTGTGCGCCAGGCTCAGTGTGGGCACGGCGCCCCGGCCCAGGCGTTCCTCGGGCACAAAGTGCAGACCCAGCTTGCGGCGCCCGCCCGGGTGCAGGGCCGACACATCGGCCTGGCCCATGCGCACGCTGCCCTTGGCCGCACGGCAGTCTTCGCCCGACAAGGCGTACAACAATTCCTTCTGGCCATTGCCCGACACACCGGCAATGCCCACCACCTCGCCACCGTGCACGGTGAGCGAGATGCCGTCCAGGTCCACCCCGAACTGGTCCTCGCGGGCCAGGCTCAGCTGGCTGACCGTGAGCACTGGCGAGCCTGCTTGCTGCGGGCGGTGTTCCAGCTGCGGCGGCTCGGCGCCAATCATCAGGCGCGAGAGGGATGCGTTGGACTCTTCGGCCGGGTTGCACACGCCGGTGACCTTGCCGCCGCGCAGCACGGTGCAGGCATTGCACAGCTCGCGGATCTCGTGCAATTTGTGCGCTGATGTACAAAATGCTGCAGCCCTGCGAGGCCAGCTTTTTCAGCACCACAAACAGCTTTTCCACCGCCTGCGGCGTCAGCACCGAGGTGGGCTCGTCCAGGATCAGCAGTTGCGGGCTAGTCAGCAGCGCGCGGATGATTTCCACCCGCTGCATCTCGCCCACGCTCAGCGTGTGCACCGGTCGGCTGGGGTCAATGTCCAGGCCGTATTCGGCCGCCTTGGCGGTGATGCTGGCGGTCACCTGCTCCAGGCTTTGCGCCTTGTCCAGGCCCAGCCACACGTTTTCGGCCACGGTGATGGTGTCAAACAGGTTGAAGTGCTGGAACACCATGCTGATGCCCAGCGCGCGCGCCTCTTTGGGGTTGCGGATGTTGACCGGCTTGCCGTTGAACAGCACCTGGCCGGCATCGGGCTTGATGGAGCCGTAAATGATCTTCATCAAGGTGGACTTGCCGGCGCCGTTTTCGCCCAGCACCGCATGGGTCTGGCCGGGCAGCACAGTCAGCGAGACATCGCTGTTGGCGATCACGCCGGGGTAGGCCTTGGTGATACCGGTGAGCTGCAGGCGCGGCAACGGCGGCAGTGCGGGGAATTTGGTACAGGTGGGGCCATGGGTGCGTGTCTCTTATTCTTTTCGGAGTTCGGCAGCCACCGACTTGATGCGCTCGCGCAGCCACTTGTTGGACGCGCTAGTGTGCGTACGGGCATGCCAGAGCTGGTAGTACATCATGCGGGGGAACTCCACGGGGCAAGGCAGTATTTTGACCGGCAGTGTGTCCACAAACCGTTCGCAGTACTGCCTGCCGGTGGTGAGCACCAGCAAGGTTGATGCCACCATGCCCGGAATCAGCCCGAAATGCGGGCAGCGCGCCACGATATGGCGCTGCAGGCCCAAGCCGCTCAGGTGGTCGTCAATCACGCCCTTGGCGCCCGGGTGGGTGGCGCCAGGAGCAATATGCTCGGCCTCCAGCCACGAGGCCTGGTCCCAGCCGCGTCGCACCGCCGGGTGCTTTTTGGACACCAGACACACCACCTCGTCGCCAAACAGGCGGCCCAGGTGCAGGTCGTCGGGCGGCTGCGGCCAGTTGCCAATCACCACGTCAATATCGCCCTGGGCCAGCAGGGTGCGGTAGTCGCTGGCGCCCGACAGGGGGTGAATCTCAATCTCGGCCAGCGGCGCATGCGACTTGATCTGCGCCACCAGCCGGGGCAGAAACAGCGGGTCCAGGTAGTCGCTGGCGGCCAGGCGGAAGGTGTTGCGCGCGGTGGCGGGCTCAAACCCGCGGGCGTCCGAGAACAGCATCTCGGCGGCACGCAATATGCTGGCACTGGGCTCCAACATGCGCAGCGCCGTATCGGTAGGCACCATGCCCGAGCCGGAGCGCACCAAAAGTGGGTCCCCGGCAAAATCCCGCAGGCGTTTGAGCGACGCGCTCACCGCCGGCTGGTGCATGCCCAGACGGATGGCGGCTTTGGAAACGCTGCGCTCGGTTAACACGGTATGAAGGACCCTGATCAGATGAAGGTCTATCTTGTCGAAAAGGGATTGGTCTCTCATACAGGCGTGTAAATTGGTGCCATATGCTAATGCGTATGGGAGCCCTGCCCCTCCCGACTTACCCTCCCGCACGAGGAACCCATTCCATGACAACCCAAGTTTTGAGATTCGTACGCCGCGGCGAGATCGTCACCCTGGCCGATGTACCCCCCACCCGCACCCTGCTGGAGGTGCTGCGCGAAGACCTGCACTGCACCGGCACCAAGGAGGGCTGCAACGAAGGCGACTGCGGCGCCTGCACCGTGGTGGTGGGCGAAGAGGTCAACGGCCAGCTGCACACCAAGGCGGTCAACAGCTGTATCAAGATGGCGCACAGCCTGGACGGCAAAGCGCTGTGGACCGTGGAAGACATTGGCAGCGACGACGGCTGCCTGCACCCCGCACAAGAAGCCATGGTGCAGTGCCACGGCAGCCAGTGCGGCTTCTGCACCCCCGGTTTTGTGATGAGCCTGTTTGGCCTGTACCAGCAGCACGCCCACGCGGGCCAGCCCATCACCCGCGCCGACGCCCAGCACGCGCTCAGCGGCAACCTGTGCCGCTGCACCGGCTACCGCCCGATTCTGGACGCCGCCCAAACCATGCTGGGCCTGCCCGCCGTGCCGGTGGACGAGGCCAAAACGCTATCAAAACTGAAGCTGCTCGCGCAGCAACCACGGGGGCTAGAGGCCGATTTGGCTTATAAATCGCCCTCCACGCTGCCTGCGCTGCTGGCCGCCCGCGCCAAGTACCCGCAGGCGCAAATCGTGGCCGGCTGTACCGACGTGGGCCTGTGGGTCAACAAGATGCACATGGACTTTGCGCAGGTGCTGGACGTGACCCAGGTGGCCGAGCTGAAGCGCGTGGAAGACTACCCGCACCACATCGCCATTGGCGCCGCGGTGACGCTGACCGACGCCTTTGCCGCCCTGGTGGCCGACCGGCCGCAGCTGGGCGCCTTTGCCAGCCGCTTTGCCGGCCTGCCGGTGCGCAACGCCGGCACGCTGGGCGGCAACGTGGCCAACGGCTCGCCGATTGGCGACTCCATGCCGCTCTTGATTGCGCTGGGGGCCAACGTGGTGCTGATGGCCCTGCGCAAAGGCAAGATCGTCCACCGCGAGCTGCGCCTGGAAGACCTGTACACCGGCTACCGCCAAAACGTGATGGCCAAGGACGAAGTGCTGGCCTGGATCAAGGTGCCCAAGGCGGTGCCTGCCGGTTGAACGCTCGCGTGTCTACAAAATTTCCAAGCGATTCGAAGACGACATCTCCGCCGTCTGCCTGGCGCTGAACCTGCATATCGCAGACGGCGTGGTGCAGCATGCCAGCATTGGCGTAGGCGGTGTAGCCGCCACACCCGTGCGTGCCGTCAAGACGCAAGCTGCGCTGACCGGCCAGCCCTGGACGGCCGACACCGTGATGGCCGCGATGGCCACGCTGCGTGCCGAGTTTTCGCCCATCAGCGACATGCGCGCCAGCAGCGCCTACCGCACCGAGGTGCTGGGCAACCTGCTGCAGCGCTACTGGCTGGAGAGCCAGGGCCTGCATGCCATCAACCTTGAGAGCTTTGCGCTGGAAGGAGAAACCGCATGAGCGCCGCGCCCCTCACCGCTTCCGCCCAGCCCAGCCTGTCGCCCACTGTGCTGGAGGCTGCGCCTACGCCGCGCGGCCCGGCCGCCGGGGTCAACCAGTTCCACGAAAGCGCCGTCGCCCAGGTGGCCGGCGCCGTGCACTACATCGACGACCTGCCCGAGGTGCGCGGCACGCTGCATGCGGCGCCCATCCTGTCCAACGTGGCGCACGGCAAGCTGCTGGGTGTGGACAGCAGCGCCGCACTCGCCATGCCCGGCGTGGTGAGCGTGGTGCTGAGCGAAGACATTCCCGGCGACCCCATGCTGGCCGCCTTTGCGGGTGACGAGCCCGTGTTTGCCATGGACACCGTGCAGTTTGTCGGCCAGGTGGTGGGCGTGGTGGTGGCCAAGACGGCCATGCAGGCACGCCACGCGGCACGCAAGGTGAAGCTGAACATCGAAGCCCTGCCCGCCGTGCTGACCGTGCAGCAGGCGCTGGAGGCCAAGAGCTTTGTGCTGCCGCCGGTAACGGTGCGCCGGGGTGATGCAGCCACCGCACTCGCCAAAGTCGCAGTATTCCCTGCACGGCACGCTGGAGGTGGGCGGCCAGGAGCACTTTTACCTCGAAGGGCAGATTGCCTACGCCATGCCGCTGGAGCAAAACCAGTGGTGGATCTACAGCAGCACCCAGCACCCGGGCGAGGTGCAGCACTGGGTGAGCCACGCCCTGGGCATCGACAACCACGCGGTGAAGGTGGAGTGCCGGCGCATGGGCGGCGGCTTTGGCGGCAAGGAAACGCAGGCCGGCCACCTGGCCGTGTGGGCCGCCGTGGCGGCCACCAAAACCAAACAGGCCGTCAAGCTGCGCATGGACCGCGACGACGACTTCATGGTCACCGGCAAGCGCCACCCCTTTGCCTACGAATACACCGTGGGCTTTGACGACACCGGCCGCCTGACCGCACTGCAGCTGCAGATGGCCGCCAACTGCGGCTTCAGCGCCGATCTGTCCGGCCCCGTGGCCGACCGCGCCATCTTCCACAGCGACAACGCCTACTACCTGCAGGACGTGGACATCACCTCCTACCGCTGCAAGACGAACACGCAAAGCCACACCGCGTTTCGCGGCTTTGGCGGCCCGCAGGGCGTGATCCTGATCGAGGCCATCATGGGCGACATTGCCCGCGCCCTGAAGCTGGACCCGCTGGACGTGCGCCTGCGCAACCTCTACAGCGACGAGGCCGTTGCGGGCACCGACCCTCATAACCCAGTACGGCGCGACACCACCCACTACCAGATGAAGGTGGAGGACAACATCCTCCAGCCACTGCTATCAAAACTGGAGCTGTCCGCGCAGTATCGGCGGCGCGTAGAGGCCATTTCGGCATGGAATGCGAGCAGCCCCGTGCTCAAGCGCGGCATTGCGCTCACGCCGGTCAAGTTCGGCATCAGCTTCACCGCCACGCTGTTCAACCAGGCCGGCGCGCTGGTGCATGTCTACACCGATGGCAGCGTGCAGGTGAACCACGGCGGCACCGAGATGGGCCAGGGCCTGCACACCAAGGTGGCGCAGATCGTGGCGGACGAGCTGGGCATTCCGTTTGCGCGCGTGCTGTGCACCGCCAGCGACACCAGCAAGGTGCCCAACGCATCGGCCACCGCCGCCAGCGCCGGCACCGACCTGAACGGCCGCGCCGCCCAGTTTGCCGCGCGCCATGTGCGCGACAACCTGGCCGCGTTTGTGTGCGGGCTGGACGGCTGCGGCGCCGGTGCCATCAAGTTCAAGGGCGGCGAGGTGTTCTCACCCGTGGCCACGCGCAGCTTTGACGAGGTGGTGAAGCTGGCCTACGCCAACCGCATCCAGCTCTGGAGCGACGGCTTCTACCGCACGCCCAAAATCCACTACGACAAGACCACGCTCAGCGGCCGCCCCTTCTACTACTTTGCCTACGGCGCGGCCTGCACCGAGGTGGTGATTGACACGCTGACCGGCGAGAGCAAGGTGCTCAAAGTGGACATCCTGCACGACGTGGGCCGCAGCATCAACCCGGCCATTGACGTGGGGCAGATTGAAGGCGGCTTTGTGCAAGGCATGGGCTGGCTCACCACCGAGCAGCTGGTGTGGAACGACAAGGGCTACCTGGCCACGCACGCGCCCAGCACCTACAAGATTCCCACCGCGGGCGACATCCCCGAGCACTTCAAGGTGGACCTGTGGCCCGAGCCCAACCGCGAGGACAACGTGTTTGGCAGCAAGGCGGTGGGCGAGCCCCCGTTCATGCTGGCCATCAGCGTGTACGAGGCGCTGCGCGATGCCGTGGGCCAAGCGCGCGGCGACGGCAAACTGGTGCGCCTGACGGCACCGGCCACGGCCGAAAACGTGCTGCGCGCGTTACAGTCCGGGGCATGACGCCAGACACCGCCCCACCCCCCCCCATCCCATTGACATTCCCCACCCCCGGCGAGAGCTAAGCTCGGGGGGGGGGGGGGGAGCGGAGGGGGGGGGGGGACGGGGGGGGCTGGCCCCCGGGGGGGAGCCCCGCGTTTGAAAAAAAGGCTTTGAAGCCCTAGCCTGCAGCAGCTGCACCATGGCCTGGTAGCCCCGGGCCTGGGCCAGCTGCAGCGCGGTGTGGCCGCTGCGGTCGGTCAGCTTGGGGTTGGCCCCGGCCGCCAGCAGCTGGCGCACCACATCGGTGTGGCGCGCGCCGCCATCGCCCAGCACCACGGCCTCGATCAGCGCCGTCCAGTGCAGGTTGTTCACATGGTCCAGCGGCGCCCCGGCCGCAATGAGCTGGCGCACCACACCCGCATGGCCCAGGTGGGCGGCGGCAATGAGTGCGGTGCCTTCATACGGGCTGGTGGTGTTCTTGGCACTGGCGCCCAGCTGCAGCAGCAGGGCCAGCGTCTCTTCGTCATTGGCCACCGCCGCAATCGTCACCGGGTCGTACTGCTGGTATTCCATGGCGTTCAGGTCCGCACCGGCGGCCGCCAGCAGGCGAATCGCTTCGCGCTGGCTGGCATAGGTGGCCACATGCAGCGGCGTGCGCTGCTGCGCGTCACGCACTTCCAGATTGGGCTTGGCGGCTAGCAGCGTGCGCAGCTTGGCCAGGTCGCCACGGTGGGCAGCGCCCAGCAGGCCGGTGTACTGCGCCGCCTGCGCGGCGTTGGGCGCAATCTGGGCTTGGGCAGGGGCCAGCCCCAGCGCAGCCCACGCAATAGCAATGGAGGTAAGACGCAGGCGCATGGCAGCTCCTTACTTCAGCAGGTCAGCCACGGTGGCAATGGCCGCCACAGCGCACTGCTCGTCCAGGTGGCCGCCGGGCGCGCCGCCAATGCCCACGGCACCAATCACCTCATTGCCCACCTTCACCGGCACACCGCCACCCACCAGCAACATGCCGGGCAGGTAGACCAGCGTGGCGGCGGCAGGGTTCTTCTGCGCGTTTTCCATCATGGCCAGCGTGGTGTTCTTGGCGGAGGCCGAGGTGTAGGCCTTGGCACGGCTGGCGTCCACGGTGTGGGGGCCGGCATTGTCGGCGCGCTGCACGGCGCGCACGGTGCCCGCGCGGTCCACCACGGTGGTGGTCACGGCATAGCCCTTGTCCTGGCATGCGGCCACGGCGGCGGTGGCAATGCGGTTGGCCAGCTCCAGCGACATATTGCGCTCGGTGCGCACAGCCTCGGCTTGTGCGCCGGTGGCGGCCAGCAGGGTGATGGAAGCAATGGCGAGGGCAGACAGGGACTTGTTCATACGGTTCTCCTAGAGGGTTTAGGGTTACGGCAGACAGTTGTTTGCCGTTGGGAGAACTGTAGAAAAAGGCGGCGCTGCGGGGTATTCGTAGGCTTACGTGTGGGGGTCCGTAGAAATACGGAGAGGAGGTGACCAAGCTAGGCCATCCAGAAAACGAGGCGCGACCCGAGGTCAGCCTCTTGCGCATCGACACCCATGCCCGCCAGCGGACATTCAACGGAGCTGAAATGCTACAAAGACTGGCTTGACTAAAAATGAAAAGAGGTCGACAAGCCTGCGGAAGGATTGAGTCACAGCGTTGAAGTCGTGGGGTGGCGAAACCGCCCCGTACGAATGCGAGGTTAGACCATTTGATCATTCGCATTCACCCTCAAAAACAAATCGACCGAGCAGAACTGTCAATGGCTTCGTGGAGGTCGAAACGTTCGGAAAAATGTTGACGTGCAGAACTGGGACGATACCGTCAATAGGCTCCGCATAGTAGACAAAGTAGATCTTGTCGCTGCTGGCTGTTTCCATAAAAGTCGGCTTTGAGAAGGTGCCAAAAGGACTCTTAGAGCCAGCGATCTCGCCTGTTCTCCGGTTTACGGTGAACTGAGTTCCAGGCATACCCGGCAATGTGTCGTTTGGCCCATCTATCAACGTCGGGTCGTCAGCGCAATAGTGCTGCTTTTTTTTAATAACGCAGACATAGTGCGAATCGTCTGCCGGCGTAGCTTGAGGGGATAGTCCCAGCAGCGCATTGAGAATCAATTTCAGTTTCAACAAATACCGCATTTGAGGTCTATCGTTTGGATTGACTGGCGCATTCCGGCGCAAGTTAATTGGCCTAGGCAGAAAGTCCTATTAAAGCAGCGCAGCCCACCTCGAACATCTGTTGGTTGACTTGGTTAGACATTAACAATTATGACAACACATCTGCGACGAAACGTTCTACCTCACTAATCATCGAGGAAACATCATCTTTGGTGAACTCGCTTGCATTGCCATGTGCTGCACTATTTCGTAGACCCGCAAGAGCGGTAATCCGCTTTTGAACAAGAAGGTTATACCTGCCAGCTTTAGCGAGGTCTGCGTTCATTTTGTCCAGCTTTGCAATTGGAAGCCCCATTTGACTGCACAAGTCCCTGAGCGTTGTCTCCAGGACTACGCCTGCCACAACAGCAGCAGCCATATAGAAGCCAGAAGTCTGCAGCTCTTTCGCCTGCTCAAGTTCGCTACTAAACAACTCGGCCTGTACGAGTTGGCGAACCGATGCTAGGTACCCACCTTCAAAATCTTCCTTGGCTGCTAGAAATACCGCCTTAACTCGTTTTGTCGTGTAGTCATTGTGGAGGTAGGCCTTCGGCTTCTCCTCTTCAACGAAAGCCAGAAAATGCTCTGACTCTTTGCCGCAAGCACCAGAAAGAAGGTTGCGAGCTTTTGCGCACCAATTGAGCAAGAGCTCATCGTCCACAGTTTCGTAGCTGCCAGAAAACTCGCTGTGCTTTTTGCTTTTTGTCGCTTCGACCAGCGCGAGTTGCTCCGCAAGCTCGGTGAAACGTTTTTGAAATAGTTGAGTCATGAACCACTCCCTTTACTCACCAGTCAGTAATATAGGAGACTGATGGATGGCGAAAAAATGCCCTCACCAAGGCTGGGTCATCGGCAATACTTTGCAGCTGCGCATCCACTCGACATTGTAAATTCTCACCCGCCTTCAATGGTGAGCGTGCCACCCCTGTGCGCTTGGCGTGGCTCCAGACCAATTCATCTGGATTGAGGTCCGGTGCATATCCGGGCAAGAAGTGAAGCGTCAATTTCCCGTTGGTGCTTGCCACGTATTGTTTGACGCAAGCAGACTTGTGTGCGGGCAGTCCATCAACTACCAGGCGCACTGGCTTTTTGCGCCGGCACATCAGTTTTTTGAGCAACTCGACGAACAACTCGCCCGTCAAACCGCCTTTGTAGGTGGCAAACCAGAAGGCTCCAGAAGAACTGACGGCAGATGCCGCACTGACTCCCTGGCGTTGTCCCGGGCGTTCAACCACCGGGGTCTGTCCACGCGGTGCCCAGGTCTTACCATGCACGGCGTCCGCACGAAAACCCGACTCATCCCAGAACAGGATTTCGGCCCCACTGCCTTGGGCTTCAATGGCAATGGCTGGGAATGTTTCGTTCTTCCAGCGGGCTACCGCTTCGGGGTCGCGCTGGTAGGCGCGCTCCAAGGGCTTTTGTGCCGTCAACCCTAAACGGGCCAGTAGCGCCCCAATACTGGCCAACGAGAGCGATACGTCAAAGCGCTCCAGTAGCAGTTCTTTTACGATTTGACGGGTCCACAATCCAAAGTCAAATCCGTACTGGTCGGGGCGCTTGCCGTTGACCCAGCGAAAGACCTGACGCTCTTGTTCCAACGTGAGTTTGCGTGGACGCCCCGTTCCCTTTGTGGAGCGCAGAGCCCGCAGCCCATTGCCGCGCCCCTTGGCCATTGCCCGGCACTTGTAGCCCCACGAGCGATGCATCCCCAGTGACGCAGCAACCTCGCCAGGGTGCTCACCTTCGCTCATCCGTTGCACCGCAAGAACCCGCATTTCTTCCAGCGTGTTGTGAGCCAATTTACGTCCATCTCGTTTCATGCCAAATAGGATAGAGTTTGGATGGAAGAGTTCAATAATTTGTACGCTTAATTACTGACTGGTGAGTAAATGCCCCATGCAATTTGTAAAAATCCCCGAAAATCTGCATCCCGTTATCAAGCATCCCCCTCCTCCACCAACGCCGCATAGTGCCGAATCAAATGCGCCAGCGATGGCGCTTCCAGTTTCTCGAACAGGTTGGCGCGGTGCGTCTCCACCGTGCGGGGTGATACGGCCATGGCGCGGCCGATTTCCTTGTTGGTGAGGCCTTCGACGATCAGGCCCAGCACTTCGCGCTCACGCTCGGTGAGGCCCGCGTAGCGTTGGCGGGCCGCCTGGTCGGCGGCGTGGCGTTGGCGGGATTTGACGTGGCGGCGCACGGCTTGCTGCAGGGTGTCGAGCAGCAGCTCGTCGTCCACCGGTTTTTCCAGAAACTCGGCCGCACCGGCCTTGAAGGCGCGGCGGCACAGGTCTACCGTGCCGTGGCCGGTGAGCATGATGACGGGGTGGTCTACACCTGCGGTCTGCAGTTGCTCCAGCACGGCCAGGCCCGACAGGCCGGGCATACGCATGTCCAGCACCACGGCGCCCAGGCTGGCGCGGTCGAACTCGGCCAGAAATCGCTCGGGGTTGGCCCAGGGTGCCACGCGCAGGCCCACGGTGCTGATCAACAAGCCCAGCGCGTCGCGCACGGCTTCGTCGTCGTCCACGAGGTGGATCAATGGGGAGAGGGAATCGGGCGTACTCATGCGCTGGCTCCTGCGGGGGCGGCGGGCAGCTCCAGCACAAAGCGGGTGCCGGGCTGTGCGGGCTCGTGGCGGATGTGGCCGCCCATGGCCTGGGCCAGGGTTTCGCACAGGCTCAGGCCCAGCCCCAGGCCGCCGGGGCGCGCGCTCACAAAGGGTTCAAACAAACGCTCGGCCACAGCCGGGGGCACGCCGGGGCCGTTGTCTTGCACCACCAGGCGCAGGCGGCCGGCAGCGGCGGGCTCCACCTGCAGCAGCAGGCTGCGCGGGCGGCCTTGCACTTGCTCCAGCGCATGCAGCGCATTGGTAACAAGGTTGTGCAGGATTTGCTCCAGCGCCACGGGGTCGCCCAGCGCCAGCAAGCCTGCGGGCGCTTGCAGTTGCACGGCCACCTGGCGCTTGTGGCATTCGGGCTCCAGCAGTTGCAGCACGTCGCTGGCGGCCTGGCCCAGGTCCAGCGGCACGGCGGTGCTGGTGTTGGGCCGCTCGATGGCGCGGCGCAGGCGGGCCACCACCTCGGCCGCGCGGCGGGCTTGCACCACGGTGCTGCCCATGGCGCTGCGCGCCTGCTCCAGATCGGGCGGGTCTTCGGCCAGCAGGCGGGTGGTGGCTTGGGTGCTTGCCAGCACGGCGGTCAGTGGTTGGTTCAGCTCGTGGGCCAAGCCAGCGGCCAACTCGCCCAGCGCGTTGAGGCGCGAGACTTGGCCCAGGCGCAGCAGCTCTTCGGCGCGCTGGCGCGCACGGCGCTGGCGCAGCGCACTGGCCAGCGCGGCTAGCGCCAGGCTCCAGCCCAGCAGCCAGGCCAGCCACGCGCCCCAGGGCAGGTCGGCCAGGCCGTAGCTGCGCTCGGCCACCATGTCAAAGGGCTGGCTGGTGGCGGCCAAGTGTTTGCGGAACACAAAGCGGCGCAGTGCGGTGTCATCGCCCGCGTGAATCTGCCAACGTGCATTGCCATGCTCCAGCCAGACCTGGGTGTGCTTGGCAGCCGCCGACTCGGGCCCATCGCCAAAGGGCCAGTCGGCCCAGGGCACCATGAGCGGTAGCGAAACCTCCAGCGCATACGCCGCAGCATCCGGCGCGCCGCTGGCCGGTGCCATGGCAATCCAGAAACGGCCTGCCGCGAAATCTGTGCTCGCCAGTTGGGGGGCGCCCTTCTGGCCTTCGGCTGCGTTCAGTACGGTGGCCAGTGCTGCGTTTGCAGGCCAGGCCTGCCCGGGCATACGCCGCCACATGTTCAAGAACTGAGGGTAGATGGCGGGCAGGCGGCTGTCCAGCGCGGGCTGCATGAGGCTGAGCGTGGCCAGCACGGCTTCGTGCTGCAGCGCGCGCTGCGACAAGATGCGGTGGGCGATGCGGGCATCGGTTTCAAAGTTGGCCTGGCTGCGGTCCATGGACTGCACCAGCAACCCGGCCCCGCCAGTCAACAGGCCCAGCAACCACATGATGGCCCAAACGGAACGCCCCGGCCGTTGAGACAATCGGGTCAGGGACGTGGGGAGTGGCATGGTGCGCATGGAAAATTTTGGCACAGGATGGCCGGCAAGCTCGAAAAAGACCGAACCTGCTTATTGTGGGCGAGCGTAAAACTGCACGCCATCCCGCCCTGCGGTCTTGGCTCGGTACATGGCGGAGTCGGCCGCGCTGAGTAGTTCGCTGAGTTCGCTGCCGTCTTGCGGGTAGCGGCTCACGCCGATGCTGGCAGTCACGCTCACCACGTGCGCACCGAGCACGTAATCCGGGCGCAGCACTGCCAACACCTTGTCCGCCATGCGGTGGCTGTCGTCTGGCCCTTCCACCAGCACGACAAACTCGTCCCCACCCAAGCGGGCCACCAAGTCGCCCTCACGCACACACGAGGCAATGCGCTGGGCCACCTGTTGCAGCAGCAAGTCGCCGATGTCGTGGCCCATGCCGTCGTTCACCGCCTTGAAGCGGTCCAGATCGACAAACAGCAGCGAGCCGGAGCCACCGCTGCGTTCCAGGCGATGCCAGGCTGCGCTTGAAGGCGTCCATAAACATGGCCCGGTTCGGCAGGCCGGTGAGCGCGTCGTGGTAGGCGCGGTACTGCAGCTCATCATGGGCGCGCTTGCGTTCGTCCACGTTGAGCAGCGCCGTCAACACACAGTCATGGCCTTCGTAGCGAATGCGTTGGGATGAACACAAACCCCAGAACGGCTTGCCATGACCGTCCTTGAGCTGCAGTTCCAGATCGGTCACGCGGTCTGTAGTTTGCAATGCGGCCACCAGCAGATCCCGGTCTGCACTGTTGACATAGAAGTCCCGTGGGCGGATCGCAGACAAAGTTAAGTCGCCCAACTGGAACTGCTGGCGCCCGTGATCATTCACATACTGCACCTGCTCGTCGGACTGGCGCACGATCACGATGGGCAAGGGCGCCAGCTGCAGCACACTTTGCAGCTGGGCTTCACTGGCACTCAGCAACTGCTGGGCCATCTCGAACCGCAGCAGCAAGCGGCGTGAAAACAGATAGGCCAGTGACAGCATGAGCAATACCGCCACCAGCATGGTGAGCAATATCAGCTGGGTGTACTTGCGGGCCGCCACGCCCAAGGTGTAAGAAAAGTCATCTTCCAATGGGGTGAGTGCTTCATTGACCGTTTGCAGCTGCTGCAAAAACTGCGCGGCTTGCGCGCTGGCAATCGGGCCCGCCTGTGCCGCCGCACGAATCTGGTCGCCCACCTGAACCATTTTTTCGATATGAAGATCGGCCTCAGTCCAAATCGTGATGGCCCGGTTGATCTCAGGCAGTGACCGAAACCAGCGAAACAAAAACACCATACCGGCTACATCGTCCGGGTGGTTGCGGCCCTGCAGAAAGCCAGCTTCGACCAGCGCGAAATCGGGATCGGGTTTTTCCAGTTCGGTACGGGCCTGCTTGTCACCGTCGTTGACGGCCAAGGCGCGCTGGTAGGCGGTGTAGTCGGCCTCATGGGTGTATAGCGTGTAGCGGGTCAGGGCGTAGAGCGCGTCTTTTTGGCCCTTGGACCACAGCCCCTCGCCCCCAACATAGGCCCGCACAGCGGAGAGCAAAAAAAAAAAGACGCTGAAACAGGTGAGAAAAAACAAACCCACTACTACGCCCACGTACACCCAAACTACGGCAAACAGCCGCCCGCGCCGCAGCGGGGCCCACACCGGGGCTGGGAGATCAGACACGGCGGCCATGGACTGCGCTGCGTGAAGGAATGGAATTTCGGGTCAGTTTGCACTCCCCGCCCTGGCAGACCGCCCCCGTGTTTGAGGGCGCTGGCACCAAGGCTGCGGCCCACTATACGCGAGCCGGGCCCATTGCGGCGAGTCAAAAAGCAGGTGGTACGCGTTACAGTCTGCGGCATGACGCAAGCCCCTCTGTCCCTCCCCAGCACCCCCATCGCAGTGGATATGCCTTCGCCCACCGGCGACACGCTCAAAGCGGCGCGCCTAGCGGCCGGCCTGAACCAAGCCCAGGCCGCCGAGCTACTGGGCTATTCCTTGCAAACCGGCAGCCGCGGTGGCCTGCAGTCCAGAACTTGGCAGGCGCTGGAAAGCCCCACCGACACGCGCTGCATGCAAGGCCCAGTGTTCGCGATGTTTTTGCTGCTCACCGGCCAGCATCCAGACTACGCGCTGACACCTCGGACTTAACGCTGCAAGGCGCAGCGCCCGTGGTGGTTTAAGTGGCGCTGGGCGCCGAGGGTTAGACCAAGGACTGGGGGCGTTCAATCATTTGCTGGTAGACCATGCTTTGCAGCACCATTTGGTCCTGCGGTTGCAGCTCGGAAAACTCCAAGCCAAAGTGGGCCAAGGGAACCGCGCCCGCCACAGCAGTTTCCTCACCAAACACCGCGCGGACCACGGCCCGCAACGACAGTGGAATGTCCACGTTGTGGAGCTTGATCTGAAATTTCATCTGCACCGTATCGCCCACATCCGCGATGTTGCGGCGCCCGTCCAGCAAGGCCCCATTGGCGCTCAGGTTGGAGATCACCGCCGGCACGGCCGTAACGCCCGGCCGCTCGGACTGTATCTGGGCAATGATTTTGGTTTTCACCCGGGGCGCCTTGCGCACCACGGTACCTTGCACCTCGGGTGGAAACGACACGTGCAGGTAAGGGTATGGCAACTTGGCGGCCCGCAGCACATCGCAGGCAAAGGCAAATGCATTTTGGCTAGCGAAGACGCGCACCACCAGTTGGTCACGTTCGATGAGTTCCAGGCGCGCGCCATTGGCATTCAGCGGCGCGGTGAGCAGCAACGATTGTTGCGGCACGAAGCCAATCACCCGCACATTGCAGCGCTCTGTTGACAAGCTGGCCGGAGGCTGGATTTGAAGGCGGTCCCCCACTTTGAGGTTCATCGCATCGAATGGGAAGCTGGTGCGGGGTCCGGAGTCTTCGTCCGCTTTGGGGGGCTCTAGTTCGGCAGTGCGCATGGTCTACAGGAGGGTTATAGCCAACTGATACTACCGTATGCGCAAGCCAGTTTGCGCCAATCCAGAGGACTATGAATGCACGGTGCGCTCAGCCGTTGGCCAGAGCCCCAAGCCCCCGTGTATCGACCAACTGCACATTGCGACCAGTGCCGCTAATCAGCTTGCGTTCGCGCAACTGGCGAAGCACGCGCGAGAGCGTTTCGGGCGCCATGCCCAACTCGGCGGCAATGGTGCGTTTGCGCTGCGCAAGTTGTACCGTTGCTCCGCCCATACTGGAGGGCGCAGCGCGGCGCAATAGCCACTCGGCGCAACGCGCCTCGGCATCTTTGGCCAGACGGCTCACAGCCCACTCAGTTTGTTGGCGACTGGTCTGCGCCACGTCTCTGAGCACTTGGGTAAACGCGGGATCGGCCTGGGCCAAAGCATTCACAAACTGGGGCAGTGGCACCGTACGCAACAGAACGTCGGTTTCCGCTAGCGCATCCGTGGCTGCGACCAGACTCAACACCGCAGACGCAGCGTCCATCCAACCCGGTTCGGCCTGCATGCCCAAATAGTGCTCCAACGCGGGGAGTTGGGCCGGATTGGACTCCAGCAGCCCGAATGCCACACGCCCGGTTTGTAAATAACTCACCTCGTGCTGGTACGTTCCACGTCGCCACAGCACGGTGCCTGCAGCCACGCGCAGCACCGGACTGCTATCCAACTGGGCGCTAACAAAGGGAAGGAAGGCTGACTCCATAGGGCGGACTGTGCCGCCCCACGCGCCGACCGACCTTGAGCAATATCAAACTTTGTGCAGCCACCGAGGCGATAGCTTCGCCGAAATGGAGCGACTGGCCAATACCTCGGGCGAACTGGTGCGCCTGTCGATCGTCGACGAAGACCGGCTGACTTGGGTCGCCAAATCGCAACAGTGAGCGCATGCACGCCTTGGCACCAGCCTTGCTGGCTGCAACGGCCGAGCTGGGCCCCGCCAGCAACGCATCCGCCCTGTTTGGTAAGCCGCGACTTAGGTGGTCGCGCCTTGGCGCGTTTGCCGAAATTTGTGCTCCAGCTCTTGGCGCAATTGCTTGCGCAGCTGGGCTGCTTCAAAGCGGCGCTTTTCATCTTCAGTCTCGGGCTGCAGCGGCGGCACGGCAACGGCCTTGCCGTGGTCGTCCACCGCCACCATGGTGAAGAAGCAACTGTTCACGTGCCGGACTTCTTGCGTGCGGATGTTTTCCGCAATCACCTTGATGCCTATTTCCATCGACGACTTGCCAGCAAAGTTCACGCTGGCCAGAAAAGTCACCAGCTCCCCCACCTGAATGGCCTGCAGAAACAGCACCCGGTCCACGCTGAGCGTGACCACGTAGCGCGAGGCATAGCGGCTGGCGCAAGCATAGGCCACTTGGTCGAGCAGTTTCAAAATTGCGCCGCCGTGCACCTTGCCGGAGAAGTTGGCCATGTCGGGCGACATCAGCACGGTCATGCTGAGTTGGTGGGTGGGGAGGTTCATAGCGATTGGAAAGCGAAAGTGGAGCTGGCGAATTACAGCACCAATATCGCGCGGAAGTCGTTCACGTTGGTGTGCGTGGGGCCGGTGGTGAACAAGTCGCCCAGCGGATCAAAGAAACCCACTGCGTCATTGCGGTCCAGGCAATCGGCCAACGAAACGCCCGCTGCGCTGGCGCGTGCCAGAGTGTCAGGCGTGACCAAGGCGCCGGCGTTGTCTTCCACGCCGTCGATGCCATCGGTGTCGGCGGCCAGCGCCCACACGCCGGCCTGGCCTTGCAGCGCTTGGGCCAGGCCCATGCAGAACTCGCCCGCACGGCCGCCCCGGCCTTTGATCGCACCTTCGCGGCGCGGGCGGATGGTGACGGTGGTTTCGCCACCGCTCAGGATCACGCAGGGTTTGGCAAACGGCTGAAACTCCGAGTGCGCGCGGTGCGCCACGGCGCGGGCCAGCGCGGCGTGCACCTTGCCCACCTCGCGTGATTCGCCTTCCATCTCGTCACTGAGGATGTACGCCATGAGCCCCATGGCGCGGGCCGCGCCAGCCGCAGCCTCTAGCGACTGCTGGGGCGTGGCGATCATGTGCACCTCGTTGTGGGCAAATACCGGGTCGTTCGGCTTGGGCGTCTCCAATGCACCGTTCTCTAGCAATTTATAGATGAAATCGGCCTCTAGCCCTTGTGTAGATTGCGCGAGTCGCTTCAGTATTGATAGCGCATCAGCACAGGTGGTGGGGTCTGGCACGGTCGGGCCGCTGGCAATCACACTGGGGTCGTCACCCGGCACATCGCTGATCAACAGCGTTACCACCCGGGCCGGCGCACAGGCCGCAGCCAGGCGGCCACCCTTGATGGCGGACAGGTGTTTGCGCACGCAGTTCATCTCTTGAATACTCGCGCCACTCTCTAGCAAGAGCTTGTTGATACGCTGCTTGTCTTCCAGACTAATACCCGGCGCAGGCAGCGTGAGCAAGGAGGAGCCTCCGCCCGAGATCAGGCAGATCACCAAATCGTCTTGGGTCAGCCCTTTGGTCAGCGCGAGGATGCGCTGCGCCGCAGCCAGCCCAGCCGCATCCGGCACCGGGTGCGCCGCTTCCACCACCTCAATGCGGGTGGGCAATGCATCCGCTGGGCGTGGTGGCGTGTGGTCATAACGCGTGACCACCAGCCCGGTCATGGGCGCGTCCTGCGGCCACAGGGCATCCAGCGCGTGGGCCATGGCGCCGCCGGCTTTGCCAGCGCCCAGCACCAGCGTGCGGCCCTTGGGCACTTCGGGCAGATAGGCGTGCAGCGTGTGGTTGGGCAGTGCCTGGTGCACGGCGGCCCAGTAGAGTTGGGTCAGCACGTCGCGCGGCGCGAGGCTGGCGTAGGTCGGATGGGTCATAGCTTTTTTTCCATTGTGCTTCAGGCAAAATTGGTTGGCGTTATTGATAGAAAGAGTATTCCATGCGTACCCTGCTGATCCACAACGCGCGCGCTATCGCGACGTTCGACCACACCGACCCAACGCAATCCACCGAGCTGCGCGATGCGTCTATCTACATCGAAGGCAACCGCATTGCCTTCATAGGCGCCACGGCCGACCTGCCACCGCATGCGCTGCAGGCCGACGAGGTGATCGACGCCTGCCACCACCTGGTGACGCCGGGCTTGGTGAACACGCACCACCATATGTACCAGTCGCTCACGCGGGCGATACCCGAGGTGCAGAACGCCGAGCTGTTTGGCTGGCTGCGCGGGCTCTACCCCATCTGGGCCGGACTTACGCCCGAGATGGTGCAGGTGAGCACGCAGATTGCCATGGCCGAATTGCTGCTCAGCGGCTGCACCACCAGCAGCGACCATCTCTACATCTACCCCAATGGCGTGCGGCTGGACGACAGCATTGGCGCAGCAGCCGAGATTGGCATGCGTTTTGTGGCCACGCGCGGCAGCATGAGTGTGGGCCAAAGCCAAGGCGGCTTGCCGCCCGACCGCGTGGTGGAACGCGAAGACTTCATTTTGAAGGACACACAACGCCTGATCGAGCAGTACCACGACGCGTCGTTTGGCTCCATGCTCAATGTGGCCGTGGCGCCCTGCTCGCCTTTCAGCGTAAGCCGCGACCTGATGCGTGAATCGGCTTTGCTGGCACGAACCTACGGCGCGCGCCTGCACACCCATCTGGCCGAGAACGACCACGACCTGGCCTACAGCCGCGAGAAGTTTGGCTGCACGCCCACGCAGTACGCGCAAGACCTGGGCTGGCTGGGCCACGATGTGTGGCACGCCCACTGCGTGAAGCTGGATGACGAGGGCATCAGCCTGTTTGCCGCCAGCCGCACCGGCGTGGCGCACTGCCCCTGCAGCAATATGCGGCTGGCCAGCGGCATTGCGCCCGTGCGCAAGATGCTCAACGCCGGGGTGCCCGTGGGCCTGGGCGTGGACGGCAGCGCCAGCAACGACGCCGCGCACATGCTCAACGAGGCGCGCCAGGCGCTGCTGCTGGCGCGCGTGGGCCGCGCCATGCAGCCGCCCGAAGAACGTGTGTTGGCAAGCGGCGAGCGCCGCACCTTCTTTGGCTGCGACCTGGGCCCGGCCGAGATGACGGTGCGCGATGCGCTCAGCGTGGCCACACGCGGCGGCGCGCAGGTGCTGGGCCGCAGCGATGTGGGCCACCTGGCCGTGGGCATGTGCGCCGACCTGGTGCTGTGGGACCTGGACACGCTGGGCTTTGCCGGCGGCGCGGTGCACGACCCCGTGGGCAGCCTGCTGCTGTGCGCCAGCCCGCAGGCCGACTACACCGTGGTGAATGGCCGGGTGGTGGTACGCGAAGGGCATCTGGAGACGGTGGACCTTGGCCCGCTGATGGAGCGCCACAACCGACTGGCACTGCAGCTGGCCGAGGGTGCGCGCTAACTTTACGGCAGCATTTGCGCCGCAATCGCTCCTAAAACAGGAGCTGCTTGCGCAATATCCACGGGGGCTAGAGGCATATTTGACTTGAAACTCCACGGCAGGAGCCTCGTTGCGGTCAGCGCACCAGGGCGGGGCTCTTGGGGTTGAAGCTCCAGCCCGGAATCAGGTACTGCATGGCCATAGCGTCGTTGCGTGCACCCAAGCCGTGCAGCAGGTACAACTGGTGGGCTTTCTCCACTTCCACCATGTCCAGCTCCACGCCGAGTCCGGGCGTAGTGGGCACAGCAATTTGCCCGCCGACAATTTGCAGCGGGGCCTTGGTCAGGCGCTGGCCGTCTTGCCAGATCCAGTGGGTGTCAATGGCGGTGACCTTGCCGGGCGCTGCGGCCGCCACATGGGTGAACATGGCCAGCGACACATCAAAGTGGTTGTTGGAATGCGAACCCCAGGTCAAGCCCCAGGTCTCACACACCTGCGCCACGCGCACGGAGCCCTGCATGGTCCAGAAGTGCGGGTCGGCAAGCGGAATATCCACCGACTGCAGCGCCAGCGAATGCGCCAGCTCGCGCCAGTCGGTGGCGATCATGTTGGTGGCGGTGGGCAGGCCGGTGGCGCGGCGGAATTCGGCCACCACCTCGCGGCCCGAGAACACGCCTTCGGCACCGCAGGGGTCTTCGGCATAGGCCATCACGCCATGTAGGTCGCGGGTCAGGCGAATAGCGTCTTTGAGCAGCCAGCCGCTGTTCGGGTCCAGCGTGATACGGGCCTGCGGGAAGCGTGCGTGCAGCGCACGAATCGCTTCCACTTCTTCCTCGCCGCGCAGCACACCGCCCTTGAGCTTGAAATCTTGAAATCCATAACGCGCAAAGGCGGCCTCGGCCAGGCGCACCACACCCTCGGCGTCCATGGCTTTTTCGTGGCGCAGGCGCTTCCAGTCATCGGCCTGGTCGGGCTCGCTGAGATAGGGCAAGTCGGTGGCGTTGCGGTCACCCACATAAAACAGGTAGCCCAGAACGGCCACGCTGCTACGTTGCTGGCCATCGCCCAAGAGCGCTGCCACGGGCACGCCCAAAAACTTGCCCAGCAAATCGAGCAAGGCGCTTTCCACGGCGGTGACGGCGTGGATGGCGATGCGCAAATCGAATGTCTGCAGGCCACGGCCGCCGCTGTCACGCGCGGCAAAGGCTTCGCGCATGCGGTTGAGGATGGCGTTGTAGTTACCGATGGATTGGCCTACAACCAGGGCGGCGGCGTCTTCCAGCGTCTGGCGGATCTTCTCGCCGCCGGGCACTTCGCCCACGCCGGTGTTGCCGCTGCTGTCGGTCAGGATGACGATGTTGCGCGTAAAAAACGGCGCATGGGCGCCGCTCAGGTTCATCAACATGCCGTCATGGCCCGCGACGGGGATGACACGCAGGGCGGTGATGGTGGGCGCGCGGACGGGGGAATTGAGGGGTTCCATAGGGCTCTAGCTTTTAGATTTTAAATCGCAAGTTGTAAGACATCATACAACAACCATTGCAGCCTCGGATAAGGGTTATCACGCATACCGCCGCAAGGCGCCTAGCGGCTCAGGGCGAGTAACTCCGCCTCGCCCAGGTCGAACTGTTGCACCAGCGCCGTCAGCTGCGCGGCGCGCTGCCTCAACCCTGCTGCGGCGGCGGCCGACTGCTCCGACAAGGCCGCATTTTGTTGGGCGACCATGTCCAATTGACTGACAAACTGATTGGCCTGTGCAATACGCTCCACCTGCAGCACAGCCTCCGACGCAATGCCAGAGATCATGCTGGAGACTTGCTTCACTGACCCCGTCACTTCGATGGCAGTTCCGCCCGCACGATTGACTTGGACCGAGCCGGAGCTCACCTTCTCCAGGGACGCGCCAATCAGCACCTTGATTTCTTTGGCGGCCTCTGCACTTCGGCCCGCCAAGGCACGCACCTCGCTGGCCACCACGGCAAAGCCGCGCCCCTGCTCACCCGCCCGCGCAGCCTCGACTGCGGCGTTCAGGGCCAGGATGTTGGTTTGGAACGCGATTCCGTCAATGATGGCTGTGATGTCGGCGATCTTGCGGGAGGCATCGTCGATTTCATTCATGGTGGTCACCACCTGGGCCATCACCTCGCCGCTGCGCTCCGCGACGGTACACGCCTCGCCAGAAAGGGCTTGTGCGGAACGTGCCGACTCACTGGTTTCATTCACAGAGGCCCCAAGATGCCCAATGGCCTCCAACGTGTTCTGGACAGCCGCCGCAGTGTCCTCCGCACGGTCACTCAGGTTCTGGCTGCCCTGCGCGATTTCGGTACTTGCATTGCCGATGTCTTCAGAGGCACCTCGAACCCCCAGGGCCAACTGGAACAAGTTCTGCCGCATGGATTCCAGGGCCAGCAGCAAACCACCCACCTCATCCTGCCGATTGGTCACAATCGGCAGGGACAAATCGTGTCTGGCCATGCGTTGCGTCGCAGAGACAGCGACTCCAATAGATCCAGAAATATCTCGAATAACCCACAACGCCACCGCAGCGCCTACCAAAAGTGCAACGCCCATACCGCCCCAAATGGCATTGCGGGCGGTCGAAGCTTGGGCTACCGCATCAGCCGACAGCTCTTCATTTTTACGGGTTTGCCACCCTGAAAGTGCATCCACCGACTTGCTCCACGCCTGGTGTTTGGCAGCCCAGACTGCTTTGTCTTTCGCATACTCCAAACGCAGGCTGTACGCCTGCGCCGGTTTTCCACGTCCCTCTGAGAGCTTTTCGCTCAAAACAATGAGCTGCCTCACGTCGTTGGAGGCCGACGCAGAAGCTTTGATCAAGTCCGCTACAGAGGGGTCCTCAGAAAGCGAAACCTGCAAGCGCCCCAAGGTAGCATCAAACGTATCCAAATGCGCCACGACCCGATCCAGCAGTGGCTCCATAGCCGCCAAATCCGTACTACCAAATTCCCCAATCGCCTGGATATGACTGGTGGCAGCACTACGCATTTCGTTGATAGTTGTGGTGCGAGTTGCACTACGCACCGTGATTTCCTCCAGCGCCGAGGTCAGGGCACCCATGCGAAATAATGACAGCAGCGCAATCAGAACAACTAGCGCCAGCACACCACCAAAACCCAAAGTGAGGCGCCATGCGATACCAAATCCTGCGATATTTTTCATATTTGTCTCCTCGATATTCACACTTGGTTGCCCAAGTGGCACAAAGGCAGTTCTCGGACTGTCGAATACTACCCGCTCACCCGATGGTCAGTTGTTATTTTGCAAGACCACGGGCACCTGACCCGCCTGCGCCATGCGTAAGCGATTCAAGCTGTTGGTTAGGTGGGTACGCATAGCGGCCCGGGCCGCCTCCGCATCCTGATTGGAAATCGCCATGTAAATGCTTTCATGCTCGATCTGGACCCGGACCAAGTAGCCCTGACGCCCCTCTGGAGCAGCATTGGCCGTATTGATGCGCGCGCGAGGAATGACCATGGAGCCCAAATATGCCATGAGGTCCGCAAAATGGCGATTGCCCGTTGCGTTTGCAATTTCCAAATGGAACTGGAAGTCAGATGGCACTGCGTCTGAATCGGCAGAGACCGCAGCCCCGAAGGCATCGAGCAAACTGCGCATGCTGTGCAAATGCGCATCAGTCCGGCGAAGGGCCGCAAGCCCTGCGGCCTCCGTCTCCAAACTGGTACGCAATTCCAACAAGGCAATCACATCGGAAATGAGTGCCAGGTCCACCGCGCCGACCTGAAAAGTACCTTGCGCCCGAGCCTCCAATGCGAAAGTGCCGACGCCATGTCGCGTCTCGACCAACTGGCTGGCTTGGAGATTGGAAATAGCCTCGCGCACCACGGTGCGACTTACTTCATACCGCGCCATGATTTCTGACTCGGTCGGCAACTTCTCACCCGGTTTGATGGCTCCGTTGCGAATGCTGCCAGACAAACTGTCTACGACCTCTTGAACCAATCCTCGCGAGCGCTTGGGACGTGCCACGTTCGCATCCGATCCCGCAACGGAAGGAGAAAGGACGCCCGTAGGGGTTTGTACTAGGTCCATGAAAAAGCCCTTGACTCGATGGGAGTGACTGCTGACAATTTAACACATCAGACAACATACAACTAAAAAGACAGCATACATCTCATGACGATCAAAGTACACCACACTTTGTTGATGACCGGTGCCGCAGGCGGCTTGGGAACTGCCATGCGTGACCGGCTCAAGGCCAATTGTGAGGTGCTGCGCCTCTCCGACCGCAACGCTTTCGGCCCCGCCCGGGATGGCGAAGAAGTGGCATTGGCCGACCTGGCCGACGCGGCAGCCGTGGATGCCATGGTGCAGGGTGTGCAGGCGATCGTGCACTTTGGTGGCATCTCCGTGGAAGCCGCCTTCGAGCCCATCCTGCAGGCCAACATTCTGGGTGTCTACAACCTCTATGAGGCCGCACGCAAGTTTGGCGTCAAACGCGTAGTGTTTGCCAGCTCCAACCACGTGACCGGTTTTTACAAACAAAGCGAAACCATCACCTTGGACCACCCCGCCCGCCCCGACAGCCTGTATGGCGTGAGCAAGGCCTTTGGCGAAGACCTCTCGCGCATGTACTTTGATCGCTACGGCATTGAGACCGCCTGCCTGCGGATCGGCTCTTCGTTTGCCGAACCCCGGGACCGCCGCATGCTCGCCAGCTGGTTGAGCTTTGATGACCTGCACCGCCTGGTGACCGCCTGCCTGACCACCCCCATCCTGGGCCACACCGCCATCTTTGGCATGTCCGACAACGCCGTGGTCTGGTACGACAACAGCGCAGCGCGCCACGTGGGTTATGTGCCGCAGGACAGCGCCGACCCATTCCGCGAAGCCGTCTATGCCCGCACGCCGCAGCCCGACATCACCGACCCCGCCGCGATTTACCAGGGCGGTGGTTTCTTGTTCCAGGGCGAACCCATGACTGCCCACAAGGCAGGCAAGTAAAACCGCCATGCCCACCACTTCTGCCATTTCCAGTGCCCGCGACCGGGTCGGCGAATCGCCGGTCTGGTCGGTCGCTGCCCAGGCCCTCTACTGGGTGGACATTGAAGGCCAGCGCATCCACCGCCTGGATTGGGCCAGCCGCACGCAACACAGCTGGACACTGGCCGAGCGCGTGGGCTGCATTGCGCTGAGCACCCGTGGCACCGTAATTGCTGCCATGGAGAGTGGCATTTTTGAGGTGACGCTGCAAGACCCGCCCATGGCCCAGGTGAAATGCCTGGCCACCATCAGCCACCCGCACGCCAGCATGCGCTTCAACGATGGCCGCTGTGACGCCCAGGGCCGCCTGTGGGCCGGCACCATGGTGCGCGACATGGGCCTAGGCAATGCGGCCGGCGGAATTTACTGCCTGGACACCCAAGGCCTGCGTGGCCCGGTGCTGGAGGGCTACATCACCCCCAACGGCATGGCCTTCAGCCCCGATGGCACGACCGCCTACCTGTCGGACTCGCACCCCAGCGTGCAAAAAATCTGGCAGCACACATTTGACGGTACCACCGGCACCTGGGGCCCTCAAGCCGCTTGGGTCGACATGACACCCCTGCCTGGCCGCCCCGATGGTGCGGCTGTGGACTCTGAGGGCTGCTACTGGATTTGCGGCAACGATGCCGGCCAGGTGCTCCGCTTCAGCCCCGCCGGTGCGCTGTTGCAGTCCATCGCGGTACCCGTGAGCAAACCCGCCATGTGTGCCTTTGGCGGCCCCGATCTGCGCCACCTGTTTGTGACATCCATCCAGCCCGCTATGCCCGCCCCCGGCTTTGATGCCGCGCTGGACGGTGCCGTTCTGGTGCTGGAGCCCGGCGTGCAAGGCCTGCCGGAGCCCCTGTTTTCCCAGTTTCCCGTTCGTTAAACCCTAACCATCCTAAAGAGGAGACAAGCATGACTTTCCGTAGAACTTTTGTGGCATCCGCCATTGCCGCCATTGCGCTGTGCAGCACCCTGGGCGCACAAGCCCAGAACATCGTACTCAAGGCCACCGACACCCACCCCGCCGGCTACCCCACCGTGGTGGCGGTGGAGAACATGGGCAAGAAGCTGGAAGCCGCCACCAACGGCCGCATCAAGATGCAAATGTTCCCCGGCGCGGTGCTGGGCCAGGAAAAAGAAGCCGTTGAGCAAGCCCAGATTGGCGCGATCCAGATCGTGCGCATTTCGCTGGGCGTGGTCGGCCCCGTGGTGCCGGATGTGGACGTGTTCAACATGCCCTTTGTGTTCCGTAACATCCCCCACATGCGCGCTGTGATTGACGGCCCCATCGGCGCAGAACTGCTGGACAAAGTGACTGCCAGCCCTGCCCGCCTGGTGGGCCTGGGCTGGATGGACGGTGGCGCCCGCAGCCTGTACACCAAGAAGCTGGTGAAGACCCCGGCTGACCTCAAGGGCATCAAGGTGCGCATGATGGGCAACCCCCTGTTTGTGGACACCATGAATGCCATGGGTGGCAACGGCATTTCCATGGCCTACGGCGAAGTGTTCAGCGCGCTGCAAACCGGCGTGATTGACGGTGCGGAAAACAACCCGCCCAGCATGTTCACCAGCAACCACTACACCACCGGCACCAAGTTCTACGCCCAGACCAACCACCTGATCATTCCTGAGATGTTGGTGATGTCCAAAGTGGCCTGGGACAAGCTGTCCGCCGAAGACAAGACCTTGATGAAAAAGGTGGCCCGCGAAGCCCAAATGGAACAACGCGGGCTGTGGGACAAGAGCGTGGAAGACTACTCCGCCAAGCTGAAAGCCGCTGGCGTTGAATTTGTGGCTGTGGACCAAAAGCTGTTCTTTGATGCCACCGCCCCGGTTCGTGCCAAGTACGGTACCAAGTTCACCGACCTGATGCAACGCATCGCCGCGACCAAGTAAGGCCTTTCTTGCGTGGATGGGTGCCCGCTGCGGCGCAGCTGCCCTTGACCTTGCCTGGACCGTTTCCCATGAAAAACACACTATTGCGCTGCAGCGACATGCTGTACCTGGCCTGTATCTGGCTGTCCGGGGGGGCCGTCATCGTCATGTCCCTGATCATTCCCTGGGGCATTTTTACGCGCTACGTGCTGGGCACGGGGTCGCAATGGCCCGAACCCATCTCCATCCTTCTGATGGTAGTTTTTACGTTTTTTGGTGCCGCTGCGGCCTACCGCGCCGGCTCCCACATTGCTGTGGCCATGGTGACCGACCGCTTGCCGCGTGTGCTGCAGCAGTCTCTGCGTCCAACGTGGTGCACGTGCCTGATGGCTCTGGCGTCGCCATGTTCATGCTGATTTACGGCAGCCAAGCTCTGCATGGAGACCTGGGGCCAAAACATTGGAGAAATCCCCTGGATGCCGGTGGGGGCCACTTACTTGCCCGTTCCTTTGGGCGGCCTGGTGACTCTGCTATTCATCTTGGAGCACGTCTTGCTGGGCTCCCAACACACCCGGGCAGTTATTACGTTTGACCACGCCATTGCCGAAACGGAGGCCCTTTGATGGACGCGCTGGTACTTTTGGGCTCTTTCTGGTGCTCATGATCATTGGCATGCCCGTGGCCTATGCCATGGGCCTGTCGGCCCTGATTGGTGCCTGGTGGATTGAGCTGCCTTACGACGCCGTGATGATCGCCATCGCCGGCGGCGTGAACAAGTTCTCTCTGCTGGCCATTCCCTTCTTTGTGCTGGCCGGCGCCATCATGGCCGAGGGCGGCATGTCGCGCCGCCTGGTGGCTTTTGCCGAAGTGCTGGTGGGTTTTGTGCGCGGCGGTCTTGTCGCTGGTCAACATTCTGGCCTCTACCTTCTTCGGCGCCATCTCAGGTTCCTCCATGGCAGACACCGCCTCCATTGGCTCGGTACTGATCCCGGAGATGGAAAAGAAAGGCTACCCGCGTGACTTCGCCACCGCAGTGACGGTGAGCGGTTCGGTGCAAGCCATCCTGATCCCGCCCAGCCACAACGCGGTGATTTACTCTCTGGCTGCGGGTGGATCGGTGTCGATTGCGGCGCTGTTTCTGGCCGGTGTGTTGCCAGGCCTGTTGCTGGGCCTGACGCTGGCCATCATGTGCCTGTTCATCGCCAAGAAACGCGACTTCCCCAAGGGACGCAGCATCCCCATGAAAGAAGCACTGCGCATCTGTGTCGATGCGCTGTGGGGCCTGATGACCATGGTCATCATTTTGGGCGGCATTTTGTCCGGCGTGTTTACGGCCACCGAATCCGCCGCCATTGCGGTGGTGTGGGCTTTCTTCGTGACCATGTTCATCTACCGCGACTACAAGTGGAATGAGCTGCCCAAGCTGGTGCACCGCACCGTGAAGACGCTGGCCATTGTGATGATCCTGATCGGCTTTGCCGCCAGCTTCGGTTACATCATGACCCTGATGCAGATCCCCACCATGATCACCGCAGCCTGTTCACCAGCGTCTCGGACAACAAGTACGTGGTGCTGCTGATGATCAACATGCTGCTGCTGGTGCTGGGCACGCTGATGGACATGGCGCCGCTGATCTTGATCATGACGCCCATCCTGCTGCCCATCGTCAAGACACTGGGTGTAGACCCGGTGCACTTCGGCATGATCATGATGGTGAACCTGGGCATGGGCCTGATCACCCCACCCGTAGGTGGCGTGCTGTTTGTGGGTGCGGCGGTGGCCAAGTTGCCGATTGAACGGGTGGTGAAAGCACTGATGCCCTTCTTCGGGGCACTCCTGATGGTGCTGATCGCCGTGACCTACATTCCTGCGCTGTCCATGTGGCTGCCCGGTCTGTTGCTGAAGTAAGCCCCCATGAAGATCACTGCAGTTCGGGTCACCCCGATCGCCATCAAAGACCCCGCTTTGCTCAACGCGGCGGGTGTTCACGAACCCTTTGGCCTGCGCTCCATCATTGAGGTGGTGGGTGCCAACGGCATGGTGGGCCTGGGCGAAACCTATGGCGACGCGCCGGTGCTGGGCCTGCTGACACGTGCGGCACCCCACCTGGTCGGCATGTCAGCCTTTGACCTCAATGGCATGCTGGCGCGGCTTCAGGCGCTGGCGCCCAAAGTCAACACCGGCCACGTGGAAATGGAACTGGCACCCGGCTCACTCGCCAGCAACCTGGTGACCAGCGCGTTCTCGGCATTTGAAGTGGCCTTCATGGACCTGCAGGCGCGCACCCTGGGCATCCCCTTGGTGGAGCTGCTGGGTGGCGCGGTGCGCGACAAGGTGTCGTACTCGGCCTATTTGTTCTACAAATGGGATGCGTCGGTAGACCCCGAGTACGCCCCCGATCCCTATGGCGAAGCGGTGAATGCGGAACAAATTGTTCAGCAGGCGCGCAAGATGATCGACCAATACGGGTTTGAGAGCATCAAGCTCAAGGCCGGTGTGTTCGACCCCATGGAGGAAGCGGATGCCATTCTGGCGCTCAAGGCCGCCTTCCCCAACCAGCCCCTGCGCATCGACCCCAACAGCAACTGGAGCATGGCCACCAGCCTGAAAGTGGCCGACAAGCTGCGCGGTAGCTTGGAATATTACGAAGACCCGACGCCCACGCTAGAAGGCATGGCCGCGCTGCACCAAGCCACCGGCATGCCCCTGGCCAGCAACATGGTCATCACCAACTGGGCGGAGCTCAAGCGCAGCATTGAACTCAATGCCGTGCAAATTTTGCTGAGCGACCACCACTTTTGGGGCGGTCTGCGTGCCACCCAGGCCTTGGCACAAACCTGCCAGACCTTTGGCCTGGGTCTGTCCATGCACTCCAACTCCCACCTGGGCATCAGCCTCATGGCCATGACGCACTTGGCCGCCTCGGTGCAACACCTGAGCTACGCCTGTGACACCCACTACCCCTGGCAAAGCGACGAGGTGTTGGTAGGCGGCAAGGTGCCGATTGTGGGCGGCTGCGTGCACCTGACCGACAAGCCCGGCCTGGGCGTGGAGCTGGACCAGGACAAGCTGGCCGAACTGCACGAGGCGTTCAAGGTCTGCCGCATCCGCACCCGCAACGACGTGGCCCAGATGCAGCGCTACCGCCCAGAGTGGACACAGATCAAACCCCGGTTTTGAACGCCATGTCTGCCTCCACCCCCCGCCCACCGCTCACGATCCGCATGCATGCGGCCGACAACGTGGCCATCGTGGCCAACGATGGCGGCTTGCCTGCCAGGCAGCGTGTTGCCCGAGTGGCTTGACGCTGGTGGACCGCGTGCCGCAAGGCCACAAGGTGGCCTTGGTGCCGATTGCCAAAGACGCCGCTGTGCTGCGCTACAACGTGCCGATTGGCTACGCAATGCAGGATATTCCTGCGGGCGCCTGGGTGCACGAGCGCATGCTGCACATGCCCGAAGCCCGCTCCTTGGCGGACCTGCCCCGTTCCACTGCGGCCGCCTGGAATGCCGAGCCGCTGGAGGGTTACACCTTCGAGGGCTACCGCAACGCCGATGGCTCGGTGGGCACGCGCAACATCCTGGCCATCACCACCACGGTGCAGTGTGTGGCGGGTGTGGTGGACTTTGCGGTGCAGCGCATCAAGGAGCAGCTGCTGCCCCGTTACCCGAATGTGGACGACGTGATTGGTCTGGAACACAGCTACGGCTGCGGTGTGGCCATCGACGCGCCCGACGCCATCATCCCCATCCGCACGCTGCGCAACATCTCCAAGAACCCCAACTTTGGCGGCGAGGTGATGGTGGTGAGCCTGGGCTGCGAGAAGCTGCAACCGGACCGTCTATTCCCTGCCGGCGGTATTGCTATCAAACCAGTAGCTGCTGGCGCAGTAAATACGGGCCCTACAGGCCAATTTGGCACTCAAAATGAGCCCGCACTCGATGTGGTGTGCCTGCAGGCCGAGAAGCATGTGGGCTTCATGAGCATGATTGACTCGGTGCTGGCGTCTGCCGTGCCGCACCTGGAGCGGCTGAACGCCCGCCAGCGCGAAACCCTTCCGGCCAGCGAGCTGGTGGTGGGCGTGCAGTGTGGCGGCAGCGATGCGTTCTCTGGTGTGACGGCCAACCCCGCCGTGGGCTTTTGCACCGACCTGCTGGTGCGCGCCGGGGCCACGGTCATGTTCTCGGAGACCACCGAGGTGCGCGACGCGGTGGACCAGATGACCGCCCGCGCCACCACCCCTGAGATTGCCGATGCCATGGCCCGCGAGATGGCCTGGTACGACGCCTACCTGGGCCGCGGCCAGGCCGACCGCAGCGCCAACACCACACCCGGCAACAAGGCCGGTGGCCTCTCCAATATTGTCGAAAAAGCCATGGGCTCCATCATCAAGTCCGGCACCGCGCCCATCAGCGGCGTGCTGTCGCCGGGCGAGAAACTGCAGCACAAGGGCCTGCACTACGCCGCCACCCCCGCCAGCGACTTCATCTGCGGCACGCTGCAGCTGGCCGCTGGCATGAACCTGCATGTGTTCACCACCGGCCGCGGCACGCCCTACGGCCTGGCCGAGTGCCCGGTCATCAAGGTGGCCACCCGCACCGACCTGGCGACGCCGCTGGCACGACCTGATGGACGTGAACGCCGGGCGCATTGCGGATGGTGAAGCCAGCATTGAAGACCTGGGCTGGGAGCTGTTCCACCTGATGCTCGATGTGGCCAGCGGCCGCAAAAAAACCTGGGCTGAGCAATGGAAGCTGCATAACTCGCTGGTGCTGTTCAACCCCGCCCCAATCACCTGACCCCCCCGAACAAGAACCAACACCCGATTGCTCCGCTTGAAGGCATTGCCATGACCTACCCTACCCCTTACCGCCCTTTTCCCAACCAGTTCAAGAAGGACCTGCTGGCCGGCAAGCGCCTGATTGGCTGCTGGGCATCCCTGGCCAGCCCCATCACCGCCGAGGTGCTGGGTGTTGCTGGCTTTGACTGGATCTTGTTGGACGGCGAACACTCGCCCAACGATGTGGTGACCTTTGTGCCCCAACTCATGGCGCTCAAGGACAGCGTGAGCGCGCCCTTTGTGCGCCCCACCTGCAACAACCCCATCGAGATCAAGCGCCTGCTGGACGCCGGGTTCTACAACTTCCTGGTGCCCTTTGTGCAAAACGCCGAAGAAGCGGAGTTGGCCGTGTCCGCCACCCGCTACCCGCCCGAGGGCATGCGCGGTGTATCGGTCGCCCAGCGCAGCAACCGCTATGGCTCGGTGCCCAACTATTTCCAGGAAGCCAACCAGCACATGTGTGTGGCGGTGCAAATTGAAAGCCGCGAAGCCGTGGCCGCCAGTGGCGAGATTGCCGCCGTGCCAGGCGTGGACTGCATTTTTGTCGGGCCGTCAGACCTGGCCGCTGGTTATGGCCACCTGGGCAACGCCGCGCACCCCGAGGTGCAGGCCGCTATTGCCCATGTGTTTGCCCAGGCCAAGGCCCACGGCAAGCCCACCGGCATCCTGGCGCCAGTAGAGGCCGATGCACGCCGCTACATGGACATGGGTGCCACCTTTGTGGCCGTAGGCAGCGACCTGGGGGTGTTCCGCAACGCCACGCAGGCTTTGCGGGACCGGTACCTTAGCTAGCACTTCTTTTTCTGGCGGGGAGACTGGGTGGCAGCGTGTTCTGCTGCGTGTCCCCCGCCCTTCGGGCTCCTCCTTTACCTCCGCAGAACACGCTGCCACACAGTCTCCCCAACTCCTTCGCACTACCACTATGACTACTCTCGGATTTATCGGCCTCGGCATCATGGGCGCCCCCATGGCAGGGCACCTTATCGCCGCCGGCCACACCGTGTACCTGAACACCCGCAGCGCAGTGCCTGCACAGCTGCTGGAAGCGGGCGGACGCGCCTGCGCCAGTGCGCAAGAAGTCGCCCAAAAGGCCGACATCATCTTCCTCATGCTGCCCGACACCCCGGACGTGGAAGCCGTCTTGTTTGGCGCCAACGGTGTGGCCGCAGGCCTGAGCGCAGGCAAGACCGTGGTGGACATGAGCTCCATCTCGCCCATGGACACCAAGGCCTTCGCGGCCAAGATCAACGCGCTGGGCTGCCAGTACATGGACGCCCCCGTGTCGGGTGGTGAAGTCGGCGCCAAAGCCGCCAGCCTGACCATCATGGTGGGCGCCGAAGAAGCCACCTTCAACGCTGTGTTGCCGCTGTTGCAACTGATGGGCAAGAACATCACCCTGGTGGGCGGCAATGGCGATGGCCAGACCTGCAAGGTGGCCAACCAGATCATCGTGGCCCTGAACATTGCGGCCGTGGGCGAAGCCCTGCTGTTTGCCAGCAAGGCCGGCGCTGACCCTGCCAAAGTGCGCCAGGCCCTGATGGGCGGCTTCGCCTCTTCGCGCATTCTGGAAGTGCATGGTGAACGCATGGTCAAGCGCACCTTCAACCCGGGCTTCCGCATTGGCCTGCACCAAAAAGACCTGGCCCTGGCCCTGAGCGGCGCCAAGGCCTTGGGCCTGGCCCTGCCGCAAACCGCCGGTGCGGCGCAGCTGATGCAGGTGTGCGCGGCCAACGGCATGGCAGGTTTGGACCACTCGGCCCTGGTGCGCGCCTTGGAAATCATGGGCGCCCACGAAGTCGCCCAGGCCTGACGCCATGGCAGCACCCACCCCCCTTCGCTGGGCCGCCATGGGCCTGTTGGCCTTGGCCTGTGCAAGCGCAGGCGCGCAAACCAAGTTGCGCGCCTGGAACATCCACCCCGATGGCTACCCGGTCACCGAGGCGATGAAGCGCTTTGCCAGCCTGGTGACCCAGAACACCGGTGGGCGCTACCAGATCGAGATCTTCTCCAACGCCAGCCTGGGCGACCAGCCCAAGGCAGTGCAGATGCTCAAGGCCGGCGAGATCGATGTGGCTGAGTTCAGCTCCGGCCCTCTGTCTGATGCGGTGCCAGGCCTCAAAGCCTTGAACCTGCCATTTTTGTTCACCGACTCGGCCCACATGTTCAAACACCTGGACGGCAAGCTGGGCGAACGCTTTGCTGCCAAGCTGCAAGCGGCGGGCTTTGTGGTGCTGGGCTGGTACGACGGCGGCGGCCGCTCTTTCTACTGCGCCAGCCGCAGCGTCAACAGCTTCAAGGACCTGGCGGGTGCGCGCGTCCGCGTGCAGCAGTCTGAGGTGTACCTGGAAATGGTGAAGCTGCTGGAGGCCACGCCCGTGGCCCTGCCCTTCAAGGACGTGATGGGCGCTCTGGAAAAAGGCGAAGTGGACTGCGCCGAGAACAACATGCCGTCCTTCGAATCCACCGGGCATTACAAAGTGGCCAAGTCGGTCTACATGACCAACCACGTGGTCTCACCCGAAGCACTGGTGGTCTCCACCAAACTCTGGGCCAGCCTGAGCGCGGCCGACAAAGCCGCCTTTCAAAAAGCAGGCAGCGACTCTGCCCAGGTGATGCGTGAGCTGTGGAACAAACGCGTGGCGTCGGCAGTGGAAACCGCCACCAAGCAGGGGGTGCAGTTTGTGCGCGTGAAAGACGTGGCCCCCATGGTGCGCCGCATGTCCCCGCTGTACGGCAAGTACATGGCCGACCCCAGCACCCGCGAAGAGTTGCTCTCCATCATCGGCAACTGAGCATATGTCGGCAGGCGTTAGGATGGCAGTCCCTGCCCTCCTTTGCCGCGCCTGCGGCCCCCTGCCATGCTTGCTCTGGACACCACGCTGACGTTTTTTGCCGCTTCGGTTTTGCTCGCCCTCTCGCCCGGGCCCGACAACGTATTTGTGCTGCTGCACTCGGCCGTGCATGGGCGCCGCGCCGGCCTGCTGGTGGTGCTGGGCTTGTGCAGCGGCTTGCTGTTCCACACCGCAGCCGTGGCGCTGGGCCTGGCCGCGGTGTTTGCGGCGTCAGCCACCGCCTTTACGGCACTTAAGCTTCTGGGTGCGGGTTATTTGCTGTGGCTGGCTTGGGGCGCATGGAATGCACCTGTGGGCATTTCTGAAACGGCCACCCAGCCCGCCATGACACCTTGGCAAACCTACCTGCGCGGCGTGATGATGAACATCACCAACCCCAAGGTAGCCATCTTCTTCTTGGCCTTCCTGCCCCAGTTCGCCAACCCCGCCACAGGCAATATGGCGCTCCAAATCGTGCTGCTGGGCGCGGTCTTCATGCTGGCCGCCTTGCTCACCTTCAGCGCCGTGGCATGGTTCGCCGCAGGCTTTGGCCAGGTGTTCAAGCGCTCACTGCGCGCCCAGCGTGTGCTCAACCGCATCGCCAGCGTGGTGTTTGTGGGCCTGGCACTGCGGCTGGCAACGGCACAACGCTAGGGCCACAGGCGCCCCCCCCCTAGGGCAGGCAAACCAGCCCCCGATTGCCGCTATATCTTTGATAGTGGCTTACACATACCCCACCTGGGCTAGAGGTACTTTTACGCATAAGTTGCAGAAGCAGCCTATTTTGTGCGCTGCCGCAAATTCACCCGAATGGGGGATATACGGATGTGTAGTTGCCAGGTAAATTTATAAAAAAGCATATATGAGTAAAAAAAAGCAATAGTCCGTTTGCACCCATATGCACCCTTATTGGCTGGAAATCGCTTTGAACTACTCAACGCAAAACACAGAAGGCACCCGTTTGGTGCACAAAACCCGCAACCGATACCGCAAAGCGATGCAGGGCAATAGCGTGGCGCAGCGCTTGTTTGACATCTTGACCGAGAACGGTGGCATAGCCCCGGCCTGGCAGGTGCAAACGCAGATGGGCCATATGCAGCAGTTGCTGGCTGAGGGTGCAGGCCAGGGCGAGATTGCAGCCCAGCTGGGTGCCGGTGCCGGGGGCCATGCCTACCATGGCAACCAGGCCTATGCGATTGAGGGCAATGCTACCGAGAGTGCAGACTTCAAGACCCAGAGCTTTGGGGCGCTGGTGGTGCACTTGGGCTCCGATGTGGGGGCAGGCGTTGTGGCCAGTGATGCCGTGCAGGCCAGCACGCAGGCGCTGCAAAGCTTGCAAGAGCAACAAGCCGAACAACAGGTGGCTACCAGCACCCTGTACCGCGACACCGAGGGCGATGGTTTCTATGAGAAGACGCAGTGGGTGAGCGCCACCGATGCACAGGGCAACGTGCAAGGCATGCTGGTGCTGGACTACAACGGCAATGGCCTGGTTGAGACGCGCGATATCTTGAACCTGGGGGGCAATGGGGGGCAGATTCGATATCTATTTGATAGTGGCTTGCGCACATTCCATGAGGGCCAGAGGCCATTTTTTTATGCAGCTGCAAATTCACCCCTTTGGGGGATTTGCGCTTGATGTTTGACCGGGTAGAGTACCGGACTCATCCAAATTCATGCGACAAGCAGCGCCCCTGCAGAGCGCTCAACGCCCTCACTGCCTGCACACAACAGCGTTGCGTAGCCGCAAAACTCAGCCACGTAACTACGTCCAAAAAACATGAAAACTGACAACGTACCAAAAGAGTCTTTTTGGAAGACGGTATTTAAGACCCCCAGTGCTGCGCGAACGGCAACCGTGGTGATGTTGATCGTTTGGGGGATTGCAGCAGTATGGGGATGGTTTTTTGTTGAAACCACGGTACTGCGCGACAGCCAAACTGCACGTGACTACGTGGAATGGGCCACCAAGGTATTTCCTTGGCTGGACAACATCAGGCGGCTAGTGCCCCAGGCGGAAAAGGGGCTGTATTTGCACAGTGTGTACACCGTTGCATTGGCGCCGACTACTTTTCTATCACAGATAGTGCTAATGCATCATGTCGGAAAATTGAGTGAAGAAGATCGAACATTGCGCGACTTCCTGATTACGGCAGTATTTTGCCTACTCTCTTTGGCTGGGATGTTGTGGATTTTGTACGAATACATCCTTTTCCCTAGCTTTGGACGCTTGCACCGTACAGGTTACTCATTTGTTGCGAGTCCAATCACTGCCCCCTGTTTAGCACCATTTTTCATCATTGGACTGTGGTCACTATTGGCCGGAATTACATATTTCACCTCGCTAACAGTTCGCAAACTGATTTCCAAGGAGTCACGTCATGGCTAAACCGCCTGTATATGTTTTCACCAGCAGCGGAGCCATGCAGACGCAGACAGGTAGCGTGCAGCCCGTGGGAATCAATCTCAACACTGGGCTCAGCAATACGACAGTTATTCCCCAGCTGGGCCTGCTGGAGTCCATCGACAAATCAGTCAAAGATGCCGTCAAAGGGACCGAAGCTTGGCATGGGAGCGGTGGACTCGGCTCCACTGGCCCGCTGGGGGCTGCAGGTGTGGTCGCTGGTGGAATTGCAAAGTTTGATGATGTTACCGCCGTAGGCAACAACCTACTGGCTGGCCAGTTTCTGGAAAGCGCGATGGAGGCTGCAGGCGCTTTGGCGGGACCTGTTGGTGGGGGTGCGGGGGCTTGGGCAACTAAAGCAGCATTTGAACTCTTGCCCAAGGCCACTGGGCCTTTTCAACCAATAGTCATGCTTGGCGGCATCTTCGCTGGAGACAAATACGCCGGTGAAGCAGCAAAGCAATTGGCGTATGACCAATGGATACAAGCCACAGCCCCCGCCATTCCCGCCGATGCAAACTTGCAGCCTTCGCGCACAGTGGATGGAACCAACTACTACGTGGTCAGCACCAAGGATCAAAACGGTACGCCGCGCACCTATGTCTATACCGATGGGGGCAACTTCACGGGTGGCGATCCACTGCTTTTTCCGAACCAAACACGCTATGTGCCCATACTCAATCAGGACATCAGCAAGGATGTGGTCAAGCAAGTTCTGAGCGACAGTGGCTTTAACCCCAACATCACACTGCAGCAATGGAACGTGATGAACGGCGTAAGCCCCTCGGGCTACGCCGTGGATTCTGTGCACTACGAGCCGGTTGGCAATCTACAAACAATAGGCACAGGCCCCAACGCGCAAACGAGCCAAAGTGTTGTGCAGGTCAGGACGTTCAGAGACCCTGAAACGGGTGCCATCATGGAAGTGCGTGTACCTGGAAACCGCATGGATGGCAGCCAGTTTGAAATCACGGGAGCACCGTTCTCGATTGGAATGGACACGGCTGGAAAAACCATCATTCCTGGCGTAACTGAGGTAGCCCCCTCACCACCCGGCGTCGGCATCGACAGCCTGGGCCAAGTGGGCAGTACCACCTTTGAGGATCTGCGCCGCAACGAAATCAACCAACAAAACGCCACCGCCCCCGACGGCCAGCCCTACGGAGTCACCACCCAAACGGCACCCAACGCCAGCCAAACCTGGGACACCACCACGAATTCGGGCTTATCCACCCGCACCACGGATATAAAAAACGCGACCAGCACCACCCGCATCGTCACCGTGGTGGACACGGCGACAGGCCTGCCCGTCTCTGAAACTGTTTACGAAAACCGCCACAGCGCCCAGAACCCCAACGCCCCCGACAGCTTCAACATCGTCAGCACCTTTGATGCAAAAACCGGCCTGCGCCAAAGCCTGAACCAAAACACCGGAGTGATGGAGACGGTGCAAGGCAGTGCAGGCACCCCCCACACCTTCACCCCCCTGCCCAACAGCGGCACGGCCGACAACAGCTTCACCATCAGAACCGGTGACAGCTTGTGGAAGATTGGTAAAACGCTGGGCTTGAGCGACAGCGAAACCGCACAGTTTGTTGCGGAGACCCAGGCCAACGCGCGGGCCGCTGGCTCTGATGGAAATGTCAACGACCTCAAGCCAGGCAACACGGTTGCCATACCCGACTGGGCCAAAGACAAACTGGCTGCTTACAAAGAAGCCAGCATCAACGGCCTGGACCTGCCACCAGAAATCAATCCCACCAGCACCAGTGGCAGCGATGCAGCAAGCACCGCCGCCCCCAGCGCCGACAACGATTACCAACCCGGCAACAGCAACGGCGAGGCAGAGGCTGCTGCTTACCTTGCCAACCAGAACGCCGCCAACCAAACAAGCCAGAACGCCGCCAACCAAACAAGCACCGAACTCAAGCCCGACCTCACCCAAGAACAAGCAGATGCGCTGCTAGACACTCTGGGCCTCAAACCCACTGCCACCAGCGCCCCCGGCGTGCAGTACGCCGATGCAGGCAACACCACAGGCGATGGCGCAGTCGTCAGCGATGCAGGCGGTGGCGGTAGCACCGAAGCTGGCGATTCAGCATCAAATCACGCCCTTAGCCCCCGTCAACACTGCGCCAGCAGCTACACAAACCATAGCAAACCCCGGCCACCCCCAAGACCTGCAAACCTACCTCAGCGGTGCCGGCGCATCTCTGAGTCTCGTTCAGCAACAAGCCCTGGGCACCCAGCTGGCTGCTCTGGGCCTGGGGGCGGTGGATGGCGCGGGCCTGAGCCTGCACACCCTGCCCGGTGGCGGTGCCCTGTTGGCCAATGCCGATGGCGACATCGTGGGGGAACTTAGCCTCTCTCCCACAGGGGTACTGCACTTGCAGGCCAACACCATCAACCCCGATGGCTCCAGCAACCCTGTGGATGTGCATGTCACCGGTGCGGGCAAGGTGATGACGACCGGGCAGTACCAAGAGGCCCAATTCAACGCCAGCGCCAACGACGCAGCAGGCGCACTGAGCTTTGTCAACAGCCTGGCCAACCTGCAGCACTTTGACCACCTCACCGATCTGGGCAAGCTGCAAAGCTTGGTGGGCCTGTACAACCAGTTCGACAACCTGGGCAGTGCCACTGCGCAGCTCTCTGGCACGGGCGCGGACGGCAACCTGCCCGGTGACCTGGGCCAGTGGGGTGCGGGTCTGAGTTTGATCACCGCCCTGCAGGGCAACGACCCGATCGCGCAGGCCAGTGCAGCTGGAGCGTTCTACAACACCTTTGCCAACACCACAGGCAGCAGTCTCACGCCCATCGACTTGCCCTACCTGCAAGCCCTGAACCTGATAGGTGCCATCGAGAGCGGCAACACCGTGAGCATGATTGCCAGTGCGGTGGCCTTTATCCGCGGCAGTGATTGGCGGCCAGCATTGCCATCTGGATTTTGGCAGCCGGTGTGTTTGGCCGACAACCGCCCACCACCACCCGAAGGTGTGACCCACTTTGAATGGGACGCACAGGGCGACATCCAGATCAAGGTGGACTTCAACCAAAGCCACGGTGGCGAGATGGCGCAGAGCACTGCGCAGAGCGTGCAGGGCTTGTTGCAGTCCATCGTGCAAAGCATCAACGACCAGACACCCGATACGTCTGACAACGTGGCCATCAACCCCTACCTGCTGCCACGTGTGGGTTTCTCGCAGAGTGGCGGTGCGTGGATAGAGATGACCACACCCGATGGCGGCAGCTACCGGGAGATGTTGCAAGGTGCCAACCAGGCTGAGGGCTTGGCGCAGCGCTTGTTTGACATCTTGACCGAGAACGGTGGCATTGCCCCGGCCTGGCAGGTGCAAACGCAGATGGGGCATATGCAACAGCTGCTGGCTGAGGGTGCGGGCCAGGGCGAGATTGCAGCCCAGCTGGGTGCCGGGGCCGGGGGCCATGCGTACCACGGCAACCAGGCCTATGCGATAGAGGGCAACGCCACCGAGAGTGCGGACTTCAAGACCCAGAGCTTTGGGGCGCTGGTGGTGCATCTGGGCTCCGATGTGGGGGCCGGCGTTGTGGCCAGTGATGCTGTGCAAGCCAGCACGCAGGCGCTGCAAACCTTGCAAGAGCAACAAGCCGAACAACAGGTGGCTACCAGCACCCTGTACCGCGACACCGAGGGCGACGGCTACTACGAGCAAACCCAGTGGGTGAGTGCCACCGATGCCCAGGGCAACGTGCAAGGCATGCTGGTGCTGGACTACAACGGCAATGGCCAGATTGAGACGCGCGATATTTTGAACCTGGGGGGCAATGCGGGGCACGCTACCGAAGGGGCTTCACAGCCAGGCAACCTGGCTAACGATGCCCTGGCCGCCACCGCCCACGCGCACCTGCAGCGCAACAACGTGGAGTGGCTCGATGCCAACGGGGATGGGGTGCTCAATGCCAGCGACCCGGCGTTTGCAGCTATTCGGCTGTGGGTGGATGTGAACCAGGATGCGCGGCTGGATGCGGGCGAACAGGCCGACTTGGCGAGCTTGCAGATCAGCAGCATCGACTTCACCACCGGTGAGGTGGTGTATGCCGATGGCCACCGCGATGCGCTGAGTGCCACCACGCTGCAGTCGGACACCGAAGGCGTGCGCTACACGCAGATGCAGGAGGCGGATGCACAGGGCGTGCTGCACACGATTAACGCCGGGCAGATGCTGGAGCACGAGGGCTACCAGGGCCAGGTGCAGGTGGTGGACCAAGGCGGTGTGACGCGCTGGGGCAGTGTGCGCGAGGCTACGTTTGAACATGATGCGCTGACCACGGGAGACTGGGAAGGCACCGCAGAGCAAGACGAACACCGCCATGGTGGCACCAATGTGGCTGGCGCTCCTACGCAAACTACGGCTACCGGGGCGGTGAGCTTGGGGGACGTGAAACGCACAAAGGAAACCGGCAACAACGGCCAGGGCCAAGCGCTGACCGACAAACGACTGGTGTTTGTCCCCAGTACCGCCATTGCCGCGCTTGGCGCTGGGAGAGATTGGCGACCCAACAGCTGCCAGATGGTGCGCAGTGCGCAAGAAGGTGCCATGGCCGAGTGGACTGGGTATGGGCTTGGGTGCCCTGGCAATGGTTGGCCTAGGGGCGGTGCAGACCACTGCCTTTGCAGCATCAGCCACCCAGCAGGCGAGCGAGATGGCGCTTGATCGAGCAACAACGAGCTGGACTCTGCAGTACGCGCACAGCCGATGCGCACGGTGCCCAATGGCATTGCCCCGCGTATGACTGCAACCTCGCCACACGCCTGGCGGTGACTCCAACACGAGGACAGAGCCACAAGGCACTTGGCAAGAGGAGCCCCGGCGCGTGGTGGATGCGCCACCGCCGCCTGGTGTGCTGGCCGATATGGATGCCTTGCAGCGGGCGGGCCTTGATCGTCTCGGCCTACGCAAGCAACGTCAGCCCGGTCAGAGAAATTCGGGCTACGCTTGGTGAGTAGCGGCGTGCCCAGTGCAGCCGATAGTGAGACTCTGAGGATGAGGCCGCACCTGTCGCAGCCTGCGTTCACAACGCAGGCACAGAGGCATGCTGCTAGACCTGCCTAAGGTGGCAGGGGAAGTGCTGGCAGGCACCGAGGACACGGTGCTGCGCATTGGCACGGATTTGCTGTTGGCCAACGACAGCACTGTGAATGCGGGTGCCAACGGGGGGCGTGCTCGCTGCGCATCAGTGCGGTGGGCAACGCCGAGCCACGGGCAGGTGAGTTTGCAAACCAGCGTGAACGGTGCGGGCGACACGGTGACGGAGGTGGTGTTTCTGCCGGACCCGGACTTCTACGGCACTGCCAGCTTTAGCTACACGGTGACGGACCACTACGGCCTGTCCAGCACGGCCACCGCCACTTTGCTGGTAGATAACGTGAACGACGCGCCCTACGCGCAGGGTGAGGTGGTAAGCGGGGCCAGTGAGGACGCTACGTTCTTGATCAACAAGACCGTGCTGCTGGCCAACGATGGCGATGTGGACGACGCGACCAGCACGCTGGCCATCGGCTGGGTGGGCAATGCAGTGAATGGCACCGTAAGCCTGGACGCCAATGGCAATGTGGTGTTTGCACCAGGGCTGAACTTCAATGGCAACGCCGAGTTTGAATACATGACCGTGGACCCCGCAGGCCTGCTGTCGCCTACCGTGCAGGTGGTGATGCCGGTGGCCGCGGTGAACGATGCGCCGCTGGCGGTGGACGACCAGTTTCAGACGTATGTGAACAGCACGATGACGATTGGGTTTTCACAGCTCATCGGCAACGACTCGGACGTAGAGAACGATGTGCTGAGTTTGGTGAATGTGGGCAATGCAAGCCACGGAGTGGTGTCCATCGTCAACGGGCAGGTGGAGTTTGTGCCTACTGCCGGGTTCATAGGCGCAGCGTCGTTTGACTATCTTGGCTGATGACGGCAACGGGGGGCAAACCTGGGCGACTGCGTTTGTCGAGGTGAAGCCGCCGCCGAACTTGTATGCGTCGGTCAACCTGTACGGTGCAAGTTTCTACGGCACTGGGGGAAACTCTGGCAGGCGCATTGACATGGCGGATGTCAGTTTTGCAGTGTCGGACGATGGGGACACTGCGTTTTCTTCTGTGGCATTACTAAGTTTGAGCGTACTTCGCACTGACTTATCTAGACCCGAACCCGGCTCTGAAGGTGATATTAATTACCCTTACTACGCATGGCAAAGCATGGTGGGAGTCAACGCTTTTTCATACAGCAACACCCACATGAATCTGGACGTGCAACGAGGATATGGGTTCATTGATTTCCAGAGCACCTGGCGGATTACCGATGACCGTGGCTTGACCAACATTTGGCACCTCAACTACAGCATGAGCGGTGGGGCCACCAGCTACATGGAGTACTCGGGCTACGTGGGCCCGGTGGTGCTGTCTTTGGACGGCACCAATCCGTCTTACATCAGCACCCAATACTCCAATGTGCGCTACGACCTGGATATGGATGGTGTGGCGGACAAGGTGGCTTGGGCTGCGGCGGGCAGTGGGGTGCTGGGTATCGATTTGAATGGTGATCATCAGATCAGCGACGCCAGTGAGTTTGCGTTTAAGCAGTATGTGGACGGCGCACAAACTGATATAGAGGGGTTGCGGGCCTTTGATACCAATGGCAATGGCCTGTTGGACGCGGGGGATACACGGTGGTCAGAGTTTGGCGTTTGGGAGGATAAAAACGCCGATGGACTGACGCAGGACGGGGAATACCTGGGCCTGGATGCACTGGGGATTGCCTCCATCAATCTGCAATCCAACGCGCAAATGCACAGTGGTGCGCTGGCCGGTGGCGGGGCCAGCACAGACATTACGGTGATGGGGGACACCACGTTTACCCGCACCGATGGCAGCACCGGTGTGGCGGCAGACGCCATGCTGGCCTACCAGTCCGGCGTGTATGCGCAGGCAGCGGAGGCTGACTTGGCGCGCATGGCGCAGTTGTTTAACCAAATGAGCAACAACGCAAGCACGCACGATCTGGGGCCTTTGGGATTTGTTCCCATGCAAGGCACTGAAATCGTTGTGGCCAACGAAGAACTATTGGCTTTGCAAGCCGCCTAAAACAAAAGAACAGGGATTTGAGAGTGCAAGCAACATTAAAGCTTATTGGCCTTTACGCAAAACTTCACCACCTTCACTTAGACGCAGCACAACTCAGCCACCAGTTTGCCGACATTGCCCAGCAGGGTGATGAGCGTGCGGTTGCCGTAGGGGATATGGTTCGCATGCTGCAGCAGGTTGGCTTTGAGACCAAGCTGCGCAGTGGACAGGCCAAAGCCATTTCGCAGGTAGCACTACCGGCACTCATGCCAACCCAAGACGGCAGCTGGATGCTGGTGGGCAAGCTGGACATGACTGGCCCCGTGGGTGCTGCAGTAGTGCAATTGGCTGGGGACACCGCGCCGCGCCAGATCACCATGGCAGAGTTTGACGCCTTGTTTGCGCAGCAGTGGATCGTGGCCCAGCTGGTGGAATTGGTCCCCACCTCTGACATCAGCGCTGCCGCAAACGATGCGGGCAAGTTTGGGGTGGCATGGTTTTGGCACTCGCTCAAAAAATACAAAGCCCTCATGGCCGAGGTCTTGCTGGCTTCGCTATTTGTGCAAATCATTGCCTTGGTCACGCCCTTGATTTTTCAGGTGGTGATTGACAAGGTGCTGACCAACCGCACGCTGTCCACACTGGATGTGATGGTGATTGCGCTGCTGGGTGTGAGCATTTTTGAAGTGGTGCTGGGCGCAATACGCCACTACCTGCTGAGCCACACCACCAACCGGGTGGATGTGGAGCTGGGGGCCAAATTGTTCAAGCACCTGCTGCATTTGCCGCTGTCGTATTTTGAGAGCCGCCGCAGTGGCGACACGGTAGCCCGTGTGCGCGAGCTGGACAATGCGCGCAATTTTTTGACCGGGCAAGCGCTGACAAGCTGGCTGGATTTGCTGTTTGCGCTGGTGTACATCGCGGTGATGTTTTATTACAGCGTGACGCTGACGCTGGTGGTGCTGGCGGCACTGCCGGTGTTTTTTGGGGCATCGGCCCTCATCACGCCACTGCTGCGCAAGAAGCTGGAAGACAAGTTTGCGCTGGGGGCCGAGAACCAGGCCTTCCTGGTAGAGACGGTCACCTCCATGGAAACACTCAAAAGCCATGCCGTTGAGCCGCAGTGGCAAGGCGCGTGGGAGAGGCGCTTGGCCAGCTACGTCAATACGTCGTTTGAAGGCGGGCATCTGGGCAACGCCACCAACCAGTTCATTAGCATGGCCAGCAAGGTGCTCACCGTGGCGCTGCTGTGGTTGGGTGCGCGACAGGTGATTGACGGCGCATTGACGGTGGGTGGCTTGATTGCCTTCAACATGCTGAGCGGCCGCGTGAATGCGCCTATTTTGAAACTGTCGTCTCTGTGGCAAGACTTCACGCAGATGAAGGTGAGCATCAAGCGCTTAGGAGATATCTTGGATGCGTCACCCGAGCCCGCATTTCGCCCCCACCGCTCCGTACCGCCGGATGTGAAGGGGCAAGTGAGCTTGGACCGGGTGACTTTCAAGTACACGCCCAATGGGCCAGCCATTTTGAGTGACCTCAGCTTTGATGTGCAGCCCGGCGAGGTAATTGGCGTGGTAGGTGTGTCTGGGGCCGGCAAGACCACCCTGATGCGCCTGCTGCAGCGGCTTTACACCCCTGAGTCGGGGCGCATTGTGATCGATGGTGTTGACATTAACTTGGTGGATACCTCGTGGCTGCGCAGGCAGATGGGCGTGGTAGGGCAAGACACTTTGCTGTTCAACCGCAGTGTGCGCGACAACATTGCGCTGGCAGACCCCAGCCTAGGTATGGAGGCCGTGATGGCGGCTGCGCGCTTGGCCGGTGCCAACGACTTTATTCAAAAACTGCCTGATGGCTACGACACGGTCATTGGTGAGCGTGGCAGCAAACTCAGCGGCGGTCAGCGCGCTCGCATAGCCATTGCACGCGCATTGGCAACCAACCCACGCATGTTGTTGTTGGATGAGGCTACGGCGTCGCTGGACTATGAAAGCGAGCGTTTGATTCAGGACAACATGGCCGCCATTGCACAAGGGCGCACGGTGTTTGTCGTCGCACATCGGCTCTCCACCCTCCGGTTGGCAGATCGCATTTTGGTGCTGGACGATGGGCGTTTGGTGGAGACAGGGAGCCACCAGCAGTTGCTGGCCAGCGGCGGCAAATATGCGGCGCTGTACCAAGCCCACCAGGTGCTGCAAGTACAAGGAGCCGCAGCATGAGTGACAGCAAGCACAAAGTGGAGTTCAACCAGTTCAGCTCGGCGGCACTGGCGGTGATGGCACAACCGCCCTCCTACATCACACGTATGGCTTCTCTAGCCATTTGCGTAATGGCTGGGGCAGCATTGTTGTTTTCTTATCTGGCGCAGATGGACGTGGTGGTCACCGCCCAGGGCAAGGTGATTCCGGCAGGCAAGAGCAAGGTGGTGCAACCGCTTGAGGCCGGCGTAGTGAAGGCGATTGCCGTACGCGACGGGCAGACGGTGAAAGCAGGGGAGGTTTTGGTGGAGTTGGATTTGACGAGCAGCGGCGCGGATCGTAATCGCCTTGAGCGCGAGTTGTGGGAGGCCAAGGCCGAAGTCTTGCGCGCGACGGCCCAGTTGGGGGGGCGTGGACAGTTTTCTGTCCCTGCGGGGATGCCCACCGAGGTGGCTGCCAATCAACAAGCCGTGCTGCAAAGCCGCTTGGCGGAGCAACATGCAAAACTGGCAGTGCTGGACGCAGAGCTGACCAAACGCAAGGCAGATGCTGCCGCGATCAGCAGCGGGCTGGCGCAGCAACGTGCCAGCGTGCCGCTGATGCAGCAAAAGTACAACATGCGCGAAGAACTTGCCAAGACGGGCCATGTGGCGCAAACCGGCGTCATTGAGAGCAAGGTGGAGTTGATCAACGCAGAGAAAGAGCTGGCGGTGCAGGGCAATCGCTTGCAAGAGTCGCAAGCAGGTCACATGGCGGCGCAAGAGCAGCGGGCACAAGCCGTGGCGGAGTTCCGGGCCAAGGCCAGCGCGGAATTGCTGGAGTCGACGAAGCGGCGCGATGTTGCGGAGCAGGAGTTCATCAAGGTGAGTCAACGGTTTGCGCTGCAAACGCTGCGTTCTCCCATTGATGGTGTGGTGCAGCAATTGGCAGTGACTACGGTAGGCGGTGTAGTCACTGCCGCCCAAGCGCTGATGACGATTGTTCCTGCCGATACGCCCCTGGAACTCGAAGCCCAGGTGATGAACCGGGACATTGGCCATATCCGCGTGGGCCAGCGCGTGATCAACAAGGTGGAGACGTTTGACTTTACGCGCTACGGCTACATCGAGGGAGAGGTGCTGTGGGTAGGTACGGACGCGGTACAAGACCAGAAACTAGGCGCGGTGTACCCGGTGCGCATCAAGCTCAATAGCACCGAGACGCCTACCGCCATCAATGGCCGTGTGGGCACCGTGAAAGCGGGAATGAGCGTGACTGCAGACATTCGCACAGACGAGCGACGACTGATTGACTATCTGCTTGCCCCCATGCTGCGCTACAAGCAGGAGGCACTGCGTGAGCGTTAATCCATACTACGCACGTCGCCTGCGGATAGGACTCGTGGTTGCGAGTCTGACAGTGGGAATGAGCCCGACTTTTTCACAATCTCTGTCAGCCATCTACGAGAAAGCGAAAGGTCAAGATGCACAGTACTTGGCATCGCAAAAGACCTTTTTAGCAGCTATGGAGAAACTGCCACAAGCACGGGCGGGGCTTTTGCCTTCTGTGAATCTGACTGCCAACAAAAATCGCCAGTTCGGTGATGCGTCATTTGCGGGCGCAAGCCCAGTAGACCGCGATGTGCAGTCGTGGTCTTGGAACGCACAACTGACACAGCCACTTTTTCGTTGGGCCAGTTGGGTGGGCTACCAGCAGGCCGATGCGGCTACCCAACAAGCGGCAGCCCAGTTTGCAGCGGCAGAGCAAGACTTGGTGCTGCGTGTAGCGCAGGCCTATGTCGATGTTTGGGTTGCAGTCCAAAGTGTTGATGTCCTCCATGCCCAGGTGTTGGCATTGAATGAGCAACTGACTTTGGCAGAAAGAACCTACGCCGTAGGAACCGGAACGATCACGGATGTACACGAAGCCAAGGCAAAGTGGGCACAGAGTCGGGCTCAACATGTCGCTGCCGCCAATGAGTTGGAGAACAAGCGCGCTGAACTGGAGAAGATCGTAGGAGAACCCGTCGCCACTTCACTGGCCCAGGTGCCCGCGATCTCACTGCAGAACGCCGGAAAACCACTAACGGATTGGCTAGTACAAGCAGAAACCCATAACCCACAGATTAGGAGCCAACTGTCGGCACTGGAAGTTGCGAACAAAGAGGTTGCCAAACACCAAGCCGCGCATATGCCTACGCTGGATTTGGTGCTGAGCCGCTCTACCAACAACAGTTCTGGTTCACTGAGCTCACCCGCTGATTTGTCCACCCATGTGAACTCCAACCAAGCAGGCCTTCAATTGACGATTCCACTGTACGCGGGTGGTGGCACGCAGTCACGTATTCGTGAAACGCTGGCATTGGTCGCAAAAGCTCAGGATGAACTCACATTGGCGAGACGCAATGTGGCTACGCAGATTCGCCAAGCCTATGCAGGCATTGTGAGTGGTCAAGCACAAATAGCAGCTTTGCAGACTGCGATTGAGGCAGGAAAAAATGCCGTCGAATCCAACAAAATTGGCCTGCGCATTGGCACCCGTATCACCCCTGATGTGCTGAATGCGGAGCAACAGCTGTATGCCTCCATGCGCGACTTATCAAAGGCACAGGCAGAAACGTCGATTCAGTTCTTGAAGCTGCAAGCCGCCGCCGGAGTTTTGCTTCCTGAATCGCTGGAGGCGCTCGATGCATCGGGGCCTCCAGGCACCACACATACCCACAAGGAAACGACTCCATGAATACCCCTATCAGCACTCCCCCCTCCGAGAAAATGAACGGTGGGACAAACCCCTCTGAACTGCAAGATTTTGCGGAGCTGCTGAAGAAGCAAGCGCGCCATGTCGTCGGCAAGCTCCCTCTGCTCGGGGCAGTCAGTTGGCTCATGATGCAGCAGACTGCTACGCGCCACACTTTGCTGAGCGAACTGGAATGGCGGGTAATGCCGGCTTTGGTGCTAGAACAAGCCAAGCTGTATATGCGGGATGACTCCCCGATCGCCTACGTTTCTTGGGCGACTTTGTCAGAGCCGGTCGCGCAACGGTACGCGTCTGCCCCCCACCAGCTCACCGCTGCCGATTGGAAATCGGGAGAACAGGTGTGGATCATTGACTTGTTTGTGCCATTTGGTGGTGGACAAGAGGTGATGAACGATCTGCGCTCAAACCTATTCCCAAGGCAACAGATTCATCAGCTGCATGTGGGCCCCAACGGGCAACTCCAGCCTATGACCTGGCCCGCAAAGTGACCGCTATCCGGCTCAGTCGACCTTCGCCCCCGCCTCAAACCACTGTTTCACCATCGCCCGCTCGGCGTCTGTCATGCCGGTGGAGTTGCTCATCGGCATGATTTTGGTGACGACGACTTGCTGGTAGACGGCCTGCGCGTGGCTGGCCAAGCCTTGCGGGGAATCCAGGCGCACGTTTTTCATCTGCACCGCTTCGCCGTGGCACATATAGCAGCGCTGGGCCAGCATGGGCTGCATTTCTTTATAGCCAATTGGGGCTTTAGCGCCCGTGGCTACTGCGCCAGCAGCTCCTGAATTAGTAGCATCCTGCGCAGGCGGCGCGGGCTTGAGCCAGACCAGCATGCCGAGGATGGCTACCACACCCACGGCAGCATAGGGCCAGGGGTGGCTGTTGCGGCCCAGCTTGTAGCCGTGGCGCAGCACAAAGAACTGGCGAATGGCGGCACCGGCAAACATCATGACGATGAGCACCAGCCAGTTCTGCGGATGGCTGTAGGTGAAGCTGTAGTGGTTGCTGAGCATGGCGAACAGCACAGGCAGCGTGAAGTAGGTGTTATGCACGCTGCGTTGTTTGCCGCGCTTGCCGTGGATGGGGTCTACAGCGCGGCCAGCCGCAATGTCGGCCACCATGGTGCGCTGGCCGGGGATGATCCAGAAGAACACATTGGCGCTCATGGCGGTGGCCATCATGGCGCCCACCAGCAAAAAGGCCGCGCGCCCAGCAAACCAGTGGCATGCCAGGTACGAGGCCACACACACCAGCACCGCCACCAGTGCACCCACGATGGCGTCACCGTTTTTGCGCTGGCCAAAGATGCGGCAGATGGCGTCATAGGCCAACCAGAACACCACCAGGAACGACAGCGCCACCGCAATGGCGGCGTGCGGGTGCCAGGCCATGACCGACTTGTCGATGAGGTAAGTGCCCGCACTCCACAAATAGGAAATGGTGAACAGCGAGAAACCGGTGAGCCAGGTGCTGTAGCTCTCCCAGTAAAACCAGTGCAGATTGCCGGGCAGTTTGGGCGGCGCCCCGGCAAATTTGACCGGGTGGTAGAAACCACCGCCGTGCACGGCCCACAGCTCGCCGCTCACGCCTTGCTTTTTCAGGTCATCGTCTTCGGGCGGGGTGAGGCTGCTGTCCAGAAACACAAAGTAGAACGAGGAACCAATCCAGGCGATGGCGGTGATGACGTGCACCCAGCGCAGCAGCAGGTTGGCCCAGTCGAGTAAATAGCTTTCCATGCGATGGTTCTCCTAGAGATTCAGGTCAGGCCGCAGCCTTGGGTTCAGTTGGCACTTGCAAGAGTTGGGCCGCCACAGCCACCGCAATCACCTCGGGGCGCTTGTCGTGAATGCCGGGAACGCCAATAGGGCAGGTGATGTGCGCCAGCTCGGCCGCGCTGAAACCGCGCGCCTCCAGCCGGTGGCGGAAGGTGGCCCACTTGGTTTGGCTGCCAATCAGGCCGATATAGGGCAGATCACCCTGCGCACGCTGGCGGGTCAGGCAGGCGGCCACGATGTCCAGGTCTTCGGCGTGGCTAAAGCTCATGATCAGCACGCGCGACTGTGGTGCCAAGCCGACCACGGCGGCCTGCACCGGGTCGGAGTGTTCGCAGCGCACGTTGTCCGGCACTGCGGCCGGAAAAATGCCGTCGCGGCTGTCGATCCACTCCACGACAAAAGGCAAGTTGCCCAGCACATCCACCAGCGCCTGGCCCACATGGCCACCACCAAACAAGGCCACAGGCCAGCGCGGTGGTTGCAGGCGCTGCAACACCGCCGCGCTGTCTTGTACCGTGATGCGCTCAAACTGCAGGTGCACCTCGCCGCCGCAACACTGGCCCAGGCTGGGGCCCAAGGCATAACGTTGTGTGAATGGGGCCGCGCCCAATTGCAACAAATGATTGCGGGCCGCGGCAATCGCATCCAGCTCCAGCCGCCCCCCACCCACCGTGCCCAGCACCGTATCGGGAAACACCGCCATCCAGGCCCCGGCCTCGCGCGGCACGGAGCCGCGGCTGCTGTGCACACGCACCAGCACCGCGTCGGCCCGGGCCAATTGCGCCGCCAGGAGGGGGAGCCATTTCACAATCGGATACCTTTAGCGGCCGGGCACAGCAGGTACAGGCCATAATTTGCCCCACAGTACATCGGCAACGTACCGAACGGAGACAACCCATGCAGCAATTCTTGACCGTGCGCGGCTGCGCACCCACCCGTTGGAATGTAAGTGTTCTTGCAGGTCTGATGGCCGTGCTGGCCGGCTGCTCCAGCCCGCCCCCCAAGCCGCCCCCGGCCGCCACCGCACCGGTAGCACCGCCGCCCGTAGCCGTGGCACCGCCTCCGCTGCCCCAGCCCACCCATACCTCGCAAGCGCCCACGCCACGGGATTACCGCCGCGACGCTGCCAAGCACCTCTATGACCGCAACACCCAGCGCATTTTTGCCGGCAAGCTGCCGCCCCTGCTCTACGCCGTGGGGGTGTTGCAGGTCGATATTGACCGCATGGGCCAGGTCACCGACATCCGCTGGATGCGCGCGCCCAGCCATGCCCCCGAAGTGATGGCCGACATCGAACGCTCGGTGCGATCGGCGGCCCCCTTCCCCGCACCCGTGCGCATGGGCAAGGTGACCTACACGGACACCTGGCTGTGGCACAAGAGTGGGCGTTTTCAACTCGATACCTTGACGGAGGGGCAACTCTAGTCAGGAGCCGCGGTAGGTGGAGTAGCTCCACGGACTCACCAACAGGGGCACGTGGTAGTGCTGGTCCACATGGGCCACGCCAAAGTCCAGGCTCACCTGGTTCAAAAAGTTGGGTTCTGGCAAGGCCACGTTTCGGGCCTTGAAGTAGCCCGCCACATCAAACACCAAACGGTAAGTGCCCACGCGCAGGCTGGCGTTGTCGTACAGCGGGCCGTCCGGGTTGCGGCCGTCGGCGTTGAGCACAAAGCGTTTCACCAGCGTGGCAGTGTCGCCCTGCGTGGTGTACAGCGCCACCGCCATGCCTGCTGCGGGCGTGCCGTGCATGGTGTCCAGTACGTGTGTGCTCAAGCCCATGGCGCTGCCCTTTCGCTGAAAAATCCAAAGTGTATACACTTTTGGGCATTCTCGGTATCATGCCCGCATGGAGCCCACCACCACCAGTTTCATCGTAGAGGCGATCACGCGCTCCATCGTGGAGCACCAGCTCGCACCCGGCGCCAAACTGGGCGAACAAAAGCTGGCCGACCAATTTGGCGTGTCACGCACGCTGATCCGCCAGGCGCTGTTCCAGCTCTCGCAAAACCGCCTGATCCGCATGGAACCCGCACGGGGCGCCTTTGTGTCGGCCCCCTCGGTGGCCGAGGCGCGCCAGGTGTTTGCCGTGCGCCGCATGCTCGAAGCGGGCATGGTCCGTGCATTCATCGCGCAGATCACCCCCGAGCACATCAAGGCACTGCGTGCACACATTGTTCAAGAGCAAGAGGCCGTGCGCGACGGCAATGTCAGCAGCCGCACCGAGCTGCTGGGCGACTTCCATGTGCGCATGGCCCAGCTCATGGGCAATGAAGTGCTGGCCCTGCTGCTGATGGACCTGCTCTCGCGCTGCGCCCTGATCACGCTGATGTACCAGTCCAGCGCTGCAGCGGCACATTCGCACGAGGAACACACCGCCATCGTGGATGCGCTCCAGGCGCGCGACGAAGGCCTGGCCCTGCGCCTGATGGACGAACACCTGCAACACGTGGAAGCCGCCTTGACCCTGACACCTGCCCCCACACCATGACCACCTACGACAGCACCCTCCCCTACCCCCGCGACCTGATTGGCTATGGCGAACATGTGCCGCACGCGCAGTGGCCCGGCCAGGCCCGTGTGGCCGTGCAATTCGTCCTCAACTACGAAGAAGGGGGTGAAAACAGCGTGCTGCACGGCGACGCTGGCTCTGAGCAATTCCTCTCAGAAATGTTCAACCCTGCCAGCTACCCGGACCGCCATATCAGCATGGAAGGCATTTATGAGTACGGCTCGCGCGCCGGCGTGTGGCGCATCCTGCGCGAGTTTGAGCAACGTGGTCTGCCGCTCACCGTGTTTGGCGTGGGCATGGCGCTGGAACGCTACCCGGAGCTGACACGTCGCTTCGTGGAGTTGGGCCACGAGATTGCCTGCCACGGCCACCGCTGGATCCACTACCAGAACATGGACGAAGCGCAGGAGCGCGAACACATGCAGCTGGGCATGGCGGCCATTGAAAAGCTGGCGGGCGAAAGGCCGCTGGGCTGGTACACCGGCCGCGACAGCCCGCGCACCCGCCGTTTGGTGGCCGACTACGGCGGCTTCGAGTACGACAGCGACTACTACGGCGACGACCTGCCTTTCTGGATGAAGGTGCAAAAGACCGATGGCTCCGTGGTGCCTCAGCTCATCGTGCCCTACACGCTGGACTGCAACGACATGCGCTTTGCTTTGCCCCAGGGCTATTCGCACGCAGACCCGTTTTTCCAGTACCTCAAAGACACCTTTGACGCGCTCTATGCCGAAGGCGACCCCGACGGCCTGAATGCCCCCAAGATGATGAGCATCGGCATGCACTGCCGCCTGCTGGGCCGCCCTGGGCGCATCACGGCGCTGCAGCGTTTTCTGGACCACATCGCCCAGCACGACAAGGTGTGGGTGGCGCGGCGCATCGACATTGCGCGGCACTGGAAAGCTACGCACCCCTACCAAGGCTGAGCCATGCGCACCCCATCCCCTCACCTCACGCTGGATCAGCTCAACGCCCTGCCGCTGGCCGAAGCCGCCGCGCGGCTGGAAGGCTTATACGAACACTCGCCCTGGATTGTGGAAAGCGCCCTGCAGCAACGGCCTTTTGCGTCGCTGGCTGCCTTCAAACACCGCATGGTGCAAGTGGTGGCCGCAGCGGGGCGCGAGCCCCAATTCGCACTCTTGCGTGCCCACCCCGAACTGGCCGGCAAGGCCATGGTGGACAACAGCCTGACTACCGAGAGCAGCAATGAACAAAGCAAGGCCGGCCTGACGCACTGCACGCCCGCCGAGTTCGACAAGATTCAAAAGCTCAATGCCGAGTACAACGCGCGCTTCGGCTTCCCCTTCATCCTGGCGGTGCGCGGCCCACGCGGTAGTGGCCTGCCAAAGGCCGAGATCATCGCCACGCTGGAGCGCCGGGTGCAAGGTCACCCGGACTTTGAACTGGCCGAGTGCCTGCGCCATGTGCACCGCATTGCCGAGATTCGCCTGAACGACAAGTTTGGCTACACGCCCACGCAGGGCCACCAGGTGTGGGACTGGCAGGAGGCCTTGGCCCAACACACCGATGCGACCTATGTGGGCACCGGGCAACTCACCGTCACCTACCTGACCGACGCGCACCTCGCCTGCGCCCGCCAAATCCAGGCCGACATGCTGGCCGCCGGCTGCGACAGCGCCACCATCGACGCGGTGGGCAATGTGGTGGGCCGCTATGAAAGTGATAGCTATTCGCGCAATAACCACGGCCTGAAAGCCGAAAAAGGCTCTAAAACCCTGCTGACCGGAAGCCACTATGACACCGTGCGCAACGGCGGCAAATACGACGGTCGCCTGGGCATCTATGTGCCCCTGGCCTGCGTGCAAGCGCTCAAGGCGCAAGGCCAGCGCCTGCCCTACGCGCTGGAGGTGGTGGGCTTTACCGAAGAAGAAGGCCAGCGCTACAAAGCCACCTTCTTGGGCTCGGGCGCACTCACCGGCGACTTTGACCCCGCCTGGCTGGACCAGACGGACGCAGACGGCATCAGCATGCGCGAAGCCATGGCAAACGCCGGGCTGGATGTGAACGCCATCCCCGCCATCCGCCGCAACCCCGCCGACTACCAAGGCTTTGTGGAGGTGCACATCGAGCAAGGCCCGGTGCTCAACGCGCTGGACATTCCGCTGGGCGTAGTCACCTCCATCAATGCCAGCGTGCGCTATGTGGGGGAGATCACCGGCATGGCCAGCCACGCCGGCACCACGCCCATGGGCCAGCGCCGCGATGCGGCTGCTGCGGTGGCAGAGCTGATCTTGCTGGTGGAGCACTGCGCTACCCAAGACGGCGACTCGGTAGGCACCGTGGGGCAGCTGAACGTGCCCAATGGCTCCATCAATGTGATCCCCGGGCGCTGCCAGTTCTCGCTGGACCTGCGCGCGCCGTCCGACGCGCAGCGCGATGCGCTGGAGGCCAAAGTGCTCACTGGCCTGCGCATGATTTGCGAGCGCCGTGGCCTGCACCACACACTCACCCGCACCATGCAAGCCAGCGCCGCACCCAGCGCGCCCGCATGGCAGCAGCGCTGGGAGGCCGCCGTCACTTCGCTGGGCGTGCCCGTGCACCGCATGCCCAGCGGCGCCGGGCACGACGCCATGAAGCTCCATGAAATCATGCCCCAGGCCATGCTGTTTGTGCGTGGCCTGAATTCCGGCATCAGCCACAACCCGCTGGAATCCACCACCAGCGACGACATGCAACTCGCCGTCGATGCCTTCAGCCACCTGCTGCATCAACTGGCCCAAGAACCTACACACCCATGACCACACCCTACGCACAACTCGACGCCTGGATTGACGCGCACTTTGACGAGCAAGTGCGCTTTCTGCAAGAACTGGTGCGCGTGCCCACCGACACCCCGCCCGGCAACAACGCGCCCCACGCCGAGCGCACCGCCGAGCTGCTGGCCGCCATGGGCCTGCAGGCCGAACAACACAGCGTGCCAGCCAGCGAAGTACACGCCGCCGGCATGCAAAGCATCACCAACCTGGTGGTGCGCCGCGCCTACGCTGCAGGCGGGCTCACCATCGGCCTGAACGCCCACGGGGATGTGGTGCCCCCCGGTGAGGGCTGGACGCATGACCCCTACGGCGGCGAGATTGCCGACGGCAACATGTACGGCCGCGCCACGGCAGTGAGCAAGAGCGATTTCTCCAGCTACACCTTTGCGGTGCGCGCCCTCGAATCGCTGGGCTTGCCGCTCAAGGGCGGCGTGGAACTGCTGTTCACCTACGACGAAGAATTCGGCGGCGAACTGGGGCCTGGCTGGTTGCTGGAAAAGGGCCTCACCAAGCCCGACCTGCTGCTGGCGGCAGGTTTCTCGTACCAAGTGATTACCGCGCACAACGGCTGCCTGCAAATGGAAGTGACCGTGCACGGCAAGATGGCACACGCCGCCATCCCCGAGAGTGGTGTGGACGCCCTGCAAGGTGCGGTGCACATCCTGAACGCGCTGTATGCCCAGAACACGCTCTACAAACAAGTGACGTCGGACGTAGACGGCATCAACCACCCCTACCTGAACGTGGGCCGCATCGAAGGCGGCACCAACACCAATGTGGTTCCCGGCAAAGTGGTCTTCAAGCTGGACCGCCGCATGATCCCCGAGGAAAACCCTGCCGAGGTGGAAGCCGCCATCCGCAAGGTCATTGCCGACGCGGCGGCCCATGTGCCCGGCATCTCGGTCGACATCAAGCGCCTGCTACTGGCCAACTCCATGCGCCCGCTGGCAGGCAACAAGCCCTTGGTCGATGCGCTGCAAAAGCACGGCGAAGCCCTGTTTGGCGAAGCCATCCCCGCCATGGGCACACCGCTCTATACCGATGTACGCCTGTTTGCCGAGCGCGGCATCC
>NZ_JAXHOL010000027.1:0-14118 GCF_034519335.1 Rhodoferax sp.
CTCGCTGCTTGAGGGCCATCCAAGATCTGGCCCGGCGCATCCCGCCGAGGCCGGGCGTTGGCCCGCAAACCATCCGATTGCGGCCACACAAAGCAAAAAGCCACCGAACCGGTGGCTTTTTTTCGCCCGCCCAAAGGGCTGGCTCAGTCGAGAGGAGATCAGGCCTCGTTACGGCTGCGCATCACCGCATGTTGCAGTTCGGCCATGATGCGGGGGTCGCGGTGGGCGTATTCCCACATTTTTTCTTCCATGCGGCGCTCTTGAGAAGCACGGACCCAGCCCATGATCACCGCAGAGGCGGCTGACGACATCTTGCGCAGGGGAGGTGCCAGCAGGGCCAAGGCAGCGAAGGCCACGGTCCACAATGCCACCCAGCCCACCAACAAGTGGCCGTCCACCCAGGTGTCAATCACCTGGTCTGCCACCACCAACAGGGCGGCCAGCACGGCGGCCAACAACATGCCGGCCAGGGTGCGGGAGCCTTCGGCTTTGGGAGTACCGGTTTGTACCGCAGGTGCGGCGTCGAGGTAAGCGTAAGAGAGTACTTGTGTCATGGTCAACTCCTTGAAAAGGTTGAAACTCACTGGATGAAATCTTTGAATTGGGTGAATCATAGGGTTTTCCCTCATGCGACTCAACTTTTGCTTCGTGATGTTTGGTATTCACCAAAGTTATGATTAGCCATGCCCGCAACGCCGCTCAACCTGCGCACCTTTGACCTGAACCTGCTCAAGGTGTTTGACACCGTGATGGCCGAACGCAGCCTGACCAAAGCCGCCGAGCAGTTGGCGCTGACCCAGCCCGCGGTCAGCAATGCCCTGCGCCGCCTGCGCGACGCCCTGGGCGACGAGCTGTTGGTGCGCAAGGGCCGAAGCCTGGAACCCACGCCACGCGGGCAGGAGCTGTGGCCCGCCGTGCGCGAAACCCTGCAGAAGCTGCAGACCTCGCTGGCCCCCAGCGTGTTTGACCCCGGCTCCGCCAGCACCACCTTTGTGCTGACCATGGCCGACGCCACCGCCGCCGAGTTGATGCCCCCGCTGGTGGACGTGCTGGCGCGTGAGGCGCCTAGCGTGTCGCTGCGCGTGGTGCCGCTAACCACCCGTGACCCACGCCGCGTGCTGGACGAAGGCGCCGCCGACCTGGCGATTGGCCACTTTCCCGCCGTGCTGACCGACCTGACCGCGCGTGCGCAGGCCGGCGCGGCCGAGTCCTTCCGCCACCACCGCCTGTTTGTGGGCGACTATGTGTGCGTGATGCGCAAGGACCACCCCATGACCCAAGGCAAGTTCACACTGGACCGCTTTTGCGAGGCCAGCCACATGCTGGTGAGCTTCTCGGGCCGGGCCTTTGGTTTTATTGACGAATCGCTGGTGAGCCTGAAACGCACGCGGCGCGTGGTGCTGACCGTGAACCAATTCTTCACCGCCGGGCGCGTGGTGGTGCACTCCGACCTGCTAACCGTGCTGCCGCGCCACTTTGTCAACGTGACCGGCTATGCCGACCAACTGGTGATTCGCGAGCTGCCCTTCAAAGTGCCCCCCATTCAAGTGGATGCGCTGTGGCACCAGCGGCTGGACGCCGCGGCGCCCCACGCTTGGCTGCGCCAGCAGATTGCCCTGCTGGGCGACCGCCTGTTCTCCGCATGAAGATTCAGCTGCTGTCCGACCTGCACCTGGAGGGCAACCCGCATTGGCAGGCGCGGCCCCTGCCGGGCGCCGACCTGTTGGTGCTGGCGGGCGATGTGGGCTCGTACCAGACCGGCTCGCAACTCACTGACGAGGACTTTGGTCTGGGCCGCTTTTCACCGCTACACGGTTGGCCCACACCCGTGGTGTTTGTACCCGGCAACCACGAGTACGACAGCTTTGACTTTGACGAAGCCCACGCACGCCTGCGCACCACCTGCGCGCGACTGGGGATTGTCTGGCTGGAGCGCGAAACCTTGGTCATGCAGGGCGTGCGCCTGCTGGGCACCACACTGTGGACCGACTTTGACGCACTGGCCATGCACGCACCCGAGGCCCAGCGCCTCAAGGCGCGCGAGAAAGCCTACCGCGCCGCCAACTACTACCTGAAGAAAACGCTGAGTACGCGCCACGGCGAGCCCTGGTTGGCCGAGGGCCTGCGCGTGCAGGCGCTGGAATGCCAGGCCTGGCTGCGTGCGGCGCTGACCACGCCGTTTGACGGGCCCACCGTGGTCGTCACCCACTTTGCACCCAGCTTGCACAGTGCGGACCCGCGCTACGGCTTGGTGCCGGGCACGGCGGGCTTCTGCAATGCGCTGGACGAACTGCTTCCCTACGCCCAGCTCTGGCTGCATGGGCACCTGCATGCGCCCAGCGACTACCGTGTGGGCACGTGCCGCGTGGTGGCCAACCCGCTGGGCTATGCGCGCAAGAATGAACAGCTGGGCTACCGGGCCGACTTTTTGATTGAAATCAACCCCTAGCCCGCGTAAATATTGCGCAAGTAGCTACCTATTTGATAGCAATTTAGACGGTTATTCTGTGCCTGTGCCGTCGATTCAGAAGCCTGGTCCAGGCGCTACGCGCAAGAAACTGGCGAACCGCGGCACGCCCTTGTCCGTGAGCCCACGGTAGCGGTAAGTCACCCAACTGCCCACTGGCGGTGGCGCGGCGCGCTCGGCATCGCTAAAGCCCGTGCCCAGCTTGAAGCGTTGTGCGGGTTGGCCATTCAGTGCAGGCAGCTCCAGCCACAAGGCCCCCATGCGCCCGGCATGTTTGCCCTGCCCCGGCACTTGGGCCAGCACACGCCCTTCAGCGTCGGCGTAGGGCTTGAGTTTGCGCAGCGCATCGGTACGCTGGGGGGTGTAAAAAGCGCTGCCTTGGTGCACCATCAGGCCCTCGCCACCCGCACGCACGGTGCGCGCCAACTGGCTTTGCAAGGCCACAGCGTCCGTCGCCGGGGTCTGCACCACCGCCTGCACCCAGGGCTGGCCGATCTGCTGCACCACGGCCTGCAAAGCGGGAATCCGCTCATCGAAGCGGCCACCGTGGCCCGGCAAGTCAAACACCATGTAGCGCACGGCGCGCCAGGCGGCCTCGTACGGGCGCTGGTCACGCACCGTCGCCGCCGCCTGGGCAAACTGCCCGCGCCCCACCCACAACTCGCCATCCAAGGGTTGGGTTGGCCAGCCCGCGGTAAACCAGGCCGGAGCCGCAATGGTGTGGCCACCGCGCGTGCGCAATTGCTGGCCATCCCAATATCCGCGCACACCATCGTACTTTTCACTGACCCAGTGGCCTGCCAGCGGATGGCGGCTGGTGTGCACTTGGGCCAGCATCAGGGCAGGCGCCTGAGCCGTATCAGCCGCCCGGGCGGGCAGGCCGCTCCCGATCCAGTACAGCGCGCTGGCTTGCAAAAGGGCGCGGCGCGCCATGGTGTTTTGGTGTGGCATACATCTCCCCTTGTTAGGCAAGGAGTTTGATGTGGCGCACAGACTTGCGCAATAGCACCACTACACTGGCACTTTTACCGAGGAGCGTTCCATGAAGATTCTGTTGGCCGTTGACGGCAGCGCATACAGCAAAAAAATGCTGGCTTACCTGAGCACCCATGAAGCCTTGCTCTCGCCCGCTCACGAATACACCGTGTTCACCGCCCAACCCGACTTGCCACCACGCGCCAAAGCCGCCGTGGGCAAAGAGGTCGTCAAGAGCTACCAATCCGAAGAAGCCGAAAAAGTGCTGGGCCCGGTGGCCAAGTTCCTGCTGCGCCACGGCATCAACGCCAAGACCGAGTGGAAGGTTGGCCCCGCAGGCACCAGCATTGCCAAAGTGGCCGAGAGCGGCAAATTCGACCTGGTGGTTCTGGGCTCGCACGGCCACGGCGCCCTGGGCAATCTGGTGATGGGCTCGGTGGCCACCCAGGTGCTGGCCAACTGCAAGGTCCCCGCGCTACTGGTTCGCTAAAACCGCGCTGCGCCGACGAGGCGCAGCGTTTACCAGCGCTGGTGCACCAGCGGCTTGGCGTACCGTGCATACACGTCGGCCAGGGCCTGCATGGTGGCATCGCTCAAAGGCGGCAAGTCCGCCGCCGCCACGTTGTCCGCCACCTGCGCGGGGTTCTTGCCACCGGGGATGGTGCAAGTCACGGCCGGGTGCATCTGGATCCAGCGCAAGGCCATTTGCGCCATGCTCATGCCCGCAGGCACGAGCGGGCGCATGGCCTCCACGGCTTGCAGACCGACGTTGAAATCCAGTCCCGAAAACGTCTCGCCCTTGTCAAACGCCGCGCCTTCGCGGTTGAAGCCGCGGTGGTCGTCAGCGGCAAAGGTGCTTTGCGCGCTCATCTTGCCGCTGAGCAAGCCGCTGGACAGCGGCAGGCGCGCCAAGATGCCCACACCACGCTTCTGCGTTTGTTCAAACAGCAGCTCGGCTGGACGCTGGCGGAACAGGTTGTAGATGATTTGCACACTCTGCACGCCGGGGTACTCGATGGCCTTGAGGGCTTCTTCCACCTTCTCCACGCTCACGCCGTAGTGGCGCAGCTTGCCGGCTTTCACCAGGTCGTCCAGGATGCCAAACACTTCGGGCATGTAGAACACTTCGGTGGGCGGGCAGTGCAGCAGCAGCAGGTCGATGGCCTCGGTGTTCAGGTTTGTGAGGCTGCGCTCCACAAAAGCCGTGAGGTTGGCGCGCGTGAAGCCGGCAGCCACATGCGGGTCCAGCCGGCGACCGGCCTTGCTGGCCACATAAAACGGTTCGCTGCGCTCCTTGCGCAGGCGGGCCAGCAGGCGTTCGCTGCGGCCGTCGCCGTACACGTCAGCGGTGTCGAAGAAGTTCACGCCCAGGTCCAGCGCGCGGTGCAGCGCGGCCATGGAGTCGGAATCAATCACCGCGCCCCAGGTGCCGCCTATGGCCCAGGCGCCGAAGCTCACGGTTGAAATGTTCCAGCCGGTGCGGCCCAGGGGACGGTATTGCATGTCTTGCCTCAGTTCAGATTGCTATGGTTTCAGGAGCTGCCCGCGCAATCCATGCGCGGGCTAGAGACTTATTTAATCCTAAAACCTATGCCCCTGGCTTGCGCCCGGCTTCAAACACCCGCTGCAGCACGCAGAACACGAAGAGCAGCGCGCCAATGACGATGCGTGTCCACCAGGAGCTCAAAGAGCCGTCGAACATGATGAGGGTCTGGATCACGCCCAGCGTGAGCACGCCAAACAGCGTGCCAGCCACATAACCCACGCCGCCGCTGAGCAGCGTGCCACCAATCACCACGGCGGCAATCGCGTCCAGCTCCAGCCCCACGGCGTGCAAGCCGTAGCCCGACAACATGTAGAAAGTGAACACCACGCCACCCAGCGCGGCGCAAAAGCCGCTCAAGGCATAGACCATGACGTTGGTGCGCGCCACCGGCAGGCCCATGAGCACGGCAGAATGCTCGGAACCGCCAATGGCGTAGACCGTGCGACCGAACTCAGTGCAGTGCGCGATAAACACCGCAGCCGCCAACACCAGCAAAGCCAGCACCGCGCTGATCGACACCATGGGCCCTTCGGGCCAGAGGTGGATGCGGGTTTGCGCCAGCACGGTGTAGGCCTCGTCGGTGATGCTGATGGAGTCGATGCTGATGAGGTAGCACAGCCCCCGAGCCAGGAACATGCCCGCCAGCGTGACGATGAAGGGCTGCAGCCGGAAGCGCTGGATCAACCAGCCCATGAAGGCACCAAACAGTGTGCCCATGGCCAGCACCAGCGGAATCGCGACCATCAGGTCCCAATGCAGGTGCTGCACCAGCTTGGCCAGCACGATGGTGCTGAGCGCCACGACCGAACCCACCGACAAATCAATGCCGCCGGACAGGATGACAAAGGTCATGCCCACCGCCACGATGACCAGAAAGGCGTTGTCAATCAACAGGTTCAGAAACACCTGGGCCGAGAAGAAGCCGGTGTAGGACACGCCACCGAACACCGACATGGCGGCAAACAGCGAGATGGTGGCTGCCAGGGGAATGTATTTGCTCTGGAGCTTCATGCGTGGCTCCCTGCGGCAGGACGCACCACCCAGCCGCGCACCGCGCGGCGGAACTCGGCAGACTGCATCAGCATGACCACAAACACCACCGCCGCCTTCACCACGAGGTTGATCTCCGGCGGCACGCCAATGGAATAGATGGTGGACGTGAGCGTCTGGATGATGAGCGCGCCAATCATGCTGCCCGCCAGGCTGAAGCGCCCGCCGGTGAGCAAGGTGCCGCCCAGGGTGACGGCCAGAATGGCGTCCAGCTCCAGCAGGTTACCGGCGTTGTTGCCGTCCGCACTCTTGACGTTGGAGCTGATGATGAGCCCGGCAATGCCTGCCGTCAGGCCGCAGAAGGCATAGACGCAGATGCTGATGAGCCGCTCTTTCACACCAGCCAACCGCGCTGCTGCGGGGTTGATGCCGATGGCCTGGATGAACAAGCCCAGCGCGGTGCGCGTGACCGCAAGGTGCATCAACAGATACACAAAGCCCGCAATGAAGAGCGCAAACGGCAGGCCCCAGAGGTAACCGCTGCCAATGTAGAAATACGGCGGGTAATAGACCGTGACGATTTGCCCGTCGGTCAGCAACTGGGCCACACCCCGGCCCGCCACCATGAGGATGAGCGTGGCGATGATGGGCTGCAGGCCGATCTTGGCGACCAGCACCCCGTTCCACAGCCCGCACGCCAGGGCAGTAAGCAGCGCACACACAATCGCCAACCACATGGGAAAGCGGCTGATGTGTTGGGCCACGCCATCGGTAATCACCAGTTTGCCGCCCACCATCAGAGCGGCCACGGCGGCACTGATGGCCACGGTGGCGCCCACCGAGATGTCGATACCGCGCGTGGCAATTACCAGCGTCATGCCTAGCGACACCAGCATCAGCGGGGCCGCACGGTTCAGGATGTCGATGATGCTGCCGTACAGGTGGCCGTCGCGCCACTGCAGCATCCAGAAGCCGGGGTTCAGGCTGGCATTGACCATCAAGATCAGCACCAGCGTCACCACGGGCCACAGCAGGTGGTGCGATTGCACCCGCTTGAGCAAAGAAGGCGTCGTAGAGGTGCTCATGCCTGCCCCGCAATCATGGCGTAGACCGCATGCTCTTCGGTGCCAGCGGGCAGCTCGCCCACCTTGGCCCGGTCGCGCAGCACCACGATGCGGTCGGAGACGCGCACCACTTCTTCCATTTCGGAGGAGATGAACAGCACCGCCATCCCCTGTTTGGCCAAGGCCAGTATCTCGTTCATGATTTCCTGCTTGGCGGCAATGTCGATGCCGCGCGTGGGTTCGTCCAATATCAAGAGGCTGGGCTGCGTGGCCAGCCAACGTGCGAGCACGGCTTTTTGCTGGTTGCCGCCCGAGAGCTGGCCGATGGGGGTGTCCACATCGGCGGTCTTGATGCCCAGGGCTTTCACATAGCCCTCGGCCAGCGTGGTCTGCTGCACCCGGCCGATGGCGGGCCACAGGCCTTGGCGGGCCTGCAAGGCCAGCACAATGTTTTCGCGCACCGAGAGCTCGGCTATGATGCCCTCGGCCTTGCGGTCTTCCGGGCACAGGGCCAGCCCCATCTGGATGGCGGTGGCCGGTGAATCCATGCGCACGGTCTTGCCGCCCAGCACAATCTCGCCCGCATCGCTGCGGTCCAGGCCGAACAGCAAGCGTGCCAGCTCGGTACGGCCCGAGCCCAGCAGGCCGCCCAGGCCCACCACTTCGCCCCGGCGAATGCCGAGGTCTACGGCCTTCACATGGCCACGGCGGTTCAGCGCCTTGGTTTGCAGCCATTCAGGCTCCGACTCCAGGGCATCGCCATCGGCAGCCTGCGTACCCTGGGCGGCGGCCAACTCACGGCCCACCATGGCCGCAATCAGCGCGTTGTGACCCAGCTCAGCAGCCGGGTACTCGCCCACCAGCTCGCCATTGCGCAGCACGGTGATGCGGTCGCACAGGGCGTAGACCTGGTCCAGAAAGTGGGTGACGAACAGAATCGCCATGCCCTGGTCGCGCAACTGGCGCAATACAACGTAGAGGCGCTCCACCTCTTCGTCGTCCAGGCTCGAAGTAGGTTCGTCCAGTATCAATACTTGGGCCGAGATGCTCAGGCCACGGGCGATGGCCACCATCTGCTGCACCGCCACGGAATAGCTGGAGAGCGTCTGCGTGACGTCGATATCGAGATTGAGGCGCGCCAGCAAGGTGCGGGCCTCGCTGTGCATGCGGGGCCAGTCAATGGCCCGCGCACCGGCCCATCCCTTGCGCGGGTAGCGGCCGGCAAAGATGTTCTCTGCCACAGAGAGGTTGGCACAGAGGTTGACTTCCTGGTAGACGGTGCTGATGCCTAGGCGCTGCGCATCCAGTGTGGAGGTGGCGCGGATAGGCTTGCCGGCCAGGCGCATCTCACCCTGGTCGGCTTGGTACACGCCGGTCAGGACCTTGATGAGGGTGGACTTGCCCGCGCCGTTCTGGCCCATGAGGGCGTGTACTTCGCCAGGAAACAGGCGCAGGTTCACGCCAGAGAGGGCCCGCACGGCGCCAAACTGCTTGGCCACGCCGGAAAGCTCCAGCACGGGCGCAGCGGCATCGCGGGCCGGTGGTGTGTGTGTCATGGTGTCGTGTAAAAAAGGCCTGCAGCGCAAGCCGCAGGCCAAGACCTGGTAACCGAATGAAGAAGTCGTCGTGATCAGTACTGGCGGCTGGGGAACTCTTTGGCCGCGGTTTCCATGGGGTACACACCATCCTTGCCGATGATGCGGCGCGCCACGGTCTTGCCAGCCACAATGTCTTTGGCAGTCGCCATGACCAGGGGGCCGAGCAGCGGGCTGCATTCCACGCTGACGTTCAGCTTGCCGGCGATCATGGCTTCAAACGCGCCCTTCACACCGTCCACGGAAATGACCAGGATGTCCTTGGCGGGCTTGAGGCCGGCTTCCTCGATGGCCTGGATGGCGCCGATGGCCATGTCGTCGTTGTGTGCGTAAAGAACATTGATCTTCTTGCCCTCAGCCTTCAGGAAGGCTTCCATGACTTCCTTGCCCTTGGCACGGGTGAAGTCGCCCGTTTGCGAGCGGATGATCTTGATGTTGGGGTTGCCCTTGATGGCAGTCTCAAAGCCTTTTTTGCGGTCAATGGCAGGCGCAGAACCCACGGTACCTTGCAGCTCGACCACGTTGATGTCGCCCTTCATGGTCTTGGCTTTGTCGGCCAGCCACTGGCCTGCCATCTCGCCTTGCTTCACAAAGTCAAAGCCGATGTGGGTGACGTACAGGGAGGTGTCTTTGGAATCCACCGAACGGTCCATCAGGATCAGGGGGATCTTGGCATCCTTGATTTCCTTCAGCACGGTGTCCCAGCCGGACTCCACCACGGGCGTCAGTGCAATCACGTCCACTTTTTGGGCAATGAAGGAGCGCAGGGCCTTGATCTGGTTTTCCTGCTTTTGCTGCGCGTCAGAGAACTTGAGTTCGATGCCAGCGGCGGCGGCGGCGGACTTCATGGAGTTGGTGTTGGCGGTACGCCATTCACTCTCCGCGCCAATTTGGCTAAAGCCCATCACGATTTTTTTCTGGGCAAAAGCGCTCAGTGGCAAAGCCATGGCCAAAGAAGTAGCGGCAGCGGTAGCCAGCAGGGTACGGCGGTTGTTTTTCATTGATGTCTCCTCGTTTTGTAAGTGGATGCGGGCCCACGGGATGTCAGAAGGGCCACCCGCGTCCGGCCTGCTTCTGTGCCTCTTGTGCCTCACCAGAAATCCCTGAAATCGGTACCAAGAAGTGATTGGATAGTACGTAGCGAATTGATATTGATCTAATAGAGATTTGCGTATCTCACATACAGAACTTTGGATTCAGGTTTACCCTATGACCTTGAATTTGAAGGACTATTTAATTCCGACGACTGATTTAGTCCCCGATTCACCATAAGCATCTATTGCAAAAAGAATAAGTCAGAGGGCGAACTTTCTATTTCCCAAAGATGCGCAGGGTCCTTAGCATGCGGGACCCGCTGGCCACGTGCCCCCCGTCCAACCGCTCCCTTTCCCGCATGACACCTACTGCTTCCCGCACCATCCATTGGCTCCAACACGGTGGCCAACGCCTGGGCCTGTTGCCCACCCTAGGCGGCAGCGTTGCCAGCTGGCAACGCGACATGGCGCACGGTGCCCTGGACCTCTGGCGTCCGTGGGGCGGCGTGGCAGACCTCTACACCACGGCCTCGTTCCCGCTGGTGCCCTGGTCCAACCGCATTGGCAGCGGTGGCTTCACCCACCTGGGCGTGACACACCCCATGCGCCCCAACCGCGTGGGTGAACCCTATCCCATCCATGGCGACGGCTGGTTGCAGCCCTGGGCCATCCGCCAGCCGCGGCTGGATACGCTGGAGATGGCGCTCGAATCCAAGTGTTTTGAAGGCGCCCCCTACCACTACCGCGCCTTGCAACGCTTTGTGCTGCGCGAGGACGGCATGGACCAGTTGCTGGAAGTGACCCACCTGGGCGAGGGCAGCCTGCCCTATGGCTTGGGCCAACACCCGGCGTTTTTGCGCACGCCCAATGCGCGCCTGCATGCAGCGGTGCAGGGTGTGTGGCTGAGCGGGGCCGACCCCATGCCCACCGCCCACACCTCCGACTTTCCGCCCAGCTGGGACCCACGCCAAGGCATGGGCGTGAGCGGCAGCCTGATCGACAACGCCTACACCGGCTGGAGTGGCGAGTCCCACATCGACTGGCCCGAACACGGCCTGCGCCTGCACATGCGCGACCCCGCTGTGGTGGCGCGTGGAAAAAATGACGGGTTTTGTCTGCTGTACCGCCCGCCGCAGGGCGTGCACTTTTGTTTTGAGCCGGTGACCCACCCGATCGACGCCTTCCACGCGGAAGGCCAGCCGGGCCTGCAGGTGCTCAGCACCGGCCAAACCCTGCGGCAGCAGGTGGAGTGGCGGTTTGAGTTGCTGGGCTAAATTGCTACCAATTCAGGAGCTGCTCGCGCAATATCCACATGGTCTAGCGCGCGTTTAGCCCCTCAAAACAGGTCGTCAAAACCAACTCGATGATTTCCTCGTCGGTCTGCAATCCACCCATCTTGAGGAACTCCAGCACCGGGTCACAAGCGCGTGCGTACAGGGTGTAGAGCACGGCAATGGCCGGCAGCTTGGGATTGATCAGGCATTGTGCCTGGGCCTCCACAATCCATTCCCCCAGACGGTCGCTCACATCCATCAGGCCATCCATGTAAGCCTTGTGGCCCATGAGGGTGGCGCGCAACGTGGAGTTCTGGCTGGGCAACGAAGGCATTTCGCCCCCCAGCTTCAGGCCCATGGTCCAGCGCACTACGGCCCGCAGCTTGTCCAAAGGGGCTTGGTCCTCTGACAAGGTGTCCAGAAAGGCTTGCGCCTGGGCCATCAGGTGCGCCATGGCGGCAGCCCCCAGGTCTTCCTTGCTGGGAAAGTGTTTGTACAAGCTGGCCTTGGCAATCCCCACCTGCGCGGCCACTTCGTCCACGGTCATCGCCTCAAAGCCTTTTTCGGCCAGAAGCAGGTTCACCGCGCGGATGATGGCGTCTTCACGCGCCTGCAACATTTGCTGTTTGAAGGAAATCTTGGCGGGCGCAACAGTGGTCATACTGGCCATTCTATTCCCGGTCGTCAAATTGCGGATGCAACGCCCAATTTGTGACTAAGCAGTCTTGGCTACCAAAATGCGCTCTGCTGCCTGCGACAGGGCTGCCGTGAGGCGGTCAATCACTTCGGAGTTCAGGTTCCAACAGTGCCAATACAGGTTCACCGGCAGGGTCACCGTGGGCACCACATTCACCAGTTGCCCCTCGTTAATGAGCCCGCGCACCAGCAGCTCGGGCACCACACTGGCGCCCCAACCGGCCAGCACTGCGCGCACCATGCCCTCGGAGCTCGGGACAAAACGCTGGCTCACGGACACGCGACGCAGGTTCAGCGCCCGGCCCACAAACTCGGACGGCAAATCGTCCTTGCGGTTGAAGGCCACAAACGGGATGCTGCGAAAGTTGTGCGGCGTGAGGCCCTGCGGGCAGTGCGTCTGCGCATAGTCTTTGCTCACCACGGCCACATAGTGCATGGCGCCCAGCGGCAGCACCTTGCAGCCGCGCAGCGCTTGCTTGAGCGTGGTCACACAGCCCAGCACCTGGCCTTCGCGCAGCCATTCATGGGTGAAATCCTGGTCGTCAGTGATGATTTCCAGCGGCAGCCCGGCGTGCACCAGCGGGTCCAGCGCAGAAAGTGCCCAGGTGGCAATGCTGTCGGCGTTTACCGCAATCGAGATGCGTTCGTCTTCGCGCGAGGCCCCGGTGCTGGGCGCCAGCTCCAGCAAATCGCTCTCCAGGTCGGCGCGCAGCAGGCGCATCTGCATGGCATGTTTGATCAGCAGGCGCCCCGCTGTGGTGGCCTTCACCGGACGGCTGCGCACCAGCAAAACGGTGCCCACCTGCGCCTCCAGTGCGCGCAGGCGCTGCGAGACGGCGGACTGGGTAATGGACAGGCGCACGGCTGCGCGCTCAAAGCCCCCTTCTTCCACGATGGCAGCCAGGCATTCCAGGGCGTCGGTATCGAATGTTCGCATGGCCCACATTATTAGCGCTGCTAATGTTTTCGCAAACGCTTTCATTTCGCTTTTGCAAGACAGGGGCTTGGACGACACTGGCAGCATGAAAATCATTGTTCTCGGCGCCGGCACCATCGGCATTTGCACCGCCTGGCAGTTGCTGGAGCTCGGCCACGAAGTGACCGTGGTGGAGCGCCAGCCTGATGCCGCCATGGAAACCAGTTTTGCCAATGGCGCGCAAATTTCGGTGAGCTACTGCGAGCCCTGGGCCAACAAGGAAGCCCCGCTCAAGGCGCTGAAGTGGATGCTGAGCAAAGAAGCCCCGCTGCTGTTCCGCCCGCAAAACCCGTTTGGCGCCGGCCTGCACCAGTACACCTGGGGCCTGAAGTTCCTGGCCAACTGCAACGACACCGCCTTTGAGCGCAATGTGCAACAGCTCGTCGCCCTGGGGGCTTACAGCCATGCGGCCCTCAAAGACGTGGTGGCCACCACCGGCATCGAATACAACCGTCTGGAACGTGGCATTGCCCACTACTACTGCGACCAAAAATCGTTTGATACCGCAGGTGAAGCAGCCGCGCTCATGCGCAAATACGGCGTCAACCGCCAGGTCATCAGCAAAGATGAGCTGCTCAAGATTGAGCCCGCTTTCAAACAGTTTGCCCACCAGATCGTGGGCGGCACCATCACCCCCAGCGACGAGTCGGGCGATTGCCGCGTTTTCACCCAAGAGCTGGCCAAGCGGTGTATCGCACGCGGTGCGGAATTTTTGTACGAACACAGCGTGGACGGCCTGAATTTGAGCCTGGGCACTATCAAATCTGTAGCTGTCCGCGCACTGTCTGCGGGCCCCAAGGGGGAAAACGTTGCAGGCTCGCTGCGAACCCTTCAGGCCGACCACATCGTGGTGGCCGCGGGTTCCTACACCGCACCGCTGTTGCGCACGGTGGGTGTAGACCTGCCGATTTACCCCGGCAAGGGCTACAGCGCTACCTTCAAAATCCTGAAGCCGGAAATGGCGCCCTTCGTCTCCACCATCGACGATGCCAAGAAAATCGCCATCAGCCGCTTGGGCGATGAACTGCGCGTGGCAGGCACCATCGAAGTCGGCGGGTTCGATTTATCGCTCGACTCCCCGGTAGCCCAAGCCCGCTGCCACATGCTGTCGCGTCGCATTGAAGAAGTGCTGCCCGGCGTCTGTGACACCCGCACCGAAGAACAGGGCGGCCAGCCCAACTACTGGACCGGCCTGCGCCCCGCTACTCCCACCAACATCCCCTTCATCGGCCAAACCCCGGTGCGCGGGCTATGGGTCAACGCAGGGCATGGCACCTTGGGCTGGACACACGGTGCGGGCTCGGGCAAGGCCATTGCCGAGCTGATCCATGGCCAGAAGCCGGAGATGGATTTCAGGTTTTACGGCATGCAAGCCTGAGGGCAGTTACTGCGGTGGTGGGATCGGTTGGTGCAGCCTCGGTTGGGGGATACAAGCGCAAGCGCCGAAGCCTGCATCATGCGGGTAGGTGATCGAGCTCTTTTCACTCCCCATGCGCCCGCA
>NZ_JAXHOL010000025.1:0-128774 GCF_034519335.1 Rhodoferax sp.
GTAATGTAGACGGCAAAACTCGGTTGATACATCCGGAGCTTGACGATACAGACTTTTTGGAAAAAATGCGAAACCCGCATGTGCATTGACTCTGCGGCACGCAGGCTGTGCAAATATGCAGGTATAAATTTTCCATGAAACCCGGTGTGCCTCCAAAGCTGTGCAGCCCATGTTTTTTAAGAAAAACGTACGGGCGAGATCTACGACCGGACTATAGCGTGAAGGCAGTGGGTCAAAACGCGTCATGGATGCCCTGGGCCAAGGCGAGAAGGTAGGCCGACAGACAGCAGTCATTGGCGACCGTCAGCACCTGGCCCAAACCAGTCTCACTCCTACAGACTAGCCCCTCGTGTATCGCTGCGGCGCTGACTCGCGACTAAGCCAACCACTTCTGCATAAACCCGGCCTGCCCCATGGCCGGGTCCAGCTCGTAATAGGCAAAGCCCACGCGCTCATACAGCTTGACGGCGCCGCCGTTGCCCGACAGCACTTCCAGTGTGAGCTTGCAGGCGCCACGCTCAATGGCGATCTGCTCCACCAGCGCCAGCATCTTCTCGCCAATGCGCTGACCACGGTAGCCGGGCAGCACCGCCACGTCGTGCACGTTCACCAGCGGCTTGCAGGCGAAGGTAGAAAAACCTTCGATGCAGTTGATCAGGCCCACGGGCACGCTGTCGTCTTCGGACGCAAAGGCCAACACGCTAAAGGCTTGCGGGCGCGCGGCCAGCGAAGGCACGAGCTGGGCTTTGGCAAAGTCGCTCAGGCCTTCGCCACCGCCCATGGGGTCACTGGCGTAAGCATCGAGCAGCATCACCAAGGCCGCTGCATGCACGGGGTTGGCGTAGTCGGCACGGACTGCGCGGATCGCATTTGTCATGGGTTCAGGCTTTCAGGGTGTCTGCAATGCGCTGGGCGCAGCTTTGGGCTTGTGCGGCATCGCGCGCCTCCACCATCACGCGCACCAGCGGCTCGGTACCGCTGGCGCGGATGAGCACGCGGCCGGCGTCGCCCAGCGCAGCCTCCGCAGCTTTGGTTTCTTCGGCCATGCGGGCGTTGCTCTTCCAGTCCTGGCCGGGCGTCAGGCGCACATTGATCAGGGTCTGCGGGAACAGCGTCACCCCCTGCAGCAGCTGGGCCAGCGTCTTGCCACTGCGCACGCAGGCTTGCAATACTTGCAAGGCCGACACCAGGCCATCACCCGTGGTGTGCTTGTCCAGCGCCAGCAGGTGGCCCGAGCCTTCGCCACCCAAAATCCATTGGTGCTTTTCCAGCTCTTCGAGCACATACCGGTCGCCCACCTTGGCGCGCACAAACTGCACGCCACGGGCCTTGAGCGCCACTTCCACCGCCATATTGGTCATGAGCGTGCCCACCACACCGGGCACATGCTCGTCGCGGCCCAGGCGGTCGTCGGCCATCAGGTACAGCAGCTCATCGCCGTTGTAGAGGCGGCCTTCGGCATCCACCAGCTGCAGGCGGTCGGCATCACCGTCCAGCGCCACACCAAAGTCGGCTTTGTGCTCTTTCACGGCCGCGACCAGGGCCTCAGGGTGGGTGGCGCCCACGCCCTTGTTGATGTTCAGGCCATCGGGCGAGCAGCCAATGGCGATGACTTCAGCGCCCAGCTCGTGGAACACCTTGGGTGCGATGTGGTACGCCGCGCCGTGCGCCGCGTCCACCACGATCTTCAGGCCCTTGAGGGTCAGATCATTGGCAAAGGTACTCTTGCAGAACTCGATATACCGGCCTGCCGCGTCGTCCAAACGACGGCTCTTGCCCAGGCTGGCCGAGTCCACCCACACGGGCGGCTTTTGCAGCTCGGCCTCCACCGCCAGCTCCCAGGCGTCAGGCAGCTTGCTGCCTTTGGCGCTGAAGAACTTGATGCCGTTGTCCGCAAAGGGGTTGTGACTGGCGCTGATGACCACGCCCAACGAAGCACGCTGCGCGCGTGTGAGGTAGGCCACGCCCGGTGTGGGCAGCGGGCCCAGCAGCACCACATCCACGCCTGCAGAGTTGAAGCCGCTCTCCAGCGCGCTCTCCAGCATGTAGCCCGAGATGCGGGTGTCTTTGCCGATCAGCACCGTGGGGCGCGCCTCGGTTTCCTTGAGCACGTGGCCCACGGCGTGCGCCAAGCGCAGTACAAAGTCGGGGGTGATGGGGGCCTGCCCCACCGTGCCGCGAATGCCGTCGGTGCCGAAATACTGTCGTCCCATTGAATGTCCTTGTGTTGTTTGTGTTTGTTTTTTTGGGCAGGTTTTAGCGCCGGGCCGCCCCAAGCTAAAACGCGCCCCCGGTGCGTAGCGCCCCCTTCGGTAGTGGGGAAGCGACCCGCGCAGCGACGGAGCGTGGGGGCTCTTGCCCTTGCATGGCGGCCAACACTTTCAGTGCGCTCACGGTGTCGCGCACATCGTGCACCCGCACCACGTTCGCACCGTTTTGCACGGCCAGCACCGCTGCTGTGATACTGGGCGCACGGCGCTGGTCCACGTCCATGCTGGCCGCGTTGCTCAATGAGGTTTGGGTTACGGCCGCCAGCGATGATTTGCGCGACCAGCCCGCGAGCACTGGGTAGCCTTCGGGCACAGCCTGGGCTTGGCGTGCCAACAGCGAAAAATTCTGTGCCACCGTCTTGCCAAAACCAATGCCAGGATCCAGGCAAATACGAGGAGAATCGACGCCCAGCCCTCGTAAATGCTGCGCAAGCAGCTCCAAAAATGATAGCACCTGCGGCACCACGTCGCCCTCCATCGGCGCTACCTGCATGGTCTGCGGGTCGCGGTGCATGTGCATCAGGCAAACACCGCAGCGTGGGTGACCCGCCACCACGGACTCGCCCGTGGGGCCGCCCAGCCCGTCGCGCCAGCGCAGGGCCCACACATCGTTGACGATGTCGGCGCCCAGGTCCAACGCGGCCTGCATGACGGCCGGCTTGTAGGTGTCCACCGACACCGGCACCCCCAAGGTCACCGCATGGCGAATGACCGGCAGCACGCGCGCCAGTTCCTCTTCCAGCGTGACCGGCGGCGCACCAGGTCGGGTGGACTCGCCACCGATGTCCAGAATATCGGCACCATCCTTGAGAAGGCGCTCGCAATGCGCTTGGGCCGAATCGCGCGCGGCATACTGCCCGCCATCCGAAAACGAGTCGGGCGTGACATTGACGATGCCCATCACCTTGGGGGTGCGGAGATCGATGTCGAAACGGGAGGTTTGCCAGTGCATGGGCACGATTATCGGTGTTGCCGAAGGGGCACCTTGGGAGGTGGAGACCCTAAAACGAACACAGGGCCCGAAGGCCCTGTGGATGTCAGCGCAGCCTGGTATCAGGCGGCAGTGGGTGCGGGGTCCGCAGCCACGGCTGGGGAGCCACCGCTGCCTCCGCCGCCGTTGTTGGGCGTGCGGGGTGTCCAGTCTTTGGGCGGACGGGGTTCACGGCCGGCCATGATGTCGTCGAGCTGCTCTCCATCAATGGTTTCCCAATCCAGCAAGGCCTTGGCCATGGCGTGCATCTTGTCGCTGTTTTCTTCGATCAGCTTGCGCGCCAGGGCGTACTGCTGATCGATGATGCGGCGCACTTCTGAGTCCACCTTCTGCATGGTTTGTTCGCTCATGCTGGTGGTCTTGGTCACGCTGCGGCCCAAGAACACTTCGCCTTCATTCTCGGCATACACCATGGGGCCCAAGGCGTCAGTCATGCCGTAACGGGTCACCATGTCGCGGGCAATGGAGGTGGCACGCTCAAAATCGTTGCTGGCGCCGGTGGTCATCTGGTTCATGAACACTTCTTCGGCAATACGGCCACCAAACAACATGCTGATCTGGTTCAGCATGAATTCGCTGTCATAGCTGTAGCGGTCTTGTGCGGGCAGGCTCATGGTCACGCCCAAGGCACGGCCACGGGGAATGATGGTGACCTTGTGCACCGGGTCACACTTGGGCAGCAGCTTGCCGATGAGTGCGTGGCCAGACTCGTGGTACGCCGTGTTCTTGCGCTCTTCCTCGGGCATGACCATGCTCTTGCGCTCGGGGCCCATCAGGATCTTGTCCTTGGCTTTCTCGAAGTCCTGCATTTCCACCAGACGTGCATTGCGGCGCGCAGCCATGAGGGCGGCTTCGTTGCACAGGTTGGCAAGGTCGGCACCACTCATGCCGGGCGTACCGCGGGCAATCGTCAGGGCGCTCACATCTTGGCCCAAAGGCACCTTGCGCATGTGCACATTCAAAATCTGCTCACGGCCACGGATGTCGGGCAGCGTGACATAGACCTGGCGGTCAAAACGACCGGGGCGCAGCAAGGCGGCGTCCAGAATGTCAGGGCGGTTGGTGGCAGCCACCACGATCACACCGACATTGGTCTCGAAGCCGTCCATCTCGACCAGCATCTGGTTGAGGGTTTGTTCACGCTCGTCGTTGCCACCGCCCAAGCCAGCGCCACGCTGGCGGCCCACGGCGTCGATTTCATCGATGAAGATGATGCAGGGAGCATTCTTCTTGGCGTTCTCGAACATGTCGCGCACGCGGGACGCACCCACGCCAACAAACATTTCCACAAAGTCAGAACCCGAGATGCTGAAAAATGGCACCTTGGCTTCGCCTGCAATGGATTTGGCCAACAAGGTCTTGCCGGTACCGGGAGGGCCGACCAGCAGCAGGCCACGTGGAATACGACCACCGAGTTTCTGGAACTTGCTAGGGTCTTTGAGGAAGTCGACAACTTCCTTCACTTCTTCCTTGGCCTCGTCGCAACCGGCCACATCGGCAAAGGTCACGGTGTTGGTGTTTTCGTCCAGCAGGCGGGCTTTGCTCTTGCCGAAACTGAACGCTCCGCCCTTGCCGCCGCCTTGCATCTGGCGCATGAAGTACACCCACACGCCAATCAGCAGCAGCATGGGCCCCCAGCTGACCAGCAGGGTCATCAGTAGGGAGCCTTCTTCACGGGGTTTGACGTCGAATTTGACGTTGTTGGCGATCAGGTCACCCACCAGGCCACGATCCAGGTAGGTGGCAGTGGTACGCACCTTGCGGTCATCCGAGGTGACGGCCAAAATTTCGGTACCGCCCTGCCCCTCTTGGATCAGGACACTCTTGATTTGGTTGTTGCGTACCTGCTCCAGGAAGTCGGAATAACCAACCGTGCCCGAGGCCGCAGCGCGCGTGTCAAATTGCTTGAACACGGTGAACAGCACCAAGGCCACCACCAACCACACTGCAATTTTAGAAAACCACTGATTATTCAAGCGAAGCTCCAATACTGGCGCAAGTAAACGAACCTTGCGTACTTGGGACCCATTTTAGGCGTTTCAAGCCATGAAAGCTGTTATTTCGGACTGGACGGCCTCAGAAACAGCATGGGAATTGACGGGCAGATTGTCAGACGGGCTTGAGGCCCATGCCAACCAGAAAGGTTTCAGACGAGCGGTCGCGCGAGGCCTTGGGCTTGAAGGGTTTGACCGTGACAAACGCCGCCTTGAAACGCTGCACCACATCGTTGTAACTGCCGCCATGGAACACCTTGGCCACCAGCGCACCCTGGGGCTTCATGTGGTTCTGGGCAAATTCAATCGCCAACTCCACCAGGTATTCAATGCGCGCCGCATCTGCTGACGAAATACCCGACAGGTTGGGCGCCATGTCTGACACCACCAAATCCGCCTGTTTGCCCCCCAAGGCTGTCTCTAGCAAGGCCAGGGTGTCGGCCTCGCGAAAGTCTCCCTGGATAAAGTTCACCCCCTCAATTGGCTCCATGGGCAACATATCCAAACCGATGATGGTCCCATTCATCTCTCCCACGGCGGCACCATTGGGCGACATGCGGCGACGCAGGTACTGGCTCCAGGCCCCAGGCGTGCACCCCAAATCCACCACCAGTTGGCCGGGTTTGACCAAGTGCAGGGTTTCGTCAATTTCCTTGAGTTTGTAGGCCGCGCGGGCCCGGTAACCCTCTTTGTTGGCCAGCTTCACATAGGGGTCATTGATGTGGTCATGCAACCAGGCTTTGTTGACCTTTTTGTTGCCGGCCTTGTTGTCCGGCTTGCTACTTTTGCTCTGCGTATTCATTGCGTCGATAATACCCACATGCCTCAAATACAACTAACTCCCGCTCAGCGCAAGGATCACCGCGCTGACGCCCACCACCTGGACCCCGTGGTCATGGTGGGCGGCGATGGCCTGACGGCCAACGTCAAAAAAGAAATCGATGCGGCGCTTAACGCCCATGGCCTGATCAAAGTGCGTGTGTTCTCCGATGACCGCGCCGCACGTGAAGAGATGTTCAAGACCCTGGCGGACGAACTCCATGCAGCGCCTATACAGCACATCGGCAAACTGCTGGTGCTGTGGCGCCCGCAGCCGGAGAAGGAAAAAGCCATTGACGAAGACCGCAAACCCGGCCCGCGTGACTTCAAGGTGTTGAAGTTTGGCCGCCCCGGCACCCGCCCCGAGGTCAAAACTCTGCGTGTGCTGGGCAACCAGCGCCTCACCCCCGGCGGCAACATCAAACGCGCCAAGCCCAAGCCAAAGACCAGCGTCAAGAAACGCAGCCAGACCTGAAGCTGCTCCCATATCCCGCTGAAGAAGCCCGCACCGCTGCGGGCTTTTATCTTTACGTCCGTTAGCTATTTTTTAAAAAGCAGCTAAAGCAGCACCTACAAGCAAGACAGCGCCCATAAGCGAAGACATTGCACCCAATATATTGCCAAGATAAACGCACCGCGCCCAGCCTTTCGCGCCAGACGATAGCCCCCGGTCCTTGGTTATTGCAGCCATGGGTGTAGCAACACAAAAGGCATATCCGGAAACAATCATTGGGACCGCTATCGCCCACTTCAGTCCATTCGCTACCGGCATCGCATTCAAGACTGGCGCAAGCCCCAACAAGAGCAATGCACCAATAGACAGGGACTGATGCGCCACACGCCAAGAATTAACAACCTGTGCATCTGCATGCCGCTTGATTGCACGGGCGTAGGGTGCCCCCAGCAACAAAGCGAACAGCAGCACCAAGCTCCCATGCAAAACCAAATGCCGTGAAACTAGGTCCATATCTTTTCCTAGCTAAAAATAATCCGTCTTTATCGCGCGGCAATCATCTTCTTGAAAACCACCAACGCGCACACCCACTGCCCAAAATACATCGCACTGCCTATGCGATGCCACAAGGCGAGGTTCTCGCGGGCCACGATGCGGGGTGCTACCGCCAGCTCCACCAGCAATGCAAGCAACACGCCACCCACTACAAAAAGTGTAGCTGCCCGCGCAGATTCCACGGGCACCAACAGGCGATTTGACCTAAAAGCCATCAAGAGCATGGCACCGCAGGCCACCGACACCCAGGTCTGGGCACTGAAGAGTTTGGCGGCCATCTGGCCGGCCATCGCCGGGGTCGGCAGGTGCACAAACAGCATGGGCACCACCATAAAGCCCAGCATCGTCAGGCTCATGGCCCATGCGGCTGCCAACCAGACAGGAAGTTGGCGCATCAGATGTAATGGACGGCCACCACCTCGTAGGCGCGCTCACCGCCGGGCGCCTGCACGACCGCGGTATCACCGACTTCTTTGCCAATAAGGGCACGGGCAATCGGGCTGCTGATGTTGATGAGGCCTTGCTTCAAATCCGCCTCATCTTCACCAACGATCTGGTATTTCACCTGCTGGCCACTGTCTTCATCTTCCAGTTCCACGGTGGCACCAAACACCACACGACCATCGGCCTGGATAGTGGACGGATCGATCACTTGGGCTGCCGACAGCTTGCCTTCCACTTCCTGAATACGGCCTTCGATAAAGCCTTGGCGTTCCTTGGCAGCGTCATAGTCGGCGTTTTCACTCAGGTCACCCTGGGCGCGGGCTTCGGCAATGGCCTGAATCACGGAGGGGCGCTCGACGGTCTTGAGCTTGTGCAACTCGGCCTTCAGCATCTCAGCGCCGCGCTTGGTAATGGGATAGGTTGCCATGGTGTCTCTAGCTAGGTTTTTGGGGGCCTCAAAGTACAAGGACAGTGCGGCGCTTGCGCGCGGCACTGTCCTATGCAGTTGACCCAGATTATGCCAAGTTATTGGCCCCCAAGCTCCGCCACTGCGCGGGCCGCAGCCCCCACAGAAAGGCAGCGTTTTAGCTTGGGGCGTCCGAGCGCTAAAACAGCTCTTTCAAGCCTGAAGTTCCGCATGCATTTCCTGCACAGAGATGACACCCAGGTTGTCCAGGTACTTCATGCCTTGCACCGCGGCTTCGGCGCCGGCGATGGTGGTGTAGGTCGTCACGCGAGCCAACAATGCGGACGTACGGATCTGGCGCGAATCCGCGATCGCGTTGCGACGCTCTTCCACGGTGTTGACCACCATGGAGATTTCCTCGTTCTTGATCATGTCCACGATGTGCGGACGGCCTTCGGCCACCTTGTTCACCACACCGCAGGCAACACCCGCCGCGTTGATGGCAGCAGCCGTGCCCTTGGTAGCCACAATCTCAAAACCCATGGCAGCTAGGCTGCGCGCCACCTCTACCGCGCGCGGCTTGTCGGTTTGTTTGACCGAGATAAAGGCCTTGCCGCCGCGTGGCAGCTTGGCGCCCGCGCCCAGCTGCGACTTCACAAAGGCTTCGCCAAAGGTCTTGCCCACGCCCATGACTTCGCCGGTGGACTTCATCTCGGGGCCGAGGATGGTGTCCACGCCAGGGAACTTCACGAAGGGGAACACGGCCTCCTTGACGCTGAAGTACGGCGGCGTCACCTCATCGGTGATGCCCTGCTGGGCCAGCGTCTGGCCCGCCATGCAGCGTGCGGCCACCTTGGCCAGCTGGATGCCCGTGGCTTTGGAAACGAAGGGCACGGTGCGGCTGGCGCGGGGGTTCACTTCCAGCACGTAGATAACGTCCTTGCCGTCCACGTTCTGGATTGCGAATTGCACGTTCATGAGACCCACCACATTCAGGGCACCGGCCATGGCCTTGGTCTGGCGCTTGATCTCGACCACGGTGTCTGCGTGCAAGCTGTAGGGTGGCAGCGAGCAGGCGGAGTCACCGCTGTGCACGCCGGCTTGTTCAATGTGCTCCATCACGCCGCCGATGAAGGTAGCGCCGGAGCTGTCACGGATGCAGTCCACATCGCACTCGATGGCGTCGTTCAGGAAGCGGTCCAGCAGCACGGGGCTGTCGTTGCTCACCTTCACGGCTTCGCGCATGTAGCGCTCCAGGTCGCGCTGCTCGTGCACGATTTCCATCGCGCGGCCGCCCAGCACGTAGCTCGGGCGCACTACCAAGGGGTAACCCAAGGCAGCCGCTTTCTCCAGCGCTTCGGGCTCGGTACGGGCTGTAGCGTTAGGTGGCTGGCGCAGCTTCAGTTCGTGCAGCAGCTTCTGGAAGCGCTCGCGGTCTTCGGCGGCGTCAATCATGTCGGGGGTGGTACCGATGATGGGCACGCCATTGGCTTCGAGGTCCAACGCCAACTTCAAGGGCGTCTGGCCACCGTATTGCACAATGACGCCGACGGGCTTTTCCTTGTCCACGATTTCGAGCACGTCTTCCAGCGTCAGCGGTTCGAAGTACAGGCGATCGGATGTGTCGTAGTCGGTAGACACGGTTTCGGGGTTGCAGTTGACCATGATGGTCTCGTACCCGTCTTCGCGCATGGCGAGTGCGGCGTGCACGCAGCAGTAGTCAAACTCGATGCCCTGGCCTATGCGGTTGGGGCCACCGCCCAACACCATGATTTTCTTCTTGTCGGTCGGCGCGGCTTCGCACTCGGAGCCTTCGGCTTCGTAGGTGGAGTACATGTAGGCGGTGTTCGTGGCGAACTCCGCTGCGCAGGTGTCCACGCGCTTGTAGACCGGGCGCACGCCCAGAGCACGGCGCTTTTCGCGCACAGCTTTGTCGGTAGTTTTGAACTGGCGCGCCAGGCGGCGGTCCGAGAAGCCTTTTTGCTTCAAGGCGCGCAAGGTGGGCGCATCGATCTTGTCCAGCGCAGAGCCGCTGGCCGGCTGGGGCAGACGTTCGATTTCCAGTTCCAGCTTCACGATCTGCTCGATCTGCACCAGGAACCAGGGGTCGATCTTGGTCAGCGCAAACACTTCGTCCACGCTCATGCCTTGGGCAAACGCATCACCCACGTACCAGATGCGCTCGGGGCCGGGCTCGCCCAGCTCTTTTTCCAGCACTTCGCGGTCCTGAGTCTTCTCGTTCATGCCATCCACGCCCACTTCCAGGCCGCGAAGGGCTTTCTGGAAGGATTCCTGGAAGGTACGGCCCATGGCCATCACCTCGCCGACCGACTTCATCTGGGTCGTCAGGCGGCTGTCGGCAGCAGGGAATTTCTCGAACGCGAAACGCGGGATCTTGGTGACCACGTAGTCGATGCTAGGCTCGAAGGACGCAGGTGTGGCACCACCCGTGATGTCGTTGCGCAGCTCGTCCAGCGTGAAGCCCACGGCCAGCTTGGCTGCGACCTTGGCAATGGGGAAGCCGGTGGCCTTGGAGGCCAGCGCGGAAGAACGCGACACACGCGGGTTCATCTCGATAACGACCATGCGACCGTCCTTCGGGTTGATCGAGAACTGCACGTTCGAACCACCGGTGTCCACACCGATTTCGCGCAACACAGCCAGCGAGGCGTTGCGCAAAATCTGGTATTCCTTGTCGGTCAGGGTCTGTGCGGGTGCCACGGTGATGGAGTCACCGGTGTGCACGCCCATGGGGTCCAGGTTTTCGATGGAGCAGACGATGATGCAGTTGTCAGCCTTGTCGCGCACCACTTCCATTTCGTACTCTTTCCAACCCAAGAGCGACTCTTCAATCAGCAGCTCGTTGGTAGGCGATGCTTCCAGGCCGCGTTTGCAGATGGTCTCGAACTCTTCGGCGTTGTAGGCAATGCCGCCGCCTGTGCCGCCCAGCGTAAAGCTGGGGCGGATGACGGTGGGGAAGCCGACCGTCTTTTGTACGGCCCATGCTTCGTCCATGCTGTGAGCGATGCCCGAACGCGCCGAGCCCAGACCGATTTTGGTCATGGCATCCTTGAACTTGAGGCGATCTTCAGCCTTGTCGATGGCTTCGGGTGTGGCGCCAATCAGCTCGACCTTGTATTTGTCCAGCACACCGTGGTGCCACAGGTCCAGTGCGCAGTTCAGCGCCGTCTGGCCGCCCATGGTGGGCAGAATCGCGTGGGGCTTTTCCTTGGCGATGATCTTCTCGACCGTTTGCCAGGTGATGGGCTCGATGTAGGTCACATCGGCCGTGGCCGGATCGGTCATGATCGTGGCGGGGTTGCTGTTGATCAGGATGACCTTGTAGCCCTCTTCGCGCAAGGCCTTGCACGCTTGCACGCCGGAGTAGTCGAACTCGCAGGCCTGCCCGATGATGATGGGGCCGGCGCCGATGATGAGAATGCTTTTGATGTCGGTACGTTTTGGCATTTCGGGTGCTCTTTACTTTTCAAATTAATTCAGACTGGCCGTGGCCAGCTTGGCGCCAAACCACATGAACAGGCCACCAACGGCGCTGGACAGGCTGGCGGACAGGCGCTTGCGGCGACCAAAGCCCTGGGCCAGGCGGGCGCCGGCAAAGATCAGGGCAGACAGGTACAGCGCGCTGAACACCATGATGATGGAGCCCAGGATCAGGAAGGGGATTGCAGGTGTCTCGTAGTTCGGGTCGATGAACTGCACAAAGAACGAGAGCAGGAACAGAATAGCCTTGGGGTTGAGCAGGCTGATGACCAGCGCGCGCTTGAAAGGTTGCTGCATATTGGCAGCCGCCTCAGCCACCACCGTCTGCGCCGACAGATCTGCCACATCCGCACTGCGCCACTTCTTGAATGCGGCAATCAACAGGTTCACACCCACCCAAGTGAGGTAGGCCGCCCCGGCGTACTTCACCACCATGAACAATGGCGGATAGGTACGCAGCAGGCTGGCCGCGCCCAGCGCGGTGAGCAACAGCAAAATGGTGTCGCCCACAAACACGCCGCACGCCCCTTGGTAGCCCGCCTTGACGCCCCGCACGGTGGCCACCGACAGGACATACAGCGAGTTGGGGCCGGGCAGCAAGATGATGCCGATGGCGCCAATCACATAGGTCCAGAGGTCGGTGACACCGTAGAAGCTCATGGCGGCTTACCCTGCCTTCTTTTCCATCAGACCGATGAAACGGTCGAACAGGTATCCGATGTCGTGCGGGCCAGGCGATGCTTCGGGGTGGCCCTGGAAGCAGAAGGCTGGCTTGTCGGTACGCTCCAGGCCCTGCAGCGTGTTGTCAAACAGGCTGATGTGCGTGGGGCGCAGGTTGGCGGGAAGGCTCTTCTCGTCCACCGCAAAACCGTGGTTCTGGCTGGTGATGGAGACGCGGCCGCTGTCCAGGTCTTTGACGGGGTGGTTGGCACCGTGGTGGCCGAACTTCATCTTGAAGGTCTTGGCACCACTGGCCAGCGCCATGATCTGGTGGCCCAGGCAGATGCCGAATGTGGGGGTGCCGGTTTCGATCAGTTCCTTGGCCGCAGCAATCGCGTAATCGCAGGGCTCAGGGTCGCCGGGGCCATTGGACAGGAACACGCCATCGGGTTGGTGCTTGAGGACGTCGGCGGCCGAAGTCTGCGCAGGCACTACGGTGACTTTGCAGCCCCGCTCCGCCAACATGCGCAGGATGTTTTTCTTCACGCCAAAGTCATACGCGACCACGTGGAACTTGGGTGCAGTTTGCTGGCCGTAGCCTTGGCCTAGTGTCCACTCGGCTTCCGTCCAGCTGTAGTTGGCCTTGCTGGACACCACTTTGGCGAGGTCCAGGCCGGCCATGCTGGGCGCGCCCTTGGCGGCGGCCACGGCCTTGTCGATGGCGTCCTTGGTGACGGACTCACCTCGCGCCAGTGCCAAGATGCAACCGTTCTGCGCGCCCTGGGTGCGCAGCTGGCGGGTCAGTTGGCGGGTATCCAGGTTGGCAATGGCCACGGTGCCTTCAGCAACCAAGTATTCGGTCAGCGTCTGGGTGCTGCGGAAGTTGCTGGCCACCAGCGGCAGGTCCTTGATGATCAGACCGGCGGCAAACACCTTGTGGGACTCCACGTCCTCTGGGCTGATGCCGTAGTTGCCAATGTGGGGGTAGGTGAGCGTGACGATCTGCTGGCAATAGCTGGGATCTGTGAGGATCTCCTGGTAGCCGGTCATGGAGGTGTTGAACACGACTTCACCGACGGTGGAGCCTGCGGCTCCAATGGAATTGCCAATGTAGACCGTGCCGTCTGCGAGCGCCAGGATGGCGGGTGGGGTGGTTCCCTTGAGAGACAAAAGCACTGGTTTCTCCGAATGTTTTACGGGTACGCCCAAACGCGCTCAAGACAGGCTCTTGGCGGGTGCCGCGCGGGAGGTAACCCCTGGCGGATGCTTTTTACGAGGGAATGTGCAGAGGTGCGCTTGGGACGGCTGTTTTCTGGAAAGCCTCTGAGTATAACCGAGGGCAAACGCGAATTCAGTTTCAGGCAAGCTTCAAACTGCTCGCGTGCAAGCAAATGGCTGCCGCAGCGGCCACATTGAGGGACTCCTCCCCCCCCGGCTGACCTATGCGAGCGAATACTGTGGCTTTTGCCATCAGCGCCTCAGATACGCCCTGCCCTTCGTGCCCCATAGCCCACGCACACGGGTGAGGCAAGTCCAGCTTTTGCACCAGATCACCTTGGTGGGAACTGGTGACCACCAAGGGCACCTTCAAGGCATCCAGGTCTTGTAGCTCCAGCCCCTCAACCAAGCGAAGGCCGAAGTGCGCCCCCATGCCCGCCCGCAATACCTTGGGGCTCCAAAGTGCAGCAGACCCTTTGAGCGCCAGCACCTGACGGAAACCGAAAGCCCCGGCGCTACGGAGAATAGAACCCACATTGCCGGCATCTTGCACCCGGTCCAGTATCACGGTAGCAGCCAAGGGCTCGATGTCTACTGCCGCCGGCAAGTCGACCAGGAATCCAACCTTGGCAGGCGACTCCAGCCCGCTAATTTCCCGAAACAAGGCATCCGGGATCACTACTATTTTGATAGCTGCTCGCGCATATTCCACGGGCGCTAGAGGCATAAAAGACTCAGAAACCACCAACACCGCCGGCACCACGCCACGCGCCAGCGCGGCACTGCACAGGTGATCACCTTCAATCCAGAAGCGCCCGGCCTTGCGGTAGGCCGTGTTGTCGGTGCTCAACTTGCGCAGCTCCTTGAGCAGCGCATTCTCGCGGGAGCTGATCACGATGGGCGCGCTCATCGTTGGGCCTGCAACACCTGGGTCACCGGAGCAAAGGTTTTCCGGTGCTCAGGGCAAGCACCATGGGCCTGAAGTGCGGCCAGGTGTTCGGCCGTGCCGTAGCCTTTGTGGCCGGCAAAGCCGTACTGAGGATATTGTTGGTCCAGCGTGGCGCACCAGCGGTCGCGCGTAACCTTGGCCAGGATGGACGCAGCGGAGATGGCGGGCACCGTGGCGTCGCCACGCACAATGGCCTCAGCCAGAACGTCCAGCACCGGCAGGCGGTTGCCGTCTACCAGCACCTTGGCGGGCTTCAGGCGCAGCCCCTCCACCGCGCGGCGCATGGCCAGCATCGTGGCCTGCAAGATATTGATCTCGTCGATTTCCTCCACACTGGCCTGCGCAATCGAGCAGCACAGCGCCTTGGCGCGAATTTCATCGAAGAGCTTTTCACGCCGCAAGGCGGTCAGCTTCTTGGAATCGTTGAGGCCTGCAATCGGGTTCAGGTCGTCCAGAATCACAGCTGCGGCCACCACAGGTCCGGCTAGCGGGCCGCGACCGGCTTCGTCCACTCCGGCGATCAGCCCGGGCAGGTCCCAGGCAAAGGCAACCTGCTGGGCAGGCTCAGGCTTGGAGGACTTTTTCGAGGGCATCGGCGGCAAGAGAGGCGGTGTCGCGCTGCAGCGTGGCATGCAGCGTGGTGAAAGTGGTGTGCAAAGCCGTTATTTTCTCAGGATCAGAGGTGCATGCGTCCAGCCAAACCAGCATTTCGCGCGCCAAGGCCTCGGGCGTTGCCGCATCTTGCAGCAGCTCAGGCACCACAAAACGCTGGCAGAGGATGTTGGGCAGGCCCACCCAAGGCTGCAGGCGCTTGCGCCGCATGATCTGCCAGGACATCCAAGCCATGTGGTAAGCGATGACCATGGGGCGCTTGAACAACGCAGCTTCCAGCGTGGCCGTGCCACTGGCAATCAGCGTGACATCGCAGGCAGCAAGCGCGGTGTGGGACTGCCCGCTGAGCAACTGCAAGCGGCCCTGCATGCCACTCTTGTGCGCCAAGGCTTGGATCTCTGGCAACAGGCCGGGTACGCAAGGTACTATGAATTTGGTAGCTGGTCGCGCAGACTGAATGAGTGCTGCAGCCCGAAAGAAGCGCAAAGCCAAGTGCCGAATTTCGGATTGGCGGCTTCCCGGCAGAATGGCTACCACCGCGTCATCGTCTGTCAGGCCCAAGCTGCGGCGAGCCGCAGTCTTGTCAGGCTCCATGGGGATGACATTCGCAATAGGGTGGCCCACGTAGGTCGCTGCAATACCGTGAGCGGCCAGCAGCTCTGGCTCGAAGGGAAAAATGCACAGGACATGGTCGGTACTGCGGCGAATTTTCTCTACACGCTCAGGCCGCCAAGCCCAAATGGAGGGGCACACAAAATGCACGGTCTTGACACCATGCCCTTTGAGCCGTGCCTCCAGATCGAGGTTGAAGTCGGGCGCATCCACGCCGATGAACACATCAGGCGTGTGATCCAGTAACCGGTCGCCAAGCTGTCGACGGATGCCCACGATCTCGCGGTAGCGCTTCAACAACTCCCAGCTAAAGCCATGCACGGCCAGCTTGTGGTGCGGCCACCAAGCCTCAAAGCCTTGCTTGGCCATGTGCGGACCGCCAATGCCGTGCGCGATGGCATGGGGCCAACGCTGGCGTACACCCCCCAGTAACAGGCCAGCCAGCAAATCGCCAGAGGCTTCCCCCGCCACCATGGCCACCGTGGGGGCGCCAGCGGGGGCGTGCGACGGATTCATAACGATGCGGTGCGCTGGATGACTAGCGAACGATACCGCGCTGGGCGGACACTGCGCCCAGGAAGCCGTTCATCATGGCCACATCCGGCGCTGTCTCAGGATGCGCAGCTTCCAACTCGGCAATACGTTGCTTGGCCTGCTCCAGCGTCAGGTCGTCACGGTACAGCGCTTTGTGCATGGCCTTGACACCCGAAATACGCTCTGGCGAGAAGCCGCGGCGACGCAAGCCTTCGAAGTTCATGGAGCGGGCCGCGGCAGGCTGTCCTTGGCACATGACAAACGGGGGCAGGTCCGCAAAGAGCAACGAGCACATGGCTGTCATGCTGTGAGCGCCCAGACGCACAAACTGGTGCACCACAGTAAAGCCCCCAAGGATCACCCAGTCGCCCACATGTACATGGCCGGCCAGCTGCGAGTTGTTGGCAAAAATCACGTTGTTTCCCACCAGGCAGTCGTGCGCCAAGTGCACGTAAGCCATGATCCAGTTGTCATTGCCCAGCACCGTCTTGCCAACATCACCCGGCGAACCAATGTTGAAGGTACAAAACTCGCGAATGGTGTTTCGGTCACCGATGATCAGCTCGCAGGGCTCCCCCGCGTATTTCTTGTCTTGCGGAATCGCACCCAGCGAGTTGAACTGGAAGATGCGGTTGTCCTGGCCAATAGTGGTATGGCCTTCGATCACGCAGTGCGGCCCCACGGTAGTGCCCGCACCAATGCGCACATCCGGACCTATAACGGTGTAGGGGCCGACAGTGACCGAGCTGTCGAGCTCGGCCTTGGGGTCAATGATGGCGGTAGCGTGGATAGCAGACACGCGAACCTCTTACGCAATCGCGCGCATCGCGCACGTGAGTTCGGCTTCGCAGGCCAAATCCTCACCCACGGTCGCACTGGTCTTGAACTTGAAAATGCCAGCTTTCATGCGCAGCAACTCCACGTTCAGGATCAGTTGATCCCCCGGCTCCACTGGGCGCTTGAAGCGCGCGCCGTCAATGCCGGCAAAGTAGTACACCATCTGGTCGTTGGGCGAGGTATCCAGCGCGTCAAAGGCCAGCAGTGCCGCCGCCTGGGCCAGCGCTTCCAGCATCAGCACGCCCGGCATGACGGGACGGTGTGGGAAGTGGCCTTCAAAAAAAGGCTCATTGATGGTGACGTTCTTGAGCGCCTTGATCGTCTTGCCCTTGTCCAGCTCCAACACCCGGTCCACCAGAAGGAAGGGGTAACGGTGTGGCAGCTGCTTGAGAATTTTATGGATGTCCATCATGATTTTTGTAACTCTTTTTCCAAGGTTTTGATACGGTCGCGCAGGCCGTGCAACTGCTTCAGCGTTGCGGCATTGCGCTCCCACGAGGCGTTCTCGTCAATCGGGAACATGCCGGTATAGTGACCGGGCTTCAAAATCGATTTGCTGACCACTGTGGCCGCCGAAATATGCACATTAGCGCCCAAGGTCAAATGCCCCAAAACAATGGCGCCACCACCAATGGTGCAATTCGGCCCAATGGTGGCAGAGCCTGCGACTCCGACACAACCAGCCATGGCGGTATTTGCGCCGATACGAACGTTGTGGCCAATTTGAATCAGGTTGTCCAACTTCACACCGTTTTCAATCACGGTGTCCTGCAGAGCGCCGCGGTCAATACAGGTGTTGGCGCCAATCTCCACATCATCGCCAATGCGCACCGCACCGAGTTGTTCAATCTTTTCCCAACGGTCACCGTCGGGAGCAAAACCGAAACCATCTGCGCCAACCACTACTCCGGCATGCAGGAGGCAACGGTCGCCCACGACGCAATCTTCGCCCACCGTCACACGTGACTTGAGCACCGTATGTGCGCCAATTCGGGCACCCGCCTCCACCACACACAGTGGGCCAATCCGGGCAGTCACATCCACCACTGCGGTGGAATCCACAACAGCGCTGGGATGCACCAAAGGGGTCAAGTCGCCAGATTTGGCGCGTGTCGCCAAATCCCGCTGCTGCTTCCACAACTGGGTGACTTTGGCGAAGTAAAGGTAGGGGTTGGCTGTGACAATACATGCGCCACGGGCCAATGCCATGTCGCGCATGGCGGGGGCAACAATGACACAAGCAGCGCGAGAAGCCGCAAGTTGTTGCTGGTATTTGGGATTACTCAGGAAGCTAAGGTCTCGGGCAGTGGCCGTTTCCAGCGGAGCCAGCCCCGTGATGACAAATGCTGCATCACCATGCAGTTCACCACCCAACACCCGCACCATGGAAGCGAGGTCCATGCCTTCCCCCCGCATGCGGCGATCCAAGGCTTACTTGGCGCCGGAATTGAGAATCTTGAGAACCTTTTCGGTGATGTCATGGCGCGCATTGCTGTACACCACTTCCTGTATCACCAGATCGTATTTCTCGGCTTCAGCCACCTGCTTAACTGCCTTGTTGGCTTTGTCCAGCACCTGTTGCAACTCTTCGTTGCGGCGGCCGTTCAAGTCTTCTTGGAACTCGCGCTGTTTGCGTTGGAAATCGCGATTCTGCTCTGCAAACTCTTTTTGACGGGTTACGCGCTGAGTTTCCGTAAGGGTGGGTGCATCTCGCTCAAAGCGGTCACTCATAGCCTTCAAGGACTGCTGCTGGTCCGCCAACTCTTTTTGGCGCTTGGAGAACTCTTGCTCCAACTTTGCTTGTGCTGCTTTTGCCGGCCCGGACTCAGTGGTGATGCGTTGGGTATTGATGTACCCAATTTTGGAATCTTGGGCATGGGCACCCACGGCGGCCAAGGCCAGAACCAGTGCGACGCCCCACATTGCTTTAACGTGTTTCATTAGAAAGTTGTTCCGATCTGGAATTGAAGACCTTGGATTTTATCGCCTTCAAATTTGGTAATAGGACGGGCAAATGCCAAACGCAAAGGACCCACCGGAGAAATCCAGCTGATACCGACGCCATACGAGGAGCGCATGTCACCCAATTGAATAGACTCATTGGCTCCGTAGATGCCCCCTGCGTCCACAAAGCCGTAAACGCGCAGCGTCCGGTCATTGCCACCGCCGGGCAAGGGGGCCAACAGCTCACCGCTGAAATTGATGCGTTTGGTGCCACCGGTAGCCTTCAAAGATCCTGCACGCTGCGCTGCAGTAGTCAAGCTGCCCTGCTCAAATCCGCGGACTGATCCCAGACCGCCTGCATAATAGTTTTTGAAAACTGGGTATGTCCCACTGCCCGTCGCAGCACCCAACGCAATTTCTGAGTTGAAGGCAGCAGTCACCTTGCGAGAAATGGGGAAGAACTGTTGGTACTGCGCAGTGCCACGTGCGTAACGCAAATCACCTCCCACACTCCATTCGGCATTGGTTCGCATCACCTTGCCCGTACTGGGAACCAGAGCACTGTCACGCGTATCGCGTGCCCAGCCCAAAGTCAGCGGAACAGCGGTACTGCTGTAGCCGAACTCGTTGGCGTAATCTTGAAACGCGGGCGGTAGACAGGTGCTGACCGTGGTACAGGTGCCGGGAATGATACGTGTCTTGTCCGCACCAACACCAACATACACCGTATCAGAGTCGGTAAATGGAATGCCAAACCGTACAGCTGCGCCCGTGGTTTCAATCGCGTAGGTGTCGACATCATCGTAAGGCCGAGACGTGCGCTGGTACAGATCGATAGTGCGCGACACACCGTCTTCAGTGAAGTAGGGGTTTGTTGTGCTGAACACCACCGTGCGATTGGTTTTACTGGTATTGACTTCTACACCCAGCGAGTTACCAGAGCCAAATGCATTCTCTTGCTTAAATCCAAATGACAGACCCAAGCCGTCTGCGCTCGAAATTCCGGCACCCAAACTAATGCTACCCGTGGGTTTCTCAACCACGTTAACTGTCAAATCCACCTGGTCTGGCGCGCCGGAAACCTCTTGGGTTTCGATACCCACCTCGGTGAAGTAGCCCAAGCGGTCAACCCGGTTACGGGACTGGCGAATTTTCTCGCCGTCGTACCACGCGGCCTCCAACTGACGGAACTCGCGGCGGATGACCTCGTCACGCGTTCTGTCATTTCCAGCCACATTGATGCGACGCACGTAGACCCGTCGCGACGGCTCAGCTACCAACATAAGTGCAACCCGGTTGGTACTACGGTCAATTTCAGTGCGCGCTTCGGTACGGGCAAATGCATATCCAAAATTCGCAAAGTAATCGTTGAAGGCTTTCGTCGTTTGCGTGACTTCACTGGCGTTGTAGGCCTCGCCCGCCTTGATGGTGATCAACGACTGAAATTCTTCGTCTTTTGCCAAATAATTGCCAGCCAGCTTGATACTGGACACGACAAAACGCTCGCCTTCGGTCACATTGATGGTGATATCAATGTCTTGTTTGTTCGGCGAAATGGCTACCTGGGTCGAGTCGACTTTGAATTCAAGGTAACCACGTGACAAGTAGTAGGAGCGCAATGATTCGATGTCGGCGTTAAGCTTGGTGCGCGAATACCTGTTGGATTTGGTGTACCAACTCAGCCAGTTACCAGTATCCGAGTCGAACAAATCACGCAATGTACTTTGCGAGAACGCGTTTGCGCCGGCAATTTTGATGTCATTGATTTTGGCAGTGTCACCCTCGACAACAGCAAAACTCAAATTAACCCGATTACGCTCAATCGGCGTTACGGTCGTGACTACTTCGGTGGCATACATGCTCTTGTTGATGTACTGACGTTTGAGCTCTTGCTCAGCGCGATCCACCAGAGCTTTGTCAAAAGGACGCCCTTCTGCCAGTCCCGTCTCACGCAGCGCTTTTTTCAGTACCTCTTTGTCAAACTCCCGAGTACCTGTGAAATCCACGTCAGCAACCGTGGGACGCTCCTCAACAATGACAACCAACACGCCATTGTTGGCTTCGATACGTACGTCCTTGAACAAACCAAGACCAAACAGAGCTCGAATGGCTGCAGCAGCTTTGTCATCAGTGTAGGTATCACCGACACGGACCGGCAACGAAGCAAAGATGGTCCCCGCCTCGACTCGCTGTAGCCCCTCAACCCGAATGTCGCGCACAGGAAATGGCTCCAACGCTATGGCCGCCTGCGCCACCATTCCAAGTAGCAAAGAGCAAGCGACTGCACGCAAAGAAGATCGTTTGAAATACATAGTTGCCAGTTCTATTTGTGTGGACTGCGTAGCCTGAGGGCTTGCGCTTAGCTCAACAGTTGTGCCACATCGTTGAATACCGCGATCGACATCATTGCCAAAAGCACGCCCAAACCTGCTCGCTGCAGGTAACCCATCCAAGCTTCGGACACAGGGCGCCCCGTCAATGACTCCCAAAGATAATACATCAGGTGCCCTCCATCGAGGACCGGGATGGGTAGCAAATTGAGCACCCCCAAACTGATGCTAATCAGAGCTAAAAAGACCAAATATTGGGACCATCCAACGGAGGCGGATTTGCCCGCATAGTCTGCAATAGTCAACGGCCCACTCAGATTTTTGAGAGAGGCTTCGCCCAAAACCATTTTTCCCATCATCTTTAGTGTCAACAACGACACTTCCCACGTACGTGAAAAAGAGCGGCTGAGCCCCTCCCAAACGCCATACCGCACAGAGACGGTTGCAGGCTTTGCGCCGATCATCGCATTCACGCGCCCCAACGGTTGTCCATCCACAGATTCAATGCGTGGGGTGACCGGGAGTATCAATTGCCGGCCCTCACGAACTACCTGCCAACGCTGAGTCGTGCCTGAAGCATTCCCCAAAGCCGAACGAATTACCTCACGCAATTGAGCTGCGTCCACTATTGCGACTCCATCCACCTGCACGACCAAGTCACCTGTAAGCAAACCCGCATCTGCAGCAGCGCCCCCAGGCATAACCTCACCAATCTGCGCAGCCGACATAGGCCCCTGCCAACCAATCGCCCGAAACAGGCTTGCATCCGCAAAACGGGTATCAAGCCCTTTTAGATGGAGCGTTCTGCGTAAACTGGTGTCTGCGCCAGCCTCTGTTTGGGAGGATCCGCTGTATTCGACAATCAAGTCATTTTTCGCCAATGCAGCCTGGGTCAACCACCAACGAAAATCTTCAAAAGAACGCACCGGCTCCATGGCATTTGGCTGGGTGCCAGCAAACAACACACGTTCGCCGCCAACGAAACCCGCCTGGACAGCGACAGAACCAGCCAGTGGCCTGGGCAAGACAGCATCCAGCTGGGTTGAGCCTGACCAATGCACAATGCTATACAGCACAATCGCCAAAACCAAGTTCGCCAGCGGACCAGCAGCGACTATGGAGGCCCGGGCTCTCAAGCTCTGAGTGTCGAAAGCACGGTGTAGTTCAGAAGAATCGACTGGGCCTTCCCGCCCATCCAGCATCTTGACGTATCCGCCAAGAGGCAAGGCGCACAGCACGAACTCAGTCCCGGAGCGCGGCGAAGACCAGCCCCAAACGCGAGGGCCAAACCCAATGGAAAAACGCAAGACCTTGACGCCCCAAAAAACAGCCATGCGGTAGTGCCCCCATTCATGGACCGCAATAAGTAGCGCAATGGCAAAGACAAATGCAGCGATGGTGAGCATGGCTTTCGACCTATGGACTCAGTGTGTCAAGTTGAACACGGTTTGCTCAGCAAAACGCCTTGCCAAACCGTCGATGGCCAGAAGATCCTCGATGGAACTTGGGTGTGCAAACTGTGTCGCAGACAATGTTTCTACATTGACCCGGTGGATCTGATCAAAGCGAATTTGACGATTCAGAAAGGCGGCCACCGCAATTTCGTTGGCTGCATTCAATACGGCGGTAGTTCCTTGCGGGCCAGCCATCGCATCCCAAGCCAATTGCAAACCGGGGAAACGCTCTTTATGGCCGTGGGAATGAACAGCCTCAAAACTCAGACTTGTCAACTGGGAGAAATCAATGGCAGCAGATCCTGAAACCACACGCTCTGGCCACGACAAACCATAGGCAATCGGGCCGCGCATGTCAGGCGTGCCAAGTTGTGCGACTACAGAGTGATCCACAAACTGCACCATAGAGTGGATAACGCTTTGCGGGTGAATTACCACTTCGATACGTTCAGGCGGGATACCGAATAGGTAGTGAGCCTCTATAACCTCAAGAGCCTTATTCATCATGGTGGCGGAGTCCACCGAGATTTTCCGCCCCATGACCCAATTCGGGTGCGCGCAAGCCTCTTCCGGAGTTACTTCGCGCAAAGTCTCCGGGGCTCTAGATCGGAAAGGCCCGCCAGACGCTGTCAGGATAATTTTATCTACCGTGGTGTTCCAAAGAGATCTCGTCTCTGGCAACGACTGGAAAATGGCCGAATGTTCGCTATCGATGGGCAACAGGGTCGCCCCACCCGCCACAACAGCATCTATAAACAGCTGCCCTCCGACCACCAAGGCCTCCTTGTTGGCAAGTAGCAGGCGTTTACCCGCCCGCGCCGCTGCCATGCAGGATGGCAAACCAGCGGCGCCCACAATCGCGGCCATCACCGAATCGGTTTCGGGATGTGCAGCAACTACATCTAGGGACGAGGCACCACTCAGCACATGGGTACGCACATTGACGGCCTGCAAGCGCGATTCCAGCTCACGTGCATGCGGCACGCTCACCATCACGGCATATTTCGGACGGTGGCGCACACACTGCTCAAACATGAGCTCCACACTGGTGGAGGCTGTTAGGGCAAAAACCTCGAACTGCGTAGGATGCCGCGCGATGACATCCAGCGTATTTACGCCAATCGAACCCGTTGACCCCAAAACGGTAACACGTCGAAGATTGGGAGTCATAGCGATTGCAACATCATGGCCATTGGGAGCACCGGCAACAGGGCATCGAGGCGATCCAGCACTCCGCCATGACCAGGCAACAAATTACTGCTGTCTTTGACGCCAGCACCCCGCTTGATCAAGGACTCTGTCAAATCCCCCACCACACTCCAGGCTACTAACCACAGAATGGCCAGCACGGTCAGCAAGCCATCCTGCTGCCACAGCTTTTTGTAGATACTGACACTGTCCAGCACCACCCGCTGTTCAATCTGTATCCAAACTAGGGCACATAACGCCACCCCCAACATGCCCCCAAGTACGCCTTCCCAAGTCTTCCCTGGACTGATCGAAGGTGCGAGCTTGCGCTTGAATAACTTGCCGCCTAACAATCGGCCAGAGAAATAGGCGCCAATGTCTGCCGCCCATACCAAAACCATGACCGAAAAAAGGAAGTTAATACCAATTACGCGAGCCTGAATCACTGCAAGCCATGCTGCGCAAAGGCAGAAGACACCAAGCATCCACCGAATCGGTTTGGGAACCAACACCCAGCGCGCTGCACCAAGGGCCAACAACCAGCTACCACCGAGCACCCAGATTGCGGTCACCGTGAGCCACAGCCCACTCACGGGTACAAACTCGGCCGCGCAATAAAGCAGCACGGCACAAACAACCATACACACTGCGCCCGTAGCCCAAGCCCCAGCTGTACCCACATGGTTCAATCGTGCCCACTCCCACCCGCCAGCAGCAATCAGCAATATTGCTACGATGGAAAATACCACCGGCTGAGGGTAAAAAATAGCGGGGAGCAGCACCGCCAGAAGCAGCACCGCAGTAACAACTCGTTGCCACAACATGGGCAATCCTTTTAAACAGAGGGAATTCTGGACAGGACCACTTGCGCAGAAGTTTTCCCGAACCTCCGCTCTCGTGCATGGTATTCCGCAAGCGCTTGGTCTAGCGCCGATTCATCAAAATCTGGCCAAAATGCAGGGCTGAAATACAACTCAGTGTACGCAGACTGCCACAACAGAAAGTTGCTCAGGCGGAATTCGCCGCCCGTACGGATCAGCAAATCAGGATCAGGCCCAACACCCAATGCAATGGCCTGCGACAAGGAGGTTTCGGTGATCGGCTCACCACGCGTAGCCAGCGCTGCTGCAGCTTGGGCAATTTCCCACCTGCCGCCATAGTTGAAGCACACGTTCAATGTCAGCAAACTATTGTCAGCAGTTTCTAGCTCCGCAAGGGATAAGCCGGTTCGCACACGGTCCGATAAACCAGAACGATCCCCAACGAAACGCAGGCGGACTCCGTCTCGCTTGAGTTGCGACACCTCACGGGCAAGCGCACCTGCCAGCAAATCCATCAACCCGGAGACCTCTTCTGCAGGACGACTCCAGTTTTCCGAGGAAAACGCAAAGACCGTCAAAACCGCGATCTTCCGTTGGGCACACAAACGCACAACTTTTTTCAGGGTTTCAACACCCTGCTTGTGCCCGGCTATACGCGGCAAAAACCGTTTGGAGGCCCAGCGCCCATTGCCATCCATCACTATAGCCACATGGTGTGGCCCGGCATCAGGTTGTGGCATGGGGTGCAAGGCGGTCAAACCGCCATGATATCTTGCTCTTTGGAAGCAACGAGCTTGTCAATTTCAGCAATGTGCTTGTCGGTGAGTTTTTGCACATCTGCCTCAGAGCGCTTTTGATCATCCTCTGAGGCCAACTTGTCTTTCACGAGCTTCTTCACCGCCTCGTTCGCATCACGACGCAAGTTACGTACTGCGATCTTGGCTGCTTCGCCCTCGGAACGCACCACTTTCGTGAGTTCACGGCGACGCTCTTCCGTCATGGCGGGCATGGGAACACGAATCAGGTCTCCCATGCTGGAAGGATTCAGTCCCAAATCACTCTCGCGAATGGCTTTTTCAATCTTCGCACCCATGCCTTTTTCCCACGGCTGAACGCTAATGGTTCTCGCGTCAATGAGGGACAAGTTCGCGACTTGGCTCAGGGGCAACATGGAACCGTAGTAGTCGACTTGAACGGTATCGAGCAAGGCCGGATTGGCACGCCCGGTACGAACTTTGGTCAAATTATTCTTGAACGCAGCGATGGATTGATCCATCTTGTTTTCAAGGTTGGTTTTGATATCTGCGATTGACATGGTGACTTCCTTGGATACAGGCGAATGAGGCGAGTCTAAGTATCAAACGTGGACCAAAGTACCTTCGTCCTCGCCCATCACTACGCGCTTCAGCGCGCCATGCTTAAATATGGAAAATACCTTGATAGGCAATTTTTGATCGCGGCACAATGCGAACGCAGCCGCGTCCATGATGCCCAGATTTTGCGACATAGCAGAATCAAATGTGATCTGCGTGTAGCGAGTGGCTGAGACATCTTTCTTGGGATCGGCGGTGTACACACCATCTACTTTGGTAGCCTTGAGCACAATCTCAGCACCGATTTCTGCTCCGCGCAAGGCTGCCGCAGTGTCTGTGGTGAAAAACGGATTACCCGTGCCAGCCGCAAAAATTACGACCTTTCCTTCTTCCAGATACTGCAGCGCTTTGGGACGAACATAGGGCTCTACGACCTGTTCAATACCAATCGCGGACATGACACGCGCGGTGAGACCTGCTTTGTTCATGGTGTCGCCCAAGGCCAGGGCATTCATCACTGTTGCGAGCATCCCCATGTAATCGGCCGTGGCGCGATCCATCCCCACAGAGCCGCCCGCAACACCCCTGAAGATGTTTCCACCACCAATCACCACCGCTACCTCGACGCCCAGTCGGGTGACTTCCGCAATTTCGTCCACCATGCGTACGATGGTGTTGCGGTTGATACCAAACTGGTCATCACCCATGAGCGCCTCGCCAGACAGCTTCAGCAAAATTCGCTTGTATGCAGGACGGTCTTGGCTCATGGGTAACTCCGGAAGGTAAGGTGGTTAAGCAAAGTCAGAATCAAGCAGCTTGCTTGGCAGCAGCCACTTGTGCCGCTACCTCTGCCGCGAAGTCATCGACCTTCTTCTCAATACCCTCACCCACGACATACAAGGTGAAACCCTTCACGGTAGTGCCAACAGATTTGAGCATTTGCTCCACGGTTTGCTTGTCGTTCTTCACAAATGGCTGGTTGAACAAGGAGACTTCCTTGAGGAACTTCTGCACGCCACCTTCAATGCGTTTGGCAACAATTTCTGCAGACTGCACGGGCTTGCCAGCTGCTGTAGCCACTGCAGCATCTTCAGCGGCCTTTGCAGCAGCAACGGAACGCTCGCGCTCCACCAATTCAGCGGGCACCTGATCAGCAGACAAAGACACAGGCTTCATGGCAGCCACATGCATGGCAACGTCTTTCGCTGCAACTTCTTCACCTTCAAATTCCACCACCACGCCGATGCGGGTCCCGTGCAGATAAGAAGCCAGCTTGGTAGAACCGTCGAAACGTTTGAAGCGGCGGAAGGTCATGTTCTCGCCAATCTTGCCAATCAGGCCCTTGCGAACGTCTTCCAGTGTGGGGCCAAAACCGTCCTGCTCGTAAGCCAAAGCGCTCAAAGCAGCCACGTCGGCTGGGTTGTGCTTGGCCACAAGGGATGCTGCCGCATTGGCCAAGGCCAAGAAGCTGTCGTTCTTGGTTACAAAGTCGGTTTCGCAATTTACTTCAATCAGCGCGCCTGCGGAACCTTCGATACTGGTAGCCACAACACCTTCAGCGGTCACGCGCGCAGCGGCCTTGCCGGCCTTGCTTCCGAGCTTCACGCGCAAAAGTTCTTCTGCTTTAACCATGTCGCCTTCGGCCTCGGTCAAAGCTTTCTTGCATTCCATCATGGGCGCATCGGTCTTGCCGCGCAGTTCTGCCACCATGCTTGCTGTAATTGCTGCCATTTGGATTCTCCGTTAATCAGTAGTTTATGTAAGAGCTAAAAAAAAGGGGCAACAAAGCCCCCTTTTGAAGGGTGATGCAGAGCCTTAAGCGGAGGCTTCACTCACTTCAACGAATTCATCTTCGCTTTCAGCAGCGACTGCCTTGACCACATCGTCTACGGCATTGGCGCGGCCTTCCAAGATCGCATCAGCAATACCACGGGCATACAAAGTCACAGCCTTGGAGGAGTCGTCGTTACCGGGGATCACATAGTCAATACCTTCGGGGGAGTGGTTAGAGTCCACCACGCCGATCAAAGGAATGCCCAGCTTGCGCGCTTCAGCAATGGCGATCTTGTGGTAACCCACATCAATCACGAAAATTGCATCAGGCAAGGTGTTCATATCCTGGATACCACCGATATCTTTCTCCAGCTTTTCCAATTCACGAGCGAACATCAGCTGCTCTTTTTTGCTCATGCTGTCCAAACCTGCTTCTTGCTGAACCTTCATGTCCTTCAAACGCTTGATGGACGTCTTGACAGTCTTGAAATTGGTCAACATGCCACCCAACCAGCGCTGATCCACAAAAGGAACACCGGCGCGTTGTGCTTCAGCAGACACAATTTCGCGAGCCTGGCGCTTGGTGCCAACCATCAGGATGGTGCCGCGTTTTGCAGACAGCTGGCGAACGAACTTCGCAGCCTCCAGGAACATCGGCAAAGATTTTTCCAGGTTGATGATATGGATTTTGTTGCGGTGACCGAAGATGAACGGGGCCATCTTGGGGTTCCAGAAGCGGGTTTGGTGTCCAAAGTGAACGCCTGCTTCCAGCATTTCGCGCATAGTAACTGCCATGATTAACTCCAAAGGTTAGGTCTTAAATCCGATCCGCACATCGCCCCTGCGTGGCAGGCGCAACACCTTGGCTGGACCGGTTTGTGATTGCTATTGCGAGGGACAGATGTACCGCCAGCAAAGCCAGTCGAGTATATCACGCGGGGCGTTTGTACCAAAACGCCCACGACGCGCCTTATTGCGGACAAAGTTGAACAGCTCCGTATTTTCCATCCATGCTTGTGAAAAAATACCCTGATGCGCGAGCATGAGGTTTGCGACAAAGCATCTGAAAGTAAAAATGAAAATAGCAGTAGTAGGCGCCGGTGTAGTCGGCATTGCCACGGCCTATGAACTGGCAATGGACGGCCATGCCGTCACCGTTTTTGATAAATCTGCAGCAGCATGCGAGGAGGCAAGCTTTGCCAACAGCGGTTTGATCGCACCTAGCATGTATATCCCCTTCGCATTCCCTGGGGACAAAGGCAACGCTTTTGCACGACTGATTCACACGGGGCGGCATTTGACCCAGCGTCCGTGGCGTTCACTGCAGCAAATCAAATCCCTCAGGCGCTGGACTCGCTACAACACCTCCGAAGTGCGTGCTAAGCAGGTCGCGCTAGCACAGACATTAGGAAAGTACAGCGCAAATCAACTCGCGAATATCGTCGAGCGCAACCAGATGGAGATAGAGCGAAGTGAAGGGCAACTGGTGCTGGTCGAGAGCGAACAATCGCTGCAACGCCTGCAGCCTGCGCTGGAAGCCCTCAAAAGCGAAGATATCGATTGCAAAGTATTGACACCTGCGGAGGCTCGGAAATTTGAGCCCGCCCTGCATAGTGAGGCGTCTTTTCATGCTGCGCTTTGGCTACCGGGCGACCATGTGGCGAACTGCCGTCAATTTGCCCTGGAACTCAAACACCTTACCCAAAAACTGGGAGTGACATACCAATTCGGCGCAGATTTGCTGGATCTGGGTCCGCAGACCCTTCCAAACCTGACGTTTGCGAGCCCACAGGGCACAGAACTTGTCAGCGCAGACCATGTAGTGCTGTGCACGGGGCAAATCCCCCCACATTTGAAGGCAAAGTTTCCTCTGCACATGCCCTTGGTCAGCCTGCATGGCTACGCTCTCAGTGTTGCAGTTCGAGAACCTCTCAATGCCCCCCGCAGTGCTGTGCACGACTTGCGTGAAAACATGGTTATCAACCGTCTTGGAAACCGAATTCGCGTATGCGCTGGTGCAGAATTGGGAATCAAGTCGGATGTCAAAGACGCTCGCGTGGTCAATGCCATGTATCGGGCACTGGAATTACATTTCCCGGGAGCGGCGAACTACCCGGCAGGCACCCAAGTCTGGCAGGGGACCCGTCACACCATCACCGATGGACTGCCTGCTATTGGCCCTAGCGGACTAGCAAACGTATCTCTCAATTTGGGGCATGGCGCCTGCGGCTGGACATGGGCATGCGGCTCAGCGCGGCTCCTAGCGGACCAAATTGCAGGGCGCCCCACAGACGTCACCATGTCCCCCCTGTTGCCTACCCGATTCATTCGCTAAAAAACTGTTGTCGATGCCCATACGGTGCTGACACAATGGGATGAGGGAGACGCCTTATCCATGAGTCCTGAACTTTCACAAAAACTGACGGCTGCCGTAGATGGCATGCCCGCATTCCCCAAAAGCGTACAGCGCATTTTGGAGCTGACGCGGGACGTGAACAGCACGCCCAAAGACTTGGTTGAAGTTATCGACAAAGACCCAGTGGTCACAGTCAAAGTCCTCAAGGTCGTGAACTCGGCTTACTACAGCCTTCCCAAGCAAATCACCTCGATTGGCCACGCCGTGGTGTACCTGGGATTCAACACCATCAAAAACTTGGCGCTGAGCATTGCCGCCATCGGAATGCTCCCCAAAGACAACGATGCCGGATTTGACGTACAGCAGTATTTGTTGCACTCACTGGCCACTGCAGGCATCGCCAAGCAGCTGGCTCTCAATGTCGATGATGCAGACCCCATGGACTGCTTCATCGCGGGCCTATTGCACGACTTTGGCAAAGTGGTGTTTGCGCAATTTATGCCATCCGAGTTCAAGATTGCACTTCAAATCAGCAAGGAAGGGCAAAGCTCCTTGCATGCGGCGCTTCTAAGCACAATCGGCGCAGACCACGCGGTAGTAGGCGCCATGCTGGTGGAAAAATGGCGCTTCGCCCCTCATTTGATCGATACCATCCGGCACCAACGGGTGGACGACCTCAAGGACACGGACATGATCGCCTGCGTGTTTGCGGCCAACCAGATCAGCAAAAAATTGGAGTATGGTTTTGCGGGCAACCACAAAATTGAACAGTTGCCGGCCGGTATCCAGAGGCGCTTGGGTGGCGATCTGGATGCAGTGATTGCCTCCATGGGCAACCTGGACACCCTGTTTGCAGAAGCGCAGGTATTTGCCAAACTGTGAAGGAGATGGCATGAAGGTGAAGTTTTGGGGAGTTCGTGGGTCCATTGCTTCGCCTGGTCCCAAGACGGTGCGATATGGCGGCAACACTACCTGCATCGAGATTCGCACGGACAACAACGAACTCATCATCCTGGATGCTGGTACCGGCATTTTCCCGCTGTCGCAAACGCTGCTGGCCGAAATGCCCGTCACTGCCAACGTGCTGATCACCCACTCCCACTGGGACCATATCCAGGGCTTGCCCTTTTTCATTCCCAACTTCATTCCGGGCAACACGTTGCGCCTGCATGGCTGCTTCGACCCGGTGTCGGGCAAAGGCATCGAGCAGGTTATGGCGGTGCAACTGCAGTACAGCTACTTTCCCGTGCGTGAGGCAGAAATGAAAGCACGGATCGAGTACGTCACTCTGATGCCGGACCAGCCCATCCAGATCGGTTCGGCCACGGTAACGCCATGTCTGTTGAACCACCCGGTCATCGACTTCGGCTACCGCATTGAATGCAACGGCAAGTCGGTTTTTTTTACGGGTGACCACGAGCCGCCCTACAACATCTACGAACCAGGCGACGAGGCCTACGACGAGTACCAGGTGTTTGTGGACGAGAAAGAGCGTGCCATCCAGGACGCCATCCGCGGCGTGGACGTCTACATTGCCGACAGTTCGTACACCGACGCCGAATACCCCGCAAAAAAAGGCTGGGGCCACGGCACCTTCAGCACCAGTATTGCCAGCGCGCACGGAGCGGGTGCCAAGTTGCTCTTTTGCACCCACCATGAACCCACCCGCAGCGACGATGCGCTGGAAGTCGCCTTTGCCGATGCACTAAGCACCAACGCGGCAATAGCACAGGGCATGGACATCCGACTGGCCCGCGAGGGTGATGTCTACGAATTCTGAGTGGGTACTGGGCCCACAGGGGCCTTTGCGCCCCACACCCTACCCGCTGTTTGGTACAGCCGCGCTACGCACGCTGGAGGCCCATGCCGCCAGCACCCTCCCCGCCCATGCCCTGATGCAGCGCGCCGGACTGGCCTTGGCGCGGCTCACACTGGCCTACGCCCCGCACGCCCAAACCATCTGGGTGGCCTGTGGCTGCGGCAATAACGGGGGCGACGGTTTCGAAGCCGCCATGCACTTGCAACGTTGGGGCAAAACGGTTTGGCTATCTTTGCCCGAATCTGCGCAGCCACTGCCTGCTGATGCGATGGCCTCGCTGCACAGGGCCCAAGCGGCAGGCGTTCTCATCCACACCACGCCACCAGCCCACTGGGATGTCTGTATCGATGCTTTGTTGGGTATCGGTCTGCAGGCGGCACCCCGTGGCGCGGCGCTGGCCACCATCCAAACCATGCAGGCCGGTGATGGCGACATCATTGCGGCCGATGTGCCCAGTGGCCTGGTGGCCGACACCGGCCACACCCCGGGTTCTTGCGTGCGGGCACGGGCCACGCTGTCGTTTCTAGCCCTGAAGCCAGGGCTGTTCACGGCTCACGGTAGGGATGTCTGTGGCGACATCTGGCTAGACACATTGGAGTGCACAGCACTCCAGGCTCCCGATGCATGGCTGAACGTCGCCCCACAAAACACCCCGCGCCAGCATGCGTCCCACAAAGGCAGTTTTGGCGATGTGGCCGTCGTAGGCGGCGCCGTCGGCATGGTGGGGGCTGCCTTGCTGGCGGGCTCCGCTGCCCTGCACGGCGGTGCCGGACGCGTCTACTTGGCGTTATTGGGCCCGGGTGATCACAACGCCGTATTCGCCACCCACCCAACATTGATGCAAGCGAGCGTGGAACAACTAGCCATCGGTCGCATGGCTGTGGTGGCAGGGTGTGGTGGCGGGGCTGCTATTGCCGCCTGCTTGCCCCTGCTCCTGGCCGACGCCCGGCAATTGGTGCTGGACGCCGACGCCCTGAACGCCCTGGCCCAAAACCCTGACTGGCACTCGGTGCTGGCAGCGCGCACGGCCGGCACCACGGCACTCACACCACACCCTCTAGAGGCCGCGCGCCTGCTGGGTTGCAGCGCCGCAGACGTGCAAGCCAACCGCGTGGCCAGTGCCCAAGCACTGGCGCATGGATTCCAATGCACGGTCGTACTGAAAGGATCGGGAAGCGTTATCGCCAGCCCCGCTGAGGTACCACGCATCAACCCCACCGGCAATGCACGGCTGGCCACCGCTGGAACAGGCGATGTGCTGGCAGGCCTGCTAGGCAGCCTGATGGCAGGGGGTAAAAGTAGTTTCGAAGCCGCGTGCAGCGCCTGCTACCGACACGGCCAATTGGCTGACCAATGGCCTGAGAGGTCGACACTGACCGCATCTAGCTTGGCAAGAAAAATATAAGCCAAATAGGCCGCAAGCCCACGTGGAATATGCGCGAGCAGCTATCTTTTATATAGCGTCCGAGGGCTTCTCTCCAGCCGCATCCGGCGACTGGCAGACACCACCACTTAGCGCCGTTGCTTCTTGGCCGGCTTTTTCGACGCGCCAGAGACTTTCTCACCCGTGCGTACGCTGCGCGAGGATTTGGTGCCGGCCCGCTGCCGAGCTTTGCCATTGAACGCGCCGCCACCATCGGACTCCACGCGGTCAGCGAATTCTGCACGCCCTTTGGCCTCCCGCGGCAACCCCTTGTCGGCCATGGCTCGCGGCTGCAAGCTCTGGCCTTCTTGCACCAGACGGAAGTCAATCTTGCGGCCATCCAGGTCGACACGGCTGACCTGGATACGCACACGTGTGCCAATCGCGTAGCGAATGCCCGTGCGCTCACCGCGCAGCTCCTGCCGCAACTCATCGAAGCGGAAATACTCCCCGCCCAGCTCCGTGATGTGCACCAAGCCTTCCACATACATGGCGTCCAGCGTAACAAACAGGCCAAAAGTGGTGGCCGAGCTGACCACCCCCGAGTACTCCTCGCCCAAGTGCTCGCGCATGTACTTGCATTTGAGCCAGGCTTCCACATCCCGACTGGCTTCATCGGCGCGGCGTTCGTTCGCGCTGCAATGCAGGCCAGCGGCTTGCCAAGCCGTGCCCTCCGCATTCATCTTCTTGGGTTTGGTGCCAGGCTCTGCCACGCGACTGGCAAGGTTTTTTTCCAGACGGCGCGCAAGCTTGGCATGCGCCTCACCAGGCGTGGGCAACACCGGCAATTGGTATTTGGTTTTGGCCAGGATCGCCTTGATCACCCTGTGCACCAACAGATCGGGATACCGGCGAATGGGGCTGGTGAAGTGGGTATAGGCATCAAACGCAAGACCGAAGTGACCGCTGTTGATGGGCGTGTAAATCGCCTGCGACATGGACCGCAACAACATCGAGTGAATTTGCTGCGCATCTGGCCGGTCCTTGGTGGCAAGAGCAATAGCCTGAAACTCTCCCGGGGCGGGCTTATCGCTGATGCTCATGCCGATACCACTGGCCTTGAGGTAGTTGCGTAGAACTTCCTGCTTTTCCGGTGTAGGGCCTTCGTGCACACGAAACAAACCGGGATGTTTGTTTTGTGCAATGAAGTCGGCACTACACACGTTGGCCGCCAACATGGCTTCTTCAATCAGGCGGTGGGCGGTGTTGCGAGTGCGCGGAACGATCTTCTCGATTCGACCGTTCTCGTCGCACACAATCTGTGTCTCGGTGGTTTCAAAGTCCACCGCGCCGCGCTTGTGGCGAGACTTCAACAATGCCTGATACACACCGTGCAAGTCTAGGAGTTGCGGCACCAAATCACGCCGTTTGCTGGCTTCGGGGCCTCGCGTATTGCCCAATATAGCGGCAACTTCGGTATACGTGAACCGGGCATGGCTCCACATAACTGCCGGGTAAAACTGGTAAGCGTCCACTTCACCGTCTGCAGTGACGAACATGTCGCACACCATGCACAAGCGCTCTACTTCAGGATTCAGTGAGCACAGTCCATTGGAAAGCTTCTCGGGCAGCATGGGAATCACGCGGCGCGGAAAGTAAACGCTGGTGGCCCGGTCGTAGGCGTCTACATCAATCGCAGAGCCCGTCTCCACATAGTGGCTGACATCTGCAATAGCGACCAACAGGCGCCAGCCTTTCAGGGCTGTCTTGCCACGGCCTTTGGTAGCGGGTTCGCAGTACACCGCATCGTCAAAGTCACGGGCATCTTCGCCATCAATAGTCACCAATGGGATGTCGGTCAGGTCAATGCGCTGAAGTTTGTCCTGTGGACGCACTTTATCGGGCAAGGTGCGTGCGAGTGCAATACATGCATCAGAAAACTCATGCGGTACGCTGTACTTGCGCACGGCAATTTCAATCTCCATGCCCGGGTCGTCCACTTCCCCCAGCACTTCTTTGATGCGCCCAACCGGTTGTCCAAAAAGTGCTGGTGGCTCTATCAGCTCCACCACCACCACTTGCCCTGGCTTGGCAACGCTCGTAGCCCCTTTTGGAATCAACACATCTTGGCCGTAGCGTTTGTCCTCAGGCGCCACCAGCCACACACCACTTTCTTGCAAAAGACGGCCTATGATGGGTTGCGTGGAGCGCTCCATGATCTCCACCACGCGCCCCTCGGGGCGGCCCTTGCGGTCGCTGCGCACAATGCGCACCTTGACGCGGTCTTTATGCAGCACCGCGCGCATCTCGTTCGGGGGTAAATAGATGTCCGGTGCACCATCATCACGGGACACGAAACCGTGTCCGTCGCGGTGCCCCTGAACAATGCCTTCTACTTCGTCCAGCATGCCGCTGGTTTGGCTGACGTTTTTAATGAAATCGCTCGCTTTCATGAGTAGCCCGGGCTGAAAGGTTGTTAGTTCCTCTTGGCCATTAGTATGCGCCAGAAATGCGACGGCTTATGCAGACACCACCGCTGCTCACGCTGTCACACCAATTTCAAAAAGTGCGGCGCGAATCCAAAACAGCTTTTTAACCGTGCTAGAATTCAACTCGTTGCCCAGGTGGCGAAATTGGTAGACGCACTAGCTTCAGGTGCTAGCGGTTGCAAGACCGTGGAAGTTCGAGTCTTCTCCTGGGCACCACCGATAGATGAGCCCTGTGACGTAAGTCACAGGGCTTTTTCTTTGCCTGTTTATCCATGCTAGCCATAAAAAAGGGCCCTGTTACGGGCCCTCGGTTTTCATGGGTCTTTCAGATCGGAACAGCGACCAGATCGTGTCCCTGCGCGCTCACAATGCGTGCCTTGGTGAACTCACCCACTTTGAGAGTCTTGCTAATTTTTTCGGGTGGCAGCAATCGCACCACGCCATCAATCTCTGGCGCGTCGGCATAACTGCGCCCCACCCCGCCTTTGCGGCCCAAGGCGGGCGCGGAATCCACCAACACCTGCATCACGGAACCTACACGCCGCTGCAAGCGTGCGGCAGACACCTCTTCAGCCACAGCCATAAAACGCGCGCGCCGCTCTTCGCGCAACTCGATGGGCAACATGCCCGGCAAATCATTGGCGGTTGCGCCATTCACGGCACTGTAGGCAAAGCAACCCGCGCGGTCGATCTGCGCTTCACGAATGAAGTCCAGTAGGTGCTCAAACTCGGCCTCCGTCTCGCCCGGAAAGCCCGCAATAAAAGTACTGCGTACCACGAGTTCGGGACAGGCCGCACGCCATTGCTGCAGGCGGTCCAGATTTTTCTCGCCGCTGGCGGGGCGCTTCATGCGGCGCAGCACATCAGGATGGCTGTGCTGCAGCGGCACATCCAGGTAGGGCAACACACGACCCGTGGCCATGAAGGGAATGATGTCGTCCACGCTCGGGTACGGGTACACATAGTGCAAACGCACCCAGGCACCGTAAGGCTCGGCAATATCACCCAAGGCCTGTACCAACTCCAGCATGCGCGTCTTCACCGGCGTGCCATCCCAGAATCCCGTGCGGTATTTCACATCTACGCCGTAGGCCGACGTGTCCTGGCTGATGACCAGCAACTCTTTCACGCCTCCTTCGAACAGGGCCTTGGCTTCACTCAGCACATCGCCAATCGGGCGGGACACCAGGTCGCCACGCATGCTGGGGATGATGCAGAAGGTACAACGGTGGTTACAACCCTCGCTGATTTTCAAATACGCATAGTGGCGCGGCGTGAGCTTGATACCCGCCACACCAAAGGACTGCGGCACCAAATCAATAAAGGGATCGTGGGGCTTGGGCAGGTTCAGGTGCACAGCGTCCATCACCTCTTGCGTGGCATGCGGGCCGGTCACGGCCAGCACCTTTGGGTGCATCTGGCGCACCATGTTTTCGCCGCCATCGGTCGTCTTGGCCCCGAGGCAACCGGTCACGATCACCCGGCCGTTTTCGGCCAGTGCTTCGCCAATCGTGTCCAAGCTCTCCTTGACCGCATCGTCGATGAAGCCACAGGTGTTCACGATGACCAGATCCGCCCCTTGGAAAGTTTTGGATGTCTGATAGCCCTCAGCACTAAGCTGGGTGAGGATTAGCTCGGAATCGGTCAAGGCCTTGGGGCAGCCCAAGCTCACAAACCCGACTTTGGGTGAAGCCTGTGCGGAAGGGTTGGAGGTCAATACATCTGTCATATCTTTGAATCCGTGGAACCAGCCCAGCCCACCGCCAAGGCCCGAATGCGCCTAGCGCTTCAAGCCGAAGGTGCCGAGGAACTGTTCTGTTTGTTTTTGCATTTGTTCCTGCATTTGCTGGAACATGTTGTTGCTCATGACACCCTGCACCATAGGCGCTTGCATGTCCATCAGTGCCTGCATGTTCTTCTCGAGGTAGCCACCCATCATGCCCTGCATGGCGTGGCCATAAAAGCGGATGATGTGCGAGAGCACTGGCGTAGTGAACATGGGTGAACCATTCGCCTCTTCTTCCAAGATGATCTGCAGAAGGATGCTGCGGGTGATGTCCTCACCCGATTTCGCGTCCACCACCGAAAACACTTCGCTGTCCATCACCAACTGCTTGATTTCTGCCAGCGTGATGTAGGTGGACGTATCGGTGTCGTAGAGACGGCGGTTGGGGTATTTCTTGATAACCCGTTGCGTCTTCTTGGAATCTTTGGAGGATGTTTTTTGCATTGCGATCGCCCGGCACTGAACGTGAGAGCCAAAATGGTGTTGCACTGCAGCACATTCTAGGGAGTGATCACCCGGCATTGACCTAGGAATACCCTAGAAGCAGGAGATGTTGGAAATTTGGTAGGCGCAATTGGACTCGAACCAACGACCCCCACCATGTCAAGGTGGTGCTCTAACCAGCTGAGCTATGCGCCTACATTATCCGAGAGGCCAAAGTATAGCAGCATAAATGCACGCACCAAGGCTTAGCCCAGGCAAAAGTTGAGCAGGGCTGGGTCATAATTGACGTTTACGTAAACGTCAACCCAACTCCAAGGAGCTATTTATGGAAATTGCAGGCAAAGTCTTCATCGTTACGGGCGGTGCATCTGGTTTGGGCGAAGGCACTGCACGCATGCTGGCAGCCAAAGGCGGGAAAGTGGTGATTGCAGACATGCAAGCAGAAAAAGGCGAAGCCATTGCCAATGACATTGGCGGAGCGTTTGTCAAGTGCGATGTCAGCAACGAGGCAGACGGCCAAGCCGTGGTGGCGAAGGCAGTATCGATGGGCAAGCTCATGGGCTTGGTGAATTGCGCTGGCATCGCCCCTGCTGAAAAGACGGTAGGCAAAAACGGCGCGCACGCGCTGGCCTCTTTCAGCAAGACCATCACCGTGAACCTGATTGGCAGCTTCAACATGATTCGTTTGGCAGCAGATGCCATGAGCAAGAACGAGCCCGAAGCCACAGGTGAGCGCGGCGCCATGATCTCCACCGCATCGGTTGCCGCTTACGACGGACAGATTGGCCAAGCCGCTTACAGCGCCTCCAAAGGTGGCGTGGTGGGCATGACCCTACCGATTGCACGTGACCTTGCGCGCAACGGCATCCGCAATATGACAATTGCCCCCGGCATCTTCGGCACACCCATGCTTTTCTCCATGCCGCAAGAGGTGCAAGACGCACTGGCAGCCGGCGTGCCCTTCCCTTCGCGTCTGGGCACCCCGCAGGACTACGCCAAACTGGCAGTGCACATTTTTGAGAACGACATGCTCAACGGCGAAGTGATTCGACTGGACGGTGCGATTCGTTTAGCACCAAAGTAATTCTCCAGCTTCTTCCGGGCCGCGCGCTTTTAGCGATGCGCCCGGATGGAGGCGACAATGCCCAGAACAAACACCGCGCTCGCCAGCAGTTGCAACCAGTGCGGCCACACGCCGTAGCCCACAAAGGCATAGAGCAAGGCGAATAAAGTTTCGCTCACAATCAGCTGGCCGCACAGACTGGCACTCAGGCGGCGGCTGGCAATGTTCCACAACACCGTCGCCAGCCATGCCGAGCCGACTCCGGTTGCTATACAAACCATAGCGCCTTGCGCAATACCTGCCTGGGCTAGAAGCACTTTTGTCTCTGAACCTAGCACCAACCACAAGGCCACAGCGCCCAGCCCGGACGCCACACCCAGCCAGTTGGTCCAGTCCGTCACATTCACCTCATGGTGGTGCTTGAGCCAAGCCGAGTTCAGCACCGCAAACGCAGTCCAGCAAAGCATGGACAAAAGTGCAAAGCCAATGCCGCGCCAATACGCCCAACCTTCCGTGGCTTGCGCCGTGGCACCTGCCGTCTCGGTGCCCATCATCAAGAGCACCCCAGTGATCGTGAGCAACAAGCCCGGCAACAGGCTGCGCCACCGCAGATGCTCTGGCTTGCCCATCAGCATGACCCAGATGGGGATGGTGCCAATGATGAGTGTGGGCACCTCCACCCCGGCATCGCGGATGGATAACACCAGCAAGAGGTAGTAACCCGAGAAACCCAACACGCTCAAACCCAGGGCGGCGCCCCACTGACGTGGAGTGGGCCAACGCCGTTTGCCACGCGCCAACAACATCACCAACAATGCCGTGAGGCCGTAGCAGGCAAAGCGCCCTGCCGCCAGATCCACCGCAGCCATGCCCGGCGCCAGTGCCGGCGCCACAAACACCAAGCCCCAAAGCGCCCCGGCCGCCAGTCCGGCCAGAATCCCTACCAACAAACCCGCACCCGAGCTGTCAAACGCAAACCCTCAAACACCAAAGCCATCGTCCGCAGCAATCACGGCGCCGTTGATAAAGTGGCTTTGGTCGGAACACAGGGTGACCAGAATGGCGTCCAAATCTTGAGGATGGCCAATACGTTTGCGCGGCAACATCTGCACCAGCTTCTGGCCTGCGTCGGTCTGCCAGTGGTGGTGGTTGATTTCGGTGTCGATGTAGCCCGGGCAAAGCGCATTCACATTGATGCCGAATTTGCCCCACTCCAGGGCCTGCGCCTTGGTCATCTGGATGATGGCAGCCTTGCTCATGCAATAGACGCCAATTTGCGGGAGCACCCGCAAACCCGCCATGGATGCGATGTTCACGATGCGCCCTCCGGTGTAGCTGCCAGGCGCCGCGCCCTTGGCGCGCGCCAGCATGCGTTTGCCCACCTCTTGGGCCACAAAAAAGGCGCCCTTCACATTGGTGTTGAACATGAAGTCGTAATCGTCGGGCGACACATCCTGCAGGCGTTGGGTGGTGCTGACGCCAGAGTTGTTAATCAGGATGTCGATCGAGCCCACCTCCGTCTCTGCATGCGCCACGGCCGACTTGATGGAATCGTGGTCGGTCACGTCCAGTTCCACCACATGGGCATCACCACCCTGCCCCGAGATTTCGGCACGCAGGTCTTTAAGTTTGTCCAGCCGACGGCTAGCCAGCACAACGGCCGCCCCTGCCGCGGCCAATGTTTTGGCAAACTGCGCCCCCAGCCCGCCAGACGCACCCGTGATGAATGCGACACGCCCTGAAAGATCGATGCTGTAAGCCATTTAGAGTGCCTCCTCAAAATAAAAAGAACGACCGTTCTTTTTTGTGAATTCAGCGAATAAAATCCCACTCCAGTACGATGCGCCTTTGTGCGGGCGGACCGATCCGAAGACCACCCATTATTAAGCGAGACACCCCATGACAAACCAGGAAATTCTGGCGCAATTCGGCCCCCGTGAATCCATGGAATACGACGTGGTCGTCGTAGGCGGTGGCCCTGGTGGTCTTGCAACGGCAATCCGCCTGAAGCAGCTTGCGGCGGAACAGGGCAAAGAGGTATCAGTCGTCGTGCTGGAAAAAGGCTCCGAGCCCGGCGCGCACATATTGTCCGGCGCCATCATGGACCCCAAAGCGCTGACCGAGCTGATCCCCAACTGGAAAGAACTGGGCGCACCGCTGAACCAGCCGGTTACCGACGATGCCTACATTTTCCTGGGCGAGAAAACCGGCGTGCGCGTGCCCAACATGTTCCTGCCCCCGTTCGCCCACAACGATGGCAATTACATCGTGAGCCTGGGCGCCGTCACCAAGTGGATGGCCGAACAAGCCGAGGCTTTGGGCGTGGAGATTTTCCCCGGGTTCACTGCGGCCGAAGTGCTCTATAACGAGGATGGTTCGGTCCGGGGCGTGGCCACCGGCAATATGGGCGTGGGCAAAGACGGCGAACCCATGGAGAGCTTCCAGCTCGGTATGGAACTCCTGGGCAAATACACCGTGTTTGCAGAAGGGGCACGCGGCCACCTGGGCAAACAACTCATTGCCAAATACAAACTCGATGAGGGTCGCGACCCCCAAAGCTTCGGCATTGGCATCAAGGAACTGTGGGAGATCGACCCCAGCCGCCACAAGCCCGGATTTGTCATGCACACCGCCGGCTGGCCCATGGAATCCGACACCTACGGCGGCGCATTTTTGTATCACCTGGACGGCAACAAAGTCGCACTCGGCTTTGTGACCGGTTTGGGCTACAGCAACCCTTACCTGAGCCCGTTTGAAGAATTCCAGCGCTGGAAGACGCACCCCAATGTGCGCTACTACTTCGAGAACGACAAGGGCGAGGTCACCGCCAAACGCCTGGGCTATGGCGCGCGCGCGATCAACGCCAGTGGCATCAACGCCTTGCCCAAAACCGTGTTCCCTGGCGGCTGCCTGGTGGGCTGCAATGCTGGCTACCTGAACGTCAGCCGCATCAAGGGCAGCCACGCCGCCATCAAAACTGGCATGCAAGCTGCTGAGGCTGCTTTTGATGCCGTGGTGGCAGGCCGCCAGCACGACGAGTTGAGCGCTTACCCGGAAGCCTTTGAGAAGAGCTGGCTGCACACGGAGCTGAACAAGGACCGCAACTTCAAGAACTGGTTCAAACACGGCTTGACGGTAGCAACGCTCATGAACGGCTTTGAACAATTCGTGCTGCGCGGCCACATCCCCTGGACGCTGCGCCGTGACAAGCCCGACCACGCTTACCTCAAGCCCGCGGCCGAATGCAAACCCATCGTCTATCCCAAGCCCGATGGAAAGCTCACCTTTGACCGCCTGAGCAGCGTGTTCATCAGCAACACCAACCATGAAGAGCAGCAGCCTGCGCACTTGACGCTCAAAGACGCCTCGGTGCCGGTGAGCATCAACCTCGCCAAGTACGCCGGCCCCGAAGCCCGCTACTGCCCGGCCGGCGTCTATGAGTTTGTGAAGAACGAAGACAACACCGACCGCCTGCAGATCAACGCGCAAAACTGCGTGCACTGCAAGACCTGCGACATCAAGGACCCCACGCAAAACATCGTCTGGGTCACGCCCGAAGGCGGCGGCGGACCGAACTACGCGGGCATGTAATTCCCGCAATCGCAAGCAACAAGGGAGGCGCCAAAACTCCCTTGTTTACGCCTGAGCAATCTGGGCATCCAGCTCCGCCAAGCAGGCCAGCATCTGTTCACGGCAACGCTCCATCAGCGCGGGCATATCCTCCAGCGTCATCCCCGCGGTGGGGATGGGCGCCAAGGTCTTGATCACAATGCAGCCGCTATGCCAGCGGTTCAGTCGCATGGTGCTTTTGTAGTTGCTGCACACCAGGGGAACAATCGGCACGCCCGCGTTGATGGCCATCTGGAAGGCACCTTTCTTGAAAGGCAACAAGCCCTTGCCCAGGTTGCGCGTGCCTTCCGGAAAGACCCAAATCGAGGTGTCCTGGTGCAACATCACATCGGTGGTTTTCAGCATGGCCTGCTTGGCCTTGATGGCATTGCCACGGTCGATCAGGATGTTGCCTGCAAGCCAATAAATCTGCCCGAAAAAAGGCACCCACTTCAGGCTCTTTTTGCCCAAAGACACCGTGCGCCGTGGCACGGAGCAGCCCAACACCCACAGATCCCAGTTCGACTGGTGGTTCGCCACCACCACAAAGGGGTTGGGCTGGCGCAGCATGTCGGCCGTGTCCAGCTTCATGGTCAGCCCCAAAATGCGCAAGGCAGGCACCGAATACACCCAACCACACAAGCGCGAGTTGTCAGGGTTGAACGGGCGTACAAGACAAATGAGGAAATTGATTACCGCTGCCACGAGAAAGTGGAGCCCGATCAGACACAAGCGCAGGATTTGGAGCATAAGGAAGCGAGAAGAGACGACACACGACGCCCACCATGGGGCGCCAGCAACTGCAAAGCAGTGTAGATGAGCATGAACAAGCCAAGATTGCGACAAATCAGCCCTTGTGGAAAGCGCAAGTGCCAAGAACTTGCAGACGTCGTGGGCACCTCGTTTAGAATCCCGTCCAGTCAGGAGAGAGCTTCCCCCGCGGAGGCCGCCGAAGGCGCAGGACGGCTGATTGCAGCGGTCTGAACGCTCAGGCAAAAGGACTGACATCCGTTGGTGGCTTGGCTGTCAACGACACCCCACTGGAGAGAGGCTGCAAACTTTGCAGCCCACCGAAGGAGCAACCCGCAGTCTGCGCACCCCACGTGCATGCAGGCCCGGCGAATCTCTCAGGTAAAGCGGACAGCGGGGGCAGCACCGGGCGAGCGCAGCCATGCACTCGCCTCGGGTTTTGACTTGCCCCTACCTGGATTGCCGCCATGTCCGCTCCCGCCACCGAATCCCTGCTGACCACCCCGCTCAACGCGCTGCACATCGAATTGGGTGCCCGCATGGTGCCCTTTGCCGGCTACTCCATGCCCGTGCAATACCCAGCCGGCCTGATGGCCGAACACCACCACACCCGCAAGGCCGCCGGCTTGTTTGACGTCTCCCACATGGGCCAGCTGCGCCTGGTGGGCCCCGATGCTGCCGCGGCTTTTGAAACCCTGATGCCGGTGGACGTGATCGACCTGCCCGTGGGCAAGCAGCGCTACGGCCTGCTGCTCACGGACGAGGGCACCATCATTGACGACCTGATGTTCTTCAACATGGGGAACAACGAATTGAGCGTCGCCGGGCCGCCCCAAGACGCGAAGGCCCCCTCGGGGGGCAGCGACCCACGTGCAACGGGGGAGCGTGGGGGCCAAACGATCTTCGTGATCGTCAACGGCGCGTGCAAGGTGGGCGACATTGCCCACATCCAGGCCAAGATTGGCAGCCGCTGCCAGGTCATCCCCCTGCCCGACTACGCGTTGCTGGCCCTGCAAGGCCCCGAGGCCGTCACCGCCCTCTCTCGCCTGGCACCCGGCGTGGAGAAGCTGGTGTTCATGACCGGTGGCAATTTCACCGTGGATACGGGCACCCAAAAGATCGAGGTGTTCCTGACCCGCAGCGGCTACACCGGGGAAGACGGGTTTGAAATCTCGGTCCACAACGACTATGCCGAGGCCTTGGCCCGCGCCCTGCTGGCGCAGCCCGAAGTCAAGCCGATTGGCCTGGGCGCACGCAATTCCCTGCGGCTGGAAGCCGGCCTGTGCCTCTATGGCAACGACATTGACACCACCACCAATCCGGTAGAGGCCAGCCTGAATTGGGCCATGCAAAAGGTGCGCCGCGCCGGTGGTGCGCGCGAAGGTGGTTTCCCCGGCGCTACAAAAATACTAGCTGCTCTCGCAGATTCCACGGGGGCTAGCGGCACAAAAGGCACTAGAAAGCGCGTTGGACTCATTGCGCTGGAGCGCATCCCCGTGCGGGACCACACCGAGCTGCAAGACGGCGCCGGCAACAAGATTGGTGAAGTCACCAGCGGCCTGCTCGGCCCCACCATCGACAAGCCCGTGGCCATGGGCTATGTGGACAGCGCATGGGCGGCTGTGGGCAGTAAGGTGGTGGCCATCGTGCGCGGCAAACCCGTGCCCATGGAGGTGAGCGCCATGCCCTTTGTGCCCACGCGTTACTACCGCGGCTAAACCACAGGCCGGGGCGGCTAAAGTCTGTCCTGGCAGGTTCGTTTTTATTGTTTTATTTCCATTTATCACCCGTTTTCAGGAGTTCCCCATGACGATCAAATACACCCCCGACCACGAATGGCTCAAGGTTGAAGGCGACATCGCCACCGTCGGCATCACCCACCACGCGCAAGACGCGCTGGGCGACGTAGTGTTTGTGGATCTGCCCGAAGTTGGCGCGTCCATCGACGCCAAGGCCGTGGCCGGCGTGGTGGAGTCCGTCAAGGCCGCCGCCGATGTCTACATGCCCGTGACCGGTGAGATCACCGAAGTCAACGAAGCCCTGCGCGCCGACCCCGCACTTGCCAACACCGACCCGCTGGGCACCGGCTGGTTCTTCAAGGTCAAGCTGTCCAACGCAGCCGAACTCGACGGCCTGATGGACGAGACCAGCTACACCGCCTTCTCCGCCAAGGCTTAGAGCGGCTGCGCAGGCCCCGCCTGCGAAGTCTCCGGGAGCCCGCCGGGCTGAACGAGCGGGGCTACCCGTGATTGTGTGGGCTGCTCACCGACCAAACGCCACAGCCTACGTCCACCTGCCCCAACGTCCTCGTCTACCTCTGCGCCCACTCTCGCCCAGCTGGAAAACGCCAGCGAGTTCCACGCCCGCCACATCGGCATCAATGCGGCTGACGAAGCGCTGATGCTGAAAGCGATTGGCGAAACCTCGCGCCGCGCGCTGATCGACAGCATCGTGCCGCCAGCATTGCACGCTCCAGCAAGATGGACGATTCCGGCGGCGATTACGGAGGCGGCTGCGCTGGCGGAGTTGAAGGCGTTTGCGGGCAAGAACCAGGTGCTCAAGAGCTTTATTGGCCAGGGCTACTACGGCACGCACACGCCCGGCGTGATCCTGCGCAACATCCTGGAGAACCCCGCTTGGTACACGGCCTACACGCCCTACCAGGCCGAGATCTGCCAAGGCCGTATGGAAGCGCTGGTGAACTTCCAGACCATGGTGTGCGACCTGACCGGTATGCCCATGGCCAACGCCTCCATGCTGGACGAAGCTACCGCCGCCGCTGAAGCCATGACGCTGGCCAAGCGCTCGGTCAAGAGCAAGAGCAACACCTTTGTGGTGGCCGGCGACTGCCATCCGCAAACCATCGAAGTGATTCAAACCCGTGCCAAGCCGCTGGGCATCACTGTGCAGCTGGCCAACTCTGCTGCGGAGTGGGACGCTGCACTCGCGGGCGACTACTTCGCGGTGCTGGCCCAGTACCCCGCCACCAGCGGCCGCATCGACGACTTGCGCGCTGACGTAGCCACCGTGCACGGCAAGCAAGCGGCCTTCATCGTGGCGGCTGACCTGCTGGCCTTGACGCTGCTGACCCCACCCGGTGAATGGGATGCGGACATCGTGGTCGGCACCACCCAGCGCTTCGGCATGCCGCTGTGCAATGGTGGTCCGCACGCTGCCTACATGGCCTGCCGCGACGAATACAAACGCTCCATGCCGGGCCGTTTGGTCGGCGTGAGTGTGGACGTACATGGCAACCCCGCCTACCGCCTGGCCTTACAAACCCGCGAACAGCACATCCGCCGCGAGAAAGCCACCTCCAACATCTGCACCGCACAGGTGCTGCCAGCCGTAGTGGCCAGCATGTACGCCGTGTACCACGGCCCTGCCGGTCTGACCCGCATTGCCCAGCGGGTCGCGACCTTCACCGCCATCCTGGCGGCGGGTCTGCGCGCCTTGGGCCATGTGCCCAGCAGCGACACGGCGTTTGACACGCTGACCATCAAGACCGGATCTGCTACCAAATCGATAGCTGCTCGCGCAGTATCCATGGGCGCCAACGTGCGAATTTACTTTGAAGAGTACATCGCCATCTCTCTGGACGAAACCACTACCCGTGCGGACATTGCTTTGCTATGGAGCCTGTTTGCCGCCGAAGGCCAGGCCCTGCCCACCGTGGAAGCTTTGGAAGCCGGAGCCGGGTCGTTGATCCCCGCCGCCCTGCGCCGCACCAGTGCCTTCTTGACCCACCCGGTGTTCAACACCCACCACTCCGAGACCGGCATGCTGCGCTACATCCGCGCACTCAGTGACAAGGACTTGGCGCTGGACCGCAGCATGATCCCGCTGGGCTCCTGCACCATGAAGCTCAACGCGACCAGCGAGATGATTCCCATCACCTGGCCTGAGTTCGCCAATATCCACCCCTTTGCACCTGCGGACCAGCGCGAGGGCTACACCGAGCTGGACGCGCAATTGCGCGCATGGCTGTGCGCCGCGACTGGCTACGCGGGCATCAGCCTGCAGCCCAACGCCGGCAGCCAGGGCGAATACGCCGGCTTGCTCGTCATCAAGGCCTACCACGAAGCCCGTGGTCAGGGCCACCGCAACATCTGCCTGATCCCCAGCAGCGCGCACGGCACCAACCCCGCCAGCGCCATGATGGTCGGTATGACAGTAGTGGTCGCCAAGTGCGATGACAACGGCAACGTAGACATGGACGATCTGCAAGCCAAGTGCGAGCAGCACAGCGCCAACCTGGCCGCGGTGATGATCACCTACCCCAGCACCCACGGCGTGTTTGAAACGTCCGTGAAAGAGCTGTGCGCTTTGGTGCACCAGCACGGCGGCCGGGTCTATGTGGACGGCGCCAACATGAACGCATTGGTGGGCACCGCAGCCCCCGGCGAATTTGGCGGCGATGTGAGCCACCTGAACCTGCACAAGACCTTCTGCATCCCCCACGGCGGTGGCGGCCCCGGTGTGGGCCCGGTATGCGTGGTGGAAGACCTGGTGCCTTACCTGCCCGGCCATGCCACCGGCGGTGTCCCCGGCACAGGAGCAGTCAGTGCGGTGCCCCTGGGCAACGCAGCGGTGCTGCCCATCAGCTGGATGTACTGCCGCATGATGGGCCCGGACGGCCTGCAACAAGCGACTGAAGTCGCCATCCTGAGCGCCAACTACATCAGCGCGCGCCTAGCCGACCACTACCCCACCCTGTACGCATCTGCCAACGGGCACGTCGCCCACGAGTGCATCCTGGACCTGCGCCACTTCAAGGACACCTGCGGCGTGATGGCCGAAGACGTGGCCAAGCGCCTGATGGACTACGGCTTCCACGCGCCCACGCTCTCCTTCCCCGTGCCCAACACGCTGATGGTGGAGCCCACCGAGAGCGAAACCCTGGCCGAGCTGGACCGCTTTATCAACGCCATGATCGCCATCCGTGGCGAAATCGCGCGGGTCGAAAAAGGCGAATGGCCGCAGGACAACAACCCCTTGAAGCATGCTCCCCACACCGCCGCCAGCCTGCTGGGCGGCGAGTGGGAGCGCCCCTACAGCCGTGAGGTAGGCGCCTTCCCGGTGGCCAGCCTCAAGGCCGTGAAGTACTGGCCCAGCGTGGGCCGGGTGGACAACGTGTATGGCGACCGCAACCTGTTCTGCAGCTGCGTGCCGTTGACCGAGTACGCTAAAGCTAAGTTTGAAATTCAGGGTGGCAGTGCATTGCATGCAGCCCCCCTGGCCAGGCTAGACCTGGCATCGCAGCGGGAGAGCCTGGTGCCTCACACAGCACCAGCGCCGAAGGAGCAACCACCCCGGAAACTCTCAGGCACCCAGGACCGCTGCGGTAGGGATCTTGCATCCCTGAGCACTCAGAAGAGCTGTCGCGGTCAGTCCCGCGGCACACCGCAGGAGCAAGCCGCCGGCCCACCAGGCCGGCGGTGAATCTCTCAGGTCTCAAACAGAGGGGGTCGTCACCGGCACATGGTGTGTGGGTGGGCGACTTCTTTGTTTGCGACTGTTCTTTGAGAGAGTGCTTCATGAAACACATAGCCATCATCGGCGGCGGTATCACCGGCGTCACCAGCGCCTACACCCTGGCCAACGCGGGTTACCAGGTCACCCTGATCGAGAAACACCGCTACGCGGGCATGGAAACGTCGTACGCCAACGGCGGCCAGTTGTCGGCGTCCAATGCCGAGGTCTGGACCCACCCCAGCACGATCGTGAAGGGGCTGAAGTGGATGTTCACCAAGGACGCGCCCTTGTTGATGAACCCCACACCCACCTGGCACAAGCTGAGCTGGATGGCCGAGTTTGTGGCCGCTATTCCCCGTTACCGCGACAACACGGAGGCCACCACGCGCCTGGCCATTGCCGCGCGTGAGCACCTGTTTGGCTGGGCTGAGAAGGAAGGCATTGACTTCGACCATAAGCGCAAAGGCATCTTGCACATCTACCGCAACAAGGCGGGCTTTGACCATGCGGGCACCGTGTCCACCATGCTGGCGGCGGGTGGCCTGCCGCGCCGTGCGGTCACGCCCGACGAGATGCGCGCGATCGAGCCCACGCTGCAGGGCCAGTACTACGGCGGTTACTACACCGAGAGCGATTCCACGGGCGACATCCACAAATACACGCACGGCCTGTCACAGGCCTGCGCGCGCCTGGGCGTGACGTTTTTGTATGGCCACCAGGTGCTCAAGGCGTCTGCCGATGGTACGCGGGCGGATCTGGTCTTGCAAAGCGATGCGGGCACCGAGACCCAAACGTTTGACGGTGTGGTGGTGTGCGCCGGTGTGCATGGGCGTGGCATCGCCGCTCAGCTGGGCGACCGCTTGAACATCTACCCGGTCAAGGGCTACTCCATCACCGTGCACCTGAACGACGAAGCCAGCCAGCAGGCCGCACCGCAGGTGAGCCTGCTGGACGACGAGACCAAGCTGGTAACCAGCCGCCTGGGCCAGGACCGCTTCCGCGTGGCGGGCACGGCCGAGTTCAATGGCTTCAACCACGACATCCGCGCCGACCGCATCCGCCCACTGGTGAACTGGGTGAACCAATGCTTCCCCGGCGTGAGCACGCGCCGCGCCGAACCCTGGGCCGGCCTGCGGCCCATGATGCCCAACATGCTGCCGCGCGTGGGTGCGGGCAAAAAAGCCAACGTGTTCTACAACACCGGCCACGGCCACCTGGGCTGGACCCTGTCCGCCATCACCGCGCACCAGTTGGTGGGCCATGTGCAACAGCAACTAGCCGCGTAAACATTTCCAGCGCACACTCCACCAAGAAGGACCCACACCATGGCAGTCTCTGTTTTCGACCTGTTCAAGATCGGCATCGGCCCCAGCAGCTCGCACACCGTGGGGCCCATGCGGGCGGCGCGGCAGTTTGTGGCGCGGCTGCAGCACGCCAACCTGCTGGCGCAGACCGCCACGGTGCGCTGCTGGTTGCATGGCTCCCTGGGCGCCACGGGCAAGGGCCACGCCAGCGATGTGGCGGTGCTGCTGGGCCTGAGCGGCATGGAGCCCGACACGGTGGAGGTGGAGCAGATCGCGCCCACGCTGGCGCAGATCCGCAGCAGCCAGCGCATCACGCTGGGCGGCGTGCACAGCATCGCTTTCCACGAGAAGGACGACCTGCTCTTCATGCGCGCGCCGCTGCCCTTCCATGCCAACGGCATGCGCTTTGTGGCGCTGGACGCGGCAGGCAAGGAGCTGCAGGAGCGCATCTACTACTCGGTGGGCGGCGGCTTTATCGTGAGCGACGAGGTGGCGGCCGATGGCACGCGGCAAAAGGTGATTGCCCCCGACGCCACCGTGCTGCCCCTGCCCTTCACCAGCGGCGAGTCGCTGCTGCAGCTGGCGGTAGCAACACGGCCTGAGCATTGCGCAGATCATGCGCCGCAACGAGCAACATTGGCGCAGCGATGCCGACATCGACGCCGGCCTGCTGCGCATCTGGCAGGTGATGCAAGCCTGCGTGAAGCGCGGCTGCGCCACCGAGGGCGTGTTGCCCGGCGGCTTCAAGGTCAAGCGCCGCGCCAAGGCCCTGCGCGATGCGCTGGTGAGCAAACCCGAGGAAGCGCTGCGCGACCCGCTGCAGGTGCTGGACTGGGTGAACCTCTACGCCCTGGCCGTGAACGAGGAAAACGCCGCCGGGGGCCGCGTGGTCACCGCGCCCACCAACGGTGCGGCCGGCATCATCCCCGCCGTGCTGCACTACTACACGCGCTTTGTGCCCGGCGCGCATGACCAGGGCGTCATCGACTTCCTGCTCACTGCCGCCGCCATCGGCATCCTCTACAAAGAAAACGCCAGCATCAGCGGCGCCGAGGTGGGCTGCCAGGGCGAGGTGGGCGTGGCCTGCAGCATGGCCGCTGCAGCCCTGTGCGCCGTGATGGGCGGCACGCCCGAGCAAGTAGAAAACGCGGCCGAGATCGGCATGGAACACCACCTGGGCCTGACCTGCGACCCGGTGGGCGGGCTGGTGCAAATCCCCTGCATCGAGCGCAACGCCATCGCCTCCGTCAAAGCCATCAACGCCGCCCGCATGGCCCTGCGCGGCGACGGCAGCCACTTCGTCAGCCTGGACAAGGTCATCAAAACCATGCGCGAAACCGGCGCCGATATGAAGACCAAGTACAAGGAAACTGCGCGCGGGGGGTTGGCGGTAAATATTGTGGAGTGCTGAGGCAGCAGGCTGCATGAGCGGCTCCAGGCCTGCCGCAATCAATTGCCAATAGCTGCTTCAAAGGATCGAACTGCTTTGCGTATCGCGGCAACTCAAGTTCTGATTTAGGTCACCTTCAGACTGTTTCCGGCCGTAAGACTCAGTGAACAAGGTATCCCATTGCGGACATTGTCTGAAAGGCTGTCAGGCTACAAGCCCTTTGGGCTTTGAAGCTATCACCTTCTCAATCCAAAACTGTGCCGCTGAAAGGTTGTCGAATGTCTTTGTTTCAAGCAAGTCCGTATACATGGATTCGTAGCGTTTGTAGAGGAAAGAATAGCCCTCCAAGTCTGGCTTTAAAACCCAAGCCAAGGCAACCAGCGCGGAATCTTTTGGCAAAGAGGCTACTGCGTCTCTGCCAGCTTGGAGTACCTCTAGGGAGGTCACCATAGACTCGTGCACGACCGTTATACAACCCCATGGCCCTTTGGCGTTGAGTTCTTCTACGAGGGGTTTTGACAGCCTTGCCGACTCTTGGTGCATTTCAATATTCCAACTGCCCCAACAATGAGCAATCAAGACTTGCCCATCTATTGTGGATTTATATTCACCATGCGCTGGGAATTTGGACTTTGGCATTCTTTGCATTCTATTAACACTTTGCATAGTCAAAAAGCGGTCGTTCACCAACACCCGTAAGCGCCGCATTTCGGCTGTTAATCGCATCCCTCAAGGCACCAAAACGCTCCTAATTCAATAGCTACTCGCGCATACTCCACGAGGGCTAGAGCCTTAAATTATCCCAAACTACGGCGCACTCACACCTTGAACTGATCCACCGCGCTCTGCAGCTTGCGCACGCGCTCGCTCATCGCGGTGGCGGCGCTTGCTGTATGGCCCACTTGCTTGGTGTTGTGGCGGGTTTCGGCCTGCATGTGCACCACGGCCTGGCTGGCTTGCAACACGCTTTGGCTTTGCTGGGCCGATGCTGCAGAGATATCACCCAGCAAATCAGTGACCTGGCGCACGGCGGTGACAATGTCTTGCATGGTGGCGCCAGCGCGGCCCACCAGCTGCGAACCCGCATCCACCTGCTGGGCCGAATGGCTGATAAGGCCGCGGATTTCCTTGGCGGCATCCGCGCTGCGGCCGGCCAGGCTGCGCACCTCGCTGGCCACCACGGCAAAGCCACGGCCCTGCTCACCTGCACGGGCTGCCTCCACCGCCGCGTTCAGCGCCAGGATGTTGGTCTGGAAGGAGACGCCTTCTATCACCGCGATGATGTCCACCACCTTGCGTGAGCTGTCGGTGATGGCGTGCATGGTTTGCACCACCTCGCCCACCACCTCACCGCCGCGCTGGGCAATGCTGGAGGCACTCACCGCCAACGTGCTGGCGCTTTGCGCGCGCTGGGCGTTTTCTTGCACGGTAGCGGTGAGTTCGCTCATGCTGCTTGCGGTGGCGTTGAGTGCGTTGGCTTGCACTTGGGTGTGCTGTAGCAGGTCGGCGCTGGACTGCGCAATGTCTGCCGAAGACGCCGTCAGCGGCTCAGTGCTTTCCTTGATCTGCGTGACCAGGTCGGTGAGCGTGTCTTCCATGGTGCCCATGGCATCCAGCAGGCGGCCAAACTCGCCACCGCGGCTATTTTCAAAGTCGTGGCTCAGGTCGCCCGAGGCCACAGTCTCTGCAATGTGGATGGCGTCGGCCAGCGGAAGCGAAATGCTGCGCACCTGGTTGATGGTGGAGACCACGCCCACCACCACGGCCAGCACCGCCATGACCAGCATGCTGTTCTGTGCGGTGTTCACCTGCGGTTGAAATTGCGATGCTTGCCTGGCCACCGCACCGAGGGCGCTGTAGCCCGTGTAGAGCACGCCCAGCAGAAGCGCAAGAACAGTGGCGGTGGTCAGGGACAGACGGGTACCGACGGACAGGGACTTGAGGGACTGCATGGGCCTCCAATGCGGGTGTGAGAGTTGTGGGCACTACCGCACTGCAGTGTAGCCCCGCCCCAGGCCAGGGCGGCCCCTCAGTGCCGCAACGGCGCCGCTGGTGCCCCCAGCGCCACCAGCCCCAGCACGTGGCCAATCATGGATTTCGCCAACTCTGTTTCGCCCACAAAGACGGTGCCAGCACCGTCGCTTTCCAGGCGCGTGGCTTCTTCGACGTTGTGGCTGCGCACCACCACCGCAATGTGGGGGTTGAGCGTGCGGGCGGTCTCCACCATGCCGCGCACCTGCAGGGTTTCGGGGGTGGCAATGACCAGGGCACGCGCCTCGCGGATATGGGCTTGCACCAGCACCATGGGCTCGGTGGCATCGCCCCATACGGCGGGGATGCCCTGCGCACGCAAAGACTCCACCGCCTCGCGGTTGGACTCGGCCACCACAAAAGGAATGCCGCGCTCAGTCAGTGCGCCGGCAATCAGCTTGCCCACGCGGCCCCAGCCCACCAAGACCACCTGGTTGGCCAGGTACTTGGCCTCGGTGCTCATGGGCAGCTCGGCCAGCGGGTTGGCCGCAAGCTCCAGGCGCGCTGCCAGCTTGGGATGGCGCTGCAGCCACTGCAGCAGCGGCTGCACCGTGCCAAACACCACGGGGTTGAGGGCAATGGAGATCAGTGCACCGGCCAGAATCAAACTGTTCCCCTCCTTGGGCAGCAGGTTCAGCGCCATGCCCAGGCCGGCCAGGATGAAAGAAAACTCCCCCACTTGGGCCAAGCTCGCCGCCACCACCAGCGCCGTGCGCGCCGGGTAGCCCAGCGCCAGCACCAGTGCGGCGGCGGCCAGGGTTTTGCCGAACACGATGACCGCCACCGTGGCCAGCACGTGCAGCGGCTCGTCCACCAGCACCATGGGGTCAAACAACATGCCCACGGACACAAAAAACAGCACCGCAAAAGCGTCTTGCAGCGGTAGCGTTTGCTCTGCCGCGCGCGCGCTGAATTCGGACTCGCGCAGCACCATGCCGGCAAAAAATGCACCGAGCGCAAACGACACACCAAACAAGGCAGCCGAGCCATAGGCAATGCTGACCGCCGCGGCCACCACGCTCAGGGTGAACAGCTCACGCGATCCGGTCTTGGTGACCTGCCAGAGAATCCACGGAAACAGGCGCCGCCCCACCACCAGCATGAAGGCGACAAAGCCCCCCACCTGCGCCAGCGTGATGACAATCGTCATGGCCGTGCTGCGGTCAGTGGCAGCCGCTTTGCCACCCAACGAGGGCGCCAAGGCCGGCAACAAGACCAACACCAGCACCATGGCCAGGTCTTCCACCACCAGCCAGCCAATGGCGATGCGGCCGTCCGCTGCATCGGTCAGGCCCTGGCTTTCCAGCGCCTTGAGCAGCACCACCGTGCTGGCCACCGACAGCGACACGCCAAACACCAAGGCCGCCCCCAACGACCAGCCCCAGAACAACGCCACGCCCGCACCCAGCGCCGTGGCCACCACGATCTGCACGATGGCACCGGGCAAGGCAATCTTGCGTACGGCCATCAGGTCGTCGATGGAGAAATGCAGCCCCACGCCAAACATCAGCAGCATCACGCCCACCTCGGCCAGCTGCGAGGCGATCTGCGCATCGGCCACAAAACCCGGCGTGGCCGGGCCAATCATGATGCCGGCCACCAAATAGCCCACCAGCGCGGGCAGCTTGAGCTTGGCGGCCACAAAACCGAGGATGAGCGCCAGACCAAAACCAGCGGCCAGGGTGGTGATGAGGCTGACAGAGTGTTCCATGGCGTCTCAGGGCGCAGGGTTGGGAGCGTGCGCGTGGGTGCGCAGGTAGTCGTCCACCGCCTGCTTGGCAATGCGGCGGTGGCCGCCCTCGGAGCGGGTGACTTCGCCGAGCTTGCCCTGGTCGCACAGCATGGAGACATAGGGGCGGCTCATGCCCAGTTGAGCCGCCACCTCGGCGGTGGTGAGCAGGTCGCTGGCAGCGTCTGCCCGACGGGCAGGCGCTTGTGCGGGCAGACTGCCGGCCGTCGCTTCCAGCTGGGCCAGGGCGCTCACCAGCTCCATGCGATGGCGCGTGCCGTGGACGGATGTGTCGGTCAAGGCCGAAGTGATACCAAACGCCGCCACCTCAGCCAGCCGTTCGCACACGGCGTCCAGCAGTACGCGCGACTCGCCCGCGTCCGGCGGCAAGGGCAGCTCCAGGCCGGCCACGCGCAACAGCCGGGTTTGCGGACCATCGGCCACCTCCACATGCTGCGCAAACGTGGTTTTGAGCTGCACAAACAGGCCCTGCAAGGTGGGCAGCGGGTTGCCGACGGTAGTGCTGTGTGGGGCCATGGTGTGCGCGCAGTGGCTGCGCCCGGGTTGTTCAGGCCCCTATTTTCACTTGCAAATACGACAAATTCGAAACAATCGAAATAAATCTAAAATTGATTGCCGGACTTAGCAAGCGAAAGCAGGCACTTTTGCTCCTAAATCAGGAGCTATTCACGCAGTATCCACGGCCTCCAAGGCCAATTTGAGCCTTAAAGTGGCCGATCACTGCAAGGTAAACGCATCCATGGCCAGCATGCTGTACATCACTTCGCGGCTCAGGTAGTCGGGCCGGGCATCGGGCCCTGCGGCGCCCAGCGCAAAAAACAGGGGCAGGAAGTGGTCTTCGCTCGGGTGGGCCCGGCTGGCATGGGGCGCCTGGGCCCGGTAGGCCAAGAGCGCATCCAGGTTGCCACTGCTCAGCTTGTCTTCAATCCAGCGGCTGAACTCGGTCACATACGGTGCGACCTCGCGTTCACCCCCAAAAAACTCCGCCAGGTTGTGCGTCATGCTGCCCGAGCCCATGACCAGCACCCCGTGCGCACGCAAGCCCTCCAGGGCCGCGCCCATGGCGTAGACCTCGCGCGGGCCATAGCCCATGGGCAAGGCGACCTGCACCACCGGCACCTTCGCCTGCGGCAGCAGGTGCATCAGGGGCACCCAGGTGCCGTGGTCCAGCGGACGGGTGGCGTCGGGCGCGGCGCTGATCCCGGCCGCCTGCAGCGCGGCAATCACCTCCAGCCCTAGCGCCGGGCTGCCCGGTGCGGGGTAGTTCAGCTGGTACAGCGCGGGCGGAAAACCGCCAAAGTCGTGCCAGGTGCTGGGCTTGGGCGTGGTCATGACCGAAGGGCTGCGCGCCATCCAGTGCGGCGACATGATGACGATGCCGCGCAAGTCGGCCGGCAGCGTGGCACCCCAAGCTGTCAGCGCGGGGCCGGTGGTACCGGCATCCACGGCAAACAGGGGCGCGCCGTGGGAGACAAACAGGCTGGGCAGAGTGGTCATGGCAGAGTCCTTCGGGGTTTTCAAGAGCAATGCCTGCACTGTAAAAGCGCACAAACCAAAGATAAATATGCAAGCTATTGATTCAATGTCCTTGTTTTATTGACAATAGGACCCAACCGCCGTTTTGAAGAAAGCCCCGTATGCACCAGCAAGTCCCCCTCCCCCTTTGGTCTGTGGCCTGGCCCATGGTGGGCTGCCTGTTGTTGGCGGGCAGCATGTTCGGCCTGTCGGGCGGCTGGTGGGTGGCACTGCTGGCCGCCGGGCTGGTGGGCACCGTGCTGTCGGCGGTGCACCATGCCGAGGTCGTGGCGCACAAAGTGGGCGAGCCCTATGGCACGCTGGTGCTGGCGCTGGCGATCACGGTGATCGAGGTGGCGCTGATCGTTTCCATGATGCTGGCCGGCGGCCCCGAGACCACGGCGCTGGCGCGCGACACCGTGTTTGCCGCAGTGATGCTGATTTTGAATGGCATTGTGGGCATGTGCCTGCTGGCGGGCGGCAGCCGCTACCGCGAGCAGACCTTTGGCCAGCTGGGTGTGAGCGCCTCGCTCACCACGCTGGCCGCCATCGCGGTGCTCACGCTGGTGCTGCCCAACTACACCACCAGCGTGATTGGCCCGGTCTACAGCCCCAGCCAGCTGGCCTTTGTGGCCATCGTCTCGCTGGTGCTCTATGGCACCTTTGTGCTGGTGCAAGCGGTGCGCCACCGCGACTACTTTTTGCCCCCCGAGGCCGCCACCAACGAAGAGGTGCATGCACAGCCGCCCAGCGGCAAGCACGCCGCAATCAGCGCCGGCCTGTTGTTGCTGGGCCTGGTGGCGGTAGTGCTGCTGGCCAAGGCACTGGCCCCCACCATTGAAGCCGCCGTGGCTGGCGCGGGCGCCCCCAAGGCGGTGGTCGGCATCATCATTGCCATGGTGGTGCTCTTGCCCGAAGGCCTGGCAGCCTACCGCGCAGCGCGGGCCAACCGTCTGCAAACCAGCCTGAACCTGGCGCTGGGCTCGGCCTTGGCCAGCATCGGCCTCACCATTCCGGCGGTCGCGATCGTATCTTTGGCGACCGGCTGGACGTTGACCCTGGGCTTGGACATCAAGTCCAGCGTGTTGCTGCTGTTGTCGCTGTTCGTCAGCTCACTGTCACTCAGCACCGGGCGCACCACGGTGCTGCAGGGCGTGGTGCACCTGGTGCTGCTGGCCACCTATTTGTTCACCACCATCGTGCCTTAACTCCAGCACAAGGCCCACGCCCATGGACCAGTTTCGCCAGATGCAGGCCTTTGTTGCTGTGGTGCAGGCCGGCAGTTTTGTGCAGGCGGCGCAGCGGCTGGACACCTCCAAGGCCGTGGTCTCGCGCCTGGTGCTGGAGCTGGAGGCGGCCCTCAACACCCGGCTGCTGAACCGCACCACACGCCGCCTCTCGCTCACCGACGCAGGCAGCGACTATGTGGAGCGCTGCCGCCAGATTCTGGAAGACGTGAACGATGCCAACGCGGCGATCAGCTCGGGCACCGGCGTGGTGAGTGGGCGCCTCAAGATCAACGCCCCGCTCACCTTTGGCAATCTGCACCTGGCGCCGCTGTGGGGCGAGTTTTTGAAGCTGCACCCGCAGGTGGAACTGGACATCACACTGACCGACCGCGTGGTGGATCTGGTGGACGAGGGTTATGACATGGCGGTGCGCATTGCGCTGCTGGCCAGCTCGTCGCTGGTGTCGCGCGCGCTGGCACACGACGAAGTGCTGCTGTGCGCCTCGCCCACCTACCTGCGCGCCGCGCCGCCCATCACCACGCTGGACGATGTGGCCCAGCACAGCGTGATGGCCTACTCACTGTGGTCCGGCGGCGATGTGTGGACGCTGACCGATGCGCACGGCCAGCCCCACAGCGTGAGCACCCACCCCCGCTTGCGCGCCAACAGCGGCGACACCTGCCGCGCCGCAGCCCTGGCCGACCAAGGCCTGATTTACCAGCCCGGTTTTTTGGTGGGCGACGATGTGCGCGCGGGCCGTCTGGTGCGTGTCTTGCCAGAGTTGCGCGGACCCACGCTGGGCATCCACGCCGTGTACCCCACGCGCAAACATCTGCCGGGCAAGGTGCGCGCCATGGTGGACTTTTTGGCCGATGCGTTTGAGTTGCCGGCTTGGCGCGCCTGAGTCAGGCTGGCGCAGGGCGGGCATGCCAAAATCGTTGCTAAATACATTTACTTTTGTTGGAATTTTGAACTGCTCCCTCCCACGCTCTCTCTGCATGCCACGGACCGCACTGGCTGGCTTGGCGCTGGTGTTGGGCTGCAGCCAACCCGCATGGGCGGAGAAGGTGGAACTTGCCACGCTGGACTGGCCGCCCTACTCAGGTGCCATTGCACAACAGGGCTTTTTGTCCGTAGTCTTGCGCCAGGCCCTGGCCCACAGCGGCCACACCGTCCATGTGCAGGTCTACCCCTGGAACCGCGCCGTCAAAACTGCGATGGGTGGCGGCGACAAGGTACTGGGCTTTTATTCGGCCTCCCGGCTGGAATGCAGCGCCGCCAAAGGCACCACCTCCGACCCCATTGGCTACTACCAGTTTGGCCTTGCCCTACGCAAAGGCAGCCTGCCGCAGTGGCAAACCGCCAAGGACCTTGAAGGCAAGCGGGTGGGCGTGGTGGAGGGTTATGACAATGGCCCGGCGTTGACCGCGCTCATGGAAAGCAAAACCGTGCAGGCCGATGTGGCCATCAACGACCTGGCCAATCTGCGCAAGGTGCTGGCGCAGCGGGTGGACTATGCGTCGGTCGACCTGCAAGTGTTCAGTTATCTGCAGCGAGAACACAGCTTGTACGGCCTGGAGCTGGCCCAACAACCCACGACCGGCCGGCTGCCGCTGTATGTGTGCTTCAACGCCAGCCCTCGCGCCCAAGCCGTGTTGCAGGCCCTGAATGCGGGCCTCAAGAAAGTGGACATCCAGGCGGTGGCACAGACCTATGTGCGCGCCACCACCGTGGGCAAGCGCCCTTAGGCACGCAAAGCAACCAGCCCCTGCAGCGCCGCGTGCTGCAGCAGCATGATGGTCTTGCCATCCTGAATCTCGCCACTCTGCACCATGGCCAGCGCGGTGGCCAAGGGCAGCTCCAACACCTCAATGTCTTCGCCCTCATGGGCCAGGCCACCACCTTCGCCGGTTTGCTGGTGGCTCTCGTACTCGGCCACAAAGAAGTGCAGCTTCTCCGTCACCGAGCCGGGGCTCATATAGGCCTCAAAGACCTTGCGCGGTGACTCGATCTGAAAGCCGGTTTCCTCCTGCACCTCGCGGCGAATGCAGGCCTCCGGTTCGGCGCCATCGAGCAGTCCCGCGCAGGCCTCGATCAGCATGCCATTGGCATTGCCATTCACAAAGGTCGGCAAGCGAAATTGCCGCGTGAGGATGACCGTGCCGCGCGCGGCATTGAACAGCAGCAGCGTGGCGCCGTTGCCCCGGTCATAGGCCTCACGGCTCAGGCGCTGCCAGCTGCCGTCGCGGCGCTGAAAATCAAACATGACCTTGTTGAGCGTGTACCAGTTGTTGGACAAGAGCTCGGTGCCGACGATGTGCACCGCAGGTGCGGGCGCCAAAGTGGGGGCAGAAACGGACGTGGACATGGAAACCTCTTGAATGAGCAGTATCATGCACTATCACGCAATTTCGTGCAAACACGTGCACCCACATTCATGCTCACCACCCAACGCAAACAGCTGATCCTGCAACGCTTGGCCACCCAGGGCCAGGTGCTGGCCAAGGCACTGGCCGAAGAGCTTGGCACCTCGGAAGACACCATCCGCCGCGACCTGCGCGAGCTGGCGCAAGAGGGCAAGCTGCAGCGCGTGCACGGTGGTGCCCTGCCCGCCTCGGCCGCGGTGGCCGACTTGGGCACGCGCAGCACGGTGTCGCCCGCCGACAAAGTGGCGCTGGGCCGCGCGGGCGCAGCCATGGTCAAGCCCGGGCAGCTGGTGCTGCTGGACGGCGGCACCACCGCGCTGCAGGTGGCGCGTCACCTGGCACCCGACCTGCGCGCCACGGTCGTCACCCACAGCCCCACGGTGGCCGTGGCGCTGGCGCAGCACGCACACATCGAAGTCATCATGCTGGGCGGGCGCCTGTACCGCCACTCCATGGTGAACGTAGGCGCCGCCGTGATCGACGCCGCCACCCGCTACCGCGCTGACCTGTTCTTCATGGGCGTGACTGGCGTGCACCCCGACGCGGGTCTGAGCACGGGCGATGGCGAGGAAGCCGATGTGAAGCGCGCACTGAGCGCGCGTGCGGCGGAGACGGTGGTGCTGGCCTCCAGCGAAAAACTCATGGCCGCGTCAGCGTTTGTGATTGCCCCGGTCAATACACTGGCGGCACTGGTGGTGCCGAGCGGCACGGCTGCGGCGACGGTGCGCGGGTTTAAGAAGCTAGGGGTTTCAGTGCAGACAGCGACGTGAAACGCCGCGAGTTCCGCGTACCAGGCGCGTGAACCACTATTAATTCAATAGCTGCCTGCGCATATTCCACGCGGGCTAGAGGCCTAAAAGGCTCGTAAATCGCCCTACTGCATCCCCGCCAGCCCCGCCACCGCCAGCGCATACCCGTTCACCCCAAACCCCGCCATCACGGCTTTGGCCGCGGGCGAGATGTAGGAATGGTGGCGGAAAGCCTCGCGGGCGTGCACGTTGCTGATGTGCAGTTCGATCAGTGTGATGCCCGTGCCCTTGATGGCGTCGTGCAGGGCCACACTGGTGTGGGTGTAGGCGCCAGCGTTCAGGATCACGCCAGCCAGCTTGCCCTGCGCATGCAAGCGGCCAGCCTCGTGCAGCCAGTCCACCAGCGTGCCTTCGTGGTTGCTTTGGCGGAAGTCCAGTGTGAAGCCGTTGGCCTGGCAGGCGCGTTCGCACAGCGCTTCCACATCGGCCAGCGTTTGCGAGCCGTAGACCTGGGGCTCGCGGGTGCCCAGCAGGTTGAGGTTGGGGCCATTGAGGATGAGCGCTGTTTTCATGAGGACGTCCTTGTAGAAAAACGGTTACGCGGCTGGCAGCGCCGCAGGATGGCGCAATCGCCAGACTTTGTAGGCACAGGCCGTGGCCAACACGGCCATGGCAGATGTGCCCCAGAACACACTGCCTAGCCCCCAGTGCTGGCTGAGCTGGCCGCCCAGCAAACCACCCAACACGCCCGGAATGCCATAGCCCATGATGATGTAGAGCGCCTGGCCCCGCCCGCGCAGGCTGCCCGGAAAGTGGTGCGACACCAGCGCAATGCAGGCGCTGTGGTGCGCTGCAAAGGTGAGCGCATGCAGGGCCTGCGCCAGCACCAGCACCCACAACACCGAAGCCAGCGAGGCGGTCACCCCCATGCGGAACACCATCACCACGGCGCACAGCACCAGCCAACCGGTCAGGCTCACACGGGGCATCCAGCGGCTTTGGGTAAAGAACCAGCCAATTTCTACGGTGACCGACACCGCCCAGAGCAGGCCAATCATGGTTTTGCTGTAGCCCAGCGAGTCCATGTAGAGCGAGAAGAAGGTGTAGATGCCCATGTGCGAGAGCACATGGAAAAACACCGAGGCAAACAGCCAGCGCACCGCCGGTTGCGCCAGCACCGGACCCATGGGCAGGGAGACCGCACCCACTGTGGCGTGGTGCGCCTCTTTCACATCGGGCATGCGGTAGGCAAACACCACCAGCACCACCAGGCTCACGCTCACGATGAGCGGAAAGCTGCCCATGCCCACATGCTCAAACCAGGCCCCGGCGCCCAGCACGGCCAGCATGAAACCGAACGAGCCCCATAGCCGCACGCGGCCATAGAGCTTGGTGTCAAACACCCCGCCCTGGCTCACCACATGGGCCACGGCCGCCTCGGTCATGGGCATCATGCCGCTGGTCTGGGTGAACATCACCAGCAGCACCACGGCCAGCCACCACACACCGCCGTTGAACCACAGCCCGGCCGAGGCGACCAGCGCCGTGAGTGCACCCCAGCGCAAGAGCTTGGCCCGCTCACCGGTGCGGTCGCTCAGCGTGCCCCAGGCATACGGTGCAAACATGCGCGTGGCAGCCTGCACCGAGGTCAGCACACTGATGACCACCAGGCTCAGGCCCAGGTCTTTGAGCCACAGCGGAAGAAAAGGATTGAAGAAGCCCGCGTGGGCGCAGTAGGCCGCCGTCAGCGCGGCGAACGGCATGATCTGGTGGCGCTTGCCAGGCTGCGCCGGAGACGCGGCCACCGTGCTCAAACGCTGCCTGCGATGGGCGTGAGCGCGGGCACCACATCCCCGCACTGGGCGCGGTGGCGCAGCGCGTGGTCCATCACCACCAGGGCCAGCATGGCTTCGGCAATGGGGGTGGCACGTATGCCCACACAGGGGTCGTGCCGGCCCTTGGTGATCACCTGCGTGGGGTTCCCCTGCGAGTCGATCGAGTCACGCGGCGTGATGATGGAGCTGGTGGGCTTGATGGCAATGCTCACCTCCAGGTCTTGCCCGGTGGTGATGCCGCCCAACACGCCACCAGCGTTGTTGCTGGCAAAGCCGTTGGGGGTGAGGCTATCGCCATGTGTGGTGCCGCGCTGGGCCACGCTGGCAAAGCCGGCGCCAATCTCCACGCCCTTGACCGCGTTGATGCCCATCATCGCGTAGGCAATGTCGGCGTCCATCTTGTCAAACAGCGGCTCGCCCAGGCCCACGGGCACATTGGTAGCGGTGACGCGCACCTTGGCACCACAGCTGTCGCCAGCCTTGCGCAGCGCGTCCATGTAGTCTTCCAGCGCCTGCACATCGGCCACGGGGGCGAAGAAGGGGTTGTGGGGCACATGCGCCCAGCTCTCAAACGCAATGGGCAGGTCGCCCACCTGGGTCATGCAGCCGCGAAATTCGGTGCCAAACTTTTCCTTGAGCCACTTCTTGGCCACGGCACCGGCCGCCACCATGGGCGCGGTCAGGCGGGCGCTGGAGCGGCCACCGCCGCGCGGGTCGCGGATGCCGTATTTCTGGAAGTAGCTGTAGTCGGCGTGGCCGGGGCGGAAGCTCTCCAGGATGTTGCCGTAATCCTTGCTGCGCTGGTCGGTGTTCTGGATCAGCAGCGCAATCGGGGTGCCGGTGGTCTTGCCCTGGTACACACCGCTGAGGATCTGCACCGCATCGGGTTCGTTGCGCTGGGTCACGTGGCGGCTGGTGCCGGGGCGGCGGCGGTCCAGGTCGATCTGGATGTCCGCCTCAGTCAGTTCCATGCCTGGGGGGCAGCCGTCGATGATGCAGCCAATGGCCGGGCCGTGGGATTCACCAAAGTTGGTGACGGTGAAGGTGTGTCCGAAGGTGTTGCCGCTCATAGTGGGCGATTATCCCAGACCGCACCGCCTTGCTGGCCTGCATGGCCATGGACTGGAACACTTTATGCATTGTGCTGCAGTGCACCATTTCAGTGTTTTCAGCCCGTTTGAACCAGGAGTGAGCCATGCTAGATCGCACCACCACCAAGTTTTCCCACGTCAAGCCTGAGGACACGCAATTTGTGTCCGGCGGACTGCGTGATTTCTTCTTGTACCGGGACCTCGGCGTGGCCGAAGCCACGCACGGCAAGGTGATTGCGCACCTTGTGAAGGCGAACATGGCACCAGAAACAGGCACGGGATGGCACCGCCATGAGGCAGATTTCCAAATCGTCATCATGACCAAGGGCTGGGCCAAGTTCATGTACGAAGACCAAGAGACCCTGGTGCAGGCCGGTGATGTAGTGCACCAGCGCCCCGGCATCCGCCACTTCCTGTTCGACTATTCCCCCGACATGGAGTACCTGGAAATCGTCTCTCCCGCAGACTTCAAGTCGATTGACGTAGACCCGGTGTGCGCGGTGCCAGCGCCCACGCCTTGGGCTTAAAACGCGCCCCCTTGGGGCTGAAGGCTGCGGCTCCAGAGCCACCTGCGTGGCTCTGGACAGCCTGAAGAGCCCTAGCCTCTGGCTGGGCCCGATCAGCGACCCGCGCAGCGGCGGAGCGTGGGGGCCTAAAACTCCGCATCGAGTTCGTCGATTTCTTCGGGCTCGGTCTTGGCAGCGGCCATCCATTCCTTCATGGCGGGCAGCTCCAGAATGCGCTTGGAATAGTCTGTGCAGACCTTGTCCAGCGGAACGTCATAGGTCTGAAAACGTGTCACCACGGGGGCGTACATGGCGTCCGCCACGGTAGGCGTTTTGCCAAACAAATAGGGGCCGCCGTAGGTGCTCAGACATTCGGTCCAGATTTCAAGCACCCGGTCAATGTCCGCCTGAGCGCGGGACCAGACCTTGAACTGGGGAAAGTGGGCCTTGATGTTCATTGGCAGCGCGCCGCGCAAGGAGCCGAAGCCCGAATGCATCTCACCGCAAATCGCGCGGCAGTGGGCACGTGCCTTCACGTCCGCCGGCAGCAGCCCCGCCTTGGGCTTGATTTCATTGAGGTATTCGGCAATCGCCAAGGTGTCCCACACCTTGACCGTGTTGTGCTGCAGCGAGGGCACCAACATGCTGGAAGAGAGCAGCAGCATCTCGGCTTTCATGGCCGGGTCATCCAGGGAAATGACCTCTTCGGTGAACTCCAGGCCTGCCAGCTTGGCCATCAGCCAGCCCCGCAAAGCCCAGGCACCATAGTTTTTGCTGCTGATAGTCAGTACTGCCTTGGCCATGGAATGCTCCTGCTGCGGGAATGTAAGGCCCGCCGTGTCGCAAGGCTTGTGCCAACACCTTGGCCCATAACTTGCCTGCAGCCTGCCCACCCGGCCACAAGCCGCTTTGACCACAGGACCACCATGCTGTACCAGGCCTACCAAACCCAGTCCAACTTCACCTCCCCCATGCGCATGATGGCGCAAAGCCTGGGCGCCTCGCTGTGGATGAACCAGACCGAAGGCAGCATGCTGCGCAAGATGGCCGCGGGCATGGAAGTGTTGTCCCGGCTGCGCCTTACCCACACCCGCCCAGCCTATGGCATTGACAGCGCGCGGGTCGGGGAACGCGATATTCCGGTGGCCGAAGTGGCTGTGCTGACCATGCCCTTTGGCACCCTGCTGCACTTTCAAAAGCAGGAGGCCACGGCAGAGCCCCAACCCAAGGTGCTGCTGGTGGCGCCCCTGTCGGGCCACTTTGCCACACTGCTGCGCGAAACCGCCCGCACCCTGCTGCAGCACCACGACGTTTACATCACCGATTGGCACAACGCCCGCGATGTGTCGCTGCGCCATGGTCCGTTTGGGTTGGACGACTACATCGACCACATGATCCGTTTCACCCAGACCATTGGGCCCGGCACCCATGTGATTGCGGTGTGCCAGCCCTGCGTGGCGGCACTGGCGGCCACGGCCCTCATGGCCGAAGACGACGACCCGGCCCAGCCGCGCAGCCTGACGCTGATGGCGGGCCCGGTGGACTGCCGCGTGAACCCCACCGAGGTGAACAAGCTGGCCATGAGCAAGCCCATTGAGTGGTTCGAGAAGAACCTGATCAGCCATGTGCCGCTGCCGCACGCCGGCTATATGCGCCGCGTCTACCCGGGCTTTGTGCAGCTCAGCGCGTTTTTGAGCATGAACCTGGACCGCCACAAGCAGTCCTTCAAAGACCTGTACCAGCACCTGGTGAACGGCGACCTGGAGAAGGCCAACATCATCCGCGTGTTCTACGACGAGTACCTGGCGGTGAACGACCTGCCGGCCGAGTTCTACCTGGAGACGGTAGAAAAAGTCTTCCAGACCTACGACCTGCCGCTAGGCAAGCTGAGCTACAAAGACCGCATCGTCAACCCGGCGGCCATTCGCCGCACGGCGCTGATGACGGTGGAAGGCGAGCGCGACGACATTTGTGCAGTGGGCCAGACGGTGGCCGCGCAAGACCTGTGCAGCAGCCTGCGCCCCTATAAAAAAACACACCATGTGCAAACCGGTGTGGGGCACTATGGTGTGTTCAGCGGACGCAAGTGGAACCAGCAAATTTACCCGCGCGTGCGGGACATGATCCACGCAAGCGAAAACTAAAGTATTGCCCCCACGCTCCACCGCTACGCGGGTCGCTGCCCCCCGAGGGGGCTAGCTCGCCTTGGGGCGGCCCGGCGGCGAGCTCTTAGGTGTTTTCAGCCTCGGGCTTTTCTGCCTCGCCTTCGGGCCAGTCGCGGATGTAGGCCTTGAGCATCTTGTTCTCGAAGTTCTGGCTGTCCACCACGGCCTTGGCCACGTCGTAGAAGCTGACCACACCCATGAGCATGCGGTTGTCGATCACCGGCATGTAGCGCGCGTGGCGGTCCAGCATCATGCGGCGCACTTCATCCATCTCGGTTTCCATGGTGCAGGTCAGCGGGCCGGGGTCCATGGCGCGGTACACGCTGGTGGTGCCAAAAGAGCCGCCGTTTTTGACCACCGCCTGAATCACCTCGCGGAAGGTCAGCATGCCCACCACCAGGCCGTGGGAGATGACCACCAGCGAGCCAATGTCCTTCTCGGCCATCAGCTGGGCGGCATCGGCCAGGGTGTCTTCCGGGGTGGTGGTGAAAAGCGTACCGCCTTTAACGCGCAGGATATCGCTGACTTTCATGGGGACTTCCTCGTGACACTGAAGTTGAAACTGAGCATCAAATATAGCCCACAATGCCCGAGTTTCATCCCGATTACCAAGTGACTTTCACCGGAGAACTCTATGCCTGGCTACGCTGACCCCGGCTTTGACACCCTGGCCCTGCACGCAGGAGCCGCGCCCGACCCCAGCACCGGCGCCCGCGCGGTGCCCATCCACCTCACCACCTCGTTTGTCTTCGAGTCCAGCGAACACGCACAGTCGCTGTTCAACCTGGAGCGTGCCGGCCATGTCTACAGCCGCATCAGCAACCCCACCAACGCCGTGCTGGAGCAACGGATTGCGGCGCTGGAAGGCGGCATAGGTGCCATCGCCACGGCCAGCGGCCAGGCCGCGCTGCACCTGGCCGTTGCCACCCTCATGGGCGCGGGCGGGCACATCGTGTCGTCCAGCACGGCATTGTATGGTGGCTCGCACAACCTGCTGCACTACACGCTATCGCGCTTCGGCATTGACACCACGTTTGTGAAACCTGGCGATGTGGATGCCTGGCGCGCTGCCGTGCGGCCCAACACCCGCCTGTTTTTTGGCGAAACGGTGGGCAACCCCGGCCTGGATGTGCTGGACACGCCCACCATTGCGCAAATCGCGCACGAGGCCGGCGTGCCCCTGCTGGTGGACTCCACCCTCACCTCGCCCTGGCTGGTGCAGCCGTTCACGCAAGGCGCCGATCTGGTCTACCACTCGGCCACCAAGTTCCTCAGCGGCCACGGCACCGTGATTGGCGGCGTGGTGGTGGACGGCGGCAGCTTTGACTGGGCCCGTGCCTTTGCAGCGAGTGGCAAGTTCGAGGAACTGGCCGCGCCCTACGCGGGCTTTCACAACATGAACTTCAGCGAGGAAAGCACTGTGGGTGCCTTCCTGCTGCGTGCCCGGCGCGAAGGCCTGCGCGACTTTGGCGCCTGCATGAGCCCGCACAGCGCCTGGCTGATTTTGCAAGGCATCGAAACCCTGGGCCTGCGCATGGCGCGCCACATCAGCAACACCGAAAAGGTGGTGGAATTTTTGGCCAGCCAGCCCTTTGTGGGCCGCGTGGGCCACCCGCTGCTGGAGAGCCACCCCAGCCACGCGCTGGCGCAAAAGCTGCTTCCCAAAGGCGCAGGCTCGGTGTTCAGTTTTGACCTGAAGGGCAACCGCGAGCAAGGCAAGAAGTTCATTGAAACGCTCAAGGTCTTCAGCCACCTGGCCAATGTGGGTGACTGCCGCAGCCTCGTCATCCACCCCGCCAGCACCACCCACTTCCGCATGAGCGACGAGGCGCTGGCCGCCGGTGGCATCACCCAAGGCACCATCCGCCTGTCCATAGGCTTGGAAGACCCGGACGATTTGATAGACGACCTGAAGCGTGCGCTGAAGGCGGCCGAGAAAGCGGGAGCCTGACCATGGAACTCACTGTCAACGCCGCCACCGCCTACTGCTACACGGGTGGCAAACCTTTTGATGCCGCCAAACCTACCGTCGTCTTCATCCACGGCGTGCTCAACGACCACAGCGTCTGGATTCTGCAAAGCCGCTACCTGGCCCACCACGGCTACAACGTGCTGGCCGTGGACCTGCCCGGCCACTGCCGCAGTGGTGGCGAGGCGCCCGCGTCCGTGGAAGACGCCGCCAGTTTCATCGTCGCGCTGCTGGACGCGGCCGGTGTGCAAAACGCCGCGCTGGTGGGCCACAGCTGGGGATCGCTGATTGCGTTGGAAGCCGCCTCGCGCCTGAAGGAACGCGCCACCCACTTGGTACTGGTGGGCACGGCCTACCCCATGAAGGTGTCGCCCGCGCTGCTGGAAACATCGCTGAACGACCCTATGAAGGCGCTAACCATGGTGAACGTGTTCTCGCGCAGCACCCTGGCCGCGCCGCCCTCCGCACTGGGCCCAGGCACCTGGGTGTTTGGCAGCAGCATGGCGCTGGGGCGGCGCGTGCTGGCCAGCAACACGGCGGTCAATGTGTTCCACCGCGGATTCTCGGCCTGCAACAACTACGCCCATGGCGAAGAGGCCATGGCGCAAGTGAGTTGCCCCGTGCTGTTTGTGCTGGGCGAACAAGACCAAATGACCACGCCCAAAGCCGCACAACTGCTGCTTGCCGCCGCCCGCCAACGCACAGCCCGCACCGAGCTGCACATGGTGCCCGTGGGCCACCACCAGATGACCGAAGCCCCGGAGCAAACCTTGTCCGCCATGCGACAGTTTTTGGCCAGCACCTAGGGCAAGTGCGCTTGCCAAGCGCCCACCCTTGGCGCGACCATGGCGCACCGAATACAAGGAACGCGACCATGGACGCCACCACACCCTCTAGCCCCACCGCCGTGGACCCGCGCAGCTTCCAGAGCTTTGCGGAGTTCTACCCCTTCTACCTGGGCGAACATAGCAATACCACCTGCCGCCGCCTGCACTTTGTGGGCTCTACGCTAACCCTGGTCTGCCTGGCCATGCTGCTGGCCACCGGCAAGCCGCAGTACCTGCTGTACGGCCTGCTGTGCGGCTACGGCTTTGCCTGGGTCGGCCACTTTGGCTTTGAGAAAAACAAACCTGCCAGCTTCAAGCGTCCGCTCTATAGCTTTATGGGGGACTGGTGCATGTACCGGGACATCTGGGCCGGGAAGATCAAGATGTGATCCGGACACATCCGAACAGACTCGCGCCAGCATGCGCTATATATTTTGTAGCTGCTCGCGCATATTGGATGCGTGCTAGAGGCTTTTTTCTTGGCCATTGCAATCGACTCTTGCATCCAACATTGTTCAGACACTCGCGCCTTTCGGGTTTGCCCCGTAAAGCCTCCTCCTTGCCCGGTTCAGGGTTTCCGACGGCAATTGGAAGAAGTGTTTCTTGTAGTCCAGCGAGAATTGCCCCTGATGCCAGAATCCCCAGCGGGTGGCAATATCCTGCACAGTCTCATCTGGCTCCGCTTGTCGCAGGCTTCGACGCACACCGTTGAGCCGTAATGCGCGTAAGTATTGGGTGGGCGAAATTCCCAGCACGTCCTGAAAACAGTAGTTGAGCTTGCGCCGACTGGCCCCCACCTGGCTGCAAATATCCAAAATCGACGGCGGCAAATCTCTATTGACCAACATAAGATCGCAGGCTTTATCTACCAAACGTTTACGCCGGGCCAGAGAATCCATGTCGGACACATCTACGTTGGGCGGAATCGCCTCGATCCACTCGATCAAGATGTCGTCGCGCAGCTGGTTCAGGTCTGCAGCATCGGTGAAGTGCTGAGCCAGGGCCAAGGCCTGCTTCAGGTCCTGCAGGTGTTTTGCACGTAGTGCTATTGCGTTCTCAGACGTTGGTCGCAGATCGACCTGACGTTCCAACCAAGTGGCCAGTGGTTTCTGGTACATGCGATCCCAAAGCGAATCGAGCAGACTTCTATCGACGGTCAGCCCAATAAGGTGATGTTTCGGCGGCGTCACAAAATCGATCTCGCGACCGCTACCGCAGAGGATGGCATCGGGATGCACCTTGCGACCATCAAAGTACACATCACCGCTGGGGTCGACCGACATTGCGAAACCGTATACATCTTCTCCCAGGCGGCCTCGTTGGCGCAACGCAAGATTGGTTTTTTCACTGGTGAGACTGACGCCGCTGAGTTGCAGCATGAGTAGCTCGCCACGAAAGTCCCCACTGGAGAGTTGCTCGTAATGCAATCTCCAGTCGCCTTGCGATGCCGCATGCGCGTCTATGTCGAAGGTCAAAACCGAGCGCGCCCAACTTGGTGCGTCGGCTTCATCAGCTTTGCCTGCGGGCTCGTTCATAGCGTCCAGCGTAGCAGATTCACCAATCGCCGGGAAAACCCCGACCCAAGTTTGCGCAAGTTTGATACGGCAATTTAGAGGGTTTCCTTAATATTAATCAGAGTCGGGAGCACCAGTCGAGGGTAGGCGTCCCACACGTAAATCACGAGGAAATTCTTTAACCCATTCAGGACAAGCCCATGAAAACCGATTCATCATCCCCATCGTCGTCCGGGTCCTACCCGGTCGCCGAGCAGTCCTTGCGCTCTGGCCGCCTCGGCGTCGTCGGCATCGTTTTCTTTGTGGTTGCCGCCGCCTCACCGCTGGTGGGGATGACCGGTGCACTGCCTGCAGCCATCCTGCTGGGGAATGGTGCAGCTGCGCCTGGTGCCTACTTGCTGGCGGGTCTGATCCTGCTGCTGTTCAGCGTGGGCTATGCTGCCATGAGCCACCAGGTCACCAACTCCGGCGCGTTCTTCGCGTACATCGGCCGCGGGATGGGGTTGCACTTTGGCGTGGGATCGGCCTTCGTGTCCCTGCTCGCCTATCTGGCCATCCACCTGTCGATCTTCGGTTTCTTCGGCGGGTTGATGGCCGAGCAGGTTGGCGTTTTGCCCTGGTGGGGGTGGTCTTTGGTCGCGTGGGCTGCCGTTACATGGCTGTCGCTACGCAGCGTCGACGTGGGTGCGCATGTGCTGGGCCTCTTGATGGGACTTGAGCTCCTGAGCCTCGTGGTAACTGCGGCTGCGATCTTCCTGCAAGGTGGTCCTGAGGGATTGAATTTCGCGGCCTCCTTCAGCCCGGCCAACATTCTTGCGGGAGGTCTGGCTGGCTCCGCCGGTATCGCCTTGGCGTTCGCGTTCGCTTCCTTCGTGGGCTTCGAGGCCACGGCCATCTATGGCGAAGAATCGATCGACCCCAAACGCACGGTGCCGCTGGCAACGTATGTCGCAGTGGTACTGATCACCATACTGTTCGCTTTTACATCGTTTGCTGTCGTTACTGGACTTGGCGCAGGCAAGTTGATGGACCATGTAGCTGAGCTGTCGTCGGTTGACGGAACACCACTGGTCAACCCTGCCAACGTGCTGTTCACACTGGCTGGCCAGTATGTGGGTGGTTGGCTTGCGACGATGATGAAGGGTCTGGTGCTATCCAGCCTGTTCGCGGCCATGTTGGCCTTCCAAAACTCAGCCGCACGCTACCTGTTTGCCTTGGGTCGCGGCGGCACCTTGCCCGCAGCGCTGGCCAATGTCAATGCACGTGGTGCACCGTCGGTTGGCTCAATTATTGTCTCCGTGATCACCGCCGCCGTGATCGCCCTCTTTGCCGTGGCCGGCCTGGACCCTATTCTCAACATGTTCTTCTGGTTCTCTGGCCTGGCGGTGGTCTCCATCCTGCTGATCGAGATCCTGGTCTGCTTGGCGGTAATTGCATGGTTCCGACGTGTGCCGGGTGACTCCAACCTATTTCAATCGCTGATTGCGCCGGTGCTGGCCACGATTGGTTTGTCAGTCGGTCTCTATCTCCTGCTGGCCCGGTTTGGATTGTTGACGGGAGCGGTCGCTGAAGGCATGGACCCGACGACCACGTCTTGGGCTATGAATGGTCTGGGCTGGTTCATGGCGCTGCTGCCCTTCGGCGTTCTGGTACTGGGATATCTCTTTGCCATCGGCCGCCACAGGGAAAACAAAGGACTGATTCAGGACGTGATCTCCTGACGATTGTCTGAACCGCTGCACTTGCGAGAAAGTTCTGGCGCCCCAAGGCGCCAGAACTTATTTATAGACTACTGATGTGATGAGAACTTGAAATGAATACCCCCGAATTGATGGACAGAAGGCGTGCCCTCCTCGGACCGAATGTGTCCACCTTCTACCAGCGACCAGTCCACATCGTCAAAGGCGAGGATGTGTGGCTGTGGGATGCAGACGGCCGACGCTACCTTGACTGCTACAACAACGTGCCGCACGTCGGGCACTGTAACCCCCGGGTGGTGGAGGCAATCTGCGCGCAAACCCGCCAGCTCAATGTGCACAGCCGCTACCTGCACGAGAACCTTGTGAACTACGCAGAGAAGCTGACCGCCACGTTTGGCGATGGGCTTTCTAACGCCCTGTTAACCTGCACCGGCTCCGAAGCAAACGACATTGCGCTGCGCATGGCCGAGGCCATGACCGGCAAGCGCGGAGTGATCGCCACCGATGCCACCTACCATGGCAATACCAGCCTGGTCAGCCAACTCTCCACCGCCAACACGCCAACCTACGGCTACGGGCTCGACCAGTACGTGCGCCATGTCGAGGCACCCGACAGTTTGCGCATCGACGACCCCCAGGGGTTTCGCTTCGCAGCCAAGGTGCAGGAACAGATTGACGCGCTGGAGCACTCGGGCATCGGGTTCGCAGCGCTAATCGTGTGCCCACTGTTCCTCAATGAAGGCTTTCCAAGCCAGCCCTCTGGCTGGTTGCGGCCGACCGAAAAAGTAGTTCGTGAAGCAGGTGGACTCCTCATCTGCGACGAAGTCCAGTCGGGGTTTGCCCGAAGCGGTAGCCATTTTTGGGCGCACCAGAAGCAGGGTGTGACACCCGATGTGGTGACGATGGGCAAACCAATGGGCAACGGCTATCCGGTCGCAGGCCTAGTCACGCGGCCCGAGGTGATGGAGCGATTTCGTGGCTCCTACCGCTATTTCAACACTTTCGGAGGCAATCCCGTGGCCTGCGCTGCCGCCATGGCCGTGCTGGAAGAGATAGAGCACCGGAACCTGAAGGCGAATGCCGCAAAGATCGGATCTCTTGCCATGGAAGCTATGACTGGGCTGTCTAAGAAGTATGGCGTTATTGGTGATGTTCGCCAGAGCGGCATGGTCTTCGGCATCGAGTTTCTCAAGGACAAGAACACGCTGGAGCCCGCTTCAGGCTTCGCAGATCAGGTCGTGGAGGCGATGCGCGAACGGGGCGTTCTGCTGTCCAAGCTTGGGCGGCATAAGAACACTCTGAAGATTCGTCCGCCAATGACCTTTTCAGAAGAACACTTGGGCCTGCTGGTGCAGACGCTGGATGATGTCTTGTCCGCACTGACACCGCAGGCATGATGAATCTCGCTATAGCCGCAGCCACCCGGTGGGGCCTCGGGCATGCACGCCTGCAGTTTGTTGCAGGTCGTGAAAATCAAGTTTACCGGGTCTCCGATACCTCTGGCGACTATGCCCTGCGGCTCAAGCGCCCCGGTTATCGCCAGCGCATAGAAATCGAATCCGAACTCATGTGGATGTCGGCACTGGACCGGGCGAACATCTCGGTGCCCAGACCTATTGCGTCAAAGGCGGGTCACCTGCTGGAGCTAGTCGACGGCCACCAAGTGGACTTGCTTACCTGGATGCCCGGCCAGACTTTGGGAACGTTACTGACAAGTAGTCCAAAGTCTGACATACCAGATCTGTTCGAGCGTCTCGGGCGGCTCATGGCGCAGGTCCATGTGGCCTCCGATGGATGGGCCAAACCCAACAATTTTGCGCGCGTTGCATGGGATGCTGACGGACTGGTGGGGCAGACGCCTCTCTGGGGGTGCTTCTGGGAACACCCGGGACTGTCTGTCAAGGAGAAAGCTTTATTGGAGGAGTTCAAAGCTCACGCGGCGCACGACCTGCATCGCATGAATGACTCTCTCGATTACGGTCTGATCCATGCGGATCTTGTTCGAGAAAACGTACTGGTCAGCGAGCACGGCTTGGGCATACTGGACTTCGACGACGGAGGTTGGGGCTACAGGCAGTTTGACATCGCCACCACCTTGCTCAAGTTCCTCGACACACCTAACTACCCAGCACTCAAAAGCGCCCTACTGCAGGGCTACCTGGGCGTCAAAACCCTTGATACGGCGTCACTCGACCTGTTCCTCGCACTGCGTGCTGTAACCTATGTGGGATGGATAGCTCCCCGGTTGGGCGAGGACAACGCGGCGCAGCGCAGCCGCCGCTACATTGATACAGCGCTGAAGGTCTGCAAGACCTATCTGAGCCTGACGTGACCCGGAGCCGATGGCTGCCGGGTCAACAGAACAGTTGGCAACGCCTCCAGATCAAAGCGCTGTTCGCTCGGCGATCGACATCACATCGGCTCGTTGGCTGCTCGCGCGCGACGCATCGGGCTGGGGCGGCGGGGTCAGCATGTGGCCGTCGAAGAACGCCGCAAGAGCTTCACGGGCGTCTAGCGGTAGAACCGCGGCCACATACTGATCCGGGCGCACCACCACGATGGCTCCCGCGGGACTAATCTGCCGGTCGCGGAAGATGTCGCGCCCATGCCCAGCGGCAAACACCTGGTTGATGTCGATTAGGCCGAATGGCACCTTCACCGGCTTGAATGCTTTAGGGACATTCGCAAGCTCAATCTGGGTGTAGTCCTGCTGATAAATTACCTTGATGTCGAATACGGCATTCTGGTCGCCGCCTATCGGCGTATAGCTTACTTGGGGTGAATTTGGGTCACTCGACCACCACTGAGCGAAATCGGAACAAGGCGTACCAGATAAGGCGGGCAAAGCCTCGTCAGCGAACACATAGACTCTCCAGCGACCATCCGCCTCATGAAAGTGGCCCAGGTGGTGCCACCGGTTATCCGATCTACGGATCACTTCAGCGGACTTGAAGCGCTTGCCTACGAGAAATCCCACTGCAAGCGCTTGATGCTCTGTGCCCAGGGTGATCATCGACGGTGTATAGAGGGTCATGAAACCGGCCGGAAATTCGAGTGTAGATAGATAGAAGTGCTCCAACTGACCCCGGTCATCCTTCGGATCCATGGGAGCAGCCATCATCTGCGACCATTTCTTGTCGAAGTTGATCAGATCTTGTGCAACCACTTTGCGTTCGGCAGCGTATGTAGACAGCAGTGAACGAGGCGCTCGCCCTTCAATGACCGCAGCCAGCTTCCAAGCCAGATTAAAACCATCCTGCATGGACACGTTCATGCCTTGGCCAGCCTTGGCCGAATGGGTGTGGCAGGCATCACCCATGATGAAGGCGTGCGGTGTGCGCAGCCCGGCTTGCTCTGCCGGAACGTCGTCGAACCCATCGGTGATGCGATGCGCCACCTCGTACACCGACCACCACGTTACGGCACGAACATCCAGTGTGTAGGGGTGGATAATCCGGTTCGCCGTAGCAATGATGTCCTCTATCGGTGTAGCCCTGACCTTGCCATCGTCCGACTCTGGTACTTCACCCAGATCGACGTAGACGCGCACCAAATACCCGCCTTCTCGCGGGATGAGAAGGATGTTCCCTTTGTCGTGCGATTGGATGGAGCACTTCACCTGGATGTCCGGAAAGTCAGTATTGACAAGGATGTCCATTACCCCCCATGCATGCATCGAAGCCTCGCCATGGAGTCGATGACCGAGAGAGGCTCTAACTTTGCTGCGTGCACCGTCCCCCCCCACTAGGTACTTGGCGCGAACAACGCGCTCCTCTCCGGCGCGCGGACCAGCAACGTACCGGATTCGGGCTGTCACAGGGTAGTCTGAATTCGGGTCTATAGCGCAGTCAACGAACTCGATTCCGTAGTCCGGAACGATCTGGCCAGGGGCACGCTGCGCGTCGCGAAGGAAGTAGTCGAGAACGCGGGACTGGTTGACGTAGATATGCGGGAACTCGCTCATCCCAGTAGCGTCATCAGGCGCACGAGAAGCGCGGACGATCCGGGTCGGGTCTAAAGGATCGGGTTTCCAGAAGCACATCTCGACGTTGCGATACGCTTCGTCGACGATCTCGGTGGCGAATCCGAACGCCTGAAAAGTCTCCACCGAGCGTGCCTGAATCCCATCTGCCTGACCAACCTCAAGACGACCGGGGCGTCGCTCGATAACGCGCGCATTGATCGAGGGAAATCGGGAGAGCTGCGCCACGACGACGACTGCCGCTGGACCGGTTCCTACCACGAGCACATCCATCTCAACGGGTAGATCAACAGCTCGGTCGATGCCGAATCCTGCCGGGGCTTTGATCCGAGGGTCGCCGGCTTCGTAGCCGCGTACGTGAATTTCCATTGCTGACCTCAATTCTTTACATAGTTAATGGCATTGGAGTCCGCAGGCAGCCGGATCCACCAGCGCATCTTCATCCAGTCGAAACTTGAAGCGATATCAAGATAGCGCAAAGTGGGACTATGGTTTTCCCTAGCGCTCAATCGACTTCAAGGGACTTGCTCCGGCTCAAAAAAAAGCATCGATGCAAGCACGAGGGAAAACCCTAGGGCAGCACTGCGCAAACTCGATAACTAGCCCAGCGACTCTGGGTTCACCATACCGACCTACAAGCTCAAAGACCTTTGAGACTTGTACCTAAGGAACGGAACCCATGAAACAGGAACAGATAGACGCTCTGCGAGAACAGCCAATTGGGGATGGGCTATTGCTGATTGGTGGTCAGTGGCAGCCTGCCAGCGACGGGGGGCGTTTGCCGGTTTCCTCGCCCATTGATGGTCGCAGCCTGTGTCACCTGGCGGCCGCAGCGCCCGCCGATGTGGACTTGGCGGTGCGGGCCGCTCGCCGTAGTTTTGAAAGCGGGGTCTGGTCGCGCATGGCACCTTCTGAACGCAAGAAGGTGTTGAACCGTATTGCTGACCGCATCGAAGCCCATCATGCCGAACTGGCGGTGCTCGGTGTGCGCGACAACGGCACCGAAATTGCCATGGCTTGGAATGCCGAACCTGGTAGTGCAGCGGCCACCTTCCGCTACTACGCGGAGTGCGTGGACAAGATCAACGGTGAGATTGCCCCCACACCTGATGGCGTGCTCGGCCTCGTGCACAAGGAGCCCGTCGGGGTGGTCGCGGCCATCGTGCCCTGGAACTTTCCTTTGATGATCGGCTCGTGGAAGATCGCGCCTGCCCTGGCGGCAGGCAACAGTGTTGTTCTCAAGCCGTCGGAAGAAGCCTCTTTGTCTCTGTTGCGACTGGCCCAGTTGTGCCTGGACGCAGGTTTGCCCGAAGGTGTATTGAATGTGGTCACCGGTGCCGGCCAGATCACAGGCGATGCGCTGGCACACCACATGGATGTGGACCTAATAACTTTCACAGGCTCTGGCCCGGTCGGGCGTCAGTTGATGCGCGCCTCGGCCCAGAGCAACCTCAAACGGGTCTATTTGGAGCTCGGTGGCAAGTCGCCCAATATCGTGTTTGAGGATGCGCCCGATCTTGCAACGGCGGCCAAGAAGTCTGCCATGGCCATCTTCCGCAATAGCGGCCAAGTTTGTGTGGCCGGTTCAAGACTGCTCGTGCAGCGCAGTGTCCATGACGCGTTCGTGGAACAACTGCAAAACATCGCTAAGGCGCTTCGCGTGGGTGATCCGCTTGATGTCACCACCGAAGTAGGCGCAGTCAGTAACGCCCGTCAGCTGGAGCGCAACCAGCGCATGCTGGCCACCGCGCAGCAACAGGGAGCACAGCTGCGCTGCGGCGGCAATGTGATTGAGCCTGTGCCGGGTGGCAGTTACATGCGCCCAGCGGTGCTCGCGGGCGTGCAGGCAGAGATGGAAGTGGCACAACAGGAAGTGTTTGGACCTGTGCTGGCAGTCATGCCGTTTGACGACGAGTCCCATGCAGTGAAGTTGGCCAATGGAACCGCCTACGGACTGGCCTCGGGCGTGTGGACTTCCAATCTTTCGCGCGCGCACCGGATGGTGAGGGCAATCAAGGCTGGTGTGGTGCATGTAAACACTTATGGCGGCTCTGACCTCACCGTACCGCTAGGCGGCGTGAGGCAATCTGGCAATGCTCATGACAAATCCTTGCATGCCCTAGACAAATTTCTGGAACTAAAGACTGCTTGGATTCAACTTTAAGGGGTACTGACATGGAACAGCAACTACTCAAACAGAACAACGCCGAATTCCTGTGGCATCCCATGGCGCATCCTGGGGCGATGAAGAAGAACAAGCCCGACATCGTGGCACGCGGCGAAGGCTGCTGGATCTGGGACGTAGATGGTCACAAGATGCTCGATGGTGTGGGTGGCCTGTGGGCCAGCAACCTGGGGCACAGCGCCAAAGCCGTACGTGATGCCATCGTAGCCCAGCTCGACGAGCTGCCTTTCTACAACACATTTCGTGGTACCACGCACCCGCGCGCCATCGAACTCTCGGCCAAACTGGTGAAGCTGATGGAGCCCGACGGCGTGGCCAGTGTCATGTTCTCCAGCGGCGGTTCGGACGCGGTGGAAACCGCCCTCAAGCTCGCACGGCAGTACCACAAGCTGCGCGGAGAAAAGGACCGATTCAAGTTCATCAGCCTGCGCCAGGGCTATCACGGCGTGCACTTCGGTGGCATGAGCGTCAATGGCAACACCAATTTTCGCCGTGCCTACGAGCCTCTGTTGCCCGGCTGCTTTCACATCGACACCCCCTGGCTCTACCGCAACCCCTATACGGAAGACCCGCTCCAGCTGGGCGAGATCTGCGCAGAACTGCTGGAGCGCGAGATCGTGTTCCAGGGGCCCGACACCGTGGCCGCCTTCATCGCCGAGCCGGTGCAAGGTGCGGGTGGCGTGATCGTGCCGCCGCCGAACTACTGGCCGCTGGTGCGCAAGATCTGCGACAAACATGGCGTGCTGCTGATCGCCGATGAGGTGGTCACCGGCTTCGGTCGCGCCGGCCATCTGTTCGGTACCCGACTGTGGGGCGTGAACGCCGACATGTGGTGCCTGGCCAAGGGCATCAGCTCGGGCTACGTGCCACTGGGTGCCACCGCCATTTCAGCTAAGGTGGCCCAGGTGTTCAACGACGACAAAACCGGCCAGGCCGCCGTTGGCCACGGCTATACCTACAGCGCCCACCCGGTAGGTGCCGCTGCCGCGCTGGCAACACTGGACGAGATTGAGCGGCTTGACGTGCCGGGCAACGCCGGCCGCGTAGGTGCCGTGATGCAGGCGCGCCTGCGCAAGCTGGAGCAAACCTGTAGCTTTGTCGGCAACGTGCGCGGGGTCGGCCTGATGCTGGGCATCGAAATGGTGGCGGACAAGGTCTTGCGCACGACCATGCCTCGCAGCAGCGATATCCCTGCGCGCGTGGCCAAGGAGGCCTACCAGCGCGGTCTGATGGTGCGCATCTCCGGGCCCAACCTCATCCTATCGCCACCACTGGTGATTTCGCAGTCCGAGATTGACCACCTGTGCGACATACTCGAAGCGTCCTTCGCCGCCGTGGACGCGACGCTGTGAACCCCAACCACGCGGACCGTGCGCCGGTGATCCTTCTAATCGGCACCGTCGACACCAAGAGCGACGAAATGGCCTACCTGCGCGAATCGGTCGAACACCTGGGTGGCACCGCCATGGTGATGGATGTGGGAGTTCTCGGCAAAGGCGGCTTTACGCCCGACATCCTGAACAGCGAAGTCGCGGCTGCGGCCGGTGTGACGCTGCAGCAGGTCATGGATACTGGCGATGAGAACACCTCGATGAAGCTCATGGCCACTGGCGCATCGCTGATCGCGATGCAGTGGTATGTCGAAGGCCGCTTCGATGGCCTGCTGGCCTTGGGTGGCACCATGGGCACCGATCTGGCGCTGGACGTAGCCAACGCGCTGCCGCTGGGTTGCCCAAAGGTGCTGCTCTCGACCATTGCCTACTCGCCATTGATCCCGCCGGATCGCATTCCACCCGATCTAATCATGCGGCTATGGGCAGGTGGCCTCTATGGCCTGAACCGCCTGTGCAAGGCTGCACTGAGTCAGGCCGCAGGCGCAGTCGTCGGTGCCTGCAAGGCACTTCCGCCCGCGGCCGACCCACGTCCTGTGGTAGGGATGACCTCGCTGGGAAGCAGTGCACTTTCTTACATGAAGAAGCTTAAGCCCGCACTGGAAGCGCGTGGCTACGAGCTGGCGGTGTTCCACACAACAGGCATGGGTGGCCGGGCCTTTGAGGACCTGGCGCGGCGCGGCTACTTTGCTGCGGTGATGGACTTCAGCTTGCAGGAGCTAGTCAACGATTTAGCCGGCAGCTGCGTCAGCGCGGGCAGCGAGCGCCTGCTGGGCGCGGGACGAGCCGGCCTGCCGCAGATCGTAGCGCCGGGTGCGACAGACATGGTGGACTTTGCTGCCTGGACGCGCTGTCCCGAGCGCTTCGCGGGCCGTGCCGTTCATGATCACAACCGCCTGATCGCTTCTGTCTGCGTGGACCATGACATGCGGCGCAGCGTGGCCCGCGCCATTGCCGACCGCCTGGCAGAAGCCACCGGTCCGACCTGCCTGCTGCTGCCCACGGGCGGCGTGGAGCAATGGGACCGCCCGGGCGAACCCCTGCATGACCCTGAGGGTTTGAGCACATTTTTGAACGAGATGACCCATGTGGTCTCTCCGCAGACGACGCTTCGGTTGGTGGACGCGCACATCAACGATGAAGCCTTTGTGCAGGCCGCACTCAAGGTATTCGATGAATGGGTGGCCGAAGGGTTGATCGCACCGTCTGCGTATAAGCATTAGGTGAAACGCCAAGACATGTTCAATTCCTTTTTCAACAGGTTCAAGAGTCGCAAGGTCAACATGGCACCCACCGACCTTGCAGCCCATGCTCCAGCCACCGCGCCTCTCAGGCATTTGCTGCTGCGCGTGTTCGACGTCAGCGGGCAGTTGCGCCTGGCTGCCGGTCGGGGCCTGGGAAGCTTGAAACTAGGCGTGAAGGAGGGTGCGTCGCGAGCCACGCAGCTCGAACAAATGCTGGTGAATACATGGGGGCGAATTGACCGCAGTCGTGAGGTCGCGGCGCGCATCGAAGAGCGCTTGCTGGCCGATACCTCAGCATCCGCTAGCAGGCTGCGCGATGGCCTGGCCTCAGGGGAAGCGGAACTGACACGCGTGCGGGGCTCCACACTGGATGTGATCGACTCCATCGAGCAGGTGGCACGTCAGATCAATATCGTCGCACTAAATGCCGCCATCGAGGCCGCGCGCGCGGGGGAGCAGGGGCGCGGTTTCGCCGTTGTCGCATCCGAGGTGCGCATGTTGGCCCAGCGCGCATTGGACGCATCCGTGCTAGCCCGCGCGGGACTTAACTTCAGCTCGCTGCAGCAGCGCCTGGACGGTTTGAGCGACAGCACAGCACAGGAGCTCAATGCTCTCGCCGGAACCATCAATCAAGCCTTGATGGAGTTGCGCGGAAACTTCGACACCATCGCTGTCGATCTGGATCAGGCATCACAACACAACCGCGTAGTCGCCGAGACCTTGCCTGTTTTGAGCCAACGCCTTGAGACAGTGGAAACCCGACTGTCTCAGGTCGAAGAACTGGAAAAAGATATACGTGTTGTTCTAAGGACACCTGACACACCTGTTTTGAAGCTGCATCGGGTATTGAGCCAGCGACACCTCTTGTTGAGTGAAAGCGGCGACGCCGTCCAGAACATTCGGACGCGAGGTCGCTTGCGCATAGCGGTAGAGCCCGGCTTTGTAGGCTTGTCTTTCCGCTTGAATCCAGGTGCTGCTTTGCAGGGCCTGGACATCGAATACGCACAGGCCTTTGCCCGACACTTGGGAGTGCAGATCGAGTTCGTCGAGGCCGCCTGGGACCAATGTCTTGGTTTACCGTACTTTGGACGAAGCTTCCGTGAGGCACCAGTGGATTTGATCTGGTCGGCATTGCCGCCGGTAGCCGATTTCACGGGTCTGATTTTCAGCCAGCCATATACACAGCACCCTATGGTGCTGGCTCGGCGACGTAACGACCATCGCATAACAGGCCTTCTTAGTCTGGAAGGCAAAGTGCTAGGGTGCGGCTATGACCCAGGTGCATTTGATGCATTGCAAGCCGCAGGTGTGCGCTGGCAGGCCAACCACGATCTGCCTGGTTCTGTTGTGAATCTGGGCAGTCTAATTGCCTATCCCGATCCCACCCGCATTTACGACGCTCTGGCCGACGCCAGAGTAGACGCCTTCTTTGTGGAGCGCCCCATCTTCCATTGGGCCGCAAGTGCCCCGGAAAGCCCTTGGTCAGCGCGTCTAGAGCTTGTGCCCAATGGCCTGAACGACGACGAGTCACCCTACGTGGTGGGTGCGGCAGATACACCACTGGGCCAAGAGTTAATTGCCGAAGTGGACCGTTTCCTAACGGAATTCTCTGGCACCCCGCAACAAATGGCCATCGAACGTCGATGGCAAGGACAGACAACATGACCCAAACTTTTGCAAGTGCCTTGGTGCTCGATTTCGGCGGTGTGATCAGTCGCATGCTCTTTGAAACGCACGACCTCACAGAGAGAGCTCTGGGGCTTACGCCTGGCACGCTTACTTGGAGAGGTCCGTTCGATCCATCGACCGACCCACTTTGGCAGGACATGCAAGCAGACAAGCTCAGCGAGCGTGACTATTGGATGACGCGCACCCGCGAGGTCGGCCGACTCGTCGGTGAAGACTGGGACTCGATGGAGACCTTTGTGCAGCGCGCGCGCGGCGCCGACGTGGAAGCCGTAATTCGGCCAGAAGCCATTGAAACCATCCACATGGCGAAGGCAGCGGGTAAACGTTTGGCCATTCTCTCCAATGAGTTGGATCTGTTCTACGGCGCGGATTTTCGCAGTCGACTTTCGCTCCTGGAAGACTTCGAGCTGATCGTGGACGCGACCTACACCGGCATCCTGAAACCCGACGCTCGTGCCTATATGGCCGTGACAGAACAGTTGGGCTTACCAGCCAGCGAATGTGTTTTCGTGGACGACCAGAAGCGCAATGCCGACGGCGGCATGAAAGCCGGCATGCAGGTGGTGCACTTCGATGTGCTGGAGCCGGTCGCTTCGTTTGCGAAGGCCAAGGAACTGTTGGGACTTTAAGTGCCCATCAATGGGTTTTCAATATTCCGACCACCATGACCAGTCCCTCTCGCCTCAACCGGCGCACCCTGACCATCGCTTCGGCCGCCGGGGCCACGCTGCTCGCGCTCGGTGCCTGGCTCCGAAAGGACAACACCGTGCACAACCAGACCCTTCCGAGCACCCTACCGCCCATGACCGGCCGTGCGCCGGTGCTGTTCATCGGCCACGGCAGCCCGATGAACGCGATCCAGAGCAACCGCTTCACGCAAACTCTGACCCGGTGGGGTGAGGCGCTGGGTCGCCCCAAAGCCATCCTTATGGTGTCGGCCCACTGGCTGACCGAACGCGACACGCGGGTCTCGACCACCGCGAAGCCGCCGATGATTTACGACTTCGGTGGTTTTCCGGCCCCGCTGTACGAAGTGCAGTACCCCGCGCCCGGCGCACCGGCCGAGGCGCTCAAGGCTGCGACGCGGCTGGCGCCCCGCCAGGTGGGTCAGGACGTCCAACGCGGACTGGACCACGGCACCTGGAGCGTGCTCAAGCACCTGTACCCGGCGGCCGACGTGCCGGTGTTCCAACTGTCCATCGACATCACGCGCGACGGCACCCACCACCTGGCGCTGGGCCGGGCGCTGGCGGCGCTGCGCGGCGAGGGTGTGATGATCGTTGGCAGCGGGAACGTAGTACACAACCTGCGCATCCTGGACGAGGCCATGGGCGAAACCGAACGGGCAAGCGAACCCTGGGCGCAGGACTTTGACGACGCTGTCAAGCTGGCGATGAACGCGGGCGACTACAAGGCGCTGGCCGAGTGGGAGTTTCTGACCAAAGACGCCAGTACGGCAGTGCCGTTTCCTGACCACTACTTCCCAATGCTCTATGCCGCCGGCGCCGCGCAGACGGGAGAGAAGCCGCGCCACGTGTTCGAGGGCTTTCACGAAGGCACGCTTTCGATGCGCTGTGTGCAGTGGGGCTAAACCAAAAACCGCAACAACCCATATGAAAAATTTAAGTTCCCCAACCAAACGCGGCACGGTTTACGGCGCCCTGCTCAATCACCGTGATGCCTTGGCCTCCTTGGGCGAACAGGTGCATGCCGCGCCCTACAAGGCCCCGCCCAAGGCACCTGTGATGTACATCAAACCCCGCAACACCTGGGCCCAGTCCGGCGCGGCAGTGGTGGTACCCGCCGATGCCCCAGAGCTTGAAATGGGCGCCACGCTGGGCCTGGTAATCGGCCAAACAGCCTGCCGCGTGGGCCTCGCCGATGCACTTAGCTTTGTGGCGGGCTACGTGGTGATGAACGATATCAGCGTTCCGCACGCGGCCGTGTACCGGCCCTCTATGCGCTTTAAATGCCGTGACGGGTTTTGCCCGATGGGGCCGGTGGTGGCGGCAAGTGGCGCAATCAATCCCGACTCGCTGACGATCACTGTGACGCTGGACGGCATCGTGGCCCACCGCAGCAGCACGGCCGACTTAATTCGCCCCGTGGCGCAGCTACTGGCCGACACGACCGAGTTCATGACTCTGCACCCCGGGGATGTGCTGGCTGTGGGCGTGGCAGCCGGTATGCCACGTGCCCGCGCCGGGCAGCGCGTCAGTATTACGATTGAAGGTATCGGTGAACTGGAGCACACGCTGGAGGCCGAAGCGCCGTCTAGCACTCACACTGCAGGCGCCCACCCAATGCCTACTCCAAAAGCAGGCGATGTGCCAAGCGCCATGCACCCCGTGGCAAGGGTGGCGTATGGCGGTTCGATTCACACCGCCACCCCTCACCCAAACGGCGTGCAATTGGTCGATGGCCGGGTGCTCGCGGAGGCTGATGTAGTCTGGCTACCCCCATTCGAGGTGGGCACCGTCATTGCGTTGGGGCTGAACTACGCGGACCACGTGAAAGAGCTTTCCAAAGAGCTGACCGTCACTACACAGGACGAACCGTTGGCCTTTTTGAAAAGCGCCAGCGCCCTGATCGGCCACCGTGCGGTTACACGTCGTCCCAACGGCGTGGCCTTCATGCACTATGAGTGCGAGTTGGCCGTTGTGATTGGCCGCACCGCCAAAAAAGTGAGACTTGAAGATGCCATGCAATACGTGGCTGGCTATACCGTAGCCAATGACTACGCCATTCGCGACTACCTTGAAAACTACTACCGCCCCAACCTACGCGTGAAAAACCGCGATGGCTGCACCGTGCTGGGACCTTGGCTTGTGCCGGTGACTGAAGTGCACAACCCCCACGATTTGGCCCTGCGAACATTGGTAAACGGCGTGGTGACTCAACAGGGAAATACGGCAGACCTGATTTCAAACATCCCGGCGCTGATCGAATACCTCAGCGGGTTCATGACACTGCAGCCCGGCGACGTGATCCTGACCGGCACGCCCGATGGCGTGGTCAACGTGAACGTGGGCGATGAGGTAGTAACCGAGATCGATGGCATTGGCCGACTGGTCAACACGATTGTTGGTGATGCCGCCTTTGGCAGATAAACCTTCCGACAACTTCACCCATATCCAAACTATCCATTGAAAGAGGAGACACCATGCGCATCGATCATCTGATCAATGGCCACTCAGTGGCATCAAGCAACTACTTTGAAACTATCAATCCCGCTACACAAGAGGTGTTGGCCGAAGTGGCGAGCGGTACCGTGCAGGAAGTGAATGCCGCCGTGCAGGCAGCCAAAGACGCCTTCCCGTCCTGGGCAGGCCGTCCTGCCACCGAGCGCGCAAAGATCATGCGCAACCTGGGCGAGCTGATTGCCAAGCATGTGCCTGATATCGCGCAATCCGAAACGAAAGACACCGGTCAAAGCATCAGCCAGACCGGCAAACAGCTGGTGCCCCGCGCGGCCGACAACTTCCACTACTTTGCTGAAATGTGCACGCGGGTGGACGGCCACACCTACCCCACACCCACGCACCTGAACTACACCCTCTTTCACCCCGTCGGCGTGTGCGCACTCATCAGCCCGTGGAACGTGCCCTTCATGACATCCACCTGGAAGGTGGCACCTTGCCTGGCATTCGGCAACACAGCGGTACTGAAGATGAGCGAGTTGTCCCCGCTGACCGCCGCCCGGTTGGGTGAATTGGCGTTGGAAGCCGGAGTGCCCGCTGGGGTGTTGAACGTGGTACATGGCTTTGGCAAAGAAGCCGGCGAACCTTTATGCGCGCACCCGGACGTGCGGGCCATCAGCTTCACCGGATCTACCGCCACGGGCAACCGCATCGTGCAAACCGCCGGATTGAAGAAATTCAGCATGGAGCTGGGGGGTAAAAGTCCGTTCGTGATTTTTGAAGATGCGGACTTGAATCGCGCGCTGGACGCGGCCCTGTTCATGATCTTCAGCAATAACGGCGAGCGTTGTACAGCAGGCAGCCGTATTCTGGTGCAGCAAAGCATTTATGCCGACTTCGCTACCAAGTTTGCAGATCGGGCCAAACGCATCACGGTGGGAGACCCGCTGGCCGACAGCACCATCATCGGGCCCATGATCAGCCAAGGCCACTTGGCCAAGGTGCGCAGCTACATCGAACTGGGCTCTCAAGAAGGCGCCACCTTACTGTGCGGCGGCATAGACCGCCCCGCTTACGCGTCCGAACTAACCGGTAACCTGCAAAAAGGCAACTTCGTGTGGCCAACCGTGTTCGCCGATGTGGATAACCGTATGCGTATTGCACAGGAAGAAATCTTCGGACCGGTGGCCTGCCTAATTCCGTTCAAGGACGAAGCCCACGCCATTGAGCTCGCCAATGACATCCAGTACGGCCTGTCCAGCTACGTGTGGACTGAAAACCTTGGCAAAGCACACCGGGTGGCGGCATCCATAGAAGCGGGCATGTGCTTCGTGAACAGCCAAAACGTGCGTGACTTGCGCCAGCCCTTCGGTGGCACCAAGGCCAGCGGCACCGGACGCGAAGGAGGCACATGGAGTTATGAGGTTTTCTTAGAGCCCAAGAACGTCGCGGTGAGTCTCGGAAGCCACCACATTCCACACTGGGGCGTCTGACCCCTCGCACAACTGGAGACAACACCATGGGAAAACTCGCGCTCGTCGCCAAAATCACACACGTGCCCAGCATGTACCTCAGCGAGTTGGATGGCCCTCGCAAAGGCACGCGCCAGGATGCCATCGACGGCCACAAGGAAATCAGCCGCCGCTGTCGCGAACTGGGCGTCGATACCCTTGTCGTCTTCGACACCCACTGGCTTGTCAACGCCCACTACCACATCAACTGTGCACCACACTTTAAAGGCAACTACACCAGCAACGAACTACCCCACTTCATTGCCAACCTGCCATTCGAGTGCCCAGGCAATCCAGAGTTGGGGCAGCTACTGGCCAAAGTATGTACTGAACACGGCGTGGAGGCGATGGCTCACGATGCCACTACGCTTGACCCGGAGTACGGCACCCTGGTGCCACTGCGCTACATGAACGCTGACCAGCATTTCAAGGTCATTTCCGTCTCGGCTCTCTGCACTGTGCACTATTTGGATGACAGTGCCCGACTGGGTTGGGCCATGCGCAAAGCGGTGGAAGAACACTACGACGGCACCGTGGCGTTCTTGGCCAGTGGCTCCTTGAGTCACCGGTTCGCCCAAAACGGCCTTGCCCCTGAGTACTCCTTCAAGGTCTGGAGCCCTTTTCTGGAACAGCTTGACGACCGCGTGGTCGAAATGTGGAAGACCGGCCAGTGGAAAGACTTCTGCGGAATGCTGCCCGAATATGCGTCCAAGGGCCACGGAGAAGGTTTCATGCACGACACAGCCATGATGTTGGGCGCACTGGGGTGGAGCGAGTATGGCGGCAAAGCCGACATCGTCACGCCATATTTCGGAGCATCGGGCACGGGGCAGATCAACGCCGTATTCCCGGTCACGCCGGTAAGCGGCCGTGATATCCCCGCCGCAAAAGCCTCCGTTGCGGACGGCTACAACTCGGTGACTACCCGCCTCTGAACCTGTACACACACCAGCTTCCATGCCCCACCTCGTCATTCTTTACACCGCCAACCTTGATCGCCCGGTGGCTCAAGGTGGCACCGACATGACAGCCTTGTGTCGCGCCCTTGCCGACACCATGTTGGCCACGCGCGACGAAGGTGGCAAACCCGTCTTCCCACCCGGTGGCGTTCGGGTATTCGCCTATCCCGCGTCGCATTGCGCCGTGTCTGACGGTGGTACAGCAGGCCGGGCCGCTGGTGGCAGTGGTGACTACGGCTTTGTGTACTTGAACCTGCGCATGGGCCGGGGGCGTTCCAAGGAAACGATTTCGTATGCTGGCAACGCTTTGCTGGAAAGTGCCAAATCCCATTTTGATTCACAACTCAAACAACAACACTTTGGGTTGACGCTGCAAGTCGACGAAGGCCCTGAGGTGTTCGATGCCAAAACCAGCACGCTGCACCCGCTTTTCAACAGAACCTGAAAGACTTTCCCCATGCTAGACGACACCCAAGTCTCCCAACTGGCCGCAGAATTGCAGCTAGCCAAAACCACCCGTGTGCAGGTGGAGCATTTCAGCAAACGTTTTCCGGGCATGACGATTGAAGACGGCTACCGCGTCAATCGCGCCTGGGTTGCGCTGCAAGTGCAAGCCGGTGCCCAGGTCATTGGTCACAAGATCGGGTTGACCAGCCGCGCAATGCAGATCAGCAGCCAGATTGACGAGCCTGACTACGGCGCCCTGCTCGACTACATGCGATACGACTGCACACCGGGCCAGGTGCTGGACATCCCCATGAACCACTTTATTGCGCCGCGCGTGGAGGTAGAGATGGCCTTTGTACTGAAAGCCCCGCTTCAAGGCCCAAAGGTCACGGTGGATCAGGTACTGGATGCCACCGACTACATCACTCCAGCAATAGAAATCATTGACTCGCGCATTGAACAGTTTGACCGTCACACCAAAATAATGCGCAAAGTGTTCGACACCATCAGCGACAACGCGGCGAATGCCGGCATCGTGCTGGGTGGCCATCGCATTTCCCCCCGCAGTGTGGACCGTTCGTGGTGCGGGGCCATTCTGCGGCAAAACGGCGCAGTCGAAGAAACCGGTTTGGCCGCTGGCGTGCAAGGTGACCCGGCCGTGGGCATTGCGTGGCTGGCCAACAAGCTGGCCCCCTGGGGCGAAACCCTGCAACCAGGTCACATTGTGTTGGCTGGCTCTTTCACCCGGCCCGTGGCGGCGCGTGCGGGCGATCTGTTTGAAGCGGATTACGGCCCGCTGGGCAAGCTGAACTTCCGCTTCCTCTGACGCTCCCAATACCAACGGACTCCCCATGGCACTTCCCCTTCCCATCAACACGTTCAAACAGGCCTTGTATGCCGGCCAGCAGCTCATCGGTTGCTGGGTCGGCTTTGCCCACGCGAATGTGGCCGAAGCACTGGCTGGCTGTGGTTTCGACTGGTTGCTGCTTGACGGTGAGCATGCCCCCAACGACCCCCGTACCGTGCTCGACCAACTGCGCGCTGTAGCAGCGTACCCGGTGCAAGCCGTAGTGCGCCCTGTAGTTGGCGACGTGGCATTGGTCAAGCAGTACCTGGACGTGGGAGCGCAGACGTTGCTCATTCCCATGGTAGACACGCCCGAGCACGCCGTGCTGATGGTCGGCGCAACGCGTTACGCGCCCGAGGGTATCCGGGGCATGGGCGCGGCGCTGGCCCGTGCTTCGCGCTGGAACCAGATACCCGACTACATTCACCACGCCAACGGCCAGATGTGCCTGCTGGTGCAGGCTGAAACCACCCTGGCCATACGTAACCTGGCCTCCATTGCGGCGGTTGACGGTGTGGACGGCGTGTTTTTTGGCCCAGCGGACTTGTCTGCTTCCATGGGTTACCGAGGTCAGGCCAACCATCCCGAGGTGCAAAAAGCCATACTGGACGGCATTGCCACGGTCCGCTCTGCAGGCAAGGCCGCCGGCATCCTGATGGCCGACAAGGCCCAGGCCCAAACCTATCTGGACGCGGGCGCCCAATTTGTTGCAGTGGGCGTGGACACCACGCTGCTGGTGCGCGCAGCCTCCGACCTGGCTGCGCACTTCAAACCCACGGGTACCCCGCAAAAGGGGGGCACGGCCGGGCCGCAGGCCGCAGGTTCGCCCTACTGATCAGCCGGGCCGCCACACACCATTCGGCGGCCCATTTCTCAAACTTGAAACACACCTGTCAAAGACCATGCCACGCCTGAATGATCCCTCCCTCCTGAAATCTCTGGCACTTATCGACGGCCAATGGTGCCACGCTACCAACGGCGCCACGCTACCTGTGCATAACCCCGCCACCGGGGAGTTGATCGGCCAGATCCCCAACATGGGGGCCGCCCAAACCCAGCAGGCTATTGATGCCGCCGAGCGTGCTTTTGCCAGTTGGAAGCTGCGCACAGCAGAAGACCGCGCCAACCTGCTCAAACGCTGGCACGCACTGATGGTGGCGAATGCAGAGGACCTAGCGCTACTGATGACCGCCGAACAGGGCAAACCGCTTGCCGAGGCCAAAGGCGAAATTGCCTATGCCGCCTCGTACATCGAATGGTTTGCCGAAGAAGCCCGGCGCGTCTACGGTGAAGTCATTCCATCACCCTGGCCAGACAAACGCATCGTCGTTACGCGTGAGCCGGTGGGCGTGTGCGCCGCCATCACGCCATGGAACTTCCCTTCGGCCATGATCACCCGCAAAGTGGCCCCCGCCTTGGCAGCAGGCTGCACCATCATCGTCAAACCGGCGACACAGACTCCCTTGTCGGCATTGGCCATGGCCGAGCTGGCACAGCGCGCGGGTATCCCGGCAGGGGTGTTCAACGTGATTACTGGCGACGCACGGCCCATTGGCGGCGTACTGACCGCCAGCCCCATCGTGCGCAAGTTGACCTTCACCGGCTCGACCAAAGTGGGCCGCGTTCTGGCGGCACAGTGCGCGCCCACGCTCAAGCGCATGTCACTGGAACTTGGGGGCAATGCACCGTTCATCGTGTTCAATGACGCCGATCTGGATGCGGCCGTGGACGGTGCCATGGCCTCCAAATACCGCAACACGGGGCAAACCTGTGTGTGCAGCAATCGCTTTCTGGTGCAAGACGGCGTATACGACGCCTTTGCCACCAAGCTTGGCCAGGCCGTGGCGGCCTTGAAAGTAGGCAACGGGCTGGACGCAGGCACAACACAAGGCCCACTAATTGATGCTGCCGCAATGGCCAAAGTGCAAGAGCTGGTGGACGATGCGGTATCCCGAGGTGCACGCTTGCAAACAGGCGGCAAACCCCATGCCTTAGGCGGCACGTTCTATGAACCTACTGTGCTAACACATGTGACGCCCAGTATGCGTTTAGCCCAAGAGGAAATTTTCGGGCCCGTTTCTCCGCTGTTTCGGTTCAATACGGAACAAGAGGCGGTGCAAATGGCTAACGACACTGAATTCGGTCTGGCCGCCTACTTCTATTCCCAAGACATTGGCCGCGCTTGGCGAGTCAGCGCAGCACTGGAGTACGGCATGGTGGGAGTGAACTCAGGGGTCATCTCAACGGCTGTTGCACCATTTGGCGGTGTCAAGCAGTCGGGCATGGGCAGGGAAGGTTCGCTGCATGGCGTCGACGAATACGTGGACACCAAATACGTTTGCATGGGCGGTATCTAAACTCTGCATGTGTGTTGCCGCCGACCGAAAACTACCCCAGGGGAATGATTGACTCAGAGGGCAAGAGACTTGTGGAGGGCATCGAGCAACAATTTCTGCGCTGTGGCATGTGATCTGGGATAAAGCTCCACACCTACTTTCGGCGTTCAGCTGCCTACCGCATGCGTATTGCTCGGCCCCCAAAAAACTTCCCTGCGAGTTGATTAAAGTGCATATGCTGGGTGATAACCGACCACATTCACCTCGCCGCATCTATCCCTGTGGTTAACAGCAATCTGGAAAAACTGCCATCCATCTGCATGGCCCGCAGGCCTTGGTTGAACGCGATTAGCAAAGCATCTCTATTTGGCACACTCTTGGCAAGAGCTAGGTAGTCGTTCTTCGACTCCAGAATTGACCCCTTCCATTCCAAATTTCGCAGTAATGCAGGAACGCTCGCTATGACGAACAAGCCAGCGTTGCGGTCTCCAAAAACCAGATCAACACGGCCTTTGGCCAGCTTGAGCAGGTTGGCCTCCATTGAGTTGGCGAAGTCTAGACGTACCGCAGGACTGTTTAGCTCCGGCGACAGGTAGCTGCCGCGCTCCACACCAATGCGCAGATTTAGCAATGTACTCACTCCACTGTCCTCGTGTACCAAGTCTCTTTGACCAAAGAATCCCAATTCATGTCTGACCAGCGGTAAGGAGTACTCAAATATTTGGTCCCGTTCAGCGCTGCGCCAAATACCCAAAATTGCGCAACGCCCTCTTGACCCGTCATGCAGAACTCGAGCCCACGGCATGAACTGAACGCGTGCTTTGTATCCCGCACGATGAAAGGCCTCAATAGTCAACTGAACGACCGGCCCCCCGCCCGGTAGCGATTCACTCTGGTATGGCGCGAAATCGGCTGTACAGATATCGAGCGAAGACTGCGCTATCGATGCTTTTCCAACCAGGCATGTCACCACTATCAAGGCCCGCAGCCCTCCCCATAGGAAAGAGACCGACCGGCCAGATTCCAAAACGTGTCTTACGCCTGTTTGTAGCAACTGAAAGTTAAACATGCGCTTGCAATGTTGAATCGCAATAGTTTCGTAGAGGCCAGTTAGTGAAAGTGAAACCTGGGTTTCGGTCTTCTAAGCGAGTTACCGATAGTAGTTTGCCTCAGCCTCGGCCGGTGGAATATACCCAGTGGGCTCCAACAGTCGGTGGTTGAACCAAGACACCCATTCCCGAGTGGTAAGTTCAGTGCTCTACATGAACATCGGTACTTGAGTGGCTGCAGTCTGACCGCTTGATGGGTTGCTACGCCAACGATGGATAGCTCCTCGCCTAAACCCTCGCAGGTTGAAGTGATGACCGGCAACTACCATCCCCAAAAACACTCGCGACCGCAAAACTCAAACCGCTACTATTTCTGTAGCGCCTCACGCAACGTAGTAGCCGGCCATCGGCCAATTTTCCATAAATTCTCAGTCACCGCATCGGGCTTCAGCAGCGCCGCGCGCATCAACGGCTCCAGCACCGTGCTGTCCAGATCGGCCAGCAGCACGTAGCGGGCTTGCACACCGTGCACCCCGGCTTCGCTGAGCTGGCCCACCCAGTCCAGGTCCACCAGCATTTGCAGCACGGGCTCCAGCCGCAGCGGGTCTACTTGCATGGTGGTGCGCAGCTGGGTCAGGGTCAGGCCCTTGTCGGCGCCGGTGCGGGCGCGCTCCAGCCGTTGCAAGGATTCCAGCGCCAGCTGGAACTGCCAGCCGTGGCCCAGGCGGCGGCGCGGCACGCCGGCGATCAGGCTGGGCAGGTAGGCCGTGAGGGCCGCGCCCAGCAGCACGATGACCCAGGCCACATAGATCCAGATCAGCAAAATCGGCACGGTGGCAAAGGCGCCGTAGACCACCGAATAGGTGGGCACCTTGCTCAGGTACAGGGCCAGGCCTTTGCGCGCCAGCTCCATGCCAGCCGACACAAACAGCCCGCCCATCCACGCGTGGCCCCAGCGCACCTGGGTGTTGGGCACAAAGTGAAACATGGCCGCCATGCCCGACGCCACCAGCACAAACTGCAGGCTGTCCAGCAGCAGGCTCACGCCACCCGGCAGCCCGCCCACCACCCCCTTGGATGCCGACACGGCGTACGAGGTGAGCGACAGGCTGGCGCCCAGCAGCAGCGGCCCCAGCGTCATGGCGGCCCAATAGATCAGCACGCGCTGGCCCAGGGGGCGGCGCTTGCGCACGCGCCAGATGCTGTTGAGCGTGCGGTCGATGGTGAAGATGAGCGCCAACGCGGTGCCCAGCAGAATGGCCAAGCCCGCAGCGCCCAAGCGGCTGGCCTTGCCGGCAAACTGGTTGAGGTAGCCCAGCACCTGGCGGGCAATGCTGTCGGGCACCAGGCTCTCGATCAGCCACTTCTGCAGCACGTCCTGAAACTTGGCAAACATGGGAAAGGCGGTAAACACCGCCAGCGCCACGGTAATAAAAGGCACCAGCGCAATGGTGGTGGTGAAGGTGAGGCTGCTGGCGGTGAGGCCCAGGCGGTCTTCGCGAAAGCGCTCGCGCAGGGTGATGGCGGCATCCCGCCAGGGGATGCTGGCCACATCGTGCAGCCAGGGTTTTAGACGTTCAATCAGTTGCATCCGCCTATGATGCCACCGACATGCAAAACGCCCCTCTCCCTCACTCGTTGCCCCCCTCACCCCAGCCCCCTACCACCCCAGGGAAAAAAGAAAAAAAAAACTTGGTCTCGGGAGAAAAAAAGGTTTTTAGGGGATAGAACCCCCATGTGTCGCCGCCGGTGGGTGGCCGTCGCCAGCATGCTGGGCCTGATTCTGCTGGGCCTGCTGTGGGAGCTGTGGCTGGCCCCCACCGGCAGCGGCACGCTGGCGCTCAAGGTGCTGCCCCTGTGCATTCCGCTGGCGGGCCTGCTGAAGAACCGCATGTACACCTACCGCTGGGTCAGCCTGATGGTGTGGCTGTATTTCACCGAAGGCGTGGTGCGCGCCTGGAGCGACAAGGCACCCGGCAACTGGCTGGCCCTAGTGGAGGTGCTGCTGTGCATCGTGCTCTTTGTGGCCTGCACCGCCCATATCCGCCTGCGCCTGAAGCACGCCAAGCTGGCCGCAGCCTCTGCTGAACCGACCCCAAACCCAGCCCCATGACCAACACCGAATCCCTGCGCGCCACGCTGCGCACCCTGCTGGGCGACGCCCATGTGCTGACCGATGGCGACCTCACCGCCTATGAGCAAGACTGGCGCAAACGCGAGCGCGGCCGCGCGCTGGCCGTGGTGCGCCCCGGCAGCACCGACGAAGTGGCCGCCGTGGTGAAGGCCTGCGCAGCGGCCGGTGTGAGCTTGGTGCCCCAGGGCGGCAACACCGGCATGGTGGTGGGCTCCATTCCCGATGCCAGCGGCACCCAGGTGCTGCTGAGCCTGCAGCGGCTCAACCGCATCCGCACCATCGATGCCGCCAACCTGACGGTGACCGTGGAAGCCGGTTGCGTGCTGCAAACGCTGCAAGAGGCGTGCGAGAAAGAAGGCTTTTTGTTCCCGCTGAGTCTGGCGGCCGAGGGCAGTTGCACCATTGGCGGCAACCTGGCCACCAACGCGGGTGGCACGCAGGTGGTGCGCTACGGCAACACGCGCGAGCTGTGCCTGGGGCTGGAAGTCGTAACGGCACAGGGTGAGGTCTGGAGTGGCCTGACCGGCCTGCGCAAAGACAACACCGGCTACGACCTGCGCCACCTGTTCATCGGCTCTGAGGGCACGCTGGGTGTGATCACCGCAGCCACCTTGCGCATGTACCCCCTGCCCGCGGCCCAGCTCACCGCCTTTGCCGCTGTGCCCTCGCTAGAGGCTGCGGTGCAACTACTGGGCCTGGCGCACCAGTACCTGAACGCGGGCCTGACCGGCTTTGAAGTAATGGGCGACTTTGCGCTAGGTTTGGTGCGCAAACACTTCCCGCAGCAGAACGTGCCGTTTGGCGGGCTAAGTCCGTACTGCGTGGTTCTCGAAAATTCCGACCACGAGTCTGAAAGCCATGCGCGCGAACAGTTCGAGCGTCTGCTGGAAGCCGCGCTGGAACAGGGCTGCGTGCTGGACGCCGTGGTGGCCGAGAACATTGCCCAAGCCCGGGCGCTGTGGCACATCCGCGAGAGCATTCCACTGGCGCAGGCCCAAGAGGGTCTGAACATCAAGCACGACATCTCGATTGCCGTATCGCGCATCCCCGCCTTTGTGGCCGAGACCGATGCCCTGCTGGCGCAGCATTTCCCCGGCGTGCGGCTGGTGAACTACGGCCACTTGGGCGACGGCAACCTGCACTACAACGTGCAGGCGCCGGACGGCGCGGATGCCGAAGCCTTCTTGCGCGACCAAGAAGGCCCGATCAATACGCTGGTGTACGAGGTGGTGGATCGCTACAACGGCTCCATCTCGGCGGAGCACGGCATCGGCAGTCTCAAACGCGAGAAGCTGGCGCACCACAAATCGCCCGTCGCATTGAGTGCCATGCGCGCCATCAAGGGCGCGTTGGACCCGCACAACCTGCTGAACCCAGGCCGGGTGCTATCAATAGAATAGCTGTCCGCGCATATTCCACGGGTGCTAGAGCCTTATTTGGCACATAAACCCGCCCTACCCGTCAACCCCGCATTCAGGAGCCCGCCGTGGCGCACCTCATTCTTCTGGGCATTGTGTATGTGTCCTTCATCAGCCTGGGCCTGCCGGACGGCATTCTGGGCGTGGCGTGGCCCGCCATCCGGGCCGACATGGGGCAGCCGCTGGCAGCGGTAGGCGCCATCACCATTGCCATGACCATCAGCTCGGCCACCGCCAGCTACTTTGCCGGGGCCATTGCCAAGCGCATAGGGACCGGTGCCGTGGTGGCCACCAGTTGCCTGATGACGGCGCTGGCGCTGCTGGGGTTTGCCGTGGCCCCATCGTTTGGCTGGCTGGTAGCGCTGGGGGTGCCGCTGGGTCTGGGCGCGGGTGCGGTCGATGCCAGCCTGAACCACTTTGTGGCGGCGCACTACTCCTCGCGCCACATGAACTGGCTGCACGGCTTCTGGGGCGTGGGCGCCACCACCGGGCCGCTGATCATGGGCCTGGCGCTGGCCAGCAGCGGTGGCTGGTCGCTGGGCGTGCGCAGCATCGGCCTGATGCAACTAACGCTGGCCGTGGTGCTGTTTGCCACGCTGGCCCTCTGGGCCAAAGAACACTCCAAACCGCCAGCGAATGAAGACGCGCATGGCGCGGCAGCATACAAACCGGTGCGCCCGCTGGCGCTGTGGTTGGCGCCCACGCTGTTTTTGTTTTACGTGGCGGCCGAGATGGGCACCGGCCTGTGGGCGGCCAGCATTTTGGTGACCGACCGCGGCCTCACGCAGGCGCAAGCGGGCGTCTGGGTGTCGGTGTACTTTGGCTCCATCACCGCCGGGCGCTTTGCGGTGGGGCTGATTGCCAACCGCCTGGGCAACCGCCGGCTGGTGCGGCTGGGCATTGCGGTGGCCACGGCGGGTGCTTTGGTGTTTGCCCTGCCGGCCGTGTTTGGCAGTGCGGCCAGCTTCGGCTTGGTGCTCATGGGCTTGGGGTGTGCGCCGGTATTTCCCTCGCTGATGCACGAGACCGCGCGCCGCTTCCCGGACGACGTTGCCCGCACCGTCATCGGCCGGCAAATGACGTTTGCCTACGCCGGGGGCTCCGTCATTCCCGCCGCCTTTGGGCTGCTGGCCACCTGGGCCGGCCTGGGCGCGGTGATGCCGGTGGTGGTGCTCATCCTGCTGGGGCTGCTGGCGCTGGCCGTTGCCTTGGACCGCATGACCTGAAGCCAGCCCCATACAGACCACTAAAATTCCGCCATGACCAGCACCACCCCACACCGCCCCGTGCGCAGCCAGTACGAAGATTTCATGCGCCATGTGCACACCACGGGTGTGTTCAAGGCCGACCGCACGGGCACCGGCACCAAGAGCGTGTTTGGCTACCAGATGCGCTTCGATTTGAACGAAGGCTTCCCGCTGGTGACCACCAAGAAGGTGCACCTGCGCTCCATCATCCAGGAGCTGCTGTGGTTCCTGACCGGGTCGAGCAACAACAACTGGCTCAAAGAGCGCGGCGTGACCATTTGGGACGAATGGGCCAACCCCGAAACCGGCGACCTGGGGCCGGTGTATGGCGTGCAGTGGCGAAGCTGGCCCACGCCAGACGGCGGCCATATCGACCAGATTGCCGATGTCATCAAGACCCTGAAAAGCAACCCCGACAGCCGCCGCATCATCGTGAGCGCCTGGAACGTGGCGGAGCTGAACAAGATGGCGCTGATGCCCTGCCACGCCTTCTTCCAGTTCTATGTGGCACCAGCCACCGAGCCGGGCGGCAAAGGCCGCTTGAGCTGCCAGCTGTACCAGCGCAGTGCCGACATCTTTTTGGGCGTGCCCTTCAACATTGCCAGCTACGCATTGCTGACCCACATGGTGGCCCAGCAGTGCGACCTGGACGTGGGTGACTTCATCTGGACCGGCGGCGACTGCCACATCTACAGCAACCACACCGAGCAGGTGGAGCTGCAACTGAGCCGCGCGCCGATGGCCTATCCCACGCTGCAGATCAAGCGCAAGCCCGAGAGCATCTTCGACTACCAGTTTGAGGACTTTGAGGTGCTGGGCTACGAATGCCACCCCGCCATCAAGGCACCGGTAGCGGTGTGAGCATGGCGCAAACCACTGGCCCACGTCTGCACCTGATTTATGCCCGCGCCGCCAATGGCGTGATTGGCATCAACGGCGCCCTGCCCTGGCATTTGCCCGAGGACCTGGCCCACTTCAAGCGCACCACGCTGGGCTGCCCGGTGATCATGGGGCGCAAGACCTGGGATTCGCTGCCGCCCAAGTTTCGCCCGCTGCCCGGGCGCACCAACATTGTGGTCACACGACAGCCAGATTGGGATGAAACAGGGGCCCAGCCCGCACCAGACATGCGCAAAGCGCTACAACTTTGCGAGCAAGTGAGCGATGTGTGGGTGATTGGCGGCGCCCAGCTGTATGCGCTGGCGGAGCCGCTGGCCAGCACGGCGGTGGTGACCGAGATTGAACAAGACTTTGCGGGTGACGCGTTCGCCCCCGCGCTGGGCGAAGCCTGGAAAGAAAGCGCCCGCGAGCGCCATGTGGCGGCGAGCGGGCTGGCGTTCAGCTTTGTGACCTACACCCGCGCTTGAGTTACTTCTTGGTGGACTGGTGGCCAATGACGCCACCAGCGGCTGCACCCGCCGCCGTGCCCAGCACGCTACCGCCGCCAATGATGTTGCCCGCCACGCCGCCAACGGCGGCACCCACAGCGGTATTTTTCTCGCGGGTGGTCATACCAGCGCAACCGCTCAGGACCAGCAAGTGCCAGCACAACCGTGGTGGCACGCAGGGAGATGGATGTTTTTTTCATGGAACGACCTTGTTATGAAGCATCAGCACAATCTGATGCCCGCAGTATCGGAAAACTGCGCGGCCACGCAAAGCAGACAGCGCCGCAAGCTGCTGTAGGTCTTGTCCTACATGCAATCGGGCTGGTGGCCCATGGCATTGGACGGGGATTGGGAGCACACTAAAGGCCTCACCCACTGCAAGCGACATGACCGTGCTCACCACTTATCTCGTCGAAGACAGCCCGGTCATTCAGCAAAGTCTGATTGCCACGCTACAAGAACTCACCCCCGTTGCGGTGGTGGGGGTGGCTGCGGACGAGCAGGTGGCGCTGCAGTGGTTGTCTGACCCCACGCATGAGGCCAACCTGGTCATCGTGGATATCTTTTTGCGCAGCGGCTCCGGGCTGGGGGTGTTGCGTGCCGCGCGCCACAACCGCCCCGAACGGCACATGGTGGTGCTGAGCAATTACGCCACCCCCGACATTCGCACCACCTGTCTGGCACTCGGTGCACAGCAGGTGTTTGACAAATCCACAGAAATTGACGCGCTGATTCTTTACTGCCAAACGCTGGCGGCCACCGGTATGAGCCCGGCCTTGCCTGCCTGATGCCGCTACTGGATCAGGCCGTTTTTGAGGCCGTAGTAGGTCAGGTCGCTATTCGATTCCAGGCGCATTTTTTCCATCACGCGGGTGCGGTAGGTGCTCACGGTTTTCACGCTCAGCGACATGCTGGTGGCAATATGGCCCACAGTTTCGCCCCGGGCCAGGCGCAAAAACACTTGCAATTCACGCTCGGACAACTGGGTGTGCAAGGGCTTGTCGCCCCCGTCGGCCAAGCCGTCGGCCAGCAGCTCGGCCACACCGGGCGTGATGTACTTGCGCCCCCGGTGCACGGTGCGGATGGCCTTGACGATGTCCTCCGGGTCGCAGTCCTTGTTGAGGTAACCACTGGCACCCTGGCGCAGCAAGGTGGTGGCGTAGTGCACCTCGGCAAACCCGCTCAAAATCAGCACCGGCAGATCAGGCGCCCGCGCCTTGATGGCCACCAGTGCGTCTACCCCGCTGTGGTCAGGCATGGAAATATCCATCACCATCACATCGACCTCGCCCTGGCGCACGATGTCCAAGGCCTCGCGGCCATTCATCGCCTCTGCCACCACCTGAAAGTCCGGCTGGTCGGCAAAAAACTGGCGCAGCCCGGCGCGCACCATGGCGTGGTCGTCAACGATGGCTATACGGATCATGGGCGCAAAAATTTTGTCATGCAGCATGATCCCACAGTTCTCCGTACGCCAAGACCATGAAAACACTCTCTATCTTCCAGCGCAACCCTTGGGTTATGGGTTTGGCACTGGCTGCTGCGGCGGCCGTGGTCTTTATCAGTGAGGCGTCTTACTGGCGTTCGGCGGGAACGTTGCGAGAACTCAGCGACATGGGCGCAGCACGCACCCAGATCCAGGTGCTTGAGCGCAGCGTGCTGGACGCTGAGACGGGCCAGCGCGGCTACCTGCTGACGCGGCGCAAAGAGTACCTGGAGCCCTATGCGCAAGCACTGCAACGCATCGATGAGGCCTACCGCGTGCTGGACGCCTATTACGGCGCAGACCCCGAATCCCAAGCCCTGCTGCAGCGCCTGCACACGCTGACCGAGACCAAGCTGTCGGAGCTGGCCCTGACGCTACAGCTCTTCGAGGAAGGCCGCAGCAAAGCTGGGCAAGAGATTCTGATGACTGACATTGGCCGCGAGAAGATGGATGCCATCCGCGCCACCAGTGCCGAGCTGCTGGAGTACCAAACCCGGGCCGTGAGCGCCAGCCGCACCGAGCTGGACCACACCCTGGCCCTGGGGCGGTTTGGGGTGGCGCTGCTCAGTGCCATCAGCCTGCTGGCCTTGTTCTTCTACTTGCGCCAATCGCAGGCACTCAAACTGCAGCAGCTGGAGCTGCAACGCGTGGTGCAGCTGGAGCGCGACCGCCTGGAGGTGGAGGTGACCAACCGCACGGCCGAGCTGATCGAACTGGCCCAGCATTTGCAAACCGCCCGCGAAGACGAGCGCCAACGCCTGGCGCGCAACCTGCACGACGAGTTGGGCTCGCTGCTGACCTCGGCCAAGCTGGATGCAGCACGCATCAAATCGCGGCTGGCCAATGGTGCGCCTGAAGCACTGGAGTTGCTGGCCCATTTGGTGGGCACGCTCAACAGCGGTATTGCGCTGGGGCGCAGCATCATTGAGGACTTGCGACCTTCCTCACTGAGCAACCTGGGGCTGGTGCCTGCGCTGGAGATTTTGGCGCACGAGTACGCCGCCCAATCAGATGTGGCCGTGCACTGCGAACTGGAGCCAGTGCAGTTGCGCCCAGCCGCCGAATTGGTGGTGTACCGCCTGGTGCAAGAGGCCATTACCAACATCACCAAATACGCTCAGGCGCGCAATGTCTGGATCGAACTCTGCACTCGCACCGGGCAAGTGGAGGTGTCGGTGCGCGACGATGGGGTGGGCTTCGACACCAGCACCAAACCCAGCTCGGCCTATGGACTGGTGGGCATGCGCTTCAGGGTGGGCGCCGAAGGCGGCAGCCTGCACCTGCAGTCCCGCGCCGGGCAAGGCACACAGATCCTGGCACGTCTTCCACAGCAATCTGCCACCACCCACTGAGCGTGTCGGACGCGTCCTACGCCAAGGCGCGCCGTTCACCCACACCCACACGGCAGGCTGCCTGATCGCCGAAAAGTGCGATCAAACGCACACTAGGGCATCCCTTTAAGGAGCCCCGAAATGTTGCACTACGCCGTTGTATTTTTTGTCATCGCCCTGATTGCGGCCCTCTTTGGTTTTGGTGGCATTGCCGCCAGCGCCGTGGAGATTGGCAAGATCTTGTTCTTCGTCTTCCTGGTACTCGCTGCCGTGAGCTACCTGTTCGGCTTGTTCCGAAAAAACTAACTTCCCCTTTACCACCCACTGGCAGTGGGGCCCTGTCACTGCCCTGTCCAACCGGACACCACTTACCTTTTCTATCGGAGATTTATATGAACTTTCGCACCATCCTCGCCCTGACCTTTGCCGCCCTGCTGACTTTGACCGCTACCGGTTGCGCCGTACAGCGCGGCCAGTCTACGGTGGGCGCCTATGTCGATGACACCGCCATCACCACCTCCATCAAGAGCCGCTTTGTCGAAAACAAAACTGTGGACGCTGCAGCCATCAGCGTGGAAACACTTAACGGCACCGTGATGCTGTCGGGCTTTGCCAAGAGCGGCGACGAAAAAGCCACTGCAGGCAACCTGGCATGGGGTGTCAAGGGCGTGAAGGCTGTCAAGAACGAGATCACCGTCCGTCCTTGACCGCAGGGGCTACGGCCCCTCTGATCGTCACCCGCCACACGTCACTAAAGGAACACCATGAACTGGGATCGCATTCAAGGCAACTGGAAACAGCTGACCGGCCAGGCCAAAGAGCAATGGGGCAAACTCACCGACGATGACCTCGACGTTATCGCTGGCCGGCGCGACCAGCTCGCCGGCAAAATCCAGGAACGCTACGGCGTAGCCAAGGACGAAGCCGAGCTGCAGCTGGCCGCTTGGGAACGCAAGGCAACGGACGCCTGGTTCACCAAAAAAGACTGACCTCCCTTGGTCCACTGCGCCCCGCGCTCCGCAAGGAGTGCGGGGCGCTTTTGCATCCGCTGGCAATAACGCTATCAATTCAGGAGCTGCTCGCGCAATATTGACGTGCGCAAGGCACCCAAAAGCGCCTCATCCCTATTTGAAAAACAACCAAAAGACCACACCCAACACGGCCAGGCGCAGCCAACTGCGCCAGTCCAGCAAGCTGACGCGCAGGTCGCGCTGCCCCCCCTCGTCTCGCGCCGACACCAGATTGGCATGCCGGAGCCAGCGATGAAACTGTGTGGCACGGTGGTCACCCTGCTGCTCTTTCAGCCGGGTGCCCCAGGGCTTGGCCTGGCGGGGCTGCTGCGCCCGCAGCAATGGCTCCACGGCGTCCAACAGGGGGCGGACACTGTGCCAGTCAGACCACACCAAGGCATGGTCACAGCGCGGGCAGCGAACCTCGGCTGTGGGGTCCAGAGGCTGGCCGCAGCCCCGGCACGCCATGGCCAAGGGGTTGGCGCCAGGCGGTAGTTGCAGTGCATCTCCATGGCGCACCAGCAAAGCCGACGCCAGCCGCGGCACATCCACCATCAGCAAAGGGCTCTGGCAGTAGACACACTGGGTCGCGTCTGGCGCATGATCCCCAGCGCCGCATTGCAGGCACTGCAGTGCCCGCCCTTCTTGGGCCAGAGCGCTGCGATCGGACGGCAACACCTGGCGCAACAGGCCCCGTTCGGCCAGCAACAAAGTAAAGGTTTGCAGTTGCCCGTGGCCCTGCCGACATTCCAGGGCGGCGGTATGGCCAAACCGGGTTTGGTTGCGCACGGCGGAAAGCGGATCACGGCAGCGCACGCAGGACAAGCTGCGCGGCAGTGCGGCACGCGACGACGGCTGCAGCACCATGGCACGCAGCAGCTGGACCCAGCCCAAGCCGGAGAGCCGGACCGACTCAAAGGCATCGAACCACACCAAGTGGCAGCCCGTGCACAGGTCTACCTCGACCGATTTGGCATAGTGCCCCTCCAGTACCAGATGGTGCAGCGCTTGCCGGCACGCAGGGCATGGAGCGGAGCTGGCAGTGGGGGTGCGCATGGAGGAGCTTGTAACCTGCGATGAAGAATTGTCGAAGCAGCCCGGACCCGCAGGGGCAAGGTGCGAAAATCTGCCGCTGATGAGAGTGCGTCCATTGTGGCATTGGGCCCGGGCCGCACTGCCCCACTTTTTTCTGCCCACCCAACCCTACCTATTGCCATGAAACTTGCCACCTGGAATGTGAACTCTTTGGGCGTGCGCCTGCCGCAAGTACTGGACTGGTTGGCAGCCAACCCCGTGGACGTGCTGGCGCTTCAGGAGCTCAAGCTCACCGATGACAAGTTTCCGGCCGATGCCTTTGAGGCCATCGGCTACCACGCCCAGTGGTTTGGCCAGAAAACTTACAACGGCGTAGCCCTGCTCAGCCGCACTCCAGCCACCGACGTCACCAAGAACATCCCCGGCTTTGACGATGAGATGGCGCGTGTCATCACCGGCACGGTGGAGGGTGTGCGGGTGATCGGTGCCTACTTTCCCAACGGACAGGAGCCCGGCAGCGACAAGTTTGAGTACAAGATGGAATGGCTCACCGCGCTGCGCCGCTGGGTGAAGGACGAGCTGACCCGCCACCCGCAGCTGGTGCTGATGGGCGACTACAACATCACCTTTGACGACGACGATGTATGGGACCCCGAGGGCTTGTTCGAGAGCATCCACTGCACCGAGGAAGAGCGCTACCACCTGCGCGCGCTCATCGCCCTGGGACTGCACGACAGCCACCGCCTGTTCGCGCACCCGCCCAAGAGCTTCAGCTGGTGGGACTACCGTGACGCAGGCTTTAGGCGTAACCGCGGCCTGCGCATCGACCACATTCTGGTGAGCGAAGCGCTGCGCCCCCGAGTGACGGCTTGCGAGATTGACAAACAGCCTCGCAAGAACGACCGCCCCAGCGACCACGCACCGGTGGTGGTGGAGATTGCACCCGCCGCCTAAACAAAAAGCCGACGCTTGCGTCGGCTTTTTGCTATGGTTTCAGGAGCTGCTTGCGCAGCATCCACGGGGGCTAAGACCCTAAAACACTCCAAACTACTCCAACCCAAGCTCCTGGATCTTGCGGGTGATGGTGTTACGGCCAATGCCCAGCTTGTGCGCGGCCTCGATGCGGCGGCCCTTGGTGTTGGCCAGGGCCGCCAAAATCAAGCGCGACTCGAAGCGGCGTGTCAACGTGTCCCACACCTCGGGCTGGCCAGCGCCCAACAGGGCCACGGCCTCGGTTTCCAATTCGGCTTCCCAGCCTTCCAACGGGCCGTGCGCGGCAGCGGCACGCGCCAACACATGCGACAGGTCTTCCGACTCATGCGCAGAGGCGGGCACATGGGTGTGGGGGTCCAGTGGCACATCCTTGAGCTGGGCTTCGGGGGCGGCCGTGAGCACGGGTTTGGCTTGCAAGGGCTCGCCGGTTTCCGAACGGCCCAGACTCACCTCAGGCGGCAGGTCCTTGCGCTCAATGACCTGGGCCGGGGCCATCACCGTGAGCCAGTGGCAAATGTTTTCGAGCTGGCGCACATTGCCAGGAAAGCCGAAGCCTTCCAGCCAGGCCAGCGCCGAATCTGAGATGCGCTTGGGCTCCACGCCCAGCTGTTTGGCGCTTTGCTGCAAGAAGTGGCGGGTCAGCATGGACACGTCTTCTTTGCGTTCGCGCAGCGCAGGCAGGCGCAGGCGGATCACGTTCAAGCGGTGGAACAAGTCTTCGCGGAACACGCCGTCCTTGACGCGTTGCTCCAAGTCTTGGTGGGTGGCCGCAATCACACGCACGTTCGACTTGACGGCGCTGTGGCCGCCCACGCGGTAGAAATGTCCATCGCTGAGCACACGCAGCAAGCGCGTCTGCAGCTCGAACGGCATGTCGCCGATTTCGTCGAGGAACAACGTGCCGCCATCAGCCTGCTCGAAGCGGCCACGGCGCATGGTTTGCGCGCCCGTGAAGGCACCACGCTCATGGCCGAACAGTTCGCTTTCCAGCAGGTCTTTGGGAATGGCGGCGGTGTTGATAGCCACAAACGGGCCGTCTGCGCGCGGGGAATGCTTGTGCAGCGCGCGGGCTACCAGTTCTTTGCCGGAACCCGATTCGCCGGTGATCATGACCGTGACGTTGCTCTGGCTGAGGCGGCCAATGGCACGAAACACGTCCTGCATGGCGGGCGCTTGGCCCAGCATTTCAGGCGACTCGGCCATGCGCTCTTCACTCACCTCCTCGCGCTGGCTTTCTTCCACCGCGCGGCGGATCAGTTCCACCGCCTTGGGCAAATCAAAAGGCTTGGGCAAATACTCAAACGCGCCGCCCTGGAAAGCGCTCACCGCGCTGTCCAGATCCGAGAAGGCCGTCATGATGATGACGGGCAAACCAGGGTGTTTGGCTTTGACCTTGTCGAGCAGGTCCAGGCCCGAACCGCCGGGCATGCGAATGTCGCTGACCAGGATTTGCGGGCCTTCATCGTCCGCGGCCGTGGCCAGGGCACTCAGTACATCGCGTGGATTGGAAAAGCTGCGCGTGGGCAAATGCTCGCGCAGCAGCGCCTTCTCCAGCACGAAGCGGATGGACTGGTCATCATCTACGATCCAAATCGGCTTCATGTTGTGGCGCACCCTTAATCTTTTGCTATTACGGTAACGGAATCAGAATCTTGAAGTCCGTTCGGCCCGGCACGCTATCCACTTCAATCAGGCCGTGGTGTTGCTGAACAAAGGTTTGCGCCAATGTCAGCCCCAGCCCCGAACCACCCTCTCTGCCCGACACCAGCGGGTAAAAAATGCGGTCCCTGATCGAATCTGGCACGCCAGGTCCGTTGTCGATCACATGCAATTCCAATGCCAACCGATAGCGCTGCTTACCGAACGTTACCTGCCGGGCGACGCGGGTACGGAATGTGAGATTGGCATCCCCCGCAGCCATGCGTTCGGAGAGCGCTTGGCATGCGTTGTGTGCGATGTTCAACACCGTTTGAATGAGTTGTTCTCGATCACCACGAAACTCGGGAATGGAGGTGTCGTAGTCGCGTACCACGCGCAGGCTCTTGGGGAACTCAGCCAAGATCAGGGAGCGCACGCGTTCGCACACTTCGTGGATATTCACATCGCCGACCAGGTGCGGGCGGCGATGTGGCGCCAACAGGCGGTCCACCAGACTTTGCAGGCGGTCCGCCTCATGGATGATGACCTGCGTGTATTCGGTCAGCTCGGGGGACTCCATTTCCATTTCAAGCAGTTGCGCCGCACCGCGGATGCCGCCTAGCGGGTTCTTGATTTCGTGCGCCAGGTTACGGATCAGCTCCTTGTTGGTCTGGGCTTGCTCGGCGAGGCGCTCTTCGCGGTCCTGCCTGGCCTGCTGCTCCAGGGGCACCATCTCGATGATGATGTCTTCGGATTGCTCGGTGCGGGTCACGATCACGTGCACGGGCATGGGCTCGTGGGCCGCGCGCTTGAGCCAGGCGTCGTAGCGCAACGCGGCAAAAGCATTCTCAGATGCGCCTTCCAAGGCGCTTTGCAAAGATGCAGACTCGGTGAAGAACTCCGAAAAACTGGACCCCAGCAACATGCGCCGGGATGTACCCAGCGCGTCCTCCAAGGCGGCATTGGAAAACAACACGCTGGCATCCGTTTGGACCACCGCCACGAGCGTGGCCAGCAGGTCAAAACAGGCAAAACGCTCGGGCACGAATTCAGGACGATTCACAGCATGGATGTGGGAGGGCTGCGCAGCAGGTGCGCAAGGGAAAAAATTACTTGACGGCAGCCAGCGGCGGGCTGGACGCCGGGACACGACCCAGTTCACGGCGAATGCCGGCAATATCACTCTCGTTGCGGGCAATGGCTGCCTTGAGCTCGGCCACACGGTCCAGGTATTTCTGGTGGTTGCGTGTCTCGGGGCCCAACTTTTCGGGCTCACCGTTGTTGTATTCCTTGACGAGTTCAATCTGGCGGGCTTCGGCCTTTTTGAGTTCGGCTTCCAGAATCAGGCGTGCATCGGAATCTTTGGCACGCTGGTCTGCTGAATCGACCCTTGGTGCAGTGGCACTACCACCGCCACCGCTGGAGGCGACTTTCACGCCACTGCTGGCCGCGGGCTTGGCGGACTGCACCACAGTCACATTACCACCGGAGACCAGCTTGCAGTTTTTGGCCTGCGCTTCAGTCACGGTGTTGGTGTACTCGTTGCCGCAACGGTAAATGCGGTCTTGCGCCCACGCAGAGGTGGCGCATGCCAGAGTCATCCAGGAAATCAAAAATGTGGTTTTCATGCAGTGTCCGCGCTATCAGGGCCTAAGCGCTTGATTCAGTATGCGCCAAAAAGTGCCCAAAAACAAAAAAAGTGTCACAGTATCCATGCGGATTGGACCGGAATCTGTGTCACTTTGTTTGCAAAAAAAAGGACGGCTTGCGCCGTCCTTTTTTCCTGTAGCGCTGCCATGACGGCAGCAGGCATTACAGGGAGTAGTACATGTCGTACTCGACAGGGTGCACGGACATGCGGTAACGGGTCACTTCTTGCATCTTCAAGTCGATGTAGGCATCGAGCATGGAGTCAGTGAACACACCACCCTTGGTCAGGAACGCGCGGTCCTTGTCCAGGTGCTCCAAGGCTTGATCCAAGCTGTGGCACACAGTTGGTACCTTTGCATCTTCCTCGGGAGGCAGATGGTAGAGGTCCTTGGTGGCGGCTTCGCCGGGATGGATCTTGTTTTCCACGCCGTCCAGACCGGCCATCAACAAGGCTGCGAAGCCCAGGTATGGGTTCATCAGTGGATCGGGGAAACGTGCTTCCACGCGACGGCCCTTGGGGTTCGCCACGAAAGGAATACGGATGGAAGCGGAACGGTTCTTGGCAGAGTACGCCAACTTGACCGGAGCTTCGAAGTGAGGAACCAGGCGCTTGTAGCTGTTGGTGCCGGGGTTGGTAATGGCGTTCAGGGCACGTGCGTGCTTGATGATGCCGCCGATGTAGTACAGCGCAAAGTCAGACAGACCGGCATATCCGTCGCCGGCGAACAGGTTCTTGCCGTCTTTCCACACGGACTGGTGCACGTGCATGCCGGAACCGTTGTCACCGTGGTAAGGCTTGGGCATGAAGGTGGCGGTCTTGCCATAGGCATTGGCCACGTTGTGCACCACGTACTTTTGCAACATGGTCCAGTCAGCGCGCTCAACCAGTGTGGAGAAGCGGGTACCGATTTCGTTTTGGCCAGCGCCCGCCACTTCGTGGTGGAACACTTCCACCGGGATGCCCAAGGATTCGAGGATCAAGGACATCTCGGCGCGCATGTCTTGCGTGCTGTCAACGGGTGGAACGGGGAAGTAGCCGCCCTTGGTGGTGGGACGGTGGCCGCGGTTGCCGCCTTCGAGCTTGGCGCCGGTGTTCCAAGGTGCTTCGTACTCTTCCACTTCGTAGAAGGTGTTCTGGGGATCGGTGCTCCAACGGATGCCGTCGAAAATGAAGAATTCTGGCTCAGGACCGAAGTAGGCTGCGTCGCCGATGCCGGAGGCCTTCAGGTAGGCTTCTGCGCGTTTGGCAATGGAGCGGGGGTCGCGGTCGTAGGCCTTGCCGTCAGATGGCTCCACCACATCGCAGTTCATGATGATGGTGGTTTCTTCGAAGAAGGGGTCGATGTTGGCGGTGTTGGGATCGGGCATCAGCAACATGTCCGATGCTTCAATACCTTTCCAGCCAGCGATGGAAGAACCGTCGAATGCATGGCCGGAAGTGAACTTGTCTTCATCAAAATGGGAGACTGGCACCGTGGTGTGCTGTTGCTTGCCACGGGTATCGGTGAAACGGAAGTCAACGAATTTGACCTCGTTTTCCTTCACCATCTTCATTACGTCTGCGACGGTCTTGGCCATCAAATACTCCTGTTGCACGGTTGTAAAAAGAATTGCCTTGCCCACAATGCAGCTTTTGTGCCAAAAGTCGCAGTCTCGGCAATTAGGCAAACATCCTTATTTTGCCTTGAGAAAGCCTGCAATTTCTGGCGCGCACCGGAAAGAAGCATGGTGACAAGGGGTAGAAGCCGCCTTTGCGCACAACTTTGGTGCAATTAAAATGCACCAAATATGCACCTCTTTAGTCGCGCACCAATTCAGGGCCAAGCGATAGTTCCATGGTTCGCAAGGCATCACAGAGCGCCGCAAAAGCAGGCTCTACCGCAGCCGGAGTACCCTTTACACCCAATTCGATATGGCGCCCCCATTCCGGGTGGTCCACACTGGGCAGGCTGAATACCTTGATTGCATGCTCACGCTCCAGCGTTTCCATGAGCGGCGTGAGAGCCGACTCCATGGCACCAAAAACAATCACTGAGCGCTCCAGATGCGCCTCACGCAAAAACAGGTGGGCATACCGCGAATCCAGCACCCACTCCACCATGGGCCATGCCATGACGGGGAAGCCCGGGACAAAGTGAACGTGACCTCCGCCCTGGCCTACGCAGCTAAAGCCGGGGATCTTGTTGTAGGGGTTAGGGATGATCTCGGCCCCCTGCGGAAACACGCCCATGTTGAGTCGGTGCACATTGTCAGCGCGCTCCGGCTCATAGGCCAGGCCTTGCTCCTGCGCGACGTCCTGCATGCGCTCGCGAATCAACATCTCTGCGTGTGGATGCAGCGCCAAGGGGACCCCCAACGCACGGCCCGCGCACTGGCGGGTGTGATCATCGGGCGTGGCACCAATGCCACCAAAGGAAAACACCACATCGCCGGAGTCAAAGGCCCGCTGCAGGGTTTGGGTAATACGTATCGGATCGTCGCCAACGTAGTCAGCGTAGGCCACCGAGAGCCCGCGGGCTGACAAAAGCTCTATTGCTTTGGCCAAGTGTTTATCGGCACGCTTGCCGGAGAGGATTTCGTCCCCAATGATGATCAATCCAAATTTCATGGCAGCTCCAGCACATCTGCAACCGGTAAAGATTCCTGCGCTAAGGTTGCTGCCTGCTCCAATCGCAGCTGTTGCAAGGCTGCCAGGCAGTAATGGGTGAACCAGAGCGAGGAAAACGCAAAAATGAGGGTGTACAGCCAGATGGACAAGGGCACCAGTACTGGAGCCAGCGCCACCGCCACAAAACCGACCGACCAAACGAGGCTGGGTGCAGCACCCAAGTAGCCCGTAAAGATGCCCATGCCGAGCAACCACCAGCGGTGACGACGCATCAGGGTATGGCGTTCTTCGGCGGTGGCATGGTCGGCCAGCGCATCAAACGCCAGAACCCTGTAGGTAAGCCAACCCCAGATCAAGGGCGGCAACACCAGAACCAGTGGCGGCACAAACCACAGGGGCATGGAGAGCACCAGCAACACCAATGCGGTGAGACTGGCACCCAGCCCCCAGAACACGCTAACCAGGTAAGAGGCGCCGCCCGTGCGCTCCAACGCTGGAAAACGACGCTGGGTGACCAAGCGCACGATCATCGGAGTCATCAGAGTAGCCACCACCAGCAAGCTGGCCACCACAATCACCGGCGTGGCCAGTGCGATCACGATCAGCGGTACCAATACGGTTTTAAGTTTGCCAGCACCAATGGATTCCAGCCAAGACCACAGTTGGTTGAGCAAGTCCGAGGATTCCAGCAGCTCCTGCACTGCAGCCAGCGCAGGGTCCATATAGAAATAGCCTAAGCCAACGATCAAGCCGATGACCAAGAGCAGTGGCAGCAGTGAAAGCCCGATCACCTTGGGGTGCAGGCAGTAGGCAACCGAGCGCCAAAATGCGTCGAGCATTGCGTTCATACATCACCCCTTGGCTTGAACAGCCACCAGCTCTTCAGCACTGAGCCAGCGCCATTGGCCTGGCGCCAGATCGGCGGGCAAGCCCACGCCACCGATCCGGGAACGGTGCAAGCCCTCCACGCGATTGCCTACCGCGGCCAGCATGCGTTTGACCTGGTGGTACTTGCCTTCGGTCAGGGTCAGGCGCAGGTGGAACTCGCTCACCGCCTCGCAGGCGGCGGCGCGCACCGGCGCCGGGTCGTCGTCCAGCACCACACCAGCCAGCAGCTTTTGGACCTGGCGCTCGTCCAGGGGGTGCTTGACGGTGACTTCGTAGACCTTGGGCACATGGTGCTTGGGCGAGCTCATGCGGTGGATGAATTTGCCATCATCAGTAAGCAGCAGCATGCCGGTGGTGTCCTGGTCCAGCCGGCCAACCGCCTGCACACCCTGCACTGCCGCTTTTTGGGGGCGCAGACGCAGGGGCGATGGCAGCAGGGTGTAGATGCTGGGGTAGGTGGAGGGCTTTTGCGAGCACTCGGTGCCAGCCGGTTTGTGCAATACCAAGTAGGCCTTTTCGAAGTACTGCCACTCCACACCCTGCACTTTGAAACGCAGGCCTTCTGCTTCCAATTCAGTAGCTGCTTGCGCAATAACCACGGGCATTTCACCACTATCTGGCATATAAACTTGAACCAGACCCTGCTGGATCAAACCGGCACAGACGCGGCGGGTGCCAAAGCCTTGCGAATAGAGAATTTCCTGGAGCTGCATGGGCTCTAGTATCGCAGCCACAATCCGATAAACTGCAAAACGTCCCCGCCCTACGAAAGCCCGCCTCATGTCCGATGATTTGGTGTTTAGTGACGAGCAAGCCGAAACCAGCAGCCGCAAGATCCTGCCCCCCTGGGAGATTTTGGTAGTGGACGATGAGCCGGCCGTGCACGAAGTCACCAAGCTGGTCATGTCGGACTTTGAGATGGACGGGCGCGGCCTCCACTTCACCCACTGCTACAGCGCGGCAGAAGCCCGCTCGGTGCTGGCAGAACGAACCGACATCGCGTTGATCCTGCTGGACGTGGTGATGGAGTCTGAACACGCCGGGCTGGACTTGGCGCGCCACATCCGCGAAGACTTGGGCAACCTCAATGTGCGCATCATCCTGCGCACTGGGCAACCCGGACAAGCGCCCGAAGAGCAAGTCATCCGCGACTACGACATCAACGACTACAAGGAAAAGACCGACCTTACGCGGCGCAAGCTGATCACCGTGTTTTACGCCGGGCTGCGGGCTTACCGCGACCTGATGCGTATCGAACAGGCCAGCTTGGGGCTGCGCCGCTCCATCGAGGCTATCAGCCAGGTCTGCGACTCGCGCAACCTGCGGGGTTTTGCCTCAGCGGTGCTGGAACAAGTCAACTTTTTGCTGGACTTGCATGGCGAAGGCCTGTGCGCCAGCAGGGTATCGGCCTACACGGCCAATACCACCCAGGGCCAGCTCAAGGTACTGGCCGCCACCGAAGCCTATTCACAACTTATGGTGGATGAGGAAGTGCGCAACCTGCCGGAGGGCGTGCAAGTGGCCATCACGCGCGCGCTACATGAAAAAGTCAGCCACCACGGCGAACGCTACTACGCGGGCTATTTCAAGACCAAGGCTGGCAGCGAAAGCCTGATTTACATGGAGTTTGCCGAACCGGTGAGCGAACAAGCGCGCGAGCTGCTGGAACTGTTTTCCCGCAACGTTGCCATCACCTACGACGGCCTGCTACTGCGCGAAGACACTGAAACCGCCCAACGCACCACCATATGCATTTTGGGCGGGGCCATCGAGAGACGTTGCAGCGAGTCGTCCTTCCATTTGCAGCGCGTGGGCGATATCGCCGCCCTGCTAACCGCAGCCACAGGTGGAACGGAACAGGAAGTGGAACTGATGCGGGTGGCCGCCACCCTGCATGATGTGGGCAAGGCGTGCATCCCGGATCAGATTCTGACCAAACCCGGCCCGCTCACTCCCGACGAGTGGGCCATCATGCAAACACACGCCCAAGAGGGCCATGCTCTCTTGGCGCACTCACGCTCGCGGGTTCACACGCTGGGAGCCCTGGTAGCACAAGAACACCACGAACGCTGGGACGGCAGCGGCTACCCGCAAGGCCTTGCCGGCGAGGCCATTAGTCTGCCAGGGCGTATTGCCGCAGTAGCCGACGTGCTGGACTCACTGGTCAGCGCCAGTTGCTACAAGCCCGCATGGTCCCTAGAAGCGGCCTTGGCCCACATTGTTGCGGAAGCAGGCGCCCATTTCGACCCCCACTTGGTGAGCGTGGTACAGGCCAATCGTCAGGCCATTGAGGCTATATACGCCAGCCAAAGTGCCATGTAAACTTTCATCCTAATAAGCTGAGCCACGCGAAGATGGCCTCATTTACAGGGTGGTGTTTGATGTTGCTTTCATTTGCTTTGGGGATTATGGTGGGTGCCGCCCTGCTCCACTGGCGCAACCGCTACCTGGAACGACAGCGTCGGCGCATCCCCTCCAGTTGGCCTCTCAAAACCCGGCCCTTGGTCAACTCCCAAGAGCGGCGTGTCTGGATTTGGCTCACCAAGGTAATGTTTGACCAGCACATTCTGATCAAACTTCCTGTTACCCGCTTCACCGCCCCCGCCAGCCAGGCTGAGGCCTCCCATTGGTACAAATTGCTCAACGGGGTTTATTGCACTTTCACCATCTGCAGCTTGGACGGGAAAGTGATTGGCTGCGTGGACGTCCCTGGCCCCAACGGTCTGTCCATGGGCAATCAAACCCTCAAGCACAGCTTGCTGGACCAGTGCAGCATCCGCTATTGGGTAGTGGACCCGGCCAACCTGCCACACCTGAGCCAGATTCGCGCCGCCTTTTTGGGCGAACAGGCCGCACAGACCGCGGCCAGCCAACCTTTGGATTCAAGGTTCCAGGATGTACGCGAACATTTGCATGCGGTGGTAACACGACGCAGGCAAAGCAAAGGCAGCGAAGGCACACCTTCCGGCCTCACCCCCCTGTCCATGCCGGAGTTTCCCGAAAGTCGCCTGGCCTCTGGCTGGGAGCTCAATTCCTTTGTGAGCCCCCTGGACAGCCGCATCGACGAACTCAAATCCTGACTGAAACAAGGGCTTAGCCTCGCTAGCCTCGTCAGGCGCCGCGCAAACTGGTCTGCACGTCCTTGTCAAACTGCTGGACCGCGGCCTGCGTCAGCGCATCGGTGCTCCAAGCCACCAAGCTGGCCGGCGGGAGTGTGACGGCAGCAGCTCCCAAACCCATCAGTTGGGCCAATACATCTGGTGACTTAATGCTAGCTGCCAGCAGCTGCGGGCCATGGCTTTGCTGTGCCACGCACGCCCGCATAAGCGCCCAGACATCACGTCCGTCATTCACCAAGCGCCCCACATAAGGCGCCACATAATCTGCAGCCATGTCATGGGCCCACAGAAGCTGCACAGGGTTGGACAGGCCCGTCAGCAAAACGGCTTGTCCTTGCGCTTTCACCCACCGAATGCAGGCCTCCCAATCGGGCGCGCAAGGCAATTTGATGGTCATTTGGACTGATAACTGCTGCGACAGCTCCTGCATGGGGGCCAACCATTGCGCGGCGCGCTCCAAATCGCTATACGGCAACTGCAGCATAAGTTCGCCAAAGCCATGATCTGCCGCCGCACGCAGCAAGTCCAGATACGTGGGCAGGCTAACTGGCAGCCCCGCTTGATGCACAAGACTGGGGTTGGTCGTTACACCCCGCACGGCGGGACAACCCGGAGGCAGTTTCCAGCTGCTTGTTTGGGCAGAATCAAGATAAATTTTCACAAACCCGAGCCTTAAAGAATGACGCCCTTGCAGTACACGGCGTTGCCATAGGCGGTTACCTCACCACTCTGAACAATCAAACTGGCTCCCTTGATCTTGTCATAAAACGCAAACCGCTCCACCGGCTCGACACGCTCGGGCGGCAGCCCCTGCGCTTGCAACAAGGTGATCACTGCCTCCTGTGCATCAGTGCGGTGGGTATCTGGGTGGTGGCAAACCCGCATATAAGCCGCAGGGCAGGCCACATCCTCAGCCAGGGGAATGACAGACAACACGGCCCGGCTTACCCGCTCCAGCGAATGCCCCGGCAGGCGAACCAAGGCTTTGCCAGCACTCAGAAAATCGGCCGTGAAATTGGCGTCTACCACCGCGACCCATTCACCATGCCCCATGGCAGACAAATGCATGAGCAGCTCCGGGGTCAAAAGCGGGTCGATACCTTTTAGCATGCGATAGCCTCCAAAGACTGCACATAAACCTCGCGAGGTATGCACTGGGGTGGAAATGAATGAAGAAGTGATCGGTACATGGCAAGCTTGTAAAAGATAGTGCCTGAGCATGCCAGACACGGCATGCCAATCATATTAGTAAAACTACTTGATTTATTTATGGATTTATTTGGTGTAATACCCACCTGCCATTCATGCAGCCATCAGACACACGCCAGTGCAATCGGGTATCGACAATCAAGATTTGCGGCTTGGTCAGTTGCCCCCCGCTGGTTTAAGCTGCTACTTTTGGCCTAACGATGGCACTCCGCACTGCAGACGAAACGAGACACACATGACCGCATCGATTTGGGTACTGGGCGAAGCCTTGATGGACTGCGTAGCACAGCCTGATGGCACGCTACGCCCTTTTATGGGTGGAAGCCCATTCAATATGGCTCGCGCAGCGGCACTGCGAGGCGCAAAAGTAGGCTACGTCAACCCGTTGTCCGCCGACCAGTTTGGACAACGCATGCACCAACAATTGGTGCAAGATGGGGTGACGCCGCTGAGCCCCCCAAGCACCCTGCCCACCTCACTGGCGGTAGTACAAATCTACCAGGGGCAACCAAGCTACGGCTTTTACCGCGAAGGCATCGCAGACCGGGACTACACGGTTGATGTGGTGCTACAACGTTTGCAAGAACAGCCCCCCGGCGTGCTGCATACGGGCTCCTTGTTGCTGGTACCGCCCGAGCACTACAAAGTGCTCGAGATACTGGAAGGGGCCAAATCATTGGGCTGGACTATCAGCGTGGATGTGAACCTGCGCCCCAAGTTGGCAACCGACCTGACGCAATACGTGGCGGCGGTCCAGGATATCGCCCGCCTCGCGGATTGGCTCAAAGCCAGCGACGAAGACCTCGAACTGCTCGGCTTTGCCCACCCCACACGTGCCGATGGCGCCAAAATCGCCTCTCATTTCAACGCGCAAGGCACTCGCCGTGTGGCACTGACGTTTGGCGCACAGGGCGCTTGGTTGGGTGTGGAAGATGCCGCTGCGCACGCAGATGTGCCGGCTACGAAAGTGGTGGACACCGTAGGTGCTGGAGATACGTTTTGGGGAAATTGCCTTGGCGACTGGGTACTCAACCCAGATGACGCAAACCTGCGGGTCGCCACTACCCTGCAACAAGCCATGCGCGCTGCTGCAATCAATTGCGAACGGGCTGGCTGCCAACCACCTCGCTATGACGAGGTCCTGGCAGCAAATTAAGGCTACTTGTTTTTCAGCTTGCCACGTGGAATGACGGCTGTGGTGACTGTGGCCCGGACCGGATCCACGATCCCACTGGCTGGCTTAGGCGGTGAGGTGTCCTTTTTGGGCTTCTTCGATTCTTTGTTGGACTTTTGCTGACCTTTGGCCATGGGACCCTCCTTGGAGTTGGTGTTAATGTCAAACCAGTTTAACTGCCCAAACCTCTGCCAATGTCAAAACAGATCCAAATACAAGAAGCAGAGGTAGAAACTACGGCAATCCGGGCACAGGGAGCCGGTGGCCAAAACGTCAACAAGGTATCTAGCGCCATCCATTTGCGCTTTGACATTGTGGGCTCCTCGCTGCCCGAAGATATCAAACAGCGTTTGCTCGCAGTACAAGATACACGCATAACGCGCGAAGGAGTCCTGATCATTAAGGCCCAGCAATTTCGTACCCAAGAGCTCAACCGACTAGATGCTTTCGAGCGCTTGCATGCACTCGTCAACAGTGTTGCTACGCCTCCCAAACCGCGCAAAGTCACCCGTCCTACCTACGCGTCTCGGCAGCGGCGCCTTGAATCCAAGACCCAACGCTCCGCCATCAAAGCCCAACGAGGCAAACCTTTGGAATGAGGGCAAGAAAAAGGCCACTAACTATCGCTAGTTAGCGGCCTTTGTCAGGGGGTATGGTGGTGGAACACGGAACCGAACCCGCGTCCGCACCCCAAACACGATAGCAAGGTTTTGGACGTTTGGACGCGAATTCGACAGCGCTGGCGTTTTTTCTTTTTCTTGTAATGCGAACGATTATCATTTACAATGAGCGACATGAATGAGACACGACAACCTGCTTTGGGCCATGATCCAAGTGACCCCGATGACTACGAAGCTATTGCCCGCTACGGAATCGGGCGTGTAACTAGCGCAAAGCTATTTGGAGGATTGCGAGAGCTGGAAATCGTTCACGAAGGGGGCATTTATCGATTGCGAGTCACATCCACCGGAAAGCTGATTCTGACCAAGTAAGAGAATCAACCAAAAAAACAATCCGCACCAGCCAGCCATCGCCAGCCAGTGCCTAAATCTGATTTAGGACGCACTATGCTGAGCAAAACAAAATTAGCGTTGGCGCTGAGCCTGGCTTGGGGAATCTCCCCAACCATGGCGTTAGCCCAGCAAGCCTCGGACACCGAGGGCACCGTCACACGGTTGAATGAAATCACCGTGAGTTCCACGCGCACCGAGCGGCGGGTGGACAAAGTACCAAATACCGTCACAGTGACACCTGCCGCCAAGATTGAGCAGGATGGTGCGCGAGACATCAAAGACGTGTTCCGCGATGAGCTTGACGTGACCGTTCGCGCTGCGCCCACTCGCTTTACGGCGGCTGGAGCTGCCACGGGTCGTGCAGGCAACGAAGGCATCAACATTCGTGGTCTTGAAGGCAATCAGGTGCTGATGATGGTGGATGGCATACGTGTGCCAAACAGCTTTTCGTTTGGATCATTTGCCACCGGGCGCGGCGACTTTCTTGACGTGGATGGCATCAAGACGGTGGAGGTTCTGCGCGGCCCCGCCTCCACTCAGTATGGTAGTGATGGCTTGGCGGGGGCAGTCAGTTTGGGGGGAGGAGGAGGGAGGGGGGGGGGGGGGGGGGGGGGGGGGGGGGGGGGGGGGGGGGGGGGGGGAGGGGGGGGGGATGGGAGAGGGAGGGGGGGGGGGGGGGGGAGGGGGGGGGGGGGAGGGGGGGGGGGGGGGGGGGGGGGGGGAAGGGGGGGGGGGAGGGGGGGGGAGGGGGGGAGAGTGGGGGGGGGGGGGGGGGGGCGGGGGGGGGGGGGGGGGTGGGGGGGGGGGGGGGGGGGGGGGGGAGGGGGGGGGTGGGGGGGGGGGAGGCCAGTTTCCGAACACTTGACCCCAGCGACCTTCTCAAGCCAGGGCAGTCCATCGGCGGGTTTGCGCGATCAAGTTACGCCAGCATTGACCGCTCTTGGTCGAACACACTGGGCGCAGCGGGAATCAATGGCAAATGGCAAGGGATGCTATTGAGTAGCTACCGCACAGGCAATGAGGTGAGTAACAAGGGCGACAACGACGTGCAAAACGTCAATCGAACCTCGCCCAATCCGGTTGACTACAACAATCGGTATCTGCTGGGCAAGGCGTTCCTCACCGTTGATCCGACGCAGCAGATCGGACTGACTTTCGAGACTCAAAATCGTAAGCAAAACACCGAGGTCTACTCGGCGCGGGCAGTGCTTCCATTGACTTCGACCAGCACCCTTGACTTGGATACGCGAGACCAGATTGATCGAAACCGCGTCTCGTTGGAGCACCGCTACAACGATCTGAACGCTCAGTGGGTTCAACGTGCAGAGACTCGCGTCTACTGGCAGGATGCCAAAGTCAGCCAGTTTGCCACGGAGGATAGAAACACCGCCGCAGACCGCACGCGTGACAATAGCTACAGCACGAAGGTTGCAGGGCTTTCAACCTTGCTGGAAAGCAACCTGACTGGGTTTGTGAACCAACGCTTGACTTACGGAGTGGACTGGAGCAAAGCCGAAATCGCAGGTGTGCGTGATGGCACCGTAGCCCCGTTTGGTGAAACCTTCCCAACCAAGCCATTCCCTGACACGACGTACACCCTGGGCGGCGCATTTGTTCAAAGCGAGATTGAGACGGGGAAATTCAGCATCATTCCTGGCTTGCGTTTTGACCGCTACGACCTGTCCCCATCGTCTGCTGGATATGTTGGAGGCACAGCGGCGGCCTTGTCAGGGCAAGCCGTCACACCGCGTCTGGGCGTGGTATGGCAACTTGCGCCTTCGTTTGCGCCGTATGGGCAACTCGCCAAGGGCTTTCGTGCGCCAACGCCGGATCAGGTCAACAATGGATTCACCAACCTGGCATCTGGCTACACCAGCATCGGGAATCCCAACCTGAAGGCTGAAAACGCTGACAGCGTCGAGATTGGATTCCGGGGCAAGATTGAAAGTGTCCGCTACTCTGTAGCGGCGTTCAATAACCACTACAAAAACTTTATCAGTCAACAAGCGGTCAGCGGAGCCGGTACACCAGCTAACCCGACAGTCTTCCAGTACATCAATCTCGCCAATGCGCACATTCACGGCGTCGAGGCACGTGCCGAGTGGCAAATAGACAAGCTCTGGAAAGCCAATGCGGGCATCGCCTACTCAAAGGGGGAAAGCGAAATCAATGGCGTAAAGACACCGCTAAACACCATCCAACCACTCAAGGCTGTGTTTGGTGTGCGTTACGACGATGCTGTTTGGGGCGCCAGAGCCAACTTGGTCCACAGCAAAGGCAAAGAGTCTAGTCAGATTTCAGCTACTACCGCGCAATTCGCGCCGTCGTCGTACACCGTTCTTGATCTTGGCGTCTCGTGGAAGCCCAGGCGCAACCTGACCGTCAACGCCAACCTGAACAATGTCTTCGATACCAAGTACTGGCGTTGGTCAGATGTCAGGGGCTTAGCGGACAGCAGCGCCGTCAAAGATGCCTATACCGCACCGGGGCGTAACTTCCAAGTATCAGTCCGATACGATTTTTGATTGAGAGAAACAACCATGAACCAATCTCCAGACTTGAACGCCGTGATGGACGAATGCCGGAAATTTCCCGGAAATTTTCAAAGTCTGCATCTTGCCACTTGCAATACAGCTGGTGCGCCAGAAGCCAGCTACGCGGCATACGTTGAACACGAAGGAAACTATTACGTCTACACCAGCGAGTTGTCCGCCCATACCGCCAATCTGACTGCAAGGGGGCAATGCTCGGTGCTGTTCATTGAAAGTGAAGCGGAGGCCAAACATCTGTTTGCTCGCCGCCGCTTGACTCTGCAATGCACGGCCATCGAATGCTACCGAGACTCCCCCGAGTTCGAGCCACTGATGGACAAGTTTGTCCAGAAGTTCGGGAACTTCATGGGGATGATGCGCAACTTGGCAGATTTTCACTTGTATCAGTTGCGCCCTCAGAGCGGTGGCTATGTTGCGGGGTTTGCTCAGGCCTACACCCTTGAAGGCGATGGCTTGAGTGAGATCAAACACCGCAAAGAGCAAGGCCATCGCAGCCCGGACAAAGCCACTGCCGCTGCGATGGACGCGGTGACGCAGTAGCTGCCAGTTGCAACTAACAGGAGATATTCATGCACGGCTCAACCCAAACCATTAGAGATACCTTCACCAGCTTTCGGCGCAGCAGCAAAGCTCGCCATCGGGACATTGCCGAACAACTACGCCTTTCTGAGGGCGAGTTGATTGCTGCCCATGCCGGGGCCGCAACCGACGACGCGAGTGTGACACTGCATGCCACTCGTCTGCGACCTGACTGGCCAGGCATCATGGCATCACTGGAGCCACTGGGTGAAGTCATGGCCTTGACCCGCAATGCATCTTGTGTACATGAAAAGATGGGGGTCTATCGCAACGTCAGCCATCAAAACCATGTGGGTTTGGTGCTGGGCGGCGAGATTGATCTGCGCATCTTTTATCAGCAGTGGGCACATGGCTTTGGTGTGATCGAGCACTCGGAGCAAGGGGTGCAGCGTAGTTTGCAATTCTTTGATGCGCAAGGCACTGCCATCCATAAAGTCTTCTTGAAAACACGCAGCAATGTCGAGGCGTATACGGGCTTGGTGGCTAATTTTGCAGACGGCAACCAGACGACAGGTATTTGCACACAAGCCCCGGTCGCACGGCCAACCGAACGGCCGGATTCAGACATTGACGTGGTGGGTTTTCATCATGCATGGGACTCATTGCGAGACACCCACGATTTCTTCGGATTGCTCAAGAGCTTTGACGTTACACGAACGCAAGCACTGCGCTTGGCTGATCCCAAGTTTGTCCAGCAGGTGGAGGCAGACGACTGCCAAAGCCTGCTGCAAGCAGCGGCAGCCGATAGTGTGTCCATCATGGTGTTTGTCGGCAATCCCGGGATGATTCAAATCCATTCTGGAGCCATCAAGAAGGTGGCGGTAATGGGGCCTTGGGTGAATGTGCTGGACCCTGGCTTCAACCTGCATCTGCGGGAAGACCACATTGCCAGCGCTTGGGTCGTCAAGAAGCCTACTGTTGATGGGCTGGTGACATCACTTGAATTGTTCGATGCCCAGGGGGACACCATTGCGATGTTCTTTGGTGAGCGCAAGCCGGGCAAGCGTGAACTGTGCGAATGGCGTGCCTTGATTGAAAACATCCAGCAGGAGCCTCGGCAATGCGTCGCGTAACTTATTCTGTACAACAGGTCAATCTCGAGCGGCGAAAAGCTTGTCTCCAGTTAGGGGCGTTGGCAGTACTCTTCACCGTGGCACCTACTCACGCAGCCAATCCAGCAAATTCTCGTCGCATCGTCAGCGTGGGTGGCGCACTGACAGAGATTGTTTTTGTATTGCAGGCCAACGCTGATCTGGTCGGTGTGGACACGACTTCGCTATACCCGGAGTCTGCTCAAAAGCTCCCCAGTGTTGGCTATGCGCGCTCTTTGTCCATAGAGGGTGTCCTGGCACTTGCGCCCACACAAGTCATCGCCACGGAAGATGCCGGGCCACCTGCCGTGCTAAGGCAACTGTCGGCATCAGGAATTTCTGTGAACGTGCTTGCTGCTAATCACCGCTTTGAAGGGCTGAACGAGCGGATCAAGCGCATCGGTGAGTTGACTGGGCGGGTTGCACAAGCCAATACGATGCAACAGACATTGCAGCAGGAGTGGGTGCGTGTCCGTGCCCAAGTGGCTCAACGCACCACAAAACCTGTGCGGGTATTGTTTGTGCTGGCCCACACGCCCAATCAGGTCATGGTGGCGGGAACTGACACCAGTGCACATGCCATGCTGGACTATGTTGGCGCGGCCAACGCCATCAACGGCTTTTCAGGGTACAAGCCTTTGACACCGGAAGCGGTAATCGCCGCGCAACCCGATATCATTCTTCTGACCGATCAAGGACTGAAGGCCGCTGGCGGTATGGATGGCATCCTCAAACTGCCGGGACTGGAGCAAACTGCCGCTGGCCGCAGCCGCCGGGTCATTTCAATGGAAGCCATGTTTCTCTTGGGCTTTGGGCCGCGCCTACCTGCGGCAGTATCCGCCTTGGATGCGGCAATTGAAAAAATGATGCGTGTATGAACGCGCTAGTTCTCCAGTTGCGCCCTTTTTTACAAACCAAGCGACTGCAACCTGCCACCTTGCTGGTTGGTGTTTTGTTGCTGGGGGTGGTTGTGGCGATCCAATGTGGTGCCGTTCCGGTAACAGGTAGCGACTGGCTATCTATCCTTGGGCTTGGTGAGCGGCAAGCACGGGCTGGTGGGGCCTATGTGCTGTGGAATGTCCGCTTGCCCAGAGCCCTCTTTTCCATTTTGGTGGGGGGCAGTTTGGGGCTCGCGGGTGCATTAACACAAGGACTGTTCCGCAACCCTCTGGCTGATCCGGGGCTATTGGGCGTGAGTGCGGGGGCAGCTTGCGCGGCTGCACTGACGATTGTGGTTTTTTCGGGTCTAAACCTGCCAATACCTATTTCTTGGCGTGTGTGGCTTTTACCAGCTGCCGCCTTTGGTGGTGCATTGGGTGTTTGCTTCACACTGGACCGAATCGCTCGCTGGATCACGCCGGGGTCTATCGCAGGCCTGTTGCTTACAGGTGTCGCTCTGAACGCCTTGGCTGCGGCGGTCATCGGCTTGTGCACCTACCTTGCAACCGACGAACAATTGCGCAGCCTGTCATTCTGGACTTTGGGTTCACTGGCGGGCGGCAATTGGGCACTGGTTGCTCTCCTGGCCACTTTACTGCTGTTTGCGTGGTGGCGGGTGCATCAGTTAGTTCGCGCCATGAACGCACTGGCCTTGGGTGAGTCAGTCGCCGCGCATGTGGGCGTGGATGTTCGTCACCTGAGAAGCCACGTCATCGTGTTGGTTGCTGTGCTGGCTGGGTTTTCGGTGGCGTGGTGCGGAATGATCGGCTTTATTGGATTGATTGCGCCCCACCTCGTTAGAACATGGGTTGGCGCAGACCAGCGGCAGGTGGTACCCATGTCCATGCTGATGGGCGGGCTGCTTTTGCTGGTGGCCGATACCTTGGCCCGCACTATAGCCATTCCCGCTGAAATTCCGGTTGGGATCTTTACGGCGCTGTTGGGTAGTCCGTTCTTTCTGCTGCTGTTGCGCGGCGCACGTGGCCGGATCGGGTGATGCCATGTTGATGAAAACGTCAATGAAAACAGGATTGCTGCAACTCGATTCCGTGGGTATTCGCTTGGGTGCAAGTGCATTTGGGCCATTCTCCTTGCAAGTTGCGCCAGGTGAGCGGATTGCCATCCTCGGGCCTAGCGGGGCGGGCAAGTCAACTTTGCTCAAGCTCATGTCGCGCGAATGGAAGCCAGCATCGGGGCAGGTCTTTTTCAACGGGCAGACGCTTACAGCTTGGAACTTGTCTGATTTGAGCCGCCATCGGGCGGTACTTCCGCAATCCAGTGACGTGGCTTTCGGACTTCAAACCGATCTGGTGGTTGGATTGGGGCGGGTTGCTCGCGCTCATGACCCCGAACTGACCCGCATTGTTGAGGCTTCCGCAACGCTGGCGCACGCTGCCCACTTGCTGGGGCGGCGCTTTGACACGCTGTCTGGTGGCGAACAGGCTCGTGTTCAATTGGCACGGGTATTTGCCCAGTTGTGGGACGCCCATGATGGATTGATCCTAGTCGATGAACCCCTGGCGTCGCTAGATCCGGGTTTGCAGTTCGATTTGCTGGACAGCTTGGATGCCTACGCTTCAGCACGCAACCATGCGTTGGTCGCGATCCTGCACGACATCAATCAGGCCATGTTGGGCTTTGATCGTCTGTTATTATTCAAGGACGGAAAGCTCGTTTCCGACCTGCCCAGCTCTGCCGAAGTCGTACCTGCGCTGGAATCGCTTTATGGACTCGCACTGAGTTGTGTTACCGACATCAAAGGCTCGCTTGTCATAACGCCACTACGAAAAACAGCTCGACGGCCTGCTGCTGGAGTAATGGCATGACCTTGCGGGTTCCGTTCAGAGTTCAACGCACAACAGGGGCGGCTGTTCTGTTTTCAGTGGTGATGCATGCCTTTGTGTTAGTTGGTTTGACTCAATACAGCGTGCGTCCTCATGTTGATCAGAACCTCAATGAACAGGTCATGCGTCGACCGATAGAGGTTATGCTTCTGACGGAACCCATGGTCGCACAAATGGCCATGGTCACAAAAGTTGCGCCTGACACGGCAACACATTCAATAGTAATTAGGCCGCGACAGGGGGTTGCTGCGCAGACAGCGCCGCAAACCAAACTGCCCACCCCCAGCCGCGATATCCATGCGGAATCCCGGCCAATTGAAGATGTTGCTTACGATCTCCGAATGGGTGTCAACCCGTCAGACGCGCCTAAGACTGCCACCCCGTCGAAGTTGATTGCGGGTACAGAGGAGCAGAGCCGGAGCGAGGGCCATGCGAATCTGGCGAGTGTCGCGCCCGCAGAAGGGCAACCTGACCAGCGACCTACCCAAGGTGCGCGCCCCGACTATGCCTACAACCCGCAGCCAGACTACCCCATTCTTATGCGTGAGCAAGGTGTCGGCGGTGTGGTCTGGTTGCGTGTTTGGGTGGACAGCGACGGGCGACCGGTTGAGATCAAGCTCACAAAGGGTAGCGGTTACCGTCTGCTGGACGATGCGGCTTTACGTGCTGTGAAGCTGTGGCGATTTATTCCTGCTAAGTATGGGGATCAACGGCTGGCCAGCTGGGTGGAATTTCCTATTCGATTTACGCTCAATAGTTAACCCATGAACATAGCAAACATCATCGAAATCAAGGCGTTTGTGCCTGCCCGAGATTTTTCTGTATCGCTGGCGTTTTATACCGACCTGGGATTTGAAGTGCGCTCCAACGCCGGTGGCATTGCCTATTTGAGCTGTGACGGATGCAGCTTTCTACTGCAAGAATTTCATGAGCAGGCCCATGCGCAGTGTTTTCAAATGCACATTCTGGTCAAAGACGTGGAGGCTTGGTACGCCAAGGTCTGCGATGCAAAGCTGGTCGAAAAATACAGTGTACGACTGACGTCTATCAAGACACAACCGTACTTCATGCGTGACTTTGCTTTGTCTGATCCGAGCGGTGTGTGCTGGGTCATTGGCGAGAACGTACCGGGTGGCTTGCATGTTTGAGTTTTCCCGCCATACCTGCATCGTGCTGCTGCGGGGAAATCTGCTGCTTTGGTTATCACTCTTCCTCGTTGGCTGCACGACTGTGCCCGTGTTGCGTGCTCCAAACATACTCCTGCTGGGAGAAGTGCACGACAACCCCGATGGGCATCAACAACGATACGAGTATCTGCTGCGCCTGATCGAAGGTGGTTGGAGGCCTGCATTGGTAATGGAGCAGTTCGACCGTGAAAATCAAGGCGCGCTGACCACGGCTCAAAAAGCGTGTCCAGATGCCGATTGCGTCATTCGCAGTGCAGGCGGCAAGCGGTGGGATTGGCCACACTACAGCCCCCTCGTCGAACTTGCGCTGCGTTACCACCTCCCTCTGATTGCCGCCAACATCTCACGAGCGGAGGCCGCGAGCGTGATGAAAAGCGGCCTACCCGCTGCGCTCGACCTTGAAATAATTGCGATGTACGGGCTGACGATGCCGCTGCCCGCTGAGGTGCTCAACGGTCAGCGCGTTGCGATAGAGACGGGCCACTGCGGCAAAGTGCCCGAATTCTTGGCGCAGGGCATGGTGAGTGCCCAAGTGGCGCGAGATGTCTGGATGGCGCACGCTTTGCGAACGAACGCCAAGACTGGAGCCGTCTTGATCGCGGGTAATGGTCACGTTCGCTGCGACATTGGGGTACCCCACTGGCTTTCTGTCGTCGGAGTAAAAGGTGTTCAAACCCACGGTTTCATTGAGCAGGGGCCTGAGTCAGCGGAATTAAATTACGACGTTACCCATTCCATCACTGTGCATCAGCGCCCCGACCCGTGCGGTGACATGGTTTTGCAGTCTAAACCATCCCTATAGTGGAGACATTGCCATGTGTAACCCTGACGCGAAACAACCCCTTGCCATGCATTTTGAGAAGCCAAGTCCGTGTGTCGGAATGCCTCCATCGAAGGGCTCAAGAAGGCGGCGACTTTGGGACTTGCCGCATCAGTGTCACTGTCCGGTGGTTGGAGTCTGCTTCCCATTGGATACCTTGCGGCGTCTGGTAAACAAGGCTTTGGGCGGCATGGCAGTGGCCGACGACTACGAAGTGCATGTAGGCGCGGTCGCGGAATGCGTTCGCCGGAATCGACTGTCTGAGCTGATGCAAGATGAACTGGAAAGACGTTATGCACGCGAGATCAAAGACTACAGATTGGCCAAGACGACGAAAGCAGTTGCAGACATGTGGGCCACCTCCGTGCGACAGGGCGATGTGGCGGGAGCGTTTTGGGCTGCACTGACGCACCCCCGCTGCGATGACATATTGCAGGAGGTGTTGTGCAGAGATATGCACATGCTTCAGCACCAAGCCGGTGCGACGGTACGAATAGACATTGCCAGGTTCAACGCCTTGATGGATGAGAACGCTGTCCTGACCAGAGAACTGGGTAAGGTGCAGACCAGAACTACTCGTTTGCTGTTGGAAAAAAATGGCGAAATTGAACGCCTGAATGCTCAGCTTATGCAACTTCGGGCTGAGAGCCTTGCCAAGGACAGTCGCCTCGCCTTCATGGCAGAGGACACGGCATCTTTGAAAGCGTCAATCCCAGGATTCGATGCGGGTGCTCGTCTGCAAAAGAAAGTTGACCAGATGGCTGTTCGACAGTCCGAACTTGAAGGGCAGAACACGGAGTTGAGGCA
>NZ_JAXHOL010000021.1:0-92732 GCF_034519335.1 Rhodoferax sp.
CCAACCCGCCCTTCCCGGCCCCAAAACCGCCCGCCCATCGCCCCTGCCTACAATGCAGGCCCTGGCCTTTTTGCCGCGACTGCTGACCATGACTACCTCCACGCCCGACACCACCCCGCCCCAGAACCCTGCCGAAGAAGGCGCCAAGCCCTTCATGCGCACCGTGAAAAGCTTTGTGAAGCGCGCGGGCCGCATGGGCAGCGGGCAGATCAAGGCTCGGGAGGAGTTGGGGCCCAAGTTCTTGCTGCCTTACCAGCCAGGCGCTATCAATTTCGAAGCTGCTTTCGCAGGTGTGGCGGGGGCTAGTGGCCAAAATGATGCAAATACTGCAGCCCAGCGCCCGGTGGTGCTGGAGATTGGTTTTGGCATGGGCGAGGCCACGGCGCAAATTGCGCTGACGTTGCCGGGCACCAATTTCTTGTGCTGCGAGGTGCATGAGGCCGGTGTGGGCGCGCTGCTCAAGCGCATTGGCGAGCACCACATTCCCAACATCCGCATCTGCAACCACGACGCGGTGGAAGTCATTGACCACATGCTGCCAATGGGCAGCCTGGACGGCGTGCACATCTTTTTCCCCGACCCCTGGCACAAGACCAAGCACAACAAGCGCCGCCTGATCCAGAGCCCGCTGGTGGCCAAGCTCGCCGCGCGCCTGAAGGTGGGGGGCTACCTGCACGCCGCCACCGACTGGCAACCCTACGCCGAGCAGATTCTGGAAGTGCTGAGCGCCGAGCCCAAGCTCAAGAACCGCGCCCTGCCTGACCACCCCGAGCTGGCCGGCTACGCACCCAAGCCGCACTACCGCCCGCTCACCAAGTTTGAGAACCGCGGTATCAAGCTCGGCCACGGCGTGTGGGACGTGGTGTTCGAGCGCGTCTAAACCCGCTGGCATGGCCCGCCCCCGGCCCAACGCCCCGCCCGCGCGCCATGGGGTGAGCCCCAGCTGTGTGGTGCTGCCCGCCGGGCCGTGGCCCACGCTGCTGGATTTTTTGCTGGAGCGCTTCCCCTCCGTGCCCGCAGCAGACTGGCAGGCCCGCCTGGACGCGGGTGAGGTGGTGGACGCCGAGGGCCACGCCGCCAGCGCCCACGACGCGCCCACGCCGGGGCGGCGCCTCTACTACTACCGCGGCGTGCCCGCTGAGCCGCGCATTCCCTTCGAGGCCACGGTACTGTGGCAAGACGAACACCTGCTGGTGGTGGACAAACCGCACTTTCTGCCAGTCATTCCCTCGGGCAAATACGTGCAAGAGACTTTGCTGGTGCGGCTCAAGGCGCAGCTGGGACTCGACGCCCTCTCGCCCATCCACCGCATTGACCGTGATACGGCCGGGCTGGTGCTGTTTTCGGTCAACCCCGCCACGCGCAATGCCTACCAGGCGCTGTTTCGGGATCGGGTGGTGGACAAAACCTACCAGTGCATTGCCCCCAGCAACCCCGCCCTGCCCTGGCCTCTTCACCGCGAGAGCCGCATTGGCCAAGGCGCCCACTTCATGCAGCAGGCCGAGGTGCCGGGCCCCGTGAACGCGATCACCGACATCGACGTGCTGGAGACCCACGGCGCCTGGGCCCGCTACCAGCTGCGCCCCCTGACCGGCCAGCGCCACCAGCTGCGCGTGCACATGGCCGCACTGGGCCTGCCGCTGCTGTTTGACGGCATTTACCCCACCCTGACCCCCGAAGACGCCACCGACTACCGCCGCCCGCTGCAGCTGCTGGCGCAGCAAATTGCCTTCACCGACCCGATCACGGGCGAAGCCCGCAGCTTTGCCAGCGAGCGCAACCTGCTGGCACTCCAGAATTTATAAAGAAAATGGCCATTTAGGCCGTGGATACTGCGCGAGCAGCTCCTAATTCAATAGCAATATTGCGCCCCAAGCGGGCTAAGGTGCGCTCGCCGGGGCTGATGCGGCGGGCTGGGCGGGCTGCAGCGCGGTGGCATCGCCCCGGCGCAGCCCCTCTGACTGGGCGCGGGCCGCCTCGGCACGCTGCACGGCATAGGCCTGCAAGGCCTCCAGGGTTGCGGCCGATGGTGCCTGGCCGGCTGGGGTGGCGGCGGCCAGCTGGTCGAAGCTGCGTTCGTAAACCGCCGCCACTTCTGCGTCAATGCGCCCCGCCAGTTGTTCAAAACTTTGGCCACCCTGCTGGCCACTCTGCACCAAGCTACCCCAGCGTTGGCTGATACGCTGATCATCTTGCAGAAACTGGGCAATGCCGGCCCGCGCCTTGAGTTCTTCGCCCATCAGGTAGGGCGGCGCAGGCAAGGTACGCCACAGCACCACCCCCAGTGCCACCAAACCTGCGGCACTGACGCGCCGCCAAGTGCGCACGGGCGGGCTCTGGGCTGTCCACGGCTGGGCCAGCAGGCCACCCAGCAGCGCGCCGGCCAGCAGGCCACCCGCGTGGGCCGCGTTGTCAATGCCGGGCAGCACCAGACCCAGCCCCAGCATCAAAGCGGTAAACACCAGCGCTCCACCAAACAACCAGCGGAACTCAGACCGGTCCACCTGCCGCCGCTCACGCCACAAGAACACCAGCAAGGCGCCATACAGGCTAAACACCGCGCCAGACGCCCCACCCGACACCGCCTGGTTACCCTGCACCACCAGCGACACGCCGTTGCCCAGCACACCGCTGCCCAGGTACAGCGCCGCAAAGCGCCAACGGCCCAGCAGGCCCTCCATCAGGCGGCCCACATCCCACAGCGCCCACATGTTCAGCGCCAGGTGCATCACCCCAAAGTGCACAAACATGGCAGTAATCAAACGCCACCACTGCCCGTCTTGTGTGGCGGGCCCAAAGTTAGCGCCCCAAGCCAGCGGCACACCTTGCGCCGCATGCCACCAGCCAGCACCTGCCAGCAGCATGGCCAAGAACACCGCCACATTGAGCGCGATGACCACGCACAGCACCGGCGCGGCAGACGCCGGGGCGCGCATCAGATCTAGCAGACTGGAATGTGTTGTTACAGGTGGTGACACAAAATTGCCGGGAGAGGAAATGGGCTATTACACACGTACACGCTTGGAAAATGGGCCCGCATGCAGCGAAGGCTAGTCCGATTGGACCATTGGTTGCTCAAAAAGGCTGATCTACAGTCCTCCCGCTTTAACTAACCTTAGGGAGACACATGAAACTGCACAAAATCATTCTCGGCGCCGTACTGGGCCTCGCCGCGACGCTGGCCAGCGCGCAAACCTACGTTGGATCATTCACGACCAACGGCAACACTATTACGTTTGCCAATGGCACCACCACCAGCCTTACTGCGCCCCGATGGGAAACCAACCCTGCCGTGTTTTCAGGCCTGGATGCAGCGGCATTGATTTTTGGCGGCAGCGCCAACCAGTACGCAGTTTCCACAGATCGCCAAAGCATCAACAACATGGCTTGGTATGACGGCTGGGGAGATCACGCCGGACGCCAATACGCAAGCAATTACAAGCTGGACAACACGGGGCTGGGTTACAACGGTTGCGCCACCGCCGGTACAGCATGTACCAACTCTGCCTACTCTGCCTACATCACCGACGGCTTTTCCAGCACCAACTATGTCTTCCTGACTGCGGCTGTGCCCGAACCAGAGACTTACGCCTTGATGTTGGTGGGCCTCGGATTTTTGGGTGCTGCAGTTCGCCGCCACAAACTGGCTGCCCGCGCCTGAAAACTTCTGCTTTGCAGTCGAAAAAGGGAGCCTTTGGCTCCCTTTTTAATTTGCTCAGCGGCCAAACGGCGCCGCCAGCGGTTCGCCTACAAACACGCCTTGAGCGGGCCAGGCTACGCTGCGCCAGTAGGCCTCCAACGCACTGGCGCCCTGCGCGTAGTGGGCCAGCAGCAGGGCTGGATGTGGAAACTTCTGCAGGTGGTTGCAAGGTTCGCTCACTGTGCCGTAGCTCGCAGTGGCACCAGCCTCCAGCCAGTCCAGCACGCTCATCTGACCCTGGCTGTTGAGCAGCTGCCCACCAAACGAGGTCAGGTGGTCTGCCAGCGCTCCGGGCACCCATGCGATACGCGCCATCTGCTCCTCGCGCACGCTGCCGGTTTGGTAGAGCACCACACGTGGCAGCGGCTCAGCTTGGTTGCTGTCCACGCGGTCAATCTGCACGCCCAGCGCGGGCACAGCGGCCGCGGCGGGAAACAGTGGCGCGCGCACGTTGCGTGCCTTGTCGGGGGTGGACACAAACACGGCGTGGGCCAGCGGCACACCGCGCTTGCCCAGTTGCTGGTCTGCAGCAACGCCGCGGTCAATCAGCGCCTTGGCACTCTCCAGGCTGCGGGCGGCCAGCAGCATGGAGGGGCGCAAGCCTTCTTCCGTGTGGGCTTGGGTGAGTATCCGGTTGAACAAGGGCGAGGGTTTACTGGGTGCACAGGTATTGCTGCACACCTCCGGGGCAAAGCCCAGGGTCACGGCGGCGGTAATGCCATTGCACTCCACCGCATAGGGCTGGGCCCACGCAAGTGCCAAGGCGCGGACCTTGCCACCCAACGCCGTTTTCAGTTGCGCCTGCAAAGGCTCAAACTCCGCTGCGCTGAGCACGGGTTTCACGGGTATGTCCACATACAGCACGAGGCTCGCATCCAGGCCCCGCTGGCGCGCGTAGTAGTCGCCCACTTGCACCGAGTAGGGATCGGCCAGATTGATGACGACCCCCATGTCGGCTGCTACCAAGCGCTTGGGGTTGTGAACCGCGACCTGCGCGCCTACACCTGCACTGAGCCAAATCAGCAGCGCACCCAGCGCCTTACGTGGCCAGCAACTCGGCATCCAGCCACCCTCGCAAACTATTGATAAACGCCAGCCCTAGGGCACGCTGCAGGTCTTCCACCCGCACCACGGCCTCGGTCAGGCGGCCGCTTTGCAGATGCACCGCGCGGCCTATGCCGGGCAGCAGGCCACACGCCAGCGGTGGCGTCACCCAACGGCCGTCCAGCAGCACGGCAATGTTGCCGCGGGTGCACTCGGTCAGCTCGCCTTGCGCGTTGAACAGCACGGTATCAAACACTGCCGCATCGTCGGGTGTGAAGGCGTCGTAGTGGGCGCGGCGTGTGGTCTTAAAGCGCACAAACTCGCTGTGCGCCTCGGCAATCGGCGCCTTCGCCAGCTGCAGGCGCACGGGCTGTGGCGTGTCCGCCAGCGCAAAGGCTTGGGCCTGAAAGTGCCCGTTGGCGGGCAACAGCAGACGCACGCGGTACGCGCCCTGGGGGTGCGCTGCCGCCAGGGTCTGCAGAGCCTGCAGCGCGCGGGCGCGGTCCCACTGTGTGCCGAAGTGCTGGGCTGCTGTGGCCATGCGGTCCAGGTGCAGATCGACGTGCGGCAACACGCCGTCGTGCAGCGCCAGCGTTTCCAGCAGCGCAAAGGGCTGGCTGGCGCGTTCCAGAAACATGCGTTTGCTGCGCCATTCGTTCCACTCGCCTTCGGCCTGTGCATCAAAGGTAATGCCACTGCCAATGCCACAGCGCGCGGTGTCGCCCTGCACGGTGACGGTGCGAATCGCCACATTGAAGGTGGCATGTCCACCGGGCCGCACCACGCCCACGGCGCCGCAGTAAACGCCGCGCGCTTCGGGCTCCAGGGTTTTGATCATGCGCATGGCTTGCACCTTGGGCGCGCCGGTGATGGAGCCGCAAGGAAACAGCGCTGTGAATACATCCAGCAGCGTGGTACCGGGGCGCGTGCTCGCTTCCACGTCCGAGGTCATTTGCCACACGGTGGGCAACGCCTCCAGATGAAACAGGCGCGGCACTTTCACGCTGTGCGGCTGGGCAATGCGCGAGAGGTCGTTGCGGATCAGGTCCACGATCATGACGTTCTCGGCACGCTCTTTGGGGGTGTTGCGCAGGTTCGCGGCGTTGGCGGCGTCCTCCACCGGCGTGGCACCGCGCGCGGCCGTGCCCTTCATGGGGCGACTCACAATCCGCGCGCCATCCCAGTCAAAAAACAATTCGGGCGAGACCGACAGCACCTGCTCCACACCCGCATCGATAAATACGCTGTAGGCCCGTGGCTGGGCACGGCGCAGTGCCCCAAAGTACGCCAGCGCACTACCCGCAAACCCAGCCTGCAGTGGCGCCGTGTAGTTGACCTGGTAAAGCTCACCAGCGGCAATGGCGCGGTGGATCTCGGCCATGTTTTGGTCAAACACTGCGCGCTCCACACCGCCATCCCAGATGACAGTGGGCTCGGGGGTGCTTTCTGCGGTGGCTTGCAGCAAGGGCTGCGTATGCACCCCAAACCATACCAATGGCCCATCGGCCGCATGCACCTGCAGCGCGGCATCAAACGCAGGCGCCGCCTCGTATCGCACATAGCCCACACACCAGCACCCCTGGCGGCTCAGCGCATCCACCTGCGCCAGCACGGCGGCCACCTCGTCCACCGCATGCGCAACCAACACCTGATCGGGCGGCCCAAACGCCAGCCGCAGCGGGGCTGCACCGGCATTGAGCGGAATACCAAAATCAATCAGGGCATGGGGCTGGGGCATAGGCAGAGTGTGGGCCAGTGGTCAGGCGCTTCAGGCCGCAATTTCCCTGGCGCTAATTTGGTACTTGAAGTCGTCCGGCGCGTACGAGTCCAAGCGGCCCGCAGCCGTCTCGGCGGCGGGGTACATAAAGAAGCCCAGCTTGGGGCCGGTGGACTGGGGCAGCGTCACATCGTGCGCCACGTTGTAGGCCATCCAGTTGCCTTCCCAGCCGCCAAACAGACCCTTGTTGACCGGGGCCACCAGCGGGTTGCTGGCGGACTTGATCCACTCGGGGGTTTCCTGGCGCATGACCTTGGCCACATCGGCCGGGTCCATGCCCACCCAACCGTGGCCCTTGAGATAAACCTCGGCACGGCAGTGCTGTGCGCCTTTGAGGCTGGCGGAGTTGCCGCCCAGCTCGCGGTAACCAAAGGCACTGGGCGCCACGCGCAGGCCATACACATCGCGCGCAGGCACACCCACGGCGCGGCATAGGCCCACAAACAGCGCGTTCAGGTCGGCACACTTGCCGCCCAGGTTGTTGGTCTCCAGCATGGTCTTGATGTCGCCTTCGCCGCAGCCGCGCACCTTGGGCTCGCGGAAGGTATTGGTGACGATCCAGTCGTACAACTTCTGCACCTTCTCCACATCGGTCTTGGCGCCACGGGTGGCTTCCAGCGCTGTGGTGCGCACAATGCCGTCGGTGGGCAGCAGGTCGGTGGGCTGGGTCCAGTACTTGAGGCTGGCGGCGTCTTCGGTGGGGGCAGACTTTTGGGTCCAGTCCTGCGCGCGGTTTTGCGTCTGGATGCGGCTGGTCAGCTCCACAAAGGGCTTGGCCTGATCGGCCGCAAACTCGACGAACAACATACGTGCGCCGTAGGTGTTGTCGTCTTCCATGCGGGCTGTGCCATTGGTCTGGTAGCTGCTCTCCAGTGACTTTTGCCAGTCGCTGTTGACCGAGGGAATCGGCAGCCACAGGCGCGTGGCGCCCTGGGGTTTGGCAATGTCTACGCGGGTGGTGACTTCAAAGGTGCGCCAGGCACCCGGCTTGGGGCTGAACTGGCGCTCGGGGGTGCTGGCCGATTGTGCAAAATTGATAGCAGGTAGCGCAGTACCTACGAGGGCTATAGCCGAATTGGCCATAAATTTACGGCGCGAAGCCACGCGGGCAGCCACGGGGGCAGAAGAGGTAACGGGGGTCATACAGAGATCTCCGGGTGGATGAACAGGCGGCGCGTACGGCGTAACACAAAGTACCCCGGGGTGGCGCAGGCCCGATTATCCCTGCTGCCTGTATATTCAGCCCTCCCCCGCGCCCAAGGTCCTTCCGTTTGTCCGACTTTTCTTCCCTGCCACCTGCCAGCGCCGCCCTGGCCCAGCACGCCCTGCATGCATTTGAGCGGGTGGTGGGCAGTACGTCCGGCTTTCGCCGCCGCCCCGGCCAGCACCAGATGGCCGAGACGGTGGCCGCCACGCTGGCCCAGGCAGACATTGGCGAGCACCCTACCCCTACCAAGGCCATTGCCGTCATCCAGGCCGGCACCGGCGTGGGCAAAAGCGCAGCCTATGCCAGCACTGCCATTGCCATGGCGCTGGAGCGCAAGACGCGCGTGATCATCAGCACCGCCACCGTGGCCTTGCAAGAGCAGCTGATGACCAAGGACCTGCCCGCCCTGGCGCGCAGCATGGACCAGCCCTTTGCCTACGCGCTGGCCAAGGGCCGCGGGCGCTATGTGTGCAAGGTAAAGCTGGAGCGCTTGGTAGGCAGCGGCGCGGCCGAAGACGACATGTTTGACGACGACCTACCGCAGCCCAAGGTGAGTGCCTTATCGCAAGAGGCCATCGAGGAACGCCGCCAGTCCCTCTACGAAAGCATGGCCCACAAGCTGGCGGTGGCCAGCTGGGACGGCGACCGCGACAACCTGCCCGACACGCCCGACCCGCGTGACTGGTCGGTCGTCGCCGCCGAGCGCCACACCTGCACGGCGCGCCACTGCCCACGCTACAAGGAGTGCAGCTACTACAACGCGCGCACCAAGCTGGCCGAGGCCAATGTCATCGTTGCCAACCATGACCTGGTGCTGGCCAGCCTGGGCATGAAGACCCTGCCCGACCTGGACAACTGCCTGGTGGTGTTTGACGAAGGCCACCACCTGCCCGCGGTGGCGCTGGACCAGTTTTCCAACGCCATGGACCTGAGCAACCTGCGCTGGCTGGACAAGCTGCCCAAGGCCATGAATGAGGTAGCCGGCAAGCTGGCCCTGCATGTGGGCGAAGACGTGCAGACGGTGACCAGCCAGCTCAAGGGTGCGCTGACCACGCTGGCCCGTATGGCCATGGACCTGGTGTGGGCCCACACCGGCCAGAACGCGCGTGGCGAAGGCAACGACGGCACGCTGCGCTTTGCCATGGGCGTGCTGCCCGAGGCCCTGCACGAGCCGGTGACGCAGATCCACGCGCAGGCCAATGGCCTGTCCAAAGCGTTGGAAGCGCTGGGTGTGGACGTGAAAGCCATTGCCAAGGACGATCCGTCGCAAGCCGTGCTGTGCGCCCAGCTCTATGCGCAGTTAGGTGGTATTGCGCCACGCCTTGGCAGTTTGGTCAGTACCGCGCAGCTGCTGCTGGAGCATGGCGAACAACCGCTGGCCAAGTGGCTGCAGGCCGAGAGCGAAAACGGCTACCTGACCATGACCGCGCACGCATGCCCCATCGTGCCGGGCGACCTGCTGCGCCAGTTCTTGTGGAGCCAGGTGCGTGGAGCCATCGTCACCAGCGCATCCCTCACGAGTTGCGGCAGCTTTGACTACTTTTTGAAAGAAGCTGGCCTGTCCAACAAGCCCTACGTGACAGCGTTGGAAGTGGCAAGCCCTTTCAACTACGCCGCCCAGGGCAGCCTGACCGTGGTGCACACGCGCGCCGACCCCAAGCAGGCCGACGCGTACACCGCCGAAATGGTGCGCGCGCTGATGGAAGACATTGAGGGCGTAAAACGTGGCGCGCTGGTGCTTTTCACCAGCCGCGCCCAAATGCGCGCCGCCACCGACGCCCTGCCCGGCCATTTGATGGACATGGTGCTGGTGCAAGGCACGCAGTCCCGCACGCGCCTGCTGGCAGCGCACGCCGAGCGCGTGGAAAGCGGCATGCCTTCGGTGTTGTTTGGGCTGCAAAGCTTTGGTGAAGGCTTGGACTTGCCTGGCGCGCTGTGCGAAACCGTGTTCATCGCCAAGCTGCCGTTTGCCCCCCCCAGCGACCCGGTGGACGAAGCGCGCGCCGAATGGCTACGCAGCGTGGGCCGCGACCCGTTCAACGAACTGGTGATCCCAGCCACCGGTGTGAAGTTGCTGCAATGGACCGGTCGCGCCATCCGCACCGAGGAAGACCGGGCGCAGGTGATCTGCTACGACAAGCGGCTGACCCATACGAGTTATGGCAAGCGCATGTTGGCGGGATTGCCGGCGTATAAGCTGGGGACGCGGGTGGTCAGCGATTGACTTGCTGCGGCGAGGTTGGCGGGCCGAAAACGACCGAGGCTGTGTGGAAACTCATGTTGGCGTCCAGGAAGGAGCTGCTTTGCGTTAACCCAACAGGTTTGCGCGATGAACACCGTACCGATGCCGCTTGAGCGGTCTTATGGCGCTCCTGGGGCCCCATATGAAGCAGCAAACTCCAACAAAGGACTCATGCCCCTGCCAGTTTCATCGCCTTCATCATTCCCTCAAAGCCCAAGATACTCAACACACGCTTGAAGTTGTACGCCAGTACATTCAAGCCCATCTCTGCGCTGACGTTGGGCAGCCGCTTGGTGAGGAAGTGCGTGTAGCCCATCCAGCTCTTGAGCGTGCCGAACACATGCTCAACGGTTCGTCGTCTGACGGTCATGGAGTCAGGAGAACGATCAAGGCGACGTTGCACAGCCTCCAACACATCCTCATGTTCCCAGCGGGAGATTCGCCGATTGCCGCTGGGTGTGCATTGCGACTTCAATGGGCATTGGGGGCAGGCGCTGCTCCAGTAGCGGCGAGTCATCATTCCGCGCTCATCTCTGGCCATTCTGAACTTCGCCCGTTGTCCGGCAGGACACTCGTATTCGTCATCTTTCTTGATGTAGATGAAGTCTGCCTTGTCGAAGCGACCTTCGGCCTTGGCGTTCGATGTCGTGGGCTTGGGAAGGACTGCATCAATACCTGCATCGGCACATGCCTTGATTTGCGGACCACTAAAGTAGCCACGGTCTGCGATTGCGCGCAACCTCTTCTTACCCATAGCTTCACGCGCAGCTTGCGCCATGGGACTGAGTTGGGCTCTATCACTACCCGCATTGGTGACTTCATGCGCGACGATCAGATGGTGTTTGGCGTCCACAGCCACCTGTACGTTGTAGGCCACCATACCCGATCCCTTGCCACTGGTGGCCATGGACCGTGCATCGGGATCGGTCCTAGATATTTGACCGTCGGGCTGCGTCTTGAGCTGTTCTTTGATTGCGTCGAGCTCACGCATTTGCTGGCGCAACCGTGCAATTTTGTCTGTCAAACGCAAAGTCTTGGCTTCAAGCTCAACAGTCTGTGTGCGATCGGCGGTCTCCAGTGCACTCAGATAGCGTTGGATGCTTTCTTCAATCTGCTCCTGGCGCTTGTCGATCTTTCCGGTGGTGAAGTTGCAATCACGCGAGTTAACTGCCTTGAACTTGCTGCCATCGATGGCTACTACTGCCTGGCTGAAGAGTTTGAGGTCGCGGCACAGCATGACGAAGCGACGGCATACGTTGCGGATGCCAGTGCTGTTGGCACGGCGAAAGTCTGCAATGGTTTTGAAGTCTGGGGCAAGCCTGCCTGTGAGCCACATGAGCTCCACGTTGCGCTGGCATTCACGCTCCAAGCGCCGACTGGATTGAATACGGTTGAGATACCCATAGAGGTAGAGCTTCAACATGACAGCAGGATGATAGGCCGGACGTCCCGTTGCAGCTGGATTGGCACCTTCAAAGCCCAGAGCGTTCATGTCCAGCTCACTGACGAAGGCATCGACCACCCGGACCGTGTTGTCTTCAGTGATGAAGTCGTCCAGGCACTCTGGCAACAAAGTCACTTGATGCCTGTCTTCTCCCACAATGAATCTGGACATACTCAAACCTCCAAACAGCTTGATAGGTCATAGCAAACACTGCGCCAGATTCAAAGGGTTTTCACACAGCCTCGACCCATAGCGGGCGGTCACGTACCAGGAAAGCGGACGTTCAACGTTTGCGTTGAACCGCGCGCGGAGGCAGGCCGGGTTTGAGCAAAAATGAAATGGAGGCCAAACCCGGCTTACCGGAGCGCGTCGGCTCGAACGCTGGGTTAGGCGTCACCTGGGCAGCGCCGCAAGTAGCTTCGCGAGTTCTTCAAGTGACTCGGCGAGCTGATTGCACATCTCTGCGAAATCCCTCGAGTAGCTCCGCATTTCGGTTTCTACCCCCAACACTTTATGGTCTGCTGCCACCCGAAGTTGCGACAGCGGTCGAAGCAGTTTGGTAAGTCGCCCAGCAGCCTTAAGCTTCTCTTCCAGAAGGGCAAGGAGTTGCAGACTACTCAGTGGTCGTCCCGACTCGGCGTGCTTCAGGTCATCATGCTCCGCGCCGAAGTCTTCTATCAGAAGATTCTTCAGTGTTGATTGTGAAAGATTGTCAGGCCCGACGATCTTGTATAACTCGCTGGCGGCGTCGCAGTACGACTTGTATGTCTGCTCAACGGGCAAGCGAAGGTGGATGTTTTCCGCTATGGCAAAGAGGCTACCCGGTTCGAGCGACTTGTTTATCCCTTTTACGCCATCAAGAAGTCGTGTTATCGGGTCCTCGAAGTCAACGAATCGCTTGCGCGATTCAACCACGGTGGGAAAGTGTTTGACAAATGTGGGGAAGCCCTTGTAGTAGAGCAAACCGGCGCTGCGCGGTTTTGTCGCGCAACGTCCAGCGACTAAAAGGAGCGAGGTTGAGCGCCATGTTAGGCCGTTGGTTGAAGAAGAGTGGTTTGTGCACCTGTGATACGTCTCGGCAAACCGAAAACCGAACGAACAATATTCTCGTGCACGTTTGAACTGGTAGTCGTCCAAGTTAAGTTTGCGATTGAGCCATCGTCGAAGTAGAACTCTGTCAAGAACGAGAGGCTCGTTGAGGCTGTGAAAATAGATGATGGAACTGTTGTAGTTGCAATTACCCCTACCGATGGCGGTGGCTCGTGAACGATGACTGTTGCGGCAAAATTGGACGGCAACCCGGACAGAAACTCGTTGAAGTCGACATCGATGTGAGCCTCATAGTTTGTGGATATTCCATCTCGCCCACTGGGAACCGCTTCCGGCCCAGAATTGCGTGCCGCTTGCCTTCCTCGGACTGTGCTTAGCAATCGTTGCAGCATAGACATTGAACAGAGGCCTAACGTTGAACATTAGCGTCGCCGTAAGGCGTCCGCTCGTTGGAAGGGTTAGGCATAGCTATCAGCATGCATGTAGTTTAGGCTTACAAGGGGGCCACGAATATCCCCCATTCGAGTGAATCAATGTTCGCTTTGGACTCAAAAGTCGGATGTCTACTCCTGGCCCTTTGCAGAAATCAGCGTCAAACCGCAAGCGACCGGAGAAAATGCCACTCTCACCCAGAAGGTACTTGTGAACCCATCCCCCTCCAACGCCCACGCCGATCTCATCGCCACCTACCGCCGTGCTGAGGCCGAGGCTGCGCACAAGTTTGGCTTGATCAAGGCAGCAGCCAACAAAGGGCCCAAGGCGATTCAGGCGGCTACCGACACCGCCACCAAGGCGGCCAAGCGCCGGGATTCGTATGCCAAGAAACTGCAGGCGCTGGGGGTGGAGCTCAAGGACTGAGGGGCGCCTCGGCCAATCCACCCAGAGCGTGCTGCTTGCGCGCCACGTGGTAGGTGGTGAGCACTTGGGTGGCCACCATGTCCAGCGCAGGGCGGGTGTTGCCTTGTTTGTCGGTCCACACCTTGGGCGTCAGTGCGCCGGCCAGTGCCACCGCATCGCCATCGTCCAATGCCATCAGTGCAGCGCTGGCTTCTGCTGCGAACGTAATCACGTTGACGATCAGGCTCTCTCCATCGCCCGCCATAGCTTTGACCTTGGCTAGCGCAAACGTGCTGCCGTTTTTGCCTTGGCGGGTTTCGGCCAGACCGACCAGGTGGCCGGCAATCAATCCGTCAATCATGCTCACTCCTGCGGGCTCAGTTCCAAACGTGTCATGTCAAAACCGCTCTGGGCCAGGCGAGCCAACAAGGCCTGGTAGGCGGCGGGCTCCACCTTGGGGGTGCGTGAGAGCACCCACAGGTAGTCGCGCTCTGGCTCGCTCACGGCGACCAGTTGGTACTGTGGGTCCAGGTCGATGACCCAGTAGTTGCCCCACACCATGGGCAAGAACGACAGCCACGCGGGCGCAAAACGCACTTGCAGTTTGGGGGAGTCCGCAGGGCCTATCTGGCGGGCGGCGCCCAACGCTTCGGTGGTTTGGCCATCGGCCATGACACAGCGGTTGCGCACCTGCAAGGTTCCGTCCGGCTGGGCCTGGTAGTCGGCACGCGTGTTGCGGGCACATTTCTTCTGGAAGCTGTTGGGGTATTTGGCAATTTCATACCAGGTGCCCACGTAGCGCGCCACATCCAGCGATGCAATGGGTTGCAAGGGCGGCTGAGCCGTTTGGGCCACTGCAGCGCCGCTGGCGAGGGTGGCAGCAAGTGCCCACAGGAGAAAGTGTTGTTTCATGGATTCAGTATGCATGTGCGCCAGGGTTCATCGGTGCGGCAGCGAACGTTTTTACAAAGCATGGGCCTTCAGTTGCTCCAGAGTCACACGCTCCAAGGCTTTGATGTGGGTCGCCTCCAGGTGCACAGGTGGGGCCACGCCTGCCTGCAGTGCCTCTAGCCAGCGGTTGACGCACAGACACCAGCGGTCGCCGGGACGCAGCCCCACAAAACGGTATTCGGGCCGGGGGGTGCTCAGGTCATTGCCTTGTTGCAATGAATACGCCAAAAAATCAGCCGTCACTTTGGCGCACACCACGTGGGTGCCGTGGTCGTGGGCATCGGTATTGCAACAGCCGTCGCGATAAAACCCGGTAAGCGGGTCAAACGAGCAGGCTTGCAAGGCGGTGCCTAAAACATTCAGGGCGGACATTCTCAACTCGCTTTCAGACACACAACAAAGGCCCCCAAGGACACGCGGGGCGGGGTTTCCCACAAAATACGGGCACCGAATGCTGCCACAGTGGCCAGCAACCTTTGTACGTACGGCTTTTCAGGACGCAACCATGGACAACGACGACGAGCGCTGCTGCGGAACCGGCACTTGCATCATCAATGACGAGGGCCTGTGCTGGTGTGGGCAACAATGGAACGGCACCACCATGTGCCACCCGCAAACCGCGTCCCCCGCCTCGCCCACCATCAGCGGCAGCGACACCTTGGAACAAGGCGAGGCGCCATGACCGCAGCCCCTCAGCCCCTGCCTTTGCCACGCTGGGCTGCCCGGCTGGGTTATGCCGGTGCACTGCCATTTGTGGTGCTGGCTGCAGCCACTTGGTGGGCGCCAGCCGCCTACCGCAGCCAAGCGGTGCTGGCCCTGCTGGCCTATGGCGCAACCATTGCCAGTTTCATGGGGGCCATCCACTGGGGCTTGGCCATGCGCGGGCCGCTCACACCGCAACCTGGGCCGTTTGTGTGGGGCGTATTCCCCAGCCTGGTCGCGTGGGTGGCGTTGCTGATGCCCCAGGCACAAGGCCTGGTCACGCTGGCCTTGCTACTGGGCATCTGCCTGGCGGTGGACCGGCGCAGTTACCCGGCGTACGGCCTGACAGCGTGGCTGCCCATGCGCCTGCACCTGACGCTCGCTGCGGCACTGAGCCTGCTAGCCGGGAGTCTGGCCGCATGACACGGGCGCATGTTGCCCTGACGGAGTCTGACGTTTCGCGCATTGTGGAAATGGCGTGGGAAGACCGCACGGCATTTGAAGCGATTGAAGCCCAATTCGGCTTGAATGAATCGGCCGTAGTGGATGTGATGCGCCGACACATGAAGCCCAGCTCGTTTCGCATGTGGCGCAAACGCATGGCCGGGCGGGTCACCAAACATCTGGCGCTGCGATCGCCCGCGGTACAGCGGCACCGCGCAAGCCATACCCGGCAGGCATAAAAAAGGCCTGCAAGCAGGCCTTTCAGGTGAAACGCAGGCCGCCAAGGCCGCTGCGTTTATTGCTCCACAAACGCGCGTTCGACCACGTAGTCGCCGGGCGTCGTGGTGTTGCCTTCTTTGAAACCCTTGGCATCCAGAATTTCGCGCATGTCTTTGTTCAGGCCGGGGCTGCCGCAGATCATGATGCGGTCGGTAGCTGGGTCCAGCGGAGGCAGGCCCAAGTCAGCGGGCAGTTTGTTGCTCTCGATCAGCGTGGTGATGCGGCCTTGGTGCTCAAAGGCTTCGCGGGTCACCGTGGGGTAGTACAGCATCTGCTTGCTGACCATCTCACCCAGGAATTCATGCTGGGGCAGCTCGGTCTTGAAGTAGTCGTAGTAGGCCAGCTCTTTGACCTCGCGCACGCCATGCACCACGATGACCTTCTCGTACTTCTCGTAGGTCTCAGGATCGCGGGCCACGCTCAAGAACGGTGCCAAGCCCGTGCCACTGCCCAGCAGGTACAGGTTTTTGCCGGGCAAGAGGTAATCAATCAACAGGGTGCCCGTGGGCTTGCGGCCCACCACAATCTTGTCGCCCACTTTGATGTGCTGCAGCTTGGAGGTGAGCGGACCGTCCTGCACCTTGATGCTCAGGAACTCCAGATGCTCTTCGTAGTTAGCACTGACGATGGAATAGGCGCGCAGCAAGGGCTTGCCGTTCTCCTGGCGCAGGCCAATCATGGTGAAGTGGCCGTTGGAAAAACGCAGGGCCGGGTCCCGAGTGGTGGTGAAGCTGAACAAACGGTCGGTCCAGTGGTGTACGCTTAAAACTGTTTCTTCCAGAAATGCACTCATGGGGGCCTTGGTGAAGGTCAATCGGTAGGAGTTACCCGCGGCTACTTTGGGCTAGGGCGAAACCCTATATTGTAAAACTCCATACCCCCGCGACTTGTTATATCGATATTGATTTGAGTCATTAGCCGACCACCATGCACCACGCCCCGACCCTGCCCGAAACCGCCCTCCCCAGCCTGCTGGTGGCCTGCCTGTGTGCCCAATGGTGCGGCACCTGCACGGAGTACCAGCCGCTGTTTGCGCAGTTGCAGGCCGACTTTCCAAATGCACGTTTTGAGTGGGTGGACATTGAGGACCAGGCCGATCTGGTGGACCCGGTTGAGGTGGAAAACTTTCCGACCATCCTGATTGCGCAAGGTGCGCAGCCCCAGTTCTTTGGCACCGTGATGCCCCACCTCGAAACCCTGCGCCGGCTCATCCAGTCCAGCAGCGCGGCAGACGCCCGCCCTGTGCAGGCGCCTGAGGTGGTGGCCTTGGCTCAGCGCTTGCGCGCGCGCTGAGGCTGCAACAGGGGCTGCCAAAGGCGGTCGCCCTCGGGCCCAGCCCAGTCCAGCGCGCCGCGCACGATGCTGCGCACCTGGCCTTCGGTGTCGATCAACACGGTGGATGGGTAAATGCGGATGCCCCAGGCTTTGGCGATGTCGCCTTGCACATCGCGTACCACGGGCAACATCAAACCCGTGCTTTGGACAAAGCGGGCGATCGCATCAAACGACTCTTTGAGGTTGATGGCCAGCACCACCATGCGCTGCGACTCCCGGGCAGCTAGGGTTTGCAGCGCCGGCATCTCGGCACGGCATGGCTCACACCAGCCAGCCCAGAAGTTCAGCAGCACCACACGGCCCCGCAGGTCGGGCAAGCTCCAGTGCTGCCCCTCCAGATCCACCAAGTCGCCCACCGGCACGGCCTGCTTGGGGGCCCAAGGCTGCACGTCGTAGCCAGGGTTGGCTACGGCAGGCGCCATCACAGGCCCCAAACTGGCGGCGCCCAGCAGGCCCAACACCTGCCGGCGCTTCATTCGCATTTATGCATGAAATACGGCCCTAGCCCTCGTGGAATATGCGCGAGCAGCTTCTCTTTTTATAGCACCTTGTGCCGAATCACAACTTGGCAGTCACCCAAGCCTGCACGCTGGCCAGCGCGCCGGCCAGCTTGGCGGGCTCGGTACCACCCGCCATGGCCATGTCGGCCTTGCCGCCGCCCTTGCCGCCCACCTGGCCCGCCACAAAGTTGGCCAGCTCGCCAGCCTTGACCTTGGCCGTGGTGTCGTTGGTCACGCCTGCGGCGATCTGCACCTTGTCGCCGTCCACCGCACCCAGCACGATGACGGCAGTCTTGAGCTTATCTTTGAGCTTGTCCATGGTGTCGCGCAGGGTCTTGGCGTCGGCGCCTTCGAGCTTGGCGGCCAACACCTTGACGCCATTCACATCTACCGCACTGCCCACCAGTTCATCGCCCTGGGCGGAAGCCAGCTTGCCCTTGAGGGCAGCCACTTCTTTTTCCAGTGAGCGTTTCTCAGCCAAGAGATTCTCTACAGCACCAAACACTGCGCCACCACCAGCATTCACGCGCAATGACTTTGCAACAGCTTGGAGTTCACCAATCTGGTTGTCCAACATAGCCAAGGCGAAACCACCAGTAACCGCTTCGATACGCCGCACGCCAGCAGCAACACCAGACTCCGAAAACACCTTGAACACGCCAATGTCTCCAGTGCGTTGAACATGGGTGCCACCACATAGTTCACGGCTGGAGCCTATGTCGAGCACACGCACCGACTCGCCATACTTTTCGCCAAACAACATCATGGCGCCGGTCGCTTTTGCAGATTCGATGTCCATAACGCGCGCACTTGCAGCCGAATTGGCAATGATTTCTGAGTTAACACGTGCCTCGATATCACGAATCTGCGCGTCAGTCACGGGTGCGTTGTGCGCAAAGTCAAAACGGGTCCGCTCGGCATTCACCAATGAGCCCTTTTGCTGCACATGTTCACCCAGCACTTCGCGCAGGGCTTTGTGCATCAGGTGGGTAGCGCTGTGGTTACGCACGGTGGCGGCGCGCTTGGCGGCGTCCACATGGGCGGTGACGCTGTCACCCACTTTGAGGCTGCCGGTCTTGAGCGTGCCGTGGTGGCCAAACACATCGGCCTTGATCTTCTGCGTGTCACCCACTTCAAACAGGCCAGCGTCCGAGAACACCGCGCCCTCGTCACCCACCTGCCCGCCGCTTTCGGCGTAGAAGGGGGTGGTGTCCAGCACCACCACGCCATCTTGACCCGCTTTTAGCTCGTTGACCGGCGTACCGTCTGCGTAGAGCGCTACGATTTTGCTAGCTTGGGTCAGGTGCTCGTAGCCCACAAAGGTGTTGCCCGCGCCGCTGTACTCCAGCGCCTTGTCCATCTTGAACTTGCCAGCCGCACGGCCCTTGGCCTTTTGCTGCTCCATGGCAGCCTTGAAGCCGGCTTCGTCCACTTCGACGCCGTTTTCGCGGCACACGTCCGCCGACAGGTCGAGCGGGAAGCCGTAGGTGTCGTGCAACTTGAAGGCTACTTCACCAGGCAGCACCTTCACGCCACCCGCCAAGGCTTCGTCCAAGATCTGCATACCGGTGGCCAGGGTTTCGAAGAAGCGTTCTTCTTCCACCCGCAGCACTTCGGTAATACGCGCCTCTTGCGAAGCCATGTGGGGGTATGCGGCGCCCATGACCTGCACCAGGTCTTTCACCAGCTTGTGGAAGAACGGGGTCTTCTGGCCCAGCTTGTAGCCGTGGCGGATGGCGCGGCGCACGATGCGGCGCTGCACGTAGCCGCGGCCTTCGTTACTGGGGATCACACCGTCGCTCACCAAGAAGGCGGTGGCGCGGATGTGGTCGGCAATCACGCGCAGGCTCTTGTTGTTCAGGTCGGTGCAGCCAGTTTCACGGGATGCGGCCTTGATGAGCGCGTCGAACAGGTCGATCTCGTAGTTGCTGTGGACGTGCTGCAGGATGGCGGCCAAGCGCTCCAGGCCCATGCCGGTGTCCACGCAAGGCGCGGGCAGCGGGGTGACGGCACCGGTTTCGTCCATGTTGAACTGCATGAACACGTTGTTCCAGATCTCGATGAAGCGGTCACCATCTTCGTCAGGGCTGCCGGGAGGGCCGCCTGGGATGTGAGCGCCGTGGTCGTAGAAGATTTCAGAGCAAGGGCCGCAGGGGCCGGTGTCGGCCATCATCCAGAAGTTGTCGCTCTTGTAGCGGCCACCCTTGTTGTCGCCAATGCGGATGATGCGCCCCTCTTGCTTCACGCGTTCGGGCGTCCAGCCCGCCTTGACGAAGATGTCTTCCCAGATGGCGTAGGCCTCGTCGTCTTCCTGGTACACCGTGGCATAGAGCTTGTCGGCAGGCAGCTTGTACACGGTGGTCAACAGCTCCCAGGCCCAGTTCAGGCTTTCTTTCTTGAAGTAGTCACCAAAGCTCCAGTTGCCCAGCATCTCGAAGAAGGTGTGGTGGCGCGCGGTGTAGCCCACGTTTTCCAGGTCGTTGTGTTTGCCGCCCGCGCGCAGGCAGGCTTGCACAGACACCGCCCGGTTGTAAGAGCGCTTGTCGCTTCCCAAAAACACGTCCTTGAACTGCACCATGCCGGAGTTGGTGAACATCAGCGTGGGGTCGTTGCCCGGTACCAGCGGGCTGCTTGCCACCACGGTGTGGCCCTTGGAGGCAAAGAAGTCGAGGAAGGATTTGCGAATGTCGGCAACACTCATTACGGGCTGGGTCATGTCTGGGTTTCTTCGCACGTGGGGGTCAATAGAGCCCTCTATTATCGCCGCCTCGCGCCAGCTGCCGCGCCGCGCCCTGCATGGCCCCATCCAAGGGTAAACACCATCATGCGTGGATTGAAGTTTGACTAACATGTCAGTCATGACACAGGCTGCAGCCACCGCCCCCGACGACACCACCAGCCAGCGCGCGCGGGCTTACCAAGGCTTTACGCAGCAGATTTTTACCGGTGGCATCCGGGCCGGGCAATTCATCTCGCAGCGCGAGCTGATGGCTTTGCTGGACATGCCCCTGGGCGCGGTGCGCGAGATGATTCCGCGCCTGGAGGCTGCCGGGCTGGTGAAAACCGTGCCCCAGCGCGGCCTGCAGGTGGCGCATGTGGACCTCAAACTGATCCGCAATGCCTTCCAGGTGCGATCGATGATTGAGCGCGAGGCGGTGCTGAACTTTGTGCGCAGCGCCAGCGAGGCCGAGTTGGCCGCCATTGAGGCCAGCCACCGCGACATCCTGCAACGCGCCGAAGCCCCCGATGCCTTGAACGACGCAGCCCTGCTGGACGATGCCCAAGCCGTGGACTGGGGCTTGCACGACCGCATGGTCGACGCGCTGGGCAACGACATCATTTCCGAACAGTACCGCGTGAACAGCCTGCGCGTGCGCCTGATCAAACTGGAGCACAGCGTGATCACGCCCAGCCGCCTGATCCCGGCGATGCAGGAGCACCTGCGCTTTATTGAAGCCCTGCGGCAGCGCAATGCCGCACTGGCCGTGGAGCTGCTGGAAGACCACATCAGCAGCGCCCGCAGCCGCGTGATGAATGCACCGCTGGAGCAAGTGCGCAGCGAATGGAATACCCCCCACACCCCAAGGAGAAACGTTTGAACCCCGACATCCACGGCCTCTGGCCTGCCCTGCTTTTGCCCCTGACCGCCCAAGGCACACTCGACACCCCACGCGCCATTGCCCATGCCCAGCGCATGCTGGCTGCAGGTTGCGACGGCGTCACCCTGTTTGGCACCACCGGCGAAGGCCCGGCTTTCACGATGGCCGAACGCACGGGCCTGCTTGAATCCATGCTGGGCGCCGGCATCCGCGCCGACCAGATCATCGTCACCACCACCGCCCTGGCGCTGGGGGAAGCGATTGAACTGGGCCAACACGCCAGCCGACTGGGTGTGCACCGCCAGATGCTGATGCCGCCCTTCTTCTTTAACCAACCGCGCGATGCGGGCATCATTGAAGCCGTGTCGCAGGTGGTGCGTGGCATTGGGGACGACGGCCTCAAGCTCTTGCTCTACCACTTCCCTGCGATGAGCACCTTTGGCTTCTCGCACGCTGCCATTGCGGAACTGGTGCGTCGCCACCCCGGTCAGGTAGTGGGCGTGAAAGACAGCAGCGGCGACCGCGCGCACTCCTTGGCGCTGGCGCATGCCTTCCCGCAGCTGGCCATTCTGGTGGGGGCTGAGCCTGATGTGGCCCCCGTGATGTGCGAAGGCGGCTCCGGCTCCATCAATGGGTTGGCCAATATTGCACCGCGCCTGATGAAGCGTGTGATGAGCGCACCGGATAAAGTGGCGCCCGCCGATGCCCAACTGATTTTGGACTTGCTCAAGCTGTTGTCCATCAAGCGCGGCATGCCTTTTGTAGGCGTGTACAAGGCCATGCTGGCGGAGCAAACCGGCGATGATGCATGGTTGACCATGCGCGCGCCGCTGAGCCCCTTGGATAACACCGAGCTGGAAACCGTGCGCAGCGGTTATCGTGCCATCAGTGACGCTTTGAAGGTAGCGCTTTGAGCCACGCGTGAGTTGACATTGACATAACTAAAGGAGACACAACCATGACCATTTCCCACCTGAACCGTCGCACCCTGCTGGGTGCCGCTGCCGCCCTGGGCGCCAGCGCCCTGCCCGCCATGGCGCAGACCAAAACCGTGCTGCGCATCTCCACGCCCGCAGTGCCAGACGACTGGCACGCCAAGATGTGGACCGTGTTCAAAGAGCAGCTGGAAAAAAACGCGCCCGGCGAATTCGATGTGCAGATCAACTTGAATGCCACGCTGTTCAAGCAAGGTACCGAGCCCGCTGCCATGGCGCGCGGCAACCTGGAGCTGTCCAGCATCTCCGCCTTTGACATTGCCAAGCTGGTGCCCGAGTTCTCTATCTTCACCGCGGGCTACGTGGTGCGTGACCCTGACCAGCAGCAAAAGATTTTCAACGGCCCCATCGGTGCCGAGCTGTTCAAGCTGGTCTCTGAAAAAATGGAAGTCACGCCGCTGGCCACCGTCTACCTGGGCACCCGCCAGGTCAATATGCGCGAGGCCAAACCGGTCAAAACACCGGCAGACCTGAAAGGCGTGAAGCTGCGCATGCCCGGCTCCAAAGAATGGCTGTTCCTGGGCGAAGCCTTAGGCGCCACCGCAACTCCGCTGGCCTTTGGCGAGGTCTACATGGGCCTGAAAACCGGCACCATCGATGGCCAGGATAACCCCCTGCCCTCGGTGCGCGCAGCAAAGTTCTACGAAGTGACCAAGCAAATCGTGTTGACCAGTCACCTGGTGGACGGCATTTTTATTGCCATCTCCAACAAGAGTTTTAACGCACTCACTGCGGCCCAAAAGCAAAAGGTGACTGCGGCTGCCCAAGCCGCTGCGGCCTACAACAACGAAAACCGCATCAAGGAAGAAGGCCAGTTGGTGGAGTTCTTCAAAAAAGAAGGCCTGCAGGTCATCACGCCGGATGTGGACGCTTTCCGCAAATCGGTGCAAACCACTTACCAAGCCTCCGACTACGCCAAGGTGTGGCCCAAGGGTCTGCTGGACCGCATCAACGCGACCAAGTAAGACGCTCCCAGCATGCTGCGTCGACTGCAACAGGCCGCCAACCTTCTGGGCGGCGGCCTTTTTCTGACCCTGTTTGTCGTCTTCATCATCCAGATCGTGGCGCGCTTTGGCTTCCACAAGCCGCTGCCCTGGACCGATGAAGCGGCGGTGATTTTGTACGTGTGGGTAATTCTGTGGGCCGCTGCTGCGGTGGTACCGGAGCGCGAACACGTGATGTTTGACCTGGTGTGGAACAGCGTGAATACCCGCACCCGCCAAGTTATGCGCATCGTGGGCAACCTGATGCTGGGAGGGTTGGCACTGGTCGCCATTCCCGCCAGTTGGGATTACGTGCGCTTCATGGCTCGCGAAGGTTCGCCCGTACTGGGCCTGCCATTTATGTGGATTTTCTTGCCGTTTGTGCTGCTCTTGATCGCTTTGGTGATTCGTAGCGCCTGGGCCATCTGGAACGCCGTGCGTGGCATAGGCCTGGAAGCGGAACTACGACTATGACCTCTGGAATCTGGACTCTCGTTGCCGTGATGGCGGCGGGCCTGCTGCTGCGTTTGCCGATAGGTTTTTCGATGTTAGCCTCTGGCGTGGCCTATCTCCTGGTCAAGGGCCAAGACTTGGGCTTGGTGGCGGAGCAGGTGGGCAACGGCCTGTACAACAGCTATGTGCTGCTGGCTGTGCCACTGTTTGTGTTTGCCGCCAACATCATGAACGCTGGCACTGTGAGCGAACGCATTTTTGACTTCTGCCGGATTCTGGTGGGGCGCATGCGTGGCGGCTTGGCGCAGGTGGACATTCTGGTGAGTGTGATCTTCTCGGGCATGAGCGGCAGCGCGATTGCCGATGCGGCAGGCCCCGGTCTGGTCACCATACGCCAAATGCTCAAGAAGCCCGAATACACGCGTGGCTTTGCGGGTGCTGTGGTGGTGGCCAGCGCTACGCTGGGCCCCATCATTCCACCCAGCATACCCATGGTGATTTATGCGCTGGTGTCCGGCGCGTCGGTTGGCGCACTGTTTCTGGGTGGCGTGGTACCAGGCCTGCTGATGGCGGGTGCCATGATGGGCGTGGTGCACATCATCGCCGTCAAACGCAACATGCCGCGCGACGAGCCGGTGCCGCGCTCCGAGTGGGCAGGCCTGATTTTCCGTGGCGCCTTGCCCCTGTCCATGCCCATCGTTTTGCTCGGTGGCATTTACTCTGGCGCCTTCACCCCCACCGAAGCAGCCGCCGTTGCGGCCTTACACGCCTTGATCCTGTCGACGGTTTTCTTCCGGGCGCTCACCTGGCGCAGCTTCTGGGGTGTGGTGCTGGAGTCCACCCGTGGCAGCGCGGTGATCACCATCATCCTGGCCGGCTCCTTCGTGCTGAACTACGCCTTCACCGCCGAAGGAGTGCCGCAAAGCATGGCCATGTGGGTAGACAGCATGGACCTCACCAAAATCCAGTTTCTGCTGCTGGTGAATGTCATGTTTCTGGTGTTGGGCTGCTTTCTGGACGTATCGGTACTGTTGCTGGTGTTTGTTCCCATGCTGCTGCCCGCAGCCAAGCTGCTGGGTGTGGACCTGGTGCACTTTGGCGTGTTGGTGGTGCTCAACATGATGATTGGCCTGATCCACCCGCCGTTTGGCATGCTGCTGTTTGTGACCAAGGCGCTCACCGGCATTCCGATTGGCGAAATGATGAAAGAAGGCTGGCCCTTCCTGGTCATGCTGCTGTGCCTGCTGCTGGCCATCACCTGCTTCCCCCAAATCGTGCTCTGGCTGCCCCAGACCATGGGCTATGTCACCGGATAAACCCACCATGCAACTTACTCCTGACAACACCCTCCCCCTTGACGGCACCCACGGTGCATTGGTCGGCCGCATCTGGCGCCCCGACGTGCAAGGCCCCAGCGTGGTCGCCCTGCGCGACGGCATGGTGGTGGACATCAGTACCAGCTACCCCACGGTGCGCGATCTGTGTGAGACACCAGACCCTGCAGCAGCTCTGCGTACGGCGAAGGGAGAACCCGTCTGCAGCGTGCAAGCATTACTGGCCAACAGCAATGCCACGAAGCAACAGCCCACTCAGCCATGGCTGCTTGCACCCTGCGACCTGCAATCCGTCAAAGCCGCAGGCGTGACTTTTGCCACCTCCATGTTGGAGCGGGTGATTGAAGAAAAGGCGCGCGGTAATCCGGCCGCTGCTGTCGCGATCCGCACTGAAATTCTGGCACTGATTGGCGACGACCTCTCCAAACTGAAGCCCGGTTCTGAACCGGCGATGGCACTGAAACAAGTGCTGATTGCCCAAGGTGCCTGGAGCCAGTATCTGGAAGTGGGTATTGGGCCGGATGCAGAAATATTCACCAAGGCACCGGTACTGGCAGCCGTAGGCTGTGGTGCCGATGCGGGTCTACACCCCGCCTCCCACTGGAACAACCCGGAGCCCGAAGTGGTACTCGCCATCAACTCGCACGGCAAAGTGGTAGGTGCCACGCTGGGCAACGACGTGAATCTGCGCGATGTGGAAGGTCGCTCTGCGCTGCTACTGGGAAAAGCCAAAGACAACAACGCCTCGGCAGCCATCGGCCCGTTCATTCGCCTGTTCGATGCCAGCTTCAGCATCGACGATGTGCGCCAGGCTGAACTGAACCTGCGCGTGGAGGGTGAAGATGGTTTTGTCATGGACGGGTATTCGTCCATGGCCCGTATCAGCCGCGACCCGCTGGCTCTGGCAGGCCAACTGATGGGCCCGCACCACCAGTACCCGGACGGCGCCATGTTGTTCCTGGGCACGTTGTTCGCACCGGTGCAAGACCGCGATGCCCCTGGCAGTGGCTTTACCCACAAGTTGGGCGATGTGGTGACCATCACCAGCCCCAAACTGGGAACGCTGCGCAACCGCATGCAGGCTACGGATCACTGCCCGCCTTGGACCATTGGTATTTCGCACCTGATGCGTAACTTGGCCAAGAGGCGATTGATCTAGGGCCACTTAGTCCTGAGCGACGCGCTGACCCATTTCGATACGCTGCAAAAGAAACCGCCATAGTCGCTCGTCGGAACAAAAAGCCACGTTAAAGCGCAACCAGCCCGTCGTGCGGGGGTCAACCAAGAACAATTGGCCGGGCCCCAACATGATGCCCTCGCCGGCTCCGTCCTGGGACAGTACAGCGCTGTCAGGCAAATCAGGGTGGCGGGCCCACAAATACATGCCTGCTTCGGGCTCATGAAAGAGCTCAAAGCCCAAGCTGTCCAGTCGCCGTCCCACCTGCCTTTGGGCTTCCCCTAGCCGGTCTCGCAAGGACTTCAAGTGTTTGCGCCAGCGCCCATCTGTTATCACTCCAAAAGTCAAGCGCTCAGCGATCTCTGACGAGGTAAGGCCGGCAATCATCTTCAGCTGAACGAAATCTGCCAACAGGTCTGAGCGGGCCAAGAGGTAACCCACACGCAAGTTGGGCGAAATGGTTTTGGAATAACTGCCCACATACACCACCCGTCGCAACTGATCCAGACTGGCAAGCGTTGAGCGCGCAGACACGTCCATGTCAGCGTAGATATCGTTTTCCACCAGCACAAAGTCATGCTGATCGGCCAGCTGCAGCAAACGATGGATCTGCGCCGTGGACGCAACGGAGCAGGTGGGGCTCTGCAAACGGGGTTGCGTGAAAAATGCCTTCGGCTTATGCGTCACCAGCAAGGACTCCAACGCTGGCAAGTCATAGCCCGTAGGAGTCCGTGGCACACCCAAAAGCTGCACCCCCAAAAAGCGCAGCATGTATATCAGATTGGGATAACCGGGATCGTCCACGAGCACGGCATCACCTGGCTTCAATAGACATCGTGCCACCAGATCCAGGGCCTGGCTAGAACCATGGGTCAGCAACACCTGACCAGCCTCCACGCTGATGTGCTGTTCACCCAGAGACTCCGCGATGATCATGCGCAGGGCCATGTGCCCATACGGTAGGCCATACCCATCAAGTTCAGGGCCATCGGTGGATAGTTGCCGCATGCTGCGTCGCACCGCGTCTCCGAACAGCCAATCGTGCGGCAGCCAACCGCAGCCAGGTTTGAGCGGCAAATTGCGATTCTCGAATATCTGCTTCAGGTACCAACGTGCATCAAAACGGGGCGCATCAGGTGTTGTGGCCCGCACACCAGCGCTAGCCAAACCGTCATCGCGGCGCTTCACAAAGAAACCCGCATGCGCACGAGACACTAGCCAGCCTTGTGCCACCAAACGGTCATACGCTTCGACAACCGTAAATACACTGACGTTATGGGAGGCCGCAAACGCCCGAATTGAGGGCAACTTGCTACCCGGCTTCAAAACCTGCCCAGCAATCAAGCCGCGCAACCCATCCACGATCTGACTGACCAAAGGTGTTGAAATTTCCGTACTGAGTGTGAGCATCGGGGGACAAAACGACGAACTGGCTATGCGGCTTGCGCACCAAACTAGGGAAACCCTGTACAGGATTCTAGACCTGCACAGTGTTTCGAAACTTTCGCTTCACTGTACATGGCGTATCGAGTAAAGCGTTTTTATAGTTCCGTCACCTGTTCAACCACACCGGAACTCTCTATGCAAGCCGATCGCAAACTTCTCAACGCCGCCCTGTATGCCCGCCGCCAAACGGCAGTCGCCCGCGGAGTCGGTCAGGCCCATGAAATCTTTATCAAAAATGCAAAGAACGCCGAGTTCTGGGATGTCGAGGGCCGCCGCTTCATCGACTTTGCCGGCGGTATCGCGGTGCTCAACACCGGCCACCTGCACCCCCAGGTGATTGAAGCCGTCAAGGCCCAGCTCGACCTGTACACCCACACCTGCTTCCAGGTGGTGGCTTACGAACCCTACGTGGAAGTGTGCGAGCGCCTCAACGCCATGGCACCCGGCAACTTTGCCAAAAAGAGCCTGCTGTTGACCACCGGCGCTGAAGCCGTGGAAAACGCCATCAAGATTGCCCGCGCCTACACCAAGCGCCCCGGCGTGATCGCCTTCACTGGCGGCTACCACGGCCGCACCAACTTCACCCTGGGCCTGACCGGCAAGGTCGCCCCTTACAAGATTGGCTTTGGCCCCTTCCCCGGCGAAGTGTTCCACGCCCTGTTCCCCAATGAACTGCATGGTGTGAGCGTGTCAGATGCACTGCACTCGGTCGAACTGATCTTTAAGAACGACATCGAAGCAGAACGTGTCGCTGCCTTCATCGTCGAGCCGGTGCAGGGAGAGGGCGGTTTTTATGTGGCCCCTCCCGAGTTCATCGCCGGCCTCAAGGCCATGGCCGACAAGTACGGCATTTTGTTGATTGCCGACGAAGTGCAAACCGGCGCGGGCCGCACCGGCACCTGGTTTGCCTGCGAGCAGTGGCCTGTAGCGCCTGATTTGATTACCACGGCCAAATCGTTGGCAGGTGGATTCCCCTTGTCCGGTGTGGTCGGTCGTGCCGACGTGATTGACGCACCGGCCGCAGGCGGCTTGGGTGGCACGTATGCGGGCAGCCCGGTGGCTTGCGCGGCGGCACTGGCCGTGATGAAGGCCTTTGAAGAAGAAAAACTCCTGCAACGCAGCCAAGACATGGGCGCCTTCCTGGTCGAGAAGCTCAAGGCCATCGCCACCAAGGTGCCTGCCATCGGTGATGTGCGTGGCATGGGCGCCATGGTTGCTATCGAGTTGTTTGAAGATGGCGATGTGCACCGTCCTGACGCCGTGTTGACTAAGAAAGTGGTCACCGAGGCTGCACGACGCGGGCTGATCCTGCTGTCTTGTGGTACCTACGGCAACGTCATCCGCATTCTGGTGCCCCTGACCGCGCCCGACGCGCTGCTCGAAGAAGGCTTGACCATTCTGGCTGACAGCTTTGCAGCTGTGGCCTGATCGCCTCTTTTGAATCTGCCCCTCAAAAAACACATGTCCTCTACAGAACCCTTGGTGCGCTTTAGCGGCGTACAAAAAACGTACGACGGCGAACAGCTGGTGGTGCGGGAGCTGAACCTCGATATCCAGCGCGGCGAGTTCCTGAGCCTGCTTGGTCCCTCGGGCTCCGGCAAGACCACCACCCTGATGATGCTGGCCGGGTTCGAATCTCCCACGGCGGGCGACATCCTGCTCGACGGCAAGCAGATCACCCGCACCCCGCCGCACAAGCGCAACTTCGGCATGGTGTTTCAGAACTACGCGTTGTTCCCCCACATGACGGTGGCGCAAAACGTGGCCTACCCGCTGACCGTGCGCAAGGTACCCAAAGACGAGCAAGCCCGCCGCGTGCAAAAAGCACTGGACATGGTGCGCCTCACCGGTATGGGCGGGCGGCTGCCCACCCGCCTTTCTGGCGGCCAGCAGCAGCGCGTAGCGCTGGCACGCGCACTGGTGTTCGAGCCCCAACTGGTGCTCATGGACGAGCCCTTGGGCGCGCTGGACAAGCAGTTGCGCGAACACATGCAGCTCGAACTCAAAGAGCTGCACCGCCAGCTGGGTGTGACCTTTGTGTACGTCACGCACGACCAAGGTGAAGCCCTCACCATGAGCGACCGGGTGGCGGTGTTCAATGAAGGAGTCATCCAGCAACTAGCCAATGCCCAAAGCCTCTACGAGGCTCCCAGCAACCGTTTTGTGGCCGGTTTTGTGGGCGACAGCACGGTGCTGCGCGGCACCTTGGGGGGTAGCGCTGACGCTCCCTGCATCGAACTGGGCAGTGGACAAAAACTGCACGGCGTCAATGTGAACCAGGCCGCTACCGGTGCCAACGTGGAAGCCTGTGTGCGCCCTGAGCGCATTGGCCTGCACTTGCAGGCTCCCGCCGCACCCAATACTGTGGCGGCTCAAGTGGCCGGCATCGTGTACTACGGTGACCATGTGCGCCTGCAGTGCGAGTTGGGTGCCGGCCAGGCGCAGGCCACCGTCAAATTGCCGCTCACCCATGCATGTGCACTGACGCCACCCGCCATGGGCAGCACGGTGCACCTGGAGTTTCCAACCCCGTTTACGCGCATCTACGCGCTCTGAAGTTCTCCCCTGTCCCTTCCTCAACTTACCAAGGAAATTTCTCCATGAAAAAAAGCCTGATCGCGTTGGCCTCTGTAGCTGCGTGCTTCGCGATGAATGTTCAAGCCCAAGACGCCATCACCGTGGTGAACTTCGGCGGCGCCAACGCCAATGCCCAAAAGGCCGCTTACTACGAGCCTGTTGCCAAAGAAGGCATCAAGGTCACTGCGGTGGAATACAACGGCGAGCAAGCCAAGATCAAGGCCATGGTGGAAACCAAGAATGTGACCTGGGACCTGGTGGAAGTGGAGTCTCCTGATGTCGCCCGCGGCTGCGACGAAGGTCTGTTTGAAAAATTGGATTACAGCAAGATCGCCCCCAAAGCCGACCTGCTGCCGTCTGCCGTGACAGAGTGCGGTGTCGGCCTGTTTGTCTGGTCCACCGTGATGGCTTACAACGGCGACAAGCTCAAAAAAGCCCCCACCAGCTGGGCAGACTTCTTTGACACCACCAAGATCCCCGGCAAGCGCGGCATGCGCAAGGGCGCTCGCTACAACCTCGAATTCGCCTTGTTGGCCGACGGTGTGAAGCCCGCAGACGTCTACAAGGTGTTGGCCACCAAAGACGGCGCAGAGCGCGCCTTCAAGAAGTTGACCGCCCTCAAGCCCAACATCCAATGGTGGGAAGCCGGCGCCCAAGCGCCCCAGTTCCTGGTGGCTGGTGACGTGGTCTTGTCCACGGTGTACAACGGCCGTATTGACGCTGCCAACCGCGAAGGCCGCAACCTGCAGATCTACTGGCCCGGTGGCATCTATGACCTGGACTACTGGGTCATCCCCAAAGGTACTGCCAAGAAAGACGCCGTCTACAAGTTCCTGAATTTCGCCATGAAGCCAGAGAACCAAGCCGTGTACGCCCAGAACATCGCCTACGGCCCGACCAACAAGAAGGCATTGGCCAAGCTGAACGCCAAGGTACTGGCCGACTTGCCCACATCGGACAAGAACGCCAAGGAAGCCTTGCAGTTCAACACTACCTTCTGGGCTGACCAGGGCGAAGCTCTGGAAAAGCGCTTTGCTGCCTGGGCTACCCAGTAATCCGCAGACCGTCAGGAGCCTGAACCCATGTCCATGCAAGCCAGTGCCATCCAGCCACCGGGCGATCTCCGCGCGGCACTCTCCCGTGCGGAGTCCCGCCGCAAATGGCGGGCTTTCAGCCTGACACTGCCCTTGCTGGTGTTTTTGCTCCTGACCCTGCTGGTTCCCATTGCCGCGCTGTTGATGCGCGCGGTGGAAAACCCCGAAGTCGCCAAGGCCCTGCCCACCACGGTGGAAGCCTTGGCCGGCTGGGACCGCGTGTCCCAACCCCAAGCGCCTGCTTACGCCGCCTTGGTCAAAGATTTGTCGCAGCTGCCGGACACGGCAGACGCGGGTGCCTTGGCACGCCGTTTGAACTCCGAGGTGCCGGGCGCGCGCTCACTGATCATGGGCGCCTACAGGGCCCTGCCCATCGAGGGCGATGCAGAATCCGTCCGCCAGCAATTGCTGGACAAAGACCCGCGCTGGGCAGAGCCCGAGTTCTGGCAAGCGATTGCCAAAAACGGCTCCCGCTGGACGCCAGACTACCTGCTGGCCTCGGTGGACCTCAAGCGTGATGCCAAGGGCCACATCGAACGCATGCCCGAAGACCAACGCGCCTATGGCGGCATTCTGGCGCGCACCTTCCAGATCAGTTTTGTGGTCACCCTGTTGTGCCTGTTGCTGGCCTACCCGCTCGCCTACTGGCTCTCGACGCTGCCCGAGCGCAAAGCCAATGTGCTGATGATTCTGGTGCTGGTGCCTTTCTGGACCTCCATCCTGGTGCGGGTGGCAGCGTGGATTGTGCTGTTGCAGTCCGAAGGGCTGGTCAACGGTGCGCTGCTGGGCATGGGCGTCATCAGCGAGCCGTTGGCGCTGCTGTTCAACCGCACCGGCGTGATCATCTCCATGGTGCACATCCTGCTGCCCTTCATGATCTTGCCGCTGTACAGCGTGATGAAAAGCGTGCCGCCCACCTATGTGCGTGCTGCCGTCTCGCTGGGCAGTGGGCCGCTGGCTGCGTTCATGCGGGTCTACGTGCCGCAAACCTTTCCCGGAGTGGGTGCCGGCGCGCTGCTGGTGTTTATCTTGTCCATTGGTTACTACATCACGCCCGCCCTCTTGGGTGGCGCGGATGACCAGATGCTGAGCTACTACATCGCCCGCTACACCAACGTGGAAGTCAACTGGGGCATGGCCTGCGCCTTGGGTGCCTTGTTGCTGGCCACCACGCTGGTGCTCTATGGCGTTTACCGCCGCATCGGCAAAGCCGACCTGGCCTTGGCATAAGAAAGACACCCATGTTCAAACTGCCTGAATTCCCCCTCTATTTCACGCTGGCCGACAAGGCCGGTTGGTGGCTGATGCGCGTGGTGTGTGTGCTGGTGCTGGGTTACTTGCTCGCGCCCATTCTGGCCATCATTCCGCTGTCGTTTTCCAGTAGCTCCTTCCTGACTTACCCCATCCCTGGCTGGTCCACCAAGTGGTACAGCCATTTGTTCACCGCGCCCGAGTGGTCCAACGCCATGCGCAACAGCTTCATCGTGGCGCCCGCCGCTACGGTGATTGCGACGGTGCTGGGCACATTGGCAGCCGTGGGCCTGACCCGCACCGAGTTCCGCTTCAAGGGCCTGCTGATGGCTTTCCTGATTGCCCCCATGGTGGTGCCGGTGATCGTGATTGGTGTGGCCACTTACCTGTATTTCGCCCCCTTGGGTCTGAGCGACAGCTATGTGGGCCTGATTGCGGTGCACGCCGCCATGGGCGCGCCTTTTGTGTTGACCACGGTGCTGGCCACCCTGGCCAACTTCAACCACAACCTGGTGCGCGCCTCGCTGAGCCTGGGCGAAACACCGTTCAACACCTTCATGCGCGTCACCCTGCCGGTGATTGCACCGGGTGTGATTTCGGGCGCGCTGTTCGCCTTTGCCACCTCGTTTGACGAAGTGGTGGTGACCCTGTTCCTGGCGGGCGCTGAGCAAACCACCCTGCCACGCCAGATGTTTACCGGCATCCGCGAAAACATCTCGCCCACGATTGCAGCGGTGGCCACCTTGCTGATCCTGTTCACCACCGCCATGTTGCTGGTGCTGGAGTGGCTGCGCGGCCGCAAAGCCTGACCCTGAACACCGCTCCCCTATGGATTTGAACCAACCTCTTTCCGGCAATGCCATGCCACGCTTCGGCGGCATCGCCAGCATGATGCGCCTGCCGGTCGCCACATCCGCCCAGGGGCTGAATGCAGCCTTCGTGGGTGTGCCGCTGGACATAGGCACCAGCCACCGCCCCGGCGCGCGCTTCGGCCCGCGCCAGATACGTGCCGAGAGCTGCCTGCTGCGCCCCTACAACATGGCCACCGGTGCAGCGCCGTTTGATGCCCTGCAGGTGGCGGACCTGGGCGATGTGCCCATCAACACCTACTCGTTGTTGAAGTCGGTCGACATCATCACCGCCTATTACGCCGAAGTGCTGGGTCACGGCTGCATCCCGCTCACGCTGGGTGGGGACCACACCATTGCACTGCCCATTCTGCGGGCCATGGCCGCCAAGCATGGCCCGGTGGCGATGGTGCATGTCGATGCGCATGCCGACGTGAATGAAGACATGTTCGGCGAGCGCATTGCGCACGGCACCCCCTTCCGCCGCGCTGTGGAAGAAGGCCTGCTCGATTGCCACAAGGTCACCCAGATCGGTTTGCGCGGCACCGGCTATGCAGCCGACGACTTTGACTGGCCACGCCGCCAGGGCTTTACGTTGGTACCCGCTCACGAGGTGTGGCACCAGTCCTTGGCCCCCGTGATGGAGCAGGTGCGCCAGCGCGTGGGCAACACCCCGTGCTACCTGAGCTTTGACATTGATGGCATCGACCCCGCCTATGCGGGCGGCACCGGAACGCCGGAGATCGGCGGGCTCACCGTGCCGCAGGCGCTGGAGATCATCCGGGGTTGCCGTGGGCTTAATATCGTTGGGGCAGACTTGGTGGAGGTTTCACCGCCCTACGACACCACGGGCAACACCGCCTTGCTAGGGGCCAACCTGTTGTACGAGATGCTGTGTGTGCTGCCCGGGGTGCCGGTGCGCTGACTGCCGGCTACACACCTGAATTCGCTACGTTTTTCATAGCTGCTTGCGCATATTCCACGGGCGCTGGCAGCCAATTTTGTTTGTATATTGAGGAGACACCATGTCCACATCGCCGCTTTCCCTCTTGAAAGACCCCAGCCTGCTCAAGACAGACGCACTCATCAATGGCCAGTGGGTGACTGGCGCCAGCCGCTTTGCGGTGACAGATCCGTCCAACGGCCAGCACTTGGCCGATGTGGCCAACCTCGGTGCCGCAGACGCGGAAGCTGCCATCGCCGCTGCCAACGCCGCCTGGCCCGCCTGGAAAAGCAAGACCGCCAAAGAGCGCAGCATCATCCTGCGCAAGTGGTTTGACCTGCTCATGGCCAACCAGGAAGACCTGGCCCGCATCATGACCGCCGAGCAAGGCAAGCCCTTTACTGAGGCCAAGGGCGAGATTGCCTATGGCGCGAGTTTTGTGGAGTGGTTTGCCGAAGAAGCCAAGCGCGTCAACGGCGAGACCCTGCCCCAGTTCGACAACAACCGCCGCCTGATGGTCATCAAGCAGCCCATCGGCGTGTGCGCAGCCATCACGCCCTGGAACTTCCCGCTGGCCATGATCACCCGCAAGGTGGCGCCTGCGCTGGCCGCCGGTTGCCCGGTCATCATCAAACCCGCCGAGCTGACGCCCCTGACGGCGCTGGCTGCCGCCGAGCTGGCCATCCGCGCCGGTATTCCCGCCGGTGTACTCAACATGATCACCGCGGACAGCGAGCAGTCCATTGCCGTGGGCAAGGTCATTTGCGCCAGCGATGTGGTGCGCCACCTGAGCTTTACCGGCTCCACCGAAGTGGGCCGCATCCTGATGGCGCAAAGCGCGCCAACAGTCAAAAAGCTGTCATTGGAGCTGGGCGGCAATGCCCCCTTCATCGTGTTTGACGACGCCGATGTGGACTCTGCGGTTGAAGGTGCATTGGCCAGCAAGTACCGCAACGCCGGCCAGACCTGCGTGTGTGCCAACCGCTTCTACGTGCAAGCCGGCGTGTATGACCAATTCGTCGCCAAGTTCAGTGCGAAGGTCAAAGCCATGAAGGTCGGCAACGGCTTTGAAGACGGCGTACTGCAAGGTCCGCTGATCGAGGATGCAGCCGTCGAGAAGGTCAAGCGCCATGTGGCCGACGCCGTAGCCAAAGGCGGCAAGGTGGAAACCGGTGGCCACGCGCTGCAAGGCCAGTTCTTCGAGCCCACCGTGGTCTCCGGCGCCACCGCCGACATGCTATGCGCCCGCGAAGAAACCTTCGGACCCTTTGCACCGGTGTTCAAGTTCACCACCGAACAAGAAGCGATTGACGCGGCCAACGCCACCGAATTTGGCCTGGCCAGCTATTTCTACAGCCGCGACATTGGCCGCATCTACCGCGTAGGCGAAGCGCTGGAGTACGGCATGGTGGGCGTGAACGTGGGCATTCTGGCCACCGAGCATGTGCCCTTTGGTGGCGTCAAACAATCCGGCCTCGGCCGCGAGGGCTCGCACTTCGGCATGGACGACTACATCGAAGTCAAATACCTCTGCCTGGGTGACATACTGAAGTGAGTTTCGGCAGCAATCAAATCTGGCTCCAGAGCCCATAGATGCAGCGCGAGCAGCTACTTATTTGGTAGCAAAAACAAACGGGGCCAAAGGCCCCGTTTGTCATTGGAAGAGAAGCCGCTTAGCTCAGCTCAGGTCCATTGGAGGTTGCCGCGGCACGGTTGGCGCGGTTGGCTCCGTTGTTGACCGACCACGGGATGCTGGCGGGCTTGTCCAGCGGAGCGACCTTGGCCAGCAAAGCCTGCCAGAAGAACCCGCTCTGGATCGCAATCACTGCAAACAACATGTAACTCTGCGAGCTGGAGGCCAGCCATAGGTTGTAGGTGGGCATAAAGACAAAAGGCGACACCAATAGTGGCAGCACAATGCGCAACACCTGCATGGACTCAATGCCCTTGCCCATGTTGAACAGGTCCCAGTAGTAGTTGGTGAACATGCCCAGAATCATCCAGCACACCAGATGCCATGCGTACACGATGCTGTGGTTGCGCACCAGCAGCGTGATCCAGGGTTGCGAGCCCTCGTCCGCATTAACGATCAGGACCATGAAAGTCCCCGTGGTGAGGAACACCACGAAGTAGATGAACATCAGGAATTTGAGCGCTCTGGACATGTTTTCCCCGGGTTTGAAATAGCGAAAGTATCTTACCCGCTGTCAGGCACCGCTCAGAGCAGGGGAACCCCTGTTTTCTCCTGCAATTCCTCACGCGTCACACCGGGCGCCAGCTCCACCACCTTCAGGCCTTCGGGCGTCACATCCATCACAGCCAGGTCAGTGATGATGCGGTCCACCACCCCCACGCCGGTCAGCGGCAGGGTGCACTGGGGCAGTATCTTCAGGTCGGTGGTGCCGTCCTTCTTCTTGGCCACATGCTCCATGAGCACGATCACGCGCTTCACGCCGGCCACCAGGTCCATAGCGCCGCCCATGCCCTTGACCATCTTGCCGGGGATCATCCAGTTGGCCAGGTCGCCCTTGGCACTGACCTGCATGGCCCCCAAGATGGACAGGTTGATCTTGCCGCCGCGGATCATGGCAAAACTCTCGTGGCTGCCAAAAATGCTGCTGCCCTTGATGGTGGTGACGGTTTGTTTGCCCGCGTTGATGAGGTCTGCGTCCACTTCGTCTTCGGTGGGAAACGGGCCAATGCCCAGCATGCCGTTCTCACTCTGCAGCCACACTTCTTTGTCGGCCGGCACATGGTTGGCCACCAGCGTGGGGATGCCGATGCCCAGGTTCACATAAAAGCCGTCTTCCAGCTCGTGGGCCGCGCGGGCCGCCATTTGGTCTTGGTTCCAGGCCATGATTACACCCCCGCCTTTTCAGTGATGGTTCGTTTCTCGATGCGTTTTTCCGGTGTGGCGTTCAGCACAATGCGGTGCACATAAATGCCGGGCAGATGGACTTGGTCAGGCGCAATTTCGCCGGTCTCCACAATCTCTTCCACTTCCACCACCGTGATCTTGCCGGCCATGGCCACCGCAGGGTTGAAGTTGCGCGCCGTAAAGCGGAACTGCAGGTTGCCGGATTTGTCGGCGCGGTGCGCCTTCACCAGTGCCACGTCGGGCACCAGGGCACGCTCCATCACATAGGTCTCCCCGTCAAACTCGCGCAGCTCTTTGCCATCGGCCACGATGGTGCCCACACCAGTCTTGGTGAAAAAGGCCGGAATGCCGGCACCACCAGCGCGCAGCTTCTCGGCCAGCGTGCCCTGGGGGGTGAATTCCAGTTCCAGCTCGCCCGCCAGGTACTGGCGCTCAAACTCCTTGTTCTCGCCCACATAGGAAGAAATCATCTTCTTGATCTGGCGTGTCTCCAGCAGCTTGCCCAGGCCGAAACCGTCTACACCGGCATTGTTCGAAATGGCGGTCAAGTTCTTGGCGCCACTGTCTTTCAGCGCATCAATCAGCGCCTCGGGAATGCCGCACAGGCCAAAGCCGCCCACGGCCAGCAGCTGGCCGTCTTTCACGATGCCTTCAAGTGCCTTGGCAGCACTAGGGTAGATTTTGTTCACAGCAGGGTCTCCATAAATAGAAGCGACTGCCGTACGATACTACGTATGACCCTACGTAGTTCCCCGTAAAGCCCAACCCTATGGACTTTGACTACCGACTCGCTTTCGATCTGGCGCCTGTGGGGCTGGCTTTGTCACGCAACCGCACCATGGTGGACTGCAACCAACGCCTGTGCGAGATGTTCGGGGCTGACCGGACCCAACTCATCGGCCAGTCGTTCCAGGTGCTCTACCCCAGCGCCGATGAATACGAACGCACCGGCGCGCGCATCAGCCCCATCATCAACCGCAACGGCACCTATGCCGACGACCGCATCATGAAGCGGCTGGACGGTCGTTTCAAGGGAGAGACCTTCTGGTGCCACGTGACTGGGCGTGCGCTGAACCGCGATGCCCCCCACGAAGCCGGTATCTGGAGCTTCGAAGACCTCAGTGCCAACCGGCCCGTCAAAGCCGAACTGACCCCGCGCGAGCGCGAGGTGGCGGCCCACCTGATGCAGGGCCTGACCTCCAAACACATTGGAAAAACGCTGGAGATCAGCCACCGCACCGTAGAAATCTATCGCGCCCGCTTGATGCGCAAGTACAAGGCATCGACCACTGCGGATCTGGTGCACAAGTTGATGTCGGGCGGCTAGGGTCTACTCACAGGTGCAGGCTGCGTTGCACCAGACCGGCAGCGATCGTCCACATCATGGCCGTCACCAGCAAGTCCAGCATGCGCCAGGCTATGGGCTTGGCAAACAGGGGCGTCAGCACACGCGCGCCATAACCCAGCGCCACAAACCACAGCGCGCTGGCACTGCCCGCCCCGAGCAAAAAGGCCACCTGCGAACCGGCAGGCTGCTTGGCCCCCACCGCCCCGACCAGGATGACGGTGTCGAGGTAGACATGCGGATTGAGCAGACTGAGACTGAGTGTCTGCGCCACCATGCGCCCGGCCGACACCGGTGCGCCGCCGTGTGCCGCTTGCAGCGTGGAGGGCTGCAAAGCGCGACGCAGCGCCTGCGCGCCGTACACCACCAAGACCAAGGCGCCCACAAAACCCAAGGCATCCAGCGCGCGCGGGTACTCGCCCAGGGACGCAGCCAAACCGCTGACACCCAGGGTCATGAGCGCCATGTCCAGCAGCGCGCACACCGCCACCACGGCGGCCACGTGCTCGCGGCGCAAGCCCTGGCGCAACACATGGGTGTTTTGGGCACCAATGGCCATGATGAGCGACAGGCTGAGCGTCAACCCGGTGAGAAATACAGAGACATTGAATGAAGAAGACATGTTCGCAGTATCGCCACGAGGGAACCCAGACGCTACTGAAATCTGCTAATGTTGAAACAGCAATACTTAACCAATACCACGATGCTCGATACCACCCTGCTCGCTACTGTGGCCGCCGTGGTGCGCGAAGGCAGCTTTGAGCGCGCCGCCCGCACCCTGCACATCACGCCCTCTGCCGTGTCCCAGCGCATACGCTTGGCTGAGGAGCGGGTGGGCACAGTGCTGGTGGTGCGCGGCCTGCCCTGCACCCCCACCGAAGCCGGGGCCCGCCTGTGCCGCCACGCCGATACCGTGGCCCTGCTGGAAAGCGATTTGCGCCGCGACATGCCCATACTGCGCAACGACGGCGCGGCTGCGCCAGCCGCCACCATCCGCATTGCCATCAACGCCGACAGCATGGCCACCTGGTTTGTGGACGCCATGCAGGCGTTCTGCGCCGACAGCACGACCCTGTTGGACGTGACGCTGGACGACCAAGACAAAACCAGCGAGTGGCTGCGTCGCGGTCAGGTGCTGGCTGCCATCACCTCGCTGGCCAAGGCTGTGCAGGGCTGCCGCAGCCGCAAGCTCGGGGTACTGCGCTACTGCGCCACGGCGTCGCCAGCTTTTGTCGAACGCTGGTTTGCCAATGGAGTGAACGCCGAGAGCTTGGCCCGCGCGCCCAGCCTGGTGTTTGACCGCAATGACCGCCTGCAGGAGCAATGGGTACGCCGTGTGACGCGCAAGGACATGGTGTTACCCGCGCATCGCCTGCCTTCCTCGCAGGCGTTCATTGACGGGGCGCTGGCCGGCATTGGCTGGGGCATGAACCCGCTAGCCTTGGTGCAAGACCACCTGGCCGCTGGCCGCTTGGTGGAACTGGTGCCTGAGCGGCGGTTGGATGTGCCCCTGTATTGGCAAGTGGCCAAGCTGCCTCTGCCGGAGCTGGCGCGCTTGAGTCAGTGTGTGCAGTTGGCGGCTGGGCAGGCGCTGGTGGGCTGACTGCTTTTTTTCTGCCCACGCATCTGGTTCTGCGTTGGTTAGGGTTGGTGGGGCTGCACTGCTTTTTTTGACACCCACTCCCCCAGCCCCTCGCCCCGTCGGCGAGGGGAGCCTTTCAACAGCCATATCTTGCTTTTGCGCGCCGGACGCAGGCTAAGGGCGGGAGGTTGCCACCGTGAGCTCGCGCCACGGCACTGGGCAGCGGTTGTAGATACCTCGGAGATGTCTTTGCAGCACGGCTGGCGGCTGCGTCCGCCAGTGGTTCCGCGCCACCATGTTGGCAATGACTACAACCGTTGGCGCGGGCCATCGCGTACCCACCCAGTGGCCACGCTACTACTGCGGCCCCATAGCCGGAGCGTTACAAAAAAATATGGCTGTTAAAAGCTCCCCTCGCCGACGGGGCGAGGGGCTGGGGGAGTGGGTGTCTAAAAAAAAGCGATACAGGCAAACAGAAACCCCAGCAAAAAACACAAAGAAGGTCAGCCCGGCTGCCCCCCGTCATACCCCTCAATCACAATCACATCCGCCGTCGCCGCCCCCACCCGGCAATCCCGCGCCGCTTGGTACTCAGCAGAATTCCAGCACTCCAGCGCCGCCTGGTAGCTCGGAAACTCAATCACCACATTGCGACTGCGCGCCGTGCCCTCCACCGCCTCGTACGCGCCGGAGCGCACCAAAAAGCGCGCCCCGTATTTGGCAAAAGCCGCCGCATTGGCGGTGATGTAGGTCTTGTACTTCTCGGGGTCCGTCACATCCACACGTGCCACCCAATAGCCTTTGCTCATTCGCGGGTCTCCTTGTTTCAAATCAGATTGCGCATGGCGCGCGCGGTTTCCTGCAGCACCGGCAACACGCGGGCCACCGCGTCGTCGGTGGACTCATTGCCCATGGGCATGGTCACATTCAGCGCGCCCACCAGCACACTATGGCGGTCCATCAGCGGCACGGCCACGCCACGGTGGTTGAGCTCCAGTTGCTGCTCCGAGATGGCCCACCCTTGCTGGCGAATGCGCGCCAATTCCACCCGCAGGCGGTCTTTGCTGGCGATGGTGTGCGAGGTGTAGGCGCGCAGTTCGCGGGTGGTGAGCCAGCGCTCCAGCCACTCCGGTTCGCGCATGGACAGCAGCAGCATGCCGGCTGCGGTGACCTGTGCCGGCACCCGTGCGCCCAGCACATAACCGGTATTCATGGTGCGGTTGGTGCCATTGCGCGCGATGTAGACGATGTCGTCACCGTCCATCACACACACGTAGGCAATCTCTTGCGTGCCCGCCGTCACCCGCTGCAAAAACGGCTGCACGATGCGCGGCAGCCGTGCCGACTCCAGGTAAGACTGGCCCAGACGCAGCACGCGCGGCGTAAGCCAAAACAGTTTGCCATCGGTGGCCACATAACCCAGGTACTGCAGGGTCAGCAGGTAACGGCGCGCGGCGGTGCGTGTCATGCCACAGCGCTCGCCCGCCTGGCTGGCGGTCATGCGGGGGTGGGCGTCATCAAAGGCCTCAATGATGGACAGGCCCTTTTCCAGCCCCGCGATCCAGTCTTTCTTGTCCAACCCAGGCGCTTCGGGTTCGGTCAGGGCAAAAGGAGGAATGGAGGTGGGCGGCATACGCAAATTCTGGCGGCAAGGGGCGGCACAAGGCCTAGTGATAACCCGCATTACGATCGATCATCGAACAATATCGTTCGCTGATCGATCAAATTTACACAATTATCCTTTTGGAATAGATGGTGCATGGCTAAAGTTCGCTTCGAAATCGCGATATTGATCGACAAACGAACAACTCCATGCACACCGCCGCCGCCCCCACCCTTTCGGGTACCACCGACGTTTACCTGATCGTCGGCTACCCGGTGGCCCAGGTGCAGGCGCCGGCCCTGTTCAATGCCGTCTTCGCCCGCGCAGGCGTGAACGCCGTGATGGTGCCGGTGGAAATCGCCCCGCAGCACCTGCTGGAGTTTGTGAAATCGGCCTTCCTGGCACCCAATGTGCGGGGCCTGTGCGCCACCGTCCCCCACAAAAATGCGCTGGCCGACGCGATGCACACCTGCAGCCCCAGCGCCCGCATGGCGGGTGCCGTGAATGCCGTGCGCCGCCACAGGGACGGACACCTCGAAGGTGCGCTGTTTGACGGCCAAGGCCTGCGCGCCGCGCTGGATTACTGTGGCATGGCCTACTGTGGCAAACGCGTGCTGGTGCTGGGCGCAGGCGGGGCAGCCGCCGCCATTGCCGCCGAATTGGCCAGCGCAACGCCTCAGACAGCAGCCCAGGTCAGCCTCTATGACCCCGCACCCGGCAAAGCCCAGGCTTTGGCCCAGCGCCTTGCCGCCCACACCCCCGTAGCGCTTGAGGCCGTCCATACCAATGACCCGGCCGGTTTCGACCTGGTGATCAACGCCAGCCCGCTGGGGCTGAACCCCGACGATGCCCTGCCCTGCGATGTGCAGCGCCTGGAGCCCCCGCGGCGGTGATGGACATTGTGATGAAGCACCAGCCCAGCCGCTGGGTGCGTGCGGCGCGGGCCCGTGGCCTGCAGGCCCAGCCCGGGTTTGAGATGCTGATCCAGCAAACTGCGCCCTACCTCGACTTTTTTGGCCTGCACCCCGCAGCCGAACTGGTGCGCAGCGATGCCACCTTTCTGCGCGAGCAGATCTACCCCGGCACGCTGCGCGGCGAGATCCGTGGGCGTGAGCCCCACCAGCTCATCCCCGCGCTGCTGTGACAGCGCCGCGCTGCCCCATCACCCTGGCTTTTCATTTTTTCAACCAAGGAGACAACGACATGCAAAAACGAAATACTCTTAAATTGATAGCTGCTTGCGCAGCATTGGTGTGCTCTACAGCCACTTTTGCCCAAGAAACCATCAAGATTGCCAACATTGTGGAACTCTCCGGCGGCGGCGCCACTGCGGGCACCAACTTCAAAAACGGCGTGGAACTGGCCGTGAAAGAGATCAACGCCGCTGGCGGCATCTTGGGCAAGAAGATCCAGACCATCACCTCTGACACACAAAGCAACCCTGGCGTGGCCAAGGGCCTGACCCAGAAGGCGGTGGACGACGAGGTGTTTGCCATCTTTGGCCCAGTGTTCTCGGGCTCCATCATGGTGTCCATGGCTGAGAGCCGCAAAGCCGAGATCCCCAACTTCACGGGTGGCGAGGCAGCCAGCATCACCATGCAGGGCAACCCCTACATCTTCCGCACCAGCTTCACCCAGGCCACCGCCATGCCCAAGGTGGCGCGCTACATCAGCGACACCGCCAAGCTCAAAACTCTGGCCGTGGTCTACGTGAACAACGACTTTGGCAAGGGCGGCCTGGACATGATCAAGAAGGCGCTGGACAAGTCGCCAACCAAAATCGTCACCGAAATTTCGACCGACGCCGGCCAAGTGGACTTCTCAGCCGCTGTGCTCAAGGCCAAACAAAGCGGCGCCGATGGCGTGTTTGTCTACTCCAACGAAGAAGAGTCCGCCCGCATGCTGCGCGAACTGCGCAAGCAGGGTTGGAACAAACCCATCATTGGCGAAACCACCCTCACCGGCCAAAAAGTGATTGAACTGGCCGGCGAAGCCGCCAACGGCGCCGTGGCCCACGTGGGCCTGACGGTGGACGCCCCGCTGCCCGCCATCCGCGCCTTCCGCGCCAAGTTTGAACGCGATTACAAATACGTCTCGGACCACAACGGCATGAAAGGCTACTCCGGCGTCTACGTGTTGAAGGCCGCCATCGAGAAAGTAGGCAAGCTCGACCGCAAGGCCGTAGCCAACGCCTTGCACAGCCTGGTGGTGACCACCGACAAAGAGCCCGGCATCCTGATGAACGTGGCCTTTGACCAGAACGGCGATCTGGACCGTGAGAGCTTCCTGGTGGAAGTGAAGAACGGCCAGCAAGTCGTGGTGGCGACCCTGCCTCCGCTCAACCCCATCGCGGTGAACAAGCCCGCGGCAGCGCCCGCAGCCAAGCCTGCGGCGCCTGCCAAGAAGTAAGCCTGCCCGGTCCGGCTGCCGCCCACGGCTGCCGGACCTGCGTTTTCCACGTCACTCCGCGGGATCCCCATGACCGACTTTCTCCAACTGCTCTTCAGTGGCATGGCCACCGGGGCCATCTACGGCCTGGCAGCGCTTGGCTTTACCTTGCTGTGGCAAGCCAGCGGCACCATCAACTTCGCCCAGGGCGAGTTTGTGATGCTGCCGGCCTTCATGATGTTGGGCTTTCTGAGCCTGGGCGCGCCCATGGCCGTGAGCTTCAGCATGACCGTGGTGCTGGCGGTTTTTCTGTTGGGCTGGGTGTTCAAGCGCGGTCTGGTCGACCCGCTGTTCAAGTACGGGATGATGCCCATCGTCGTGGCCACCATTGGCCTCTCCATTGCCATGCGCAACGGCCTGCGCGCCGGCTACAGCGCCGAGGCGCACCCCTTCCCCAGCCTGTTTGCCGACAAGCTGTTCAACATTGCTGGCGTGACCATCACGCTGGCCGATGTGGGCACTTTCACTATCGCGCTGGTGCTGGTGTTTGCCACCCAGGCCTTCATGACCAAAACCGTGACCGGCCGCGCCATGCAGGCCGTGGCGCAGAACACCGAGAGTGCCAGCGTGCTGGGCATCAACGTGCCGCGCATGATCTTCTACGCCTTTGCCATCAACGCTGTGCTGGCCGTGGCCGCTGCCCTGCTGGTGACGCCCACCTACCTGGCCAAGTTCGACATGGGTGAGAGCTTGGGCAACAAGGCTTTCTTCGCGGCCATCATCGGCGGCTTCAACAATTCGCGCGGAGCGCTCTTGGGCGGGCTCATCGTGGGCGTGTGCGAAAACCTGGCTGCGGCCTACATCTCCCCGGCCTACAAAGACGCCGTGGCCCTGGTCATCTTCATGGTGGTGATTTTGTTCAAGCCCCAAGGGCTGCTGGGCAAAAAAGTGGAACGCAAGGTTTGAGCCCGGAGAGACACCATCATGAAAAAACTCACTCTCATTTTGATAGCTGCTTGCGCATTACTACTGCTGGCTGCACCGCCTTTTCTTAAAAATTACGGCATCTATCTGTTGTCCTACTGGCTGGTGTTTGTTATCGCCACCATGGGGCTGAACCTGACCGTGGGCTACGCCGGGCAGAAGTCCCTGGGCCACGCCGCCTTCTTCGGCATCGGCGCCTATACCGTGGCCATCCTCATGAAGGCCGGCATCAGCTTCTGGCTGGGCCTGCCAGCGGCAGCGTTCATCTGCTTCTTCGTGGGTATTGCGCTGGGCTTTCCGGCCCTGCGGGTGCAGACCATTTACCTGGCCTTTGCCACCCTGGGCTTCAACACAGCGGTGTGGCTGGTCATGCGCAACGAGGAATGGCTGACTGGCGGCACCTTCGGCATCAACAACATCTCCCGCCCCAGCCTCTTCGGCTTTTCGCTGGAAGGCAATCTGCCCTATTACTACTTTGTGCTGGCCACGGCCGTGCTGCTGGGGGCCCTGCAATGGGGCCTGCTGCGAAGCCCCTGGGGCAAAGCCTTCACCGCCCTGCGAGACAACCCCATCCGCGCCGAAAGCCTGGGTATCAACACCCGCAGTTACACGCTGCTGAGCTTCGCCATTGGCGCCGTGTACGCGGGCATTGCCGGTGCCTTGTTCGCCTCGCTGGTGCAGTTCATCGAACCCGCCCCGTTCACCGTGGGTGCCTCCATCATGATGTACCTGATGGTGGTGGTGGGTGGCCCGGGTTACTTCTTGGGCCCGCTGCTGGGCTCGGCGGTGGGCGTGATCCTGCCCGAATGGCTGCGTTTTGCGCAGGCTTGGTACCTGTTCGTCTTTGGCGCCGCCGTGGTGGTGCTGATGATCTGGCTGCCCGATGGCCTGCTGAGCATCCCCGATCGCATCAAGGCCAAGCGCCAGGCGCGCGAAGCCAGCGCCGCACGCGCCGCTGCCGCACAACAACAGGGAGCCAAGTAAATGAGCCAACCCGTTCTTAAAGTCACTAACATCAAAAAGGCCTATGGCGCCATCCAGGCCGTGGGTGGTGTGTCCTTCGAAGTCATGCCCGGAGAAATCTTTGGCGTGATCGGACCCAACGGTTCAGGCAAGACCACGCTGTTCAACAGCATGCTGGGCCAGATCACCCCCGACGAAGGCAAGATCGAACTCAATGGCCGTGACGTCACACAGGCCGCCCCGCTGGAACTCAACCGCCTCGGCGTGGGCCGCACCTTCCAGACCCTGCAGGTGTTTGGCAAGATGACTGTGCGCGACAACCTCATCGTGGCCGCGCAAGAACACCAGGGCACCATGCTCAGCCGCATGTTCGCCCCCAGCGACTCGGGCCTGGGTGCCAAGGCCGACGCGCTGATCGACCAGTTCCGCATCCGCCATGTAGCCGACAAGAAAGCCGGCGAGTTGTCTTACGGCCAGCAAAAGCTGGTGGACATTGCCATGGCCTTCATGAGCGAGCCCGACCTGGTGCTGCTGGACGAACCCTGCGCTGGCGTGAACCCCAGCCTGGTGGGAGGCATCAGCACCCTGCTCAAGGAACTCAACCAAAATCCGAAGTTCGGCAAGAAGAGCTCCTTCGTGGTGATTGAACACAACATGGACTTTGTGATGGACCTGTGCCACCGCATTATGGTGATGGTGGAAGGCCAGGTGCTGGCCATCGGCACGCCCGATGAAATCCGCAGCAACAAACAGGTGCTGGACGCCTACCTGGGGAGCTGAAGCATGACCACTGACACCTGCATTGAATTCAAAGACGTGGTGGCGGGCTACAAGGATTTCATGATCCTGAACAACCTGTCATTCAAAGCCAAGCGCGGCACCATCACCTTGCTGCTGGGGCCCAACGGGGCGGGCAAGTCCACGGTGCTCAAGGCGCTGTTCGGTTTGCTTAAACCCCGTCAGGGTGACATCTTGCTCGACGGCGTGAGCGTGGCTGGCGCCACGCAGAAGCAATTGCTGGCGCAAGGCATTGCCTTTGTGCCGCAGGGGCGCAACCTGTTTGGCCAGCTCAGCGTGTTTGAGAACCTGGAGCTGGGTGGCATCACGCTGGGCATGAAGACCACGCACGAGCGCATTCCCGAAGTGCTGGAATTCTTTCCGCGCGTGAAAGAGCGCCTGCACTCCGCAGCGTCCGCCTTGTCCGGCGGCGAGCAAAAGCAGCTGGAAATTGGCCGCGCCCTGCTGCTGCGCCCCAAGGTCATCCTGATCGACGAGCCCTCCATCGGCCTCTCGCCCATGGTGGTGGCTGACGTGTTCAAACTCTTGCGCAAGCTGGCCGACCAGGGCACCACGGTGCTGATGGTGGAGCAGAACGTGAAGAGCGCACTCAAGATTTCGGACGAAGCCATCGCGCTGGAGTCGGGCCGCCTGGTGCTGCAAAAGCCGGCGTCGGAATTGCTGGCCGACCCGAATATCGAACGCCTGTTTTTGGGCGGCGCCCACCAAGCCAGCGCAGCCCCGGCAGCGACGGCCTAATTACTTGCCCCTCGGGAGATCCCATGAACGGCAGCAACACCCGCCCCAGTGGCGCAGACCGCGAACACATTGACGAAGGCCCCAACCCGCTGGGGCTCGAAGGTATCGAGTTCATCGAATACGCCACCTCCAAGCCGCAGGCGCTGGGCCAGGTGCTCGAAGCTATGGGCTTTCGCCCGATTGCCCGCCACCGCTCGCGCGAGGTGCTGCTGTACCGCCAGGGCGATGTGAACGTCATCGTCAATGCGCACGGCCGGGGTGCTGCGCTGACCGAGAAGCCCGAGATCGCCGCGATTGCCCTGCGCGTGCAGGATGCATCGGCCGCCTACCAGCGCGCACTGGACCGCGGCGCCTGGGCGGTACCGGTGCAGGTGGAGGTGATGGAGCTGCACATCCCCGCCATCCACGGCGTGGGCAACAGCCGCATCTACTTTGTGGACCGCCACCGCGAGTTCTCCATCTACGACGTGGACTTCACGCAGGTGCCTGCGGTGGACAAATTCCCGCCCGCCATCACCGGCCTGCACTTCTTTGGCGTGGTGCAGTACATCGGTAACGACCGCGTGGACGACTGGACCGAGTTCTACAGCGCCTTGTTCGGCTTCACCGCGCTGGAGCCCGAAACCCGCTTTGGCATCCTGCCCAAGGGCCGCATTCTGCAAAGCCCGTGCAAGACCTTTTACCTGCAGCTGATTGAGCCCGAACCTGGCGTGCTGGACGTGGAAGACGACGAATGCTTCCAGCGCGTGGGCCTGGGCACCCCCGATGTGCAGGCCACGGTGGCGGCGTTGCGCCAGCGCGGCGTGGACTTTGTGCCGAGCAAGGACCCGACGCAGGACAGCAAGGGCGCGCTGACCCGCCCCACCATGGGCAACGCCATGTTTGAGCTGGTTCACCACACACGAGGCTGAACACCATGAGCCAATTCGACGGCAAGTTTGACGACTTCGGCATGGACACCATCACCCTGGCTGGGCCGCTCAAGGCCAAGCTGGCGGCCATGAAAGAGGCCGGCTTCAGCCAGGTGATGCTGCTGGCCCGCGACCTGGTGGGCCACCCCGACGGCTGGCAGGCCGCCGTGCAAGAGGTGAAAGACAGCGGCCTGCGCGTCACCGGCTTCCAGGTGCTACGCGACTTTGAAGGCCTGAGCGGCCACCTGCACGAATACAAGGTGGACATTGCCAAGAGCATGATGGAAATGTGCGCGGCGCTGGACTGCCGCGTCATGCTGGCCTGCTCCAGCACCTCCACCCATGCCACCGGCGACACCGCCACGTTGGTGAAAGACCTGCGCAAGCTGGCCATGTTGGCCATCCCCATGAACATCAAGATCGCTTTCGAGGCGCTGTCTTGGGGCCGCAGCATCAATGAGTTCCCGCAAGCCTGGGACCTCATCATGGAAGCCGACATGCCCAACCTGGGCCTGGGTTTTGACTCCTTCCACATGTTCGCCACCAAGACCCCGCTGGACGACCTGGAGATCCTGGACCCCAGCAAAATCTTTCTGGTGCAACTGGCGGACTTCATGTGGAACGAGATCAAGACCGTGGAGGAGCGCATCAGCACGGCGCGCACCTTCCGCGTGTTCCCGGGCGAAGGCGTGCACAGCGAGGCCCTGGCTGAACTGGTGCTCAAGCTGCACCAGCTGGGCTACCGCGGCGACTACAGCTTTGAGGTGTTTAACGACGATTACCAGCAGATGCCTCTGGAAACCGTGGCCCAGCGCGCGCGCCGCGCGGCCCTGTGGCTGGGTGAAGACGTATTGCGCCGCTCTGTGCCGCTGCCCAACCAGCTGCGCCTGAAACAAGCCGTGCGCTGAGCTGCCATGAGCAGTGTGTTTGACGATTTTCTGCACCCGCCCGAGGTGCTGGAGTCCTTTGGCGCCCAGCGCTTTGTGGCGGCCATGCTGCGCGTGGAAGCCGCGCTGGCCCAGGCCCAGGCCCAGTGCGGCGTGATTCCGGCCTCGGCAGCCCTCTCCATCGTCGGCACCTGCAAGGTGGATTTGTTCGATGCACCCAAGATCGTGCGCGACAGCGGGCGCGCGGGCAGCCTGGCCATCCCGCTGGTGAAAAGCCTGAAGGAAACCGTCGGCCTCTTCAACCCCGACGCTGTGCCCTATGTGCACTTGGGCTGCACCAAACAAGACTTGGTGGACACAGCCACCGTGCTCATCACCCGCGATGTGCTGGAGCGGCTGCGCAGCGACGTGCAAGGGTGTGCGCACAGGCTGCAGACACTGGGTGCCTCTGAATCTGCCACCCCTCTGTTGCGCGGACTGCAAAGGCTTTCCCACAGCGCCAGCGATGCGCTGGCTGTTCAGGTCGGCGGTACGCTGGCGCAAAGCCCGGAACACGGTGCCAAGGTCGTGGCCATGGTGGCCCAGCAACTGAGTCTGGCCGTGCCCACCGCACCCTGGCATACCCAGCGCGACGCCTGGGTGGCACTGGGCTGCGATGTGGCTCTGCTGATTGGCAGCCTGGGCACTCTGGCCAAAGGCATCGCCCGGGATGCCGGCGCAGACGATATGCCCGCCGGGTGCCTGGTGGCCCTGGCCATGGCCAAACGTGCGCCACAGCGGGTCGCGAGCCTGCTAGCCTCCATGCCAGAGGCGTTTGAGCGCGGCCTCGGGGTGTGGCAGGCCGAGCAAGCCGAGTGGGCGCAGCTGCTGATGTCGGCACATGCGAGTGCGAGTGGAATTTGGCAGGCGTTGCAAGTGGATACGAGGCTGCAGGTTTAGCGGGGCAGACACGCGTCTCTCAGATTGCTGAGGCTGTGGGCGAGATGGACCAGGTCACCCAGCGGAACACAGCCTTGGTAAAACAAATGACCGCAGCAAAACCGCTATTGAATTAGGAGCTGCTCACGCATAATCTACGAGGGCTAGAGGCCGAAAACACCAAAAATGCACCGCGACGAGACGGTGCGCGTCTTATGTGGTCCCGTCCCCGGTAGCTGCCTGAACGTAGCTGGCCTTTTGCTCCAGGTCGTTGTCCGAATCGGCATAGCGCTGGGCAATGCCACGGAACACCTCTTGCACGTGCAGGAAACCGTCCACGATGTCCGGGTCAAAGTGGCTGCCACTGCCCTCCACAATGATGGCCACCGCCTCCTCGTGCGACATGCCCTCCTTGTAGACGCGTCGGCTGATGAGCGCGTCGTACACATCGGCCAGCGCCATCATGCGGGCCGAGATGGGGATGGCATCGCCGGCCAGCCCCTCGGGGTAGCCAGAGCCATTCCACTTCTCTTGGTGCGAAAGTGCAATTTCTTTGGACATGCTCAAAAACTCCACCCGCGTGCCCAGCGCTTCTTCGGCGTGGGCAATGGCATCACGGCCCAGCGTGGTGTGGGTTTTCATGATCTCGAACTCTTCGGGCGTCAGGCGGCCGGGTTTGAGCAGAATGCGGTCGGGTATGCCCACCTTGCCAATGTCGTGCAGGGGCGCGGAGCGAAACAGCATCTGGATGTTGTAGGGCGTCAAAAACGCCGAGAAGCGCGGGTGCAACTGCAGGTGCTCCGCCAGCGCCTGCATGTAGTGCTGGGTGCGGCGGATGTGGTTGCCGGTGTCGGAGTCGCGGGTTTCGGCCAGCGAGGCCATGGCCAGAATGGTCACCTCCTGGATGGCCATGACCTCCTGGGTGCGCTTGGCTACTTCTTGCTCCAGAAAATCGTTTTTGTCGCGCAAAAAATCAGCACTGGCCTTGAGGGAGAGCTGGGTGGCCACGCGGGCCATGACGATGGGCGGACTGATGGGTTTGGTGATGTAGTCCACCGCCCCCAGCTCCAGGCCCTTCTTTTCGTCCTCAATTTCGGATTTGGCCGTCAAAAAGATGACAGGAATCTCGCGGGTGGCGGGGTGTTCTTTCAGGCGGCGGCAGACCTCGTAGCCGTCCATGTCCGGCATCATGATGTCGAGCAAGATCAGGTCGGGCGGGTTGTCCGACTGGGCGATCTTCAGGCCCTTCTCGCCATGGTTGGCTACCTTTACCTTGTAGGTATCCTTCAGCAGGGCGGCCATCAGGCTCAGGTTTTCGGGGGTGTCATCCACCACCAGCACGGTGGATTTTTCGGTGAAGTCGAGTGAGTTCATAACCTGGGATTCCGGTTCATGTGTCCATGGCAGCCTGCGCCACCGCCTTATTCAGGGCTTGCAAGGCCGCTTCAAAATCAAAGCCGTCCACCGCCGCTTCCACCGCGTGAAAGCCAGGCCCCCATGCGGCGCGCAACAGTGCCGCGTGCTCGCGCAGCACGTCCGCCGCTTCGGAATCGTCATCGGCCAGCAGGGCTGCCAGCTTGCGACTGGCCTCGGCCAGTTGTGCGGGGTCTACCGCCGCGCTCGCAGTAGCAACGGCTTCTGGCGGCAGAGCAGTCGCCAGAGCAGTCAGCAACTGGGCCAGCAGGTGCCGGGGGTGGTCCATCAAGGCCTGTACTTGTGCAGTCGGTTCCTGGTCGTGCAGGGCGCGCTCCACCTGGGCCATGGCGGCCTGCAGGTCGCTGGCGCCTATGTTGCCGGCCACGCCCTTCAGGGTGTGGGCCAGGCGTTCGGCCGTGGCTGTGTCGCCCGCCTCCAGCGCATGGGCAATCGGCTCCAGTCCGTTCTGGTTGCCGGCTACAAACTTGCGCAACAGGCGGATGTACAGCGTCTCCTTGCCCATCACGCGGCGCAGGCCCAGCTGGGTGTCCAGGCCCGGGATATCACGCGGAATGGCCATACTCTCCGCCCCAAAAGGCATGGGCGGCAAGGGCGCCACCAGTGCCTGCGGCGGCCCTGCTGCGTCACCCTCTGGCACCAGGCCCAGCCCGGCGCGCGGGCGGATCCAGCGCGCCAGCGCCTGCCACAGCGCATCGGGGTCTATCGGCTTGGTCACAAAGTCGTTCATGCCCGCAGCCAGGCACCGGTCCTTGTCCACCTGCATGGCATTCGCGGTCATGGCCACAATGGGCAGCTCGGCATGGCGCGCATCCTGGCGAATCTCTTCAGTCGCGCTCACCCCGTCCATCACCGGCATCTGCATGTCCATGAAGACCAAGTCGTAGGGCACCTGGGCCGCCAAGGCAGCCACCACCTTGTCCACCGCAATGCGGCCGTTGTCGGCCACGTCCACCACAAAGCCGGCATCGCCCAGCAGCTCCTGGGCAATTTGCTGGTTCAGGTCGTTGTCCTCCACCACCAGCACCCGCGCACCACGCAAAGGTGCCAGCAGGCCCAGGTCCGATGCGGAGTGCATCGGATACGGCGCGATGGCCTTCGCGCTGGCATGGCCCAGCACACGCAGCATGGTGTCAAACAGCACCGACGCGTTAACCGGCTTGATCAGCACATCATCAATGCCGGTTTCCTGCGCACTCTTGATGACTTCTTCGCGGCCATAGGCCGTCACCATAATGGGATGTGGCGCAGGCGTGAGCCCCAGGGCCCGGATGCGTTGCGCGGTCTCAATGCCGTCCATCTCGGGCATCTGCCAGTCCAGCATAAGGATGTCAAAGCCTTGGCCGCGCGCAGCGGCCTGGCGCACCTTCTCGATAGCCTCGCGCCCCGAATAGGCCGACTCCACGGCAAAACCAATGGTGCCGAGAAGGTGCGCCAGCACCGCAGCGGCGCGCTCGCTGTCGTCCACCACCAGCACGCGGCGGCTCTGGATGTCGTGGCGCGAGAGGTGCAGCTGGGCCTGCGCCTCACCCAACCCCAGCCGCGCCGTAAACCAGAAGGTGGAGCCCTTGCCATGTTCGCTCTCCACACCCACGGCGCCGCCCATCAGCTCGGCCAGGCTCTTGCTGATGGCCAGGCCCAGGCCGGTGCCGCCGTATTTGCGGGTGGTGGAGGTGTCAGCTTGCTGGAAGCTCTGGAACAGGCGGTCCATCTGCTCCTGGGTGAGGCCAATGCCGGTGTCGCGCACCTCAAAGCGCAGCAAGGCTTCGTTGTCCGAGCCTTCTTTCAGGCGCACTGCGATGCTGATCTCGCCTTTTTCGGTGAACTTGATGGCGTTGTTGGCGTAGTTGATGAGCACCTGCCCCAGGCGTAGCGGGTCACCAATCAGGCTTTGCGGCACCTCAGGCGCCACGTCGCAAATCAGCTCCAGCCCCTTGGCACTGGCCTTGTCCACAATCACGGTGGCCACGTTCTGAAGCACCTTGTCCAGCTCAAACGGAATGCGTTCCATCGACAGCTTGCCCGCCTCCACCTTGGAGAAGTCAAGAATGTCGTTGATGATGCCCAGCAGGTGCTGGCCCGACTGCTGGATCTTGCTGATGTAGTCGTGCTGGCGCGGCGTGAGCTCGGTTTTGAGGGCCAGGTGCGACATGCCGATGATGGCGTTCATCGGCGTGCGGATCTCGTGGCTCATGTTGGCCAAAAAGTCTCCTTTGGCCTGGCTGGCGGCATCGGCCGCCTCCTTCGCACGCTGCAGTTCTGCCGCAGCTTCGCGGTCCGCCGTGATGTCTTCGAACACCCACACCGTGCCCCACTCAGGGTGCTCCGTGTTCAGTGCGCGCCCATGGACGCTGGCCCAGAACAGGCTGCCATCGAGCCGCTGGTACTGTTGCTGTGCCTCGTAAAGCTCACCCTTGGAAATCTTGGGATAGGCCTCTTCACCGGCACGCGCGTAGGCCTCGGGACTGGCAAACAGCACTTCGGTGGACTGCCCCAACAAGGCATCGCCACCAAAACCGAACATGATTTCAATGGCGCTGTTGAAGCGCTTGATCTTGCGGTCCACCGTGAGCAACACGCCCAGGCTCACCGCCTCGAAAATCACACGCTGCTCCTGCGCGGCCTCGGCAATGGCGCGCTCAGCCGCTTTTTGCTCGGCCACATCCACAAAGGTGCCCACCAGCCCGGCAGGCGCCCCGTCAGCCCCCGCAAAACCGGACACGAAGTACAGCGTTTCGTGCAAGCGCCCGTCGGCAAAGGGCATCACCATTTCGCGCTGGACCTGCCCGATGGTGGCGATGATGGCTTCGTCCTCAGCCTGGTAGGCCTGCCGGTCTTCGGGTGGCAGGTACTCCAGGTCCAGCACCCGTTTGCCCAGCAAACTTTCCCGGTGCACACCAAACACACGCTCGTAGGCCCGGTTCACCCCCAAGAGGCGCGCGTCAGCCCCTTTGTAGAAACACGGGATACGGAATGGTGTCCACCAGCGCGCTCTGGAAACTGGCCTGGGCAGCCAGGTGGGCTTCCATGGCCTTGCGCTCCTCGTCGCGTTGCTTGAGCTCGTCAATGCTGCGCACAAAGCCGGTCCACAGGGTGCTGCCATCCACCTCGCGCTTGGGCGTGGCGGCCAGGTTGACCCAGTGCGGGGTGCCGCCCGGCTCGCCCACCCGCATGTCCAGGTTGCAGGGCTCCAGCGTCTGGGCGGCGGCCGCTCCGAAGGCCTGCAGCTGGCGGCTGTCATCCACATGCACGCGGCTGAAGAAGGCCGCCGTGTCAGCCACGATGGCTTGCGGCACCACGCCCCACAGGGCTTCGATCTGGTGGCTGAAGTAGGTGAAGCTCAGGCGCCCATCGGTACCGCGACGGGCCCGAAAAATCGCCAGCGGCAAGGCCTCGGTGATTTCGCGCAGCTGCTCCTCGGCCGCGCGCAAGGCCGCATCTTTTTCCAGTCGGGCAGCAGCACCGGCCAACTCCATCTGGCTGCGCATGGACTCGGCCTGCGCCGCAATGCGCTGGCGGTTCTGGCGCCAGGTGGCCAAGGCGAACAGGAGGGTGAGTCCACACAGGAATCCCGTCAGCGCCGCATTGGTGGTGAGATGCGTCTGGACCTCCGCGGTGCGCGCATCCACCGTCAGGGCCGAAGACTGCCCGGCCTCCACCGTCAGGTCCCGGATGGGGTCTTTCAGGGCGTCCAGCCGTTCTTTCAGCTCTAGCAGGCCAGCGGGGTCGGGCATGCGCCGGGCATCGGCATTGCCCAAGGTGCGGTCGGCCAGTGCCATGAAGGCCTTGAGCGAGGCCAGAGCGTCCTGGAGCAGCTGCTGGTCATGGATCAGGCCCTGCATATCGGTGCGTTCCAGCGCACTGGTGCGGCTGACAAAAATTTCATAGCGCAGCTGCAGCTGCTCCATGGTGATGCTCTCGGGCGACAAGACGCGCTGGGTCAGCGCGTTGCCAAAACGCAGGTACTCGCTCTCCAGTTGGAAGAAGGTCCACAACGCCTCACGGTCACTCTTGAGCGTCACGCGCTTGAGGCTCTCGTCCTGGCGGTATTGCACCACCCCAATGGCCAGGTACAGGCCTGCCAGGCCCGCCATGATCAGCGCCATCAGCCACTTGCTGTGCTTCATTCGCCGCCCTCGCTTCTATGTAGGGCGGCCTTACTGCACGATGAGTCGTGCCAGCTGCCAGGCCGAGCGGTTGTAGTAGATCTGCGACTGGAGTTCGGGCTTGGCATCCAGCGGGTAGACCACAAACAGTGGCCCCTTCTCGCGCACCGGCATGGGCTTGCCATTCATCAGCCGGGCCAGAATCACGTCGTGCTGGGTGGCGTCATCAAACGGAATGTCGGTTTTGTAGTCATTGAGGGCCACCGCCACGATCTTGTTGCCCTTGGCACCGGCGGCGGCCAGTACGTCGCGCAGCAGCGGCCCGGTGAATTCGGCACCCGCCGGGTACCAGGGCGATTTGGTGACCACGGTACGCTGGGGCAGCTTGGCGAGCATGGCCATGCTGAAGACCGCAGTCTTGCCCGCATTGGTGATGCTGACCTGCCCTGACACGGTGAGTACCACCGGCTCGGTGGGCACGTCCAGCGCCCATGCCGCAGGCGCCTGGGCCAGACAAAAGCCCAGCAATCCGGCGATGGTGAAAGAAACTGCGGCCTTGTACATGCTCTTGACAGATTTCATGGTGTTCCCCTGAATGCCGCTTCGCAGGTGCTACACGGGACAAACGTGCAAAAGCAAAGGGCATGCCCGTGTATATCACACGCGCCGCCGTTCGGGCACCTGATCTGGGCACCCCCGGTGTAGAGTGCTGCCACCGCGCCACGCTGGCGCAGCATTCTTTTTGCAGGAAACCCATGCTCACCACCCTTGCCACCATCTGGGTCCTTCACGTTGCGGCCATGATGAGCCCCGGCGCCAATGTGCTGCTGGTGTCGCAGCTGGCAGCCAGCGACCACAAGGCCAACGCCATGCGGGCAGCGCTGGGCATCACGGTGGGCGCGGCGATCTGGTCAGCATCGGCCGTTCTGGGGGTGAATGCGGTGTTCAGCGCCTTCCCCAGTCTGCGCCTGGGGCTGCAGGTGGTGGGTGGCGTGTATTTGCTGTGGGTGGCCAGCCGCCTGTGGCGTGCCAGCGGCCCTGAGCTGGGCGGTGCGGGCGCCAGCATGTCGGGCTGGGCGGCGTTTCGCCGGGGCTTTCTGACCAACATCACCAACCCCAAATCGGCGCTGTTTTTTGGCAGCGTGTTTGCAGCGTCCTTTCCCCACGCGCCCAGCCACACGCTGCAAGCCGCCGCGGTGGTGATGATTGTGTGCAACGCCTTGCTCTGGCACACATTGCTGGCGTACTTGTTCTCCCGCCAGCGGGTGCGCCAAGCCTACGCGCGTGGAAAAACCGGCGCCAACCGCGTGGCCGGGGTCTTGCTGGGCACGATGGGGCTGGGCCTGCTGGCTGCGACCGCGCGCGAAACGCGCGGATAAACAACACTTTTGCTCCATAAAAGATAGCTGCTTGCGCATATTCCACGGGCTTCTTGTCCATATTTGTCTCAAATCACCCGTTTGGGGGATGACGCCCCCTGCAAAGCGCGACAGAATGCCCTCGCCCGCCGCCCCGTAGCCACCCACTTCACCGAGTTCCCATGGACAGCCTTGCCCTTCTCCTCTCGCCGGCCTATGTGCCATTCACTGGTGCCCTGTTGGCCGTCATCGTGATCCTGACCGTGGAGGTGACGCTTACGGCCATGGCCGGCTCGGGTTTGTCGGACCTGCTGGATTCACTGATCGACATCCAATCCCTGCCGGACTCCAGCTTCACCAACTGGCTGCTGGTCAAAGAGCTGCCTATGCTGATCGTGATCTGCAGCTTGCTGGCGAGTTTTGGCATCTGCGGTCTGTTGTTGCAGGGCGTAATGACCCACGCACTGGGCCTGCCGCTGCCCAATTGGCTGGTGGTGGGCCTCTCGCTGCTGGGGGCTGTGGCAGCGGTGCGCAGCATGGGCAAGGCCCTGTCTGGGCTCAAGCTGGTGCACAGCTCTGCGGTGTCGCCCGCCAGCTTTATTGGCCAGCGTGTCACCTTGAACAGCCCGCAAGCGAGCCAGGGCTATGCCGGTGCCGCCAGCTTTACCGACCGCTATGGCGCCACCCACACCTTGATGGTGGAACCCACTCTGCCCGATGTGACCTACACCGCGGGCGAGGTACTCACAGTGGCCGAGCGTGTCTCTATTGCGCTGTACCGGGTCAGCAAATAAACACCCGCCTTGCACCTATCACTACCAAGAAAGAGAACTGAGATATGAACGAGATTCTGGGCGCCCTGAGCCCCCTTTTCAGCATCGTTGGCACCATTCTGGGCGCCGTGCTGATCATCGCCACGCTGGGTTTTGTGGGCCTGAAGTTCTACACCCTCTCCAGCAAAGAAAAAGCCTTTGTGCGCACGGGCGCGGGCAGCCAGAAGGTGGTGCTCAACGGCGGCGCGTTTGTCATCCCCGGTATCCACGAGATTGTGGAGGTCAATATGCGCACGCTGCGCCTGGAGGTGGACAAACAAGGCCGCGAATCCCTGATCACCGCGGACCGCCTGCGCGTGGACGTGAAGGTGGAGTTTTACGTGCGGGTGAAGGCCGATGAAGAGTCGGTTGCCAACGCCGCCCAAACCCTGGGCCGCCTGACCATGGCCCCGCCCGAGCTCAAGGCCCAGGTGGAAGCCAAGTTTGTGGACGCGCTGCGCGCCGTGGCCGTGAAGATGCCCATGTACGACCTGAACGCCCAGCGCGCCCAGTTTGTGCAACAGGTGCAGCAGGTGGTGGCCGAGGACATTGCCAAAAACGGCCTGGAGCTGGAGAGTGTGTCCCTGACCGCCCTGAACCAGACCCAGAAGCAATTCTTCGATCCGTCCAACGCCTTTGACGCCGAAGGTCTGCTGGTGCTGACGCGCGAGACCGAAGCGCGCCGCAAGAATGTGAACGACATTGAGCAGGACACCGCAGTCGCCATCGAGACCAAAAACCTGGAGGCCACGCGCCTGCAACAGTCCCTGCGCAAGCAGACCGAAGAGGTGCGCCTGAACACTGAGCAGGACATTGCCACGCTGACCGCCAACCAGCAGTCGGCCATTGCCGCTACCGAGGCCTCGGCCCGCAAGGATGCGGAGTCCGCCAAGATTGCGGCCGACCGCGAAATCCAGACCAACCGCATCGAGGCCAACCGCGTCACCGAAGAGGCCAATGTGCAGGCCAAGGCCGCCGTGACCATGCGTGGCCAGGAACAAAACATTTTGGTGGCCAACAAGTCCAAGGACGAAGCCGCCGCCAAGGCCCTGGCCGACGAGGCGCGCGCCAAGGCCGTGGCCGCCGAAGAAGCGGTGGAAACCGCCCGCCAGGTGGAAGTGGCCAACCGCAACAAACAAGTGACCGTGGTGCGCGCCGAAGAGAAGGCCAAGGAGTCTGCCATCAGCCTGGTGGTGGCCGCCGAAGCCGAAAAAGAAGCCGCCACCCACAAGGCCGAAGCCGCCCGCATGGACGCCCAGGGCGAGCGCGATGCCTCGGTGCTGCGCGCCGAGGGCACGATTGCCGAAGGCAACGCCACCGCAGAAGCGCTGGTGAAAAAGAACCAGGCGCAAAACGAACTGTCCGCCGAGCAGATTGCCCTGCAGGTGCGCCTGGCCGTGTTGGCGGCGCTGCCCGCCATCGTGGAACAAAGCGTGAAGCCGCTGCTCAACATCGACTCCATCCGTATTGCCGAAGTGGGCGGTTTGTCGGGTTCCAGCGGCGGCAACTCAGCCAACGATGCACAGGGTGGTGCGTCCGGTGGTGGCCTGAGCGACCAGGTGGTAGCCAGTGCCTTGCGCTACCGCACCAATGCGCCGGTGGTGGATGCGTTGTTGGGAGAAGTGGGCCTGAAGAGCGGGGGCGACATGTCGCAGCTGCTGGCCGGCGCCCTCACCTCGTCGTTCGTGGCCCAAGAAGCAGCGGCGGAACCCAGCGCCAACTAAAGGCTGGGGCGCAAAGCCCTTTGCCGAGGCCCAGGCCCAGGCTCAGACTTGGCCGCCAACGACCTCGTTGGCGGTGCGAAATGCCTCCACAGATGTGGGCACGCCGCAGTACACCGCGGCGTGCAGCAGCACCTCTTGAATCTCGGCCGCCGTCGCGCCGTTGTTCAGCGCGCCGCGCAGATGGCCCTTCAATTCGTTTTGTTTGCCCAGCGCGGTCAGCATGGCCACGGTGATCAGACTGCGGGTTTTCAAGTCTAGCCCCGGGCGCTGCCACACATCGCCCCACGCCGCACGGGTGATGTGCTCCTGAATCGGCGCGGTGAATGGCGTGGCATTGGCAAAGGCAGCCTCCACAAACGCCTCCCCCATCACCTGGGTGCGCATGGCCAAGCCCTTGTCAAAGGCCTCGGGTTGGGTGGAGAGGGGCAAACGGTCGGGGTCCAGCGGCATGGGAGGCTCCATCAGGGCAGAGGTGGCAATGCCCGTGATGGTAGCTGCGGCATCAGCCGCCGTGCCACTGCGCCAGATTGGCCAAGGTGACCAGCAGGCCACTGCTCCAAATGGAGAGACCGAGGGTTTTCTGAATTGATGCCATGTGATTGCTCCGGTTGCGCGAGAAGGTTCGCAGTAGGATGAATGGTAGGAATCTGCGCCCCGCATGTACATTCAATTGAACGAATGACAGCGATAGCTTTTACAAAAACAGGAGACACCCATGGCCACCCCGCGCTACCCCCTGCCCGACCTGAACACCCTGCCCGAAGACATCCGCGCCAAGATTCTGGAGGTGCAGGAAAAGTCGGGCTTTGTGCCCAATGTGTTCCTGGCCTTTGCCCGCCGCCCGGCCGAATGGCGCGCCTTCTTTGCCTACCACGATGCACTCATGCTGCGCGAAGGCAGCAGCCTGACCAAAGGCGAGCGCGAGATGATCATCACGACCACCAGCGCCGCCAATCAGTGCCTGTATTGCGTGGTAGCGCACGGGGCTATCTTGCGCATTTACGAGAAGAAGCCGCTGGTGGCGGATCAGGTGGCGGTGAACTACCGCAAGGCCGACATCACACCGCGCCAACGCGCGATGCTGGACTTTGCGATGAAGGTTTGCCTGGAGAGCCACACGGTGGAAGATGCCGACTTTGTCGCGCTGCACGCCCACGGTTTTGACGACGAAGACATCTGGGACATCGCCGGCATCACCGCGTTCTTTGGCCTGAGCAACCGCATGGCCAATGTGACCAGCATGATGCCCAACCCCGAGTTCTACCTGCTGGGCCGCTTGCCCAAAGCCAAGTAGGCGCTATTACTTTAGTAGCTGCTCGCGCATATTCCATAAGCGCTAGAGGCCTATTTCTTGATTTCTAGTTCGAATCGCGACATTGGTTGCGCAGGCCCGAGAGTACCTCAGCAGGGGTTTTGAAGCCCAAACAGGCGCGCGGTCTTGAGTTGAGCAAACGCTCAATGCGGGCAATTGAAGCTGGCGTTTGCAGACTCAATGGCTCGCCCTTTGGGATGAACTGGCGTATCAGTCCTATGGTGTTCTCATTGGTACCACGCTGATTGGGCCGCTGCGCATCACACACGTACAAACGCTCGTGCTCAACCACTGTGTGTAACTTGGCGAACTCACTACCCCGGTCAGTGGTGATGCTCAAAACCGGCCAGCGCGCATCACCCAACAGACGTTGGTGCACTGCAACCGCAGTCGTTTCTGGCAATCCGTTATCTAGCAAGACCAGCCTGGTGTATCGGCTACTGCGCTCCACGCACACCAGCAAGCGGGCCTTGTAACCCCCGCGCATGCCCATCATGGTGTCTATCTCCCAATGCCCCACCTGCAGGCGCTGGCGCACCTGGAGCGGGCGTTGAGCGATGGGTTGCACCGAGCGAGCCCAGCCGAACACGCTCAGAGGCCCTGTCTTGCACCGACGGTTGGGACGGGCACGCCGCAGAGGTCGATCATCTCGCTTGGGCCACACCCGGGCAGCCCATGCATAAATGGTCTGCATGCTGGGCATGTCAGGACTACTGCAAGCCGGTGCCAAGGATGCTGTGAACTGCGCGCGCCCTGCAATCTGCTGAGGCGACCAGTAAGACTGGGTCATTGCTTTGCGCACATGCTTCCACACTGCAGGGGTGTAGCGTGGAGCATTGGCGGCACAGCGTAGGGCGCAGCCACTGCGATGACTCTGGGCGCGTTGGGCGTTGTAGGCACCTTCGCATCGTTGAAGTTCGCGGTAGATGGTGCTGCGGTGACGGCCCAAGCGCAGGGCGATCTGGCATTTAGTCAAATCAAGTTCAAGCCAGGCTTGAATCTGGTAGCGTTCACTTGGGCTGAGGTGGTTGTGGGTCATTGGCAAACCTGTCGGTGTAGGAACCAAAAGGCTAACCAATTCACTCCATCCTCAGCCCTTCGTACTGCGCTCAGAGGTGTCGCAATTCGACTTGGAAATCAAGATTTTGCTTAAAAACACCATATTCCCCATACCCCTCCGCACCCTGTGCAGCGCGGCGCTGCTGGCTGTCACACTGGCGGGCTGCGCCAGCGCCCCCCGGGCCTTGCACTACGCGGTGCCAGTTCAACCCGAAGGTGCCAGTGGCAACACCGCCAAACCCGGCTGGGCTACGCGCAGATACGCAGTGGCCGCTGCCAACCCGCTGGCCACCGACGCCGGACAGCAGGTGCTGCGCGCCGGTGGCAGCGCGGTGGACGCGGCCATTGCGGTGCAAATGGTGCTGGCCTTGGTGGAGCCACAAAGCAGCGGCATTGGCGGCGGCGCATTTCTGCTGCACTTTGATGGCAAGACGCACGCAGGCCTTTGACGGCCGCGAGACCGCGCCTGCGGGCGCCACACCGAGGCTCTTTCTGGACGACAGCGGCCAGCCCCTCAAATTTGCAGATGCCGTGGTGGGTGGCCGCTCGGTCGGCGTGCCGGGTGCCGTAGCCATGCTGGCCCAGGCCCACCAGCAACACGGGCGCCTGCCCTGGGCTCAGCTGTTCACGCCGGCCATCACATTGGCCACCCAGGGTTTTGCCATCAGCCCGCGCATGGCCACGCTGCTGGCCAGCGAGCCGCACCTGAAAAAAGACCCGGTGGCCGCCACCTATTTTTACGATACGGCTGGCAAGCCCTGGCCCGCCGGCCATGTGCTGCGCAACCCGGAGCTGGCTGCCGTGCTGCAAGGCATTGCCGACCAGGGGCCTGCAGCCTTGCTGCAAGGCGAGGTGGCGCAGGCCATCGCCCGCAAGGTGCACGGCCACCCCAGCAACCCCGGAACGCTCAGCACCCAAGACCTGGCCCGCTACCAGCCGCTGGTGCGCGAGCCGCTGTGCTTTGACTACGCCGTCCCTGCCACGGCGCGGGACTACCGCATCTGCGGCATGCCGCCCCCCAGCTCTGGGGCCCTTGCCATTGGGCAGATCCTCAAGTTGCTGGACCACACACCCGCAGACCGCATGCCTCTGGCGCAAGGCCTGCCCAGCGCCGACTGGTTGCACCTTTACACCGAAGCCTCCCGCCTGGCCTTTGCCGACCGCGCGCAGTTTGTGGCCGACCCGGCCTTTGTGCAGCCGCCTGCAGGCAGTTGGCAGAGCATGCTGGCACCAAGCTACCTGGCCCGCCGCGCCCAAGCGATTGATGCCAGCCCCACAGGCCAGAGCATGAAAGCGGCAACGCCCGGCAACCCGGGCGCCGCGCCCCTGGCCCACGCGCCCATGCCCCATCAGGTGGAGTACGGCACCTCACACATCTCGGTGGTGGACGCCTATGGCAACGCGCTGGCCATGACCACCACCATCGAAGACGCTTGGGGCTCGCGCCAAATGGTGAACCGCGGTGTGGGTCTGGTCGGCGGCTTTTTGCTGAACAACCAGCTCACCGATTTCAGCTTTGTGCCCACCGGGGCAGACAGCCTACCGATTGCCAACCGCGTGGAGCCCGGCAAGCGCCCACGCTCCAGCATGTCGCCCACACTGGTGTTTGACAAAGCCACCGGCCAGTTGGTGATGAGCGGCGGCAGCCCAGGCGGCGCGCTCATCATCCACTTCACGGCCAAGACGCTGTACGGCGTGCTGCACTGGGGCCTGAACACCCAGCAGGCGATTGACCTGCCCAACTTCGCCTCGCTGAACGGCCCCACGCTGCTGGAAGAAAAACGCTTTGCTGCGGCAACCGTATCGGCCCTGAAGGCGCGTGGCCACACGGTGGTGGAAATCCCCATGCCCAGTGGACTGCAGGCCATCCAGCGCACGCCGGACGGCTATTTTGGTGGCGCCGACCCGCGCCGTGAGGGTGTGGTGCTGGGCGACTGAACCGGTACAGTTAGATGCCAAATTGGCACCTAGACCCCATGGAATATGCGCGAATAGCTATATAAACCATAGCAGTTCCAGAACCGTTCCGGCCATTCCGCGCCGGGCCCCCGTGGAATATGCCCGGGCAGCTATATAAACCATAGCTTCCTACAATCCTTCCATGGCCATCCCTCAAACCTTCATCCAGGAACTGCTTGCGCGCACGGACGTGGTGGAGATTGTGGGCCGCTATGTGCAGCTCAAGAAGGGCGGCGCCAATTTCATGGGGCTGTGCCCCTTCCATGGCGAGAAGTCGCCCTCGTTCTCGGTCAGCCCCACCAAACAGTTCTACCACTGCTTTGGCTGCGGCAAGAATGGCAATGCCATCAGCTTCCTGATGGACCACGCGGGCATGACCTTCATCGAAGCGGTGAAGGACCTGGCCGGCCAGTACGGCATGGTGATACCCGAGGAAGAAGGCAGCCCGCAGGACCGTGCCCGCGCGCAGGAACAACGCCAGAAACAGAACACCCTGACCAGCGTGCTGGAAAAAGCCGGCGACGCCTACAAGCGCGGCCTCAAAGAGTCGCCGCGGGCCATCGAGTACCTGAAGGGCCGGGGCCTGTCCGGGCGAAATCGCCAAGCAATTCGGCCTGGGCTACGCGCCCGAAGGCTGGCGCAGCCTCGCCAGCATCTTCCCGCAATACGACGACCCGCTGCTCATCGAGAGCGGCCTGGTCATCCTGCACGAAGCCGAAAACGGTGGCGAGGAAAAGCGCTACGACCGCTTCCGCGACCGCGTGATGTTCCCGATCCGCAACATCAAAGGCGAGTGCATCGGCTTTGGCGGCCGCGTGCTGGGCGACGAAAAGCCCAAGTACCTCAACTCCCCGGAAACGCCGGTGTTTAGCAAGGGCCGCGAGCTCTATGGCCTGTTCGAGGCGCGCAGTTCCCTGCGCGAGTTTGGCTATGTGCTGGTGACCGAAGGCTACATGGACGTGGTGGCGCTGGCGCAGCTGGGCTTTCCCAATGCTGTGGCCACACTGGGTACGGCCTGCACCAACGAGCATGTGCAAAAGCTGTTCCGCTTTACCGACGCCGTGGTGTTCAGCTTCGACGGCGACGCTGCAGGCCGACGCGCCGCACGCAAGGCGCTGGACGGCGCCCTGCCCTTTGCCACCGATGTGCGCAGCATCAAGTTCCTGTTCCTGCCTGCCGAGCACGACCCCGACAGCTTCATCCGCGCCCACGGCAAGGAGGCCTTTGCCGACTACGTGTCCAAGGCCACGCCGCTGAGCCGCTTTTTGGTAGAAGCCGCCCAGGAGGGCTGCGACCTGAGTACGGCCGAGGGCCGTGCCCATATGTCCAGCAACGCCAAGCCACTGTGGATGCAGCTGCCTGATGGCGCGCTCAAGCTGCAGCTGCTGGCCGAAATCGCCAGCCTGGTGCAGCTCAGCAGTGCAGAACTGGGCGCGCTGTGGGCCAGTACGGGCGGCAAGCCGGCGACTGAGCCGCAGCGCCGCAAAGCCGCTTCGGCCCCGGCGCCCTCCTACGACGGTCCGCCCGACGACGGCCACTATGCCTACGAGGAACCATCGGAGCCCTGGATTCCCCAAGAAGAGTGGAAGAAGAAAAGCGACTGGAAGAAAGACGGCTGGACGCCACGCAGTGGCAAATGGGAGGGTAAGTGGGAAGGCAAAGGTGGCAGCCGCTTTGGCGCGCGCGAACCCCGCCCCAGTGGCCCGCGCGCCAAGATCGACAGCCGGGCCGACCACGCCGCCCGCATTTTGCTGAGCCACAGCGAGCTGTGGGAAGTGCTGACCAGCGAAGACCATGGTTTGTTGTGTGAGCTGCCCTCACCCCATGGGGATTTGTTTGTTTGGCTGGAGGGCCAGCTGCACGAACATGGCCCGGTATCACGCGGCACCCTGCGCGATGCCATCGTGGGTCATCCGGCAGAAGACCTGGCGCTGCGCCTCATGGCCGGCCCCACAGTGTCGACCGAGCCGCTGGCCGAATCCGGCCCCGAGCTGCGTGACCTGCTCAACCGCATGTTGATTGACCGCATCAAGGAACTGGAAACTGAGGCCATTGCAGCCGCCAGCCACGATGCCAGCGCCCTGCAGCGCTACCGGGAACTGCAGCTGCGCCGCAAGCAGCTGGAGCTGGCGGTGCAGCCCAACGCGGCAGCCGCGGGCTGAGCACTCTCAGTGCCTGCGAGCGGTACTACTTACTGGCCTTGAGCAGGTACTTTTGTCGCAGTTGGGTGTAGCGCCCGTCGTTGCGCACCTTCTGCAAAGCAGCATTGAGTCGTTTGGCCACCTCGGGGTCGACCGCGAGGTTCAGGCCATACCAATAGCTCAAACTCTCATCCAGCACCAAGGCAGGAACCAGTTGTGCGGGGTCCATACCGGCATTTTTGGCGTTGTAGGCCGCAGCCCAGTCCAGAGACACCAGCAGGTCAAAGCGCTTGGCGATGAACTTGCGCATGTTCTGCTCGTCATTAACCCCCAGTTCGAGCCCGGAAGCAGCGCCATCAAGTGGCATAGGCACAAAACCCTGCTTGATGAGATTTTTGGTCGCAGCGGACTCCAGCGTGGTGCCAATGCGATAGGCCCGGGCGTCCTCCAACGATTTAAGCTGGATATCTTGGCGATCTGACCACTTGTAAAGAGAAATACGCCGCGACCCGATCGGTCCTACCCACCGAAACAGCGACTCGCGCTCCGGCGTGCGCACCAGCGAGTACAACACCGTATCCCCCGGTTTGGTAGCGCGGTCGTAAGCCCGCACCCAGGGCAGTAGCTGTTTTTGCAGGGTAATTCCGGCCTCAGCTGCCATCAGGTCCAGCAGCTCGCTGGCAAACCCAGTGATCTTGCCGTCGTTCTCGTAATTCAGCGGCGGCAATGACTCTGTCAAAGCTTGCAATACGGGCGGCTGGGATTGTGCAAAAGCCCACGGCCCACCTGCCAACAAGGCCACAACCAGCACAACACCATTGAATAAAAACATTTGCAAACTATAATGCTGGATTATTTCGGCAAGAGCGACAGCAGCACCTCCGGGCTAGGCCACACGTTGACACCAAGTCACAACCGGCCACCTCACCGCAAGGACTGCACCCCAAATGATCGCCCTCCCATCTTGCCATAGGGGTATTCCTGCCCCGTCTTGCCACCTACTTCGCCCATTGCGTGATGTAGCTGGTGCCTGATCTGTTTGCCTGTTTTTTTGTTGACCTGAGGTTTTTGCATGCCCGCTTCAAAATCTGCCAAGCCTGTCCAGGCTGCCAGCAAGTCCGCCCCGAAGACCGATAAGAAAGCCTCCCCCGTGCCCGCAACCAAATCCAAAGCCGCCCAGTTAAAAGAGGCCGCCGACGCGCTATTGGCCGCCGCAGAAACTCCAGCCAAGAAGAAAGCTGGCCGTCCGCCCAAAGCTGCAGCCGCTGAATCCAGCGCCCCGGCCAAGGCAGCCACCGGCGCCAAGCGTGGCCGCAAGCCCAAGGCCGCGGCAGAGTCCAGCGGTGATGACATGGACATGTCGGACATCGAAGCTGACCTGGTCGGAGAACCCGAAGCGGCAGCTACGCCGGGCGAGAAGGTCAAACCGCTGCGCATGAAGATCAGCAAGGCGAAAGAACGCGCCTTGATGAAAGAATTCGGTCTGGACGAAACCGTGCTGTCCGAAGAAGACATGGCCAAGCGCCGTGCCCGCCTCAAGGCCCTGATCACCTTGGGCAAGACCCGCGGCTACCTGACCCACGGCGAAATTTCCGACCACTTGCCCGACAAGTTGGTGGATGCAGAAACCCTCGAAGTCGTGATCTCCATGTTGAACGACATGGGCGTGGCGGTATACGAGCAGACCCCTGACGCAGAAACCCTGCTGCTGAACAACAACGTGTCTACCGCCGCTACGGTGGAAGAAGCCGAAGAAGAGGCCGAAGCCGCGTTGTCCACGGTGGACAGTGAATTCGGCCGCACCACCGACCCCGTGCGCATGTACATGCGCGAAATGGGCACGGTCGAGCTGCTGACGCGCGAAGGTGAAATTGAAATCGCCAAGCGTATCGAAGGCGGCTTGATGGCCATGATGGAAGCGATCTCCGCGTCCCCTGCCACGATTGCCGAGATTCTGCGCCTGGGCGAAGACATCCGCGAAGGCAAAGTCGTCATCACCACCATCGTGGACGGCTTCTCCAATCCCAACGAGGCCGACGACTATGTGGCCGAAGAAGACTTTGACGAGTTCGACGAAGCCGACGATGACGACGGCAAAGGCGGCTCCAAGGCGCTGACCAAGAAGCTCGAAGAACTGAAGAAGCAGGCGCTGGAACGCTTCGACAAGATGCGCGAACTCTTCGAGAAGGTGCACAAGGTCTACGACAAGGAAGGCTACGGTACGCCTGCCTACGTGAAGGCGCAAAAAGCCCTGAGCGAAGAGCTGATGACCATCCGCTTCACCGCCAAGGCGATTGAGAAGCTGTGCGACATGGTGCGCGGTCAGGTTGACGATGTGCGCAAGAAGGAGCGCGAGCTGCGCCGCATCATTGTGGACAAGTGCGGCTACCCGCAAGAAAACTTCATTGCTGATTTCAGTGGCCGTGACAAGGCAGGCAACAAGGTTGCCTCTAACCTGCTCAACCTCAAGTGGATCGAGAAGCAGGCCGCATCTGGCAAGCCCTGGGCAGCCGTCATGGGACGCAACATTCCGCCGGTGCAGGACCTGCAGCAAAAGTTGATGGACCTGCAATCCCAGGTCGTAGTGCCCCTGGATCAGCTGAAAGACATCAACAAACGCATGAACGAAGGCGAGTACTCCTCGCGTGCAGCCAAGAAAGAAATGATCGAGGCCAACTTGCGTTTGGTGATCTCGATTGCCAAGAAGTACACCAACCGCGGCCTGCAGTTCCTTGACTTGATCCAGGAAGGCAACATCGGTTTGATGAAGGCCGTGGACAAGTTTGAATACCGCCGCGGCTACAAGTTCTCGACCTACGCCACCTGGTGGATTCGCCAGGCCATCACCCGCTCCATCGCGGACCAGGCGCGCACCATCCGTATCCCGGTGCACATGATCGAAACCATCAACAAGATGAACCGCATCAGCCGCCAGCACTTGCAGGAATTCGGCTTTGAGCCTGATGCATCGGTGTTGGCCGAGCGCATGGAGATTCCTGAGGACAAGATCCGCAAGATCATGAAGATCGCCAAAGAGCCGATCTCGATGGAAACACCGATCGGGGACGATGATGACAGCCACCTGGGCGATTTCATCGAAGACAGCGCCAACACCGCGCCTATGGAAGCCGCGATGCAGGCTGGCCTGCGCGATGTGGTCAAGGACATTCTGGACAGCCTGACCCCACGCGAAGCCAAGGTGCTGCGCATGCGTTTCGGTATCGAGATGACCTCCGACCACACCCTGGAAGAAGTGGGCAAGCAGTTCGACGTGACCCGCGAACGCATCCGCCAGATCGAAGCCAAGGCGCTGCGCAAGCTCAAGCACCCCAGCCGCTCGGACAAGCTGCGCAGCTTCACCGATACGCTGTAATGTGACCCCCACGCTCCGCCGCTGCGCGGGTCGCTGCCCCCCCCCCCCAAGGGGACTAATTTCCCTTGGGGCGGCCCTACGGGAAATTTCCGACAGAATAGCGCCCCAGCCCACATGGAATGTGTGCGGGGCGCTATTTTTTTGATAGTAATTTTCAGCCCCAGATTTTTCCGGACATGGCAAACGATCAACCTTACCGACTCGCTGGCGTCATGGGCTGGCCCGTCGCGCACTCGCGCTCGCCTCTCCTGCACAACCACTGGATTGCCGAGCATGGCCTGCGCGGCGCCTATGTGCTGTTGCCAGTGCAGCCCGAAAAAATCGAACAAGCTTTGCGCGCCCTGCCCGTTCTGGGTTTTGCTGGCTGCAACCTGACCATCCCGCATAAGGTGGTGGCCATGTCCATCGTGGACCATCTAGAGCCGCTGGCGCAGCGCATCGGCGCAGCCAACACCATCGTGGTCGGGCCCGACGGATCGCTGACAGGCCGCAACACGGACGCGTATGGCTTCATCCAGAGCCTGCGGGATGCCCAGCCCGCCTGGCGCGCCGATGCCGGGCCGGCCTGTGTGGTGGGGGCTGGCGGCGCGGCACGTGCCGTGATCGCCGGTTTGCTGGGCGAAGGCGCGACCGAAATTCGCCTGAGCAACCGCAGCGATGCCAAGGCGGTGGACATGGCACAGGAGTTTGGCCCGCTGGTGCACGCAGTGCCTTGGGCAGAACGCCATGGGATGCTGGATGGAGCGGCATTGTTGGTGAACACCACCAACCAGGGAATGCACGGCCAACCCGCGTTGGACCTGCGACTGGACGCTTTGCCCACCACCGCATTGGTGTCGGATATCGTCTACGTGCCCCTGGAAACACCTTTGCTGCTAGCGGCAAAAGCCCGCGGAAACACCACCGTCAACGGCTTGGGCATGCTGCTCCACCAGGCGCGCCCTGCATTTGAAGCCTGGTTTGGTCCCCTGCCAGCCATCTCCCCAGTGCTGATGGACAAGGTGCTGGCTAGCTTTTAGTGCCTAGCGGGGCGACTTGGCAGCGCGTTCCGCGACAAAACCGAAGGCAAACTGCAGCACCTCCTCAAGCGAGAGCTCGATGGCATGGCGCTCCTGCTCAGTCAGATAGAACATCATGTCCACATCGTGGCGTACGTAACGCGCGGGCAAGCGATTCAGCGCCACACAAGCCACATCGGCCAGCATGTCATTGGTGAAATCGGGGTGTGCCGGGGCACGGCGCACCACTTCCTCGAACACCAGGCGCTCATAGTAGTTGTGGACTTGTTCAAAATTGAAATTCATGGCGGTCTCCGCAAGATGCTCGCCCCAACGGGGTTCTCAAAGAACGTTAGCACCTCCCCTGCGCACTGACAAGAGCCATCAGAACTGCCCCGGCGTCGCCCGCCAAGGGGGAATTTAGGGGATGTTGCCCGAAAACCATGCCCCAACAGCTATGAAACTTGTAGCAGCAGAAAATCTGCGCTATAGTTTCTGTTCATTTCAGCGGTTGCAGCCCCATGGGCGCAATCTGTTACGGTACAGACAAAGGGCAAGGTAATGAGCGCAAAAGAAACAATCGCAGTCGGTCAACTGTTGGGATTGCTGGAATCCCGCTATGCGATTCGTGTGTTGTGGGCCTTGCGCGACGGGCATGCCCAGACCTTCCGTCTGCTGCAAGACAGCGTGGGCGGCATTACCCCCAACACCCTGAACACCCGGATTAAGGAACTGCGCGAAGCCGGCTTGCTGACGCACGGCAGCGATGGTTATGTGGTGACTGCTGCCGGCGCCGACTTGCTCAAGCGCTTGGGCGACCTGCAGGCATTCGCCGTGAAATGGTCCACCAGCTTGGCGAAAAAGGCCAAATAAGCGTGGCCGGCGCATGCCGGCAACCGACACCCTGCAGACAGGCTTGGCCTGTCTTTTTTTCGTCTGCGGCATAATTTAGGGCTTTTCTGCGCTCCGGTGCACGCCCTATGTGCGCGAGCAGCTACTCTTTTTATAGCAACAAGGAACTCCCCATGCAAACCACCGCCACCGGCCTGCAATATGAAGACACCACCGAAGGCTCCGGCGCTGTGGCCACCAAAGGCCAAAGCGTGACCGTGCACTACACCGGCTGGCTTTACAACAACGGCACCCAAGGCGCCAAGTTCGACTCCAGCAAAGACCGCAATGACCCGTTTGTGTTCAGCCTGGGCGCCGGCATGGTGATCCGCGGTTGGGACGAGGGCGTGGCCGGCATGAAAGTGGGCGGTGCACGCACCCTGATCATCCCTGCAGCCTTGGGCTATGGCGCTCGTGGTGCAGGCGGCGTGATCCCTCCCAATGCCACCTTGAAATTTGACGTGGAATTGCTGGGCGTTTCGGGCTAAAACCTCTTGAAACTGCGCCCTGGGGCTCCATCTGGGGCGCAAACCCGTCTAACTTCGATCCAAACGCATGTCTGATACCTCCTCCACACCTACCCCCACCCCCGCGGCCGCCAACTACCAAAGCACCGAGGAAATGGTCGCAGCACAAGCCGCCAACGAGACAGACGCACTGGCACTGGCCCAAGCAGAGCTTGCTACCCTGCAGGCCAAGAGCAGCGAGCTGGCGGACCAGTTTCTGCGTGCAAAAGCCGAGGCTGAAAATGCCCGCCGCCGCGCCGAGGACGAGATCTCCAAGGCCCGCAAGTTCGCGGTCGAGTCGTTTGCCGAAAGCCTGCTGCCGGTGGCAGACAGCCTGGAAGCCGGCCTAGTGATCAAAGACGCCACCCCCGAACAGATTCGCGAAGGTGCCCAGGCCACCCTGCGCCAGCTGGTGGCAGCGTTGGAGCGCAACAAGGTGATTGCCATTGCCCCGGCTGCAGGCACCAAGTTTGACCCGCACCAGCACCAGGCCATCAGCGTGGTACCGGCGGAGCAGGAAGCCAATACCGTGGTCAGCGTGCTGCAAAAAGGCTATTCGATTGCCGATCGCGTGTTGCGCCCCGCTTTGGTGACGGTTGCCGCCGCCAAATAAAGCAAGCGCTTTAAAAAATACCACTTTGCGTGTTGTGGGCTCTTGAAAGCCTGAAAGTACCCCACACCTTATCCACATCTGAATTTTTAAGTTAGCAGGAGTAAATCATGGGAAGAATCATCGGCATTGACTTGGGTACCACCAACAGCTGCGTCGCCATCATGGAAGGCAACACCGCCAAAGTGATCGAGAACGCAGAAGGTGCGCGCACCACGCCCTCCATCATTGCGTACCAGGAAGACGGCGAAGTGTTGGTTGGCGCCAGCGCCAAACGCCAGTCGGTGACCAACCCCAAGAACACCCTGTATGCAGTGAAGCGCCTGATTGGCCGCAAGTTCACCGAAAAAGAAGTGCAAAAGGACATCGACCTGATGCCTTACACCATTGCCGCTGCCGACAACGGCGATGCATGGGTTGAAGTGCGTGGCAACCGCATGGCGCCCCAGCAGGTCAGCGCCGACATTCTTCGCAAGATGAAGAAGACGGCCGAAGACTACCTGGGTGAAGAAGTAACAGAAGCGGTGATCACCGTACCCGCCTACTTCAATGACGCCCAGCGCCAAGCCACCAAGGATGCTGGCCGTATTGCCGGACTGGACGTCAAGCGCATCATCAACGAGCCCACCGCCGCAGCGCTGGCTTTTGGCCTGGACAAGAACGAAAAGGGCGACCGCAAGATCGCCGTCTACGACTTGGGCGGCGGTACGTTTGACGTGTCCATCATCGAAATCGCTGACGTTGACGGTGAAAAGCAATTCGAAGTGTTGTCTACCAACGGCGACACCTTCTTGGGCGGTGAAGATTTTGACCAGCGCGTGATCGACTTCATCATCTCCGAGTTCAAGAAAGAGCAAGGCGTTGACCTGTCCAAGGACGTGCTGGCCCTGCAACGCCTGAAGGAAGCCGCTGAAAAGGCCAAGATCGAGCTGTCCAGCAGCTCGCAAACCGACATCAATCTGCCCTATATCACCGCAGATGCGTCCGGCCCCAAACACTTGAACATCAAGCTGACCCGCGCCAAGCTGGAAGCTCTGGTGGAAGAGCTGATCGAACGCACCATTGCGCCCATCCGCACCGCCCTGAAGGATGCTGGCGTGTCGGCCTCCGAAGTGCACGACGTGATCCTGGTCGGCGGCATGACCCGCATGCCCAAGGTGCAGGAAAAGGTCAAGGAACTGTTCGGCAAAGAGCCTCGCAAGGACGTGAACCCCGACGAAGCCGTGGCCGTGGGCGCTGCGATTCAAGGCCAGGTCTTGTCGGGTGACCGCAAGGACGTGTTGCTGTTGGACGTGACGCCTTTGTCCCTGGGTATCGAAACCCTGGGCGGTGTCATGACCAAGATGATCACCAAGAACACCACCATTCCGACCAAGTTCGCGCAGACCTTCTCGACTGCCGAAGACAACCAGCCTGCGGTGACCATCAAGGTGTTCCAGGGTGAGCGCGAAATCGCAGCCGTGAACAAGATGCTGGGCGAGTTCAACCTCGAAGGCATTCCACCCGCAGCGCGTGGCACACCGCAGATTGAAGTGTCCTTCGACATCGACGCCAACGGCATCCTGCACGTGGGCGCCAAGGACAAGGGCACCGGCAAGGAAAACAAGATCACCATCAAGGCCAACTCCGGTTTGTCGGAAGCCGAGATCCAGCAGATGGTGAAAGACGCCGAGCTGAACGCCGCCGACGACAAGAAGAAGCTGGAACTGGTGCAGGCCAAGAACGAAGCCGAAGCCAACGCCCACAGCGTCAAGAAGAGCTTGACCGAGTACGGCGACAAGCTGGACGCTGGCGAGAAGGAAAAGATCGAAGCGGCCATCAAGGACGTGGAAGACAGCCTGAAGTCTGACGACAAGGACGCCATCAAGGCCAAGAGCGAAGCGCTGATGGCTGCCAGCCAGAAGCTGGGCGAAAAGATGTACGCCGACATGCAGGCCAAACAAGCCGCTGAAGGTGGCGAGCAGCCTACTGCCGATCAAGGCGCACAGGCCTCCAAGCCTGCTGACGACGACAACGTGGTGGACGCGGAAGTCAAGGAAGTCAAAAAAGGCTGATTGCGCTGACACGCGCAGCTGAAAGACGCCGCGTTGAACGCCAGCTGGGGTTCAACGCGGCTTTTCTGTTGTAAACGGGCACAGAGACACACATGGCCAAACGAGACTATTACGAGATCCTGGGCCTTGCCAAAGGCGCATCCGAGGACGAGATCAAAAAGGCCTATCGCAAGCTGGCGATGAAGCACCACCCTGACCGCAACCAGGGTGATGCGGCCAAGGCGGCCGAAGAAAAGTTCAAAGAGGCCAAAGAGGCCTACGAGATGCTGTCGGACGCACAAAAGCGCGCAGCCTACGACCAGTACGGCCACGCGGGCGTAGACCCCAACCGGGGTGGTGGTGGCGGTGAAGGCTATGGCGGTTTTGCCGAAGCCTTTGGCGACATTTTTGGCGATATGTTTGGCCAGCAGCGCGGTGGCGCCCGCGGGGGCCGCCAGGTCTACCGCGGCAGCGACCTGAGCTACGCGATGGAAGTGACGCTGGAAGAGGCGGCACGCGGCAAGGATGCGCAAATCCGCATTCCGACTTGGGACAGCTGCGACACCTGCAAAGGCAGCGGCGCCAAGCCCGGCACCCAGGTCAAAACCTGTGGTACCTGCAATGGTGCTGGCACCGTGCAAATGCGCCAGGGCTTCTTCAGCGTGCAGCAAACCTGCCCTACCTGCCGCGGCAATGGCAAGGTCATTCCCGAGCCCTGCACTGCCTGCAGCGGCCAAGGCAAGATCAAGCGCCAGAAGACGCTGGAAGTCAAAATCCCTGCCGGCATCGACGGTGGCATGCGCATCCGCAGCGCGGGCAATGGCGAACCAGGCACCAACGGTGGCCCACCCGGTGACCTGTACATCGAGATCCGCCTCAAGAAACACGACATCTTTGAGCGCGATGGCGACGACCTGCATTGCTCGGTGCCTATCAGCATCGTTACCGCATCCTTGGGTGGCGAAATCGACGTACCCACGCTGGCGGGTAAAGCGGCCATCGATATCCCTGAAGGCACACAAACCGGCAAGCAGTTCCGCCTGCGCGGCAAAGGCATCAAGGGCGTGCGCTCCAGCTACCCTGGCGATCTGTACTGCCACATCTCGGTGGAAACTCCGGTCAAGCTCACCGAGCACCAGCGCAAGCTGCTCAAGGAGCTGGATGAGTCCTTCAAGAAAGGCGGCAGCAAACACTCGCCGTCAGGAGACAGCTGGACCGATCGCCTGAAGAGCTTCTTTAGCTGATCCAGGTCAAGCAAGGCGGGACTTCCCTGCCCCGCTAGCGAGCCGCCCGGTCTATAAACGACCCGGCGGCTTTTTTTCTGGAGGACTCCATGGGCGTTTCCATCACATTTCTCGGTGCGGCAGGCACGGTAACCGGCTCCAAATATCTGGTACGGCATGGCGCCCAGTCCCTGCTGGTGGACTGCGGCTTGTTCCAAGGCTACAAACAGCTTCGCCTGCGCAACTGGACGCCATTGCCCATCGCTCCCGATCAGGTGGATGCCGTGTTGTTGACGCATGCTCACCTGGACCACAGCGGTTACCTGCCTTTGCTGGTGAAAGAAGGTTATCGAGGTCCGATCTACGCCTCGTCAGGAACACGCGATTTGTGCAAAGTCCTGTTACCCGACAGTGGACACATCCAGGAAGAAGACGCCGCTTTTGCCAACCGGCACGGTTTTTCCAAACACAGCCCCGCGCTGCCGCTGTACACCCGCCAGGATGCACTGGACTGTCTGCCGCTGATCAAGACTGCGCAACAGGGAAGCACGTTTCAGCCGCTGCCCCAATGGCGTGCGACCTTCCAACCGGCAGGCCATATCCTGGGTGCTTCCAGCATTCTGCTGGAGGTAGCTGGGCGGCGCATTCTATTTTCAGGCGACCTGGGGCGGCCGGATGACTCACTGATGAATCCACCCGCCGCGGCACCGCAGGCCGACACCATCTTGATTGAATCGACCTATGGAGACCGCACACATCCCCAGGAAAACCTGCTGGCCGAACTGGGCCCCGCATTGCAGCGCTTAGCCAAGCGCGGTGGTGTGGCTGTGGTGCCGGTATTCGCCGTAGGGCGCGCACAAGCCCTGTTACAGGCCATTGCCCAGCTCAAAGCCAACGGCACCCTGCCCCACGGGCTGCCCGATTTTTTTGGACAGCCCCATGGCAGTGCACACCACCCACCTGTTTGAGCAACACCCAGGGGAACACCGCCTGGGCAAGCAGAGAGGTGCATGCCATGACCCATGCCGCCACCATGGTGAACAGCACCGACGAATCCAAAGCCCTGGCCGCCCGCCATGGGCCCATGGTGATTCTCTCGGCCAGCGGCATGGCCACCGGTGGGCGTGTGCTGCACCACCTGGCCCACCATGCGGGCAACCACCGCAACATGGTCATCCTCACGGGCTACCAGTCGCCCGGCACGCGTGGGGCCACGCTGGCCAGCGGCGCGCGCAGTGTGCGTATCCACGGTCGCGACGTGGAGGTGCACGCCGAGATCGTGCAGTTGGAGTCCGCCTCTGCCCATGCTGACGCCACCCAACTGCTGGACTGGCTGCGCAGCAGCCAGAGTCAACCCGACCAGGTGTATGTGGTGCATGGTGACTTGGAAGCAGCCGACACCTTGCGGGTGCGTATAGAGCGCGAACTGCACTGGCGTGCCATGGTGCCCGAACACGGCTCCACCTGGCCCTGCTGAACAGCACACAACACCTTGCCGCGAGGCACAATTGCACGATGTCTTCACCCCGCTTACCTGACTGCCGCCTTTTACAAATTTGTGGATCTGCCAGACTACGCCGAGCGCAAGCCGGCACTGCTGGCCTTCTGTGAATCCCGCCAGGTCAAGGGCCTGATTTTGCTTGCTCGCGAAGGAATCAACAGCACCATTGCCGGTGCACCGGACGATGTCTATGCCGTGTTGGCCTATCTGCGTGCGGACCCACTACTGGCAGACTTGCAGCACAAAGAGTCGTTTGCCGACAAGGCACCGTTTTACCGCATGAAGGTGCGGCTTAAAAAAGAAATCGTCACCATGCAGGTGGACGGCATTAGCCCCACACATATGGCCGGCACTTACGTCAAACCGGAAGACTGGAATGCGCTGATCTCCGACCCCGAGGTGGTGGTGGTGGACACCCGCAACGACTACGAGGTCGGAATCGGCACCTTCTCTGGCGCCATCAACCCCCACATCAAAACCTTTGCCGAACTGCCTCAATGGGTGCAGCATTCGGAACAGTTGCAGGCCCACGCCGGTAAAAAACCCAAGGTCGCCATGTTCTGCACTGGCGGCATTCGTTGCGAGAAGTCCACTGCCTATATGCGGGCGCAAGGCTTTGATGAGGTTTATCACCTTGAGGGGGGAATCCTCAAGTACCTGGAAAACATCGCTCCAGAAAACAGCTTGTGGCAAGGCGAGTGTTTTGTCTTCGACGAGCGGGTGTCTGTGGGCCACGGTCTGGTGCCCGGCCATCATGGTCTGTGCCGCGCCTGCCGCCAACCGCTGGAAGAGGGAGCCACTGATTCGCCACTTTATGAGGCCGGAGTGAGCTGTCCGCGTTGCCATGCCACAACCAGTGAAGTCCAGAAAAACAGTGCCCGCGAACGTCAGCGCCAGTGGGAGCTGGCCAAAGCACGCCAACAAATCCACATTGGCGCGGTGTTGAGCAACAAGGACAATTCCTCCAGATAAGCCATGCCAGTGCTCTACTCGTTCAGGCGCTGCCCCTACGCCATGCGGGCCCGCATGGCTCTGGCAGTGAGCCAGCAAATCTGCGAACTGCGTGAGGTGGTGCTGGCGCAGAAACCTGCAGCCTTGTTGCAGGCATCCCCCAAGGGGACGGTACCCGTGCTGGTGCACGACGATGGCACGGTACTGGAGCAAAGCCTGGAGATCATGCTGTGGGCTTTAAGGCGCCGTGACCCCGACACATGGCTACCCAACGGTGCGGACGCCTGGGCTGACACAGATGCGCTGATTGCACACAACGACGGCCCCTTCAAGCGCCAACTAGACCGATACAAATACCCAGCACGCCATGGTCTGGAGAGCGGCCTCGCAGACCGTGATGCCGCTGCCTTCTGGCTGCAGACCCTGGACACCAGGCTGGCCAGCCAAGCCTACTTGGCGGGCAGCCGATGGGGATTGGCCGATGCTGCCCTGGCTCCATTCATCCGGCAATTTGCCCATACGGACCTTGTGTGGTTTGCGGCCCAATCCTGGCCGATGTTGCGGACTTGGCTAGAGCACTTTGAGGTTTCAAACACCTTTCTGCGTTGCATGGAGAAGTACCCGGCCTGGCAACCAAGCGAGCCGGGAGTCCGCTTCCCGTTAGTCTGATCGGGCTATTTACAACTCGTTACCAGAAATCGGCCCGGTACTTCGTAAATCTGCTGCCTTGGAGTGCCCAAGACCTAGGGTTCAGGCACGGTCCATGCGATCATTCCGCATCACAAATACAGTCGTATGGACGAATGGTTCGCCAGCCACCGGGGGCGCGTCACCATTCAGCGGTACATGAGCGCATTTCAGCCCTTTTCATCCAGCACCAGCACTCCAGAGTCGCGCGCACAAGCGCTGCGTCTGGTGCGTGCCATGATGGGAAAAACGCTGGGCTACTTTGAAGACCGCGAGGACAGCCAGCTCAAACAGATCCGCGCCCATCTGCTGGACCTGGCAGACAGCAAGCTGCCGCTGCTGCAATCCCAAAACCTGCGCACGGCGGCCGTATTGCTGGACCGTCAGGCTGAAAAATTCAAACGCCTGTACCGAGATGCGCTCCAGCAAGGCCTGCAGGAGGAAGTGCAGACAGTCTGGCCCGAAATGGAAAAACTGGGCGCCAAACCGGCGCCAAGCTCCGACCATGCGCTGGATGGCATGACGCTCAGCCTGATCGATGTGGACGAGGTGCACCGCATCCTGTTGCTGGACCGGGTGGCCCAGCAGTTCAACAATCGCTACGAAAGCAGCCTCACTCCGCTCACACAAAAGCTGGGCGCACTGTTTGGCAATGAGTCTCCCGCCCTGTCGTCCAACCCGTTTCGCCCGGGCGTGCTGTTGGGTGCATTCATGCGAACCTGGGACAAGGGCGAGTTTGAACCCCAAGCCACAGAGCACCTGCTGCAGGCCTTGGAACCCGGACACACGGTCGACTTGGCGCCGCTGTATACGGACTTGAGCGCAACCCTGACCCAGGCTGGTATCCAGGCCCAAACGGTGCACCGGATTCGCAAATCGGTGTCATCCGCCTACGCCCCGCTGAGTGCGGCGGCCCCCCTGGGGGATATGGCCCAGAGCAGCCAAGCACCCTCGCAATCGGCACACGCACCACTTGCGCAACACGCAGCACTAGCTGCAGGTGGCGCAGAACCAGCGCGCAGTGCATGGAGTGCGCTGGCGCCAGCGGGCCAACACATCGCCACCCAAGTCAAAGCATTTTTGCAACGTTTGGGGGTGGGTGCCACTACTGGCAGCGTCGGCAGTACAGCGCCTGGCGGCTCAAGTAACGGCTATGCAAGTTCCGCCACAGCGGGCGGTGGTGCAACTCGGCTCTACGATGGCGACACCGAGGGCCCTGAACAGGGATACGCCAATACCCTGGAGCCGCCAGGTCACATGGTGCCTCCAGACCCGGTGCTGCTCAATTACCTGGAGCAAATGCAGGCTGATGCGGGGCCGAATGCCTCTCGCTTCCAGTTTCTGCAACCGCAGGAAAGCCCGCACGGTCACCACAATGTGTTGCGCCAGATTCGCGAGCAAGAGGCCATCCGCCAGGCCCCCGAGTTGGATCGGGGCACGGTGGATGCGCTGGCTGAGGTGTTTGACTACGTATTCGCCGACCAGGCCATTCCCATGCAAATGAAGGTGGTGATCGGCCGCTTGCAGATTCCCGTGTTGCGCGCAGCCATGATGGACCGCGATTTCTTCTTGAGCAGTGAGCACCCCGCACGCAAGCTGGTGGACACACTGGCTTCGTCATCTGTGGCGTGGACCCCGGAAAAAGGCGAACAGGACCCGTTGTACCAACGCATCGAACACACGGTGCAGCGCGTACTGCACGAATTTGAAGACGACCTGGCACTGTTCAGCTTGTTGTTGGCTGAGTTCACCGAATTCCTGTTCGAAAGCGAGCAACAGGCACAACAGCACATTGAACCGGTTGCCAATCAGGAGCGCGACCAGGAGGCGCTGAATGCCGCCCTGGCCCATGCCGATGAAATTGTGCACGCCCGTATCAGTGCCCTGCCCGACAACCTGCCGCTGGTACCTTTCCTCAAGCCTTTCCTCACCACCCAATGGCGCCAAGTCATCGCTGCTGCATGGATGCTGGAAGACAGCGAACCTGGCCGTTGGAATGCTGCGTTGCAGACCATGGATCAGCTGATCTGGAGTACCCAACCCAAGACCACGGCAGAAGAGCGCAAGGCATTGGTCGGTGTGTTGCCAGAGTTGGTACGCACCTTGAACATCGAACTGGACGCGATCGAGTGGCATGGCGACCCGCGTGCTACGTTTACACGCCGTCTGATCGGCACCCACATGCTCGCCATTCGCATGAAGGCGCCGCCCCCTATCGACACGCAAAGTGCTGCGCTGGAGGAAAGCGCAGGGGACGCGGCCATGGAGGCGCTGGACCAGCGCCGCGCCACCCAGCTCACGGTACACGACCTCGGAGCGATGGACGATTTCGACGCCAGCGCCCAGTTGCTCACGCGTGGCGTATGGTTTGAAGTCGCGGAACCTGAACTGCCCCCGCACCGCTGCCGCCTCAGTTGGGTCAGTCCCATGCGCACACGTTTTCTGTTCACCAACCGGGAAGGCTTCGACGCATTTGTCCGCTCGGAGCGCGAAGTCGCCGCCATGTTGCGCGCCGGGCACCTGCAGATGCTGGAGCAGGCACCGATTGTGGAACGTGCATTGAACCGGCTGATGGCGGACAACGAATCCGAGCTGCGTCTGCAGGCCTGAGGGCTGCCACTCGTGAAGTTGCGATCATAAAAATATAGCGCCTCGCGCAGCAAGCGCGGGCGCCACCGGCCAAAAACCTTTGAAATCTACGCGTAGTTGCGGGCCAGAAGGGCTGCCTTCGCGGCCGCGTATTCGCGTTTGAGCTGGGCTACGTACTCGCCCGCAGGCTGCACTTTGGTGATGGAACCAATACCCTGGCCGCAGCCCCAGATGTCTTTCCAGGCCTTGGCAGAAGCGCCGCCAAAGTTCATCTTGCTGGGATCGCTCTCGGGCAAGTTGGCCGGGTCCAGACCCGCCGCGCGGATGCTGGGCGCCAGGTAGTTGCCATGCACGCCGGTGAACAGGTTGCTGTAGACAATCTCGTCCGAATCGTTGGCCACGATGGCGTCTTTGTATTCCTGCGCAGCACGCGCTTCTTCGGTAGCGATGAAGGCCGAGCCGATGTAGGCAAAGTCAGCCCCCATGGCCTGGGCCGCCAGCACCGCAGCGCCGGTAGAAATCGAGCCGCTGAGCGCCACTGGCCCGTCAAACCACTGGCGAATTTCCTGGATCAGTGCAAACGGGCTCTTTACGCCCGCATGGCCACCCGCACCGGCCGCCACGGCGATCAGGCCATCGGCGCCCTTCTCAATCGCCTTGCGGGCGTGCTTGTTGTTGATGATGTCGTGCAGCACCACGCCGCCGTAGCTGTGCGCAGCCGCGTTGATGTCTTCGCGCGCACCCAGGCTGGTGATGATGATGGGCACCTTGTACTTCACGCACAGGGCCATGTCGTGCTCTAGCCGGTCGTTGCTCTTGTGCACGATCTGGTTGATGGCAAAGGGGGCGGCCGGCTTGTCGGGGTGCGCCGCGTTGTACGCAGCCAGGGTCTCGGTGATTTCTTTCAACCACTCTTCCAGCAGCTCGGCCGGGCGCGCATTGAGCGCGGGCATGGAGCCCACCACGCCGGAAATGCACTGCGCAATCACCAGCTTGGGGTTGCTGATGATGAACAGGGGCGAGCCGATGACGGGGAACGGCAAACGATCCAGCGAGGCGGGTAGCTTGGACATAGGTCTCCTCGGGTCAGGTTTTTATAAGAAATCAGGCGCTAGCCCGCGTGCTTGTTGCGCGAGCAGCTAGCAATTCAATAGCAATCCGTTGTCGCTCAAAACGCGTCCAACGGCAACGCGGTCACGCTGTCTGCGCCGTCCACAATGCTGTCGCGCAGACCACCGGCCTTGCTCAGAATGTGGTCGGCATAAAAGCGCGCGGTAGTGATCTTGGACTGCATGAAGGGCACATCGGTACCAGCAGCCGCTTGCTTCTCTGCCACCAGCAGCGCGCGCGCCAACTGCCAGCCCGCCATCAGGTTGCCGGCCAACATCAGGTAGGGCACGCTGCCGGCGAACACGGTGTTGGGGCTGGCCTTGGTATTGCCTGCCACAAACTCCACTACGTCGATAAACGCCAGGCGCGCGGCCTTCAGGCGCTTGGCCACGGCCAGCGCATGCGCGGAGCCGCTGGCGGCCAATTCGGCTTCGGTCGTCTCGATTTGCCCTGCAATGCCCTTGGCCGTTTGACCACCATCGCGCGAAGTCTTGCGGCCCACGAGGTCATTGGCCTGGATGGCAGTCGTGCCTTCGTAGATGGTCAGGATCTTGGCATCGCGGTAGTACTGGGCGGCACCGGTTTCTTCGATAAAACCCATGCCACCATGCACCTGCACGCCCAAGGACGTGACTTCCAGGCTCATCTCGGTGCTGTAGCCCTTGATCAGCGGCACCATGAATTCGTAGAAAGCCTGGTTTTGGTTGCGGGTGTCGGCATCGGGGTGGTGGTGGGCCGCGTCATAGGCGCTGGCGCCCACGCTGGCCAGAGCCCGGCAGCCTTCGGTGTAAGCGCGCATGGTCATCAACATGCGTTTCACATCAGGGTGGTGGATGATGGGTGCGCTGGCGGCAATGGAACCATCCACCGGGCGGCTTTGCACACGGTCCTTGGAGAACTGCACGGCCTTTTGGTACGCACGCTCGGCAATCGCAATGCCCTGCACGCCGACGCCGTAGCGTGCGGCGTTCATCATGATGAACATGTATTCCAGGCCACGGTTTTCCTGGCCCACCAGGTAACCAATGGCGCCACCATGGTCGCCATACTGCAGCACCGCAGTGGGGCTGGCCTTGATGCCCATCTTGTGTTCGATGGAGACGCAGTGCACGTCATTGCGCGCACCCAGGCTGCCATCTTTGTTCACCATGAATTTGGGCACCACAAACAGGCTGATACCCTTCACGCCCTCAGGCGCGCCGGTCACGCGGGCCAGCACCAGATGGACGATGTTCTCGGCCATGTCGTGTTCACCCCAGGTGATAAAAATCTTGGTGCCAAACACCTTGTAGCTGCCGTCAGCCTGCGGCTCGGCACGGCTGCGCACCGCGGCCAAGTCCGAACCCGCCTGGGGCTCGGTCAGGTTCATGGTGCCGGTCCATTTGCCGCTCACCAGGTTTTCCAGGTAGGTGGCCTTGAGTTCGTCAGAGCCCGCCGTCAGCAGCGCCTCAATGGCGCCGTCGCTCAGCAACGGGCACAGCGCAAAGCTCATGTTGGCGCTGTTCACCATTTCGCCACAGGCGGCACCAATGGTTTTGGGCAGGCCCTGGCCGCCAAAGTCGGTGGGGTGCTGCAAGCCTTGCCAGCCGCCATCAGTAAATTGCTTGAAGGCTTCCTTGAAACCCGGGGTGGCAGTCACCACACCGTCTTTCCAGCTCGATGGGTTCTTGTCGCCTTCCCAGTTCAGCGGGGCCAGCACGCCTTCGGTGAACTTGGCGGACTCTTCCAGCACGGCCTGGGCGGTGTCGAGGCCCGCATCTTCAAAGCCAGGGAGCTGGGCGATCTGTTCGATGTTGGCCAGGTGCTCGATGTTGAACAGCATGTCCTTGACGGGGGCGACGTAGCTCATGGGAGTCTCCAAAAATTCTTGTTACAGGCGGGGTACACAGGTATTCAGGCCAAAAAAAAGGGCATCGCGCGCGATGCCCTTTTTCACACTGGCATCAGAGAGCCGCAATCAGCTCGGGCACGGCCACGAACAGATCGGCTTCCAGGCCAAAGTCGGCCACGCTGAAGATCGGTGCTTCGGGGTCTTTGTTGATCGCCACGATGACTTTGGAGTCCTTCATGCCGGCCAAGTGCTGGATGGCACCGCTGATACCGCAGGCCACATACAGCTGGGGCGCCACGATCTTGCCGGTCTGGCCCACTTGCCAGTCGTTGGGCGCGTAGCCCGCGTCCACCGCAGCACGAGAAGCGCCCAAGGCCGCACCCAGTTTGTCGGCCAGAGGTGTCATCACTTCGGTGAACTTTTCACTGGAACCCAGCGCACGGCCACCGGACACGATGATCTTGGCTGCGGTCAGCTCGGGGCGGTCGTTCTTGGCGATCTCGGAGCCCACAAAGGTGACGTTGGCGTTGGTCGCAGCAGCGGCCACAGTCTCGACAGCCGCAGAGCCACCGGTCGCGGCAGCAGGATCAAAGCCGGTCGTGCGCACGGTCAACACCTTCACCGCATCGGTCGCTTGCACTGTGGCAATGGCGTTACCCGCGTAGATGGGACGCTCAAACGTGTCGGCGCTGATCACCTTGGTGATGTCAGACACCTGACCCACATCCAGCTTGGCAGCCACGCGGGGAGCGATGTTTTTGCCCGACGCAGTAGCGGGGAAAACGATGTGGCTGTAGGCGGCAGCAATGGCCAACACCTGGGCAGCCACGTTTTCAGCCAAGCCGTGCTCGAAGGAGGCACTGTCTGCGTGGATGACCTTGGACACACCGGCGATTTGCGCAGCGGCAGCGGCTGCGGCTGCGGCATTGTGGCCAGCCACCAGTACATGCACATCACCACCGGCTTGTGCCGCGGCGGTCACGGTGTTCAGGGTCGCGCCCTTGATGGAGGCGTTGTCGTGTTCGGCGATTACGAGTGCGGTCATGGTCAGATTACCTTTGCAACGTTCTTCAGTTTGTCCACCAGGGTGGCGACATCGGGCACCTTGATACCGGCGCTGCGTTTGGCAGGCTCGGCCACGCTCAAAGTCTTGATGCGAGGCGCCACATTCACGCCCAGATCTTCAGGCTTGAAGGTATCGAGCTGCTTCTTCTTGGCCTTCATGATGTTGGGCAAGGTGACGTAGCGGGGCTCGTTCAGGCGCAGGTCGGTGGTGATGATGGCGGGCAATGTCACCGCCAGGGTTTCCAGGCCGCCGTCCACTTCGCGTGTCACGTTGGCTTTGCCGTCGGCCACTTCGACCTTGGAGGCAAACGTCGCCTGTGGCAAATCAGCCAAGGCTGCCAACATCTGGCCGGTCTGGTTGCAATCGTCATCAATGGCTTGTTTGCCCAGGATCACGAGGCCGGGCTGTTCTTTGTCCACCAGCGCCTTGAGCAGCTTGGCGACGGCCAAGGGTTGCAGCTCTTCCGTGGTTTCCACCAAGATGCCGCGGTCGGCACCAATGGCCATGGCAGTGCGCAGCGTTTCCTGGCATTGGGCGACACCACAGGACACGGCGATCACCTCGGTGACCACGCCCTTTTCCTTCAAACGCACGGCTTCTTCCACCGCGATCTCGTCAAAGGGGTTCATGCTCATCTTGACGTTGGCGATGTCTACACCCGTGCCGTCCGACTTCACTCGGACCTTCACGTTGTAGTCCACCACACGTTTGACGGGTACCAGGACTTTCATTGCTGCCACTCCAGATGGTTAAAAAATACTCAGTTTTAGTTGACGTGCACGTCAATCAGTCGATTCTATGCGGGAAGGCGTTCGGCCCCGGACTATCGCCCGCGCCCCCATCATAAGCAAAAAATAGAACGATCGTGCTTTTTTGCGATTATAGCGGTGCCGGGGCTACCTGCGCGTGCTCGGGTGACTTAACTTAGAGGCAGCGCATTAAAAATGCGGCGCAGTCAGCGCGTGTGCACCACCCGCTGTGGATAGGGGATATCGATGCCATGCGTGCGCAGTGCGCGCAAGATGGCCAAATTGATATCGGAGCGCAGATTGCCTTGCCCGTTCTCCAGGTCATTGATCCAGTAGCTCAGCGTAAACTCCAACCCATCGGCGCCAAAGTTCGCCAAATTTACTGCTGGGGCCGGGTCGTGCAGTACGCGCACCTGACTTAGAGCGGCCTCGCGCAGCAACTTCATGACCTGCTCTACATCACTCTCATAGCCCACCGAAACGCTAATCGTTTGGTTGACACGCGTGTCAGCCAATGACAAATTTTCCACTCGCTGCGTGATTAGCATTTCATTGGGCACTATCGACTCGCGCCCCGTCAGAGAACGTACGACGGTATAACGTGCGTTAATTTCGGTAATGGTGCCTTCGAAGTTCTCTACCCGGACCACATCGCCAATGCGCATGCTGCGCTCCGCCAGAATGACAAAGCCGCTCACGTAGTTGGCCGCCAGCTTTTGCAAACCAAAGCCGATACCCACGCCCACCGCTCCGCCGAGCACCGACAAGGCGGTCAAATCGATGCCTACGGCCGACAGTGCCAGCATGAGCCCCACAAACATCAAGAGTGCCCGCGCAGCATTGCTCACCGCCTTGCGCAGGGACAATTCCCCCCCCTTGGCAGAACGCAGCAAGCGCGACTCGATACCGGCTGAAATCCACAGCGTGATAATCAGCACGGCACCAGCAGTGATCAAGCCCTCCAGCAGCGTCCGCACTGACAAGGTGGTTCCGCCTACCTTCCAGGTGATCAGGTCCAGCTCATTCAATATCACGGGTAACAGGCCACTGACCCACAGCACCATGGCCAGCCAGGCAACCCAAGAGATCGTCTGCTCCAGTGGTTTGACCCAGTGCGACTCAGCAAACGTAGCTTGCAATACCTTGACCCCAACCCGGATCACGACCAGCGACATCAACACAGGAATGGCAATCCGCAGTACCGCCACCGGCACAAAGTTGCTCAGCAACTCCAGCGACAGGTAGCCCAGGCACAACAGCGCCAGCGGGAACAACACGCCATCAATCACGCGCTTGCCAAACCAGATGGAACGCTCTTCGTGCATGCCCAAGGTACGCCGCAGAGCCGCGACCAGCCCCCAAGCCAGCGCCACGCTGAGCGCCAGCACCAGCAGCTCCACCAGCACCGTGGGTTGGGTGAACATGACCAGCCAGGCCTCGAAGTCGTCAATCGGTTTGGGAGCAGGAAGGTGTTTCAGGGAATTCATTGCAAATCTGCCAATACGCGCACATGCGCTTCTACGCTACGGGCCAGCGCATCCAGGTGGTAGCCACCTTCCAGGCAGGAGACGATGCGCCCCTGCGCATGGCGCTGGGCCACCGCCTTGATCTGCGTGGTCATCCACGCATAGTCATTGTCCATCAGTCCCATCTGTGCCAAATCGTCCTCGCGGTGTGCATCAAAACCCGCGCTGATAAAAATCATTTCAGGGCGATAGGCGTCCAGACGCGGCAGCCACAAACGATTGATGAGCTCGCGCACTTCGGCCCCTTTGGTGTAGGCCGGCACTGGGACGTTCAGCAGGTTACTGGCGTGTGAGCATGACCCGCCCTCGGGGTAAAACGGATGCTGGAAAAAGCTCACCATCAGAATGCGCTGGTCGCCGGCCACGATGTTTTCGGTGCCATTGCCATGGTGCACATCAAAGTCCACGATCGCCACGCGCTTGAGACCATGGCGCTCCAGGGCATGGCGCGCGGCCACCACCACATTGTTGATAAAACAGAAACCCATAGCCTTGTCTTTGCAGGCGTGGTGCCCCGGCGGGCGCGTGGCACAAAAGGCATTGGCCAGCTCGCCCGCCATCACGGCATCGGTGGCCGCCACAGCTGCACCGGCTGCCCGCAAGGCGGCATCCCAAGTGTGCACATTGAGGCTGGTGTCGGGATCGATTTGCGCATGGCTGGGGCCACCCGCTGCAACGCCCTCCCGCAGGCTGTCCGTCAAGCCGCGCAGCGCAGCTACGTACATGCGACCATGCGCCAATTCAAGGTCAGTGAGTGAGGCCTGAGGCGCTTCACGTTGGTCTAGCGCATCGGCCACACCAGTGAGCAACAGACGGTCATCAATGGCATCCAGTCTTTGGGGGCATTCGGGGTGGCCCTCGCCCATTTCATGCTTGCGGCAATCGCGGTGCGAAAAGTATCCGGTCTTGTGTACCAATGCGCTCGTCATTCAGGATTTTCGGGTAACGTCGTGCCATGGACGCACAACTCAAACTTAAATCATTGCTGGCTCAGCTTAACACGGTGATTGTGGGGAAACCCGCGCAAATCCAGGACTGCGTGGCCTGCCTGCTGGCCGGTGGCCACCTGCTGATTGACGACGTGCCGGGCGTCGGAAAAACCACCCTGGCCCATGCGCTGGCGCGCAGCTTTGGCCTGCAGTTTTCGCGCGTGCAATTCACCTCGGACCTGATGCCCAGCGACTTGTCGGGGGTGTCGATTTACGAACGCGCCAAAGAGGCGTTTGTGTTCCATCCTGGGCCCATCTTCGCGCAGGTACTGCTGGCCGATGAGATTAACCGCGCCAGCCCCAAGACGCAGAGCGCGCTGCTCGAAGCCATGGAAGAGAAACAAGTCACTGTAGAAGGTGAAACCCGCGCCCTGCCCCAACCTTTTTTTGTGATTGCCACACAAAACCCCTTGGATCAGTTGGGCACCTATGCGCTGCCTGAATCACAGCTGGACCGCTTTTTGATGCGCATCTCGTTGGGCTACCCGGACCGCGCCTCCGAGCGCGCCCTGCTGGCAGGTGCCGACCGGCGCGCCATGGTCGATGAACTGCCCAGCCTGCTGGGCGAAGGCGAACTGGCACAACTGCAAGCCACCGTGCTGGCCGTGCATGCGGCCGGCCCCTTGCTGGACTATGTGCAGGACCTGATTGCCGCCACCCGCTCGGGCCAGTGGTTTTTGCAAGGCCTGTCTCCGCGTGCCGGCATTGCCGTGGTTCGTGCTGCCAAAGCACAGGCGCTGCTCAGTGGGCGTGACTATGTGGCACCCGACGATGTGCAGGCGGTGCTGCCGCAAACCATTGCGCACCGGCTGATCCCCGTGGGCGATTCGGGCCGTGGTGCTGTGGAACAGGTGCAGGCCATGTTGCAAGCCGTCCCCCTGCCCTAGACAATGAATCCCCCCCGAAGCGCCTCCGGCGCCCCCCCCCCAGGGGGGCGCACCCAGTGGCCCGGCGAAGCCGTTTCCACGGGTACCCTGACGTGGAACCCCCTCACCGTGTTGCGGCGCCGGTTTCGTTCATGGTTTGAGTCGCGGCTGCCGTTCAAGGACAGCACCACACTGAACCAGCGCACCGTCTACATCCTGCCCACACGCCCCGGCCTCATGCTGGGCCTCACGCTCTTGGTGCTGCTGGTGGCCAGCATCAACTACCAGCTCAATCTTGGCTACGTGCTGACCTTCCTGCTCACCGGTAGCGCCGTCATTGGCATGCATGTGTGCCATGGCACGCTGCGCGGGCTCACTATGCATCTGATAGCACCTGAAGCGCAATTTGTGGGCGCCAGCGTACCCATTGGCATACAACTGCAGAGCGACAGCAAGCGAGTGCGTTATGGCATTGGCCTGGCGGTGCTGGGCACCGACCACTGGAGCTGGACCGATGTTCCGGCTCAAGGCAGCGCCAAGGTGCAGGTGGCCTTTACGCCCACCCAGCGCGGCCTGCACCCCTTGCCCGCTTTGACGGCCGAGACCCGCTTTCCGCTGGGCACCTTTCGCGTATGGACCGTATGGCGGCCGGCTGCCAAAGTGCTGGTGTACCCGGCGCCCGAGGCGCACCCACCACCCCTGCCGCCCGGTGAACCCCGGGCCGGGGGAGCAGCCAACAGCCACAAACAGAGTACCGGTGAATTCGACGGCGTACGCGCCTACCGCCGTGGTGACCCACTCAAGCTGGTAGTCTGGAAAAAAGTGGCAAAAGCTGACGAACTGGTCAGCCGCGACGCCCAGCAGTCACAGCGCTTTGAGCTGTGGCTGGACCTGGCGCACGCCGGCCAAAGCGTGGGAGCGTCGCGCGAGCACGCACTCTCACGCCTGTGCGCCTGGGTGCTGTTGGCCGAGAAACAAGGCATGCGTTATGGCCTGCGCCTGGGCGGCCAGGACATTGCCCCTGACAGCGGCCCCGCCCACCAGAAGAACTGCCTGCAGGCGCTGGCACTGGCCTGACCCCCCCCTCCCATTGAGCCCCATGCTGCAACGCCTGACCCACCTGCCACGCGAAGCCCGCGACACCCTGTTTCTGCTGGCGGTGATTGCCTGGGTGATCCTGCCGCAGCTCGAGCGTCTGCCGCTATGGTGCAGCGCCATGGCCGGCGTGGTACTTTTATGGCGCGGGTCTATCGCGGTGCGGGGCCAAGCCCTGCCCTCGCGCTGGTGGTTGCTGGGCCTGTTGGCGCTGGCCAGCGCAGCCACTTGGTGGAGCTACAAAACCCTGCTGGGGCGCGACGCAGGCGTCACGCTGATTGTGGTGCTGCTGACCCTCAAGACGCTGGAGATGCGCGCCCGGCGCGATGCCTTTGTGATCTTCTTCCTGGGCTTCTTCACCATGCTCAGCAACTTCTTTTTCTCGCAAAGCCTGCTCACCGCAGCGGCCATGCTGGTGGCGCTGCTGGGCCTGCTCACCGCACTGGTCAATGCCCACATGCCGGTGGGCCGCCCGCCCCTGCTGCAAGCCGCCAAGACGGCGGGCTGGATGGCGCTATTGGGCGCTCCCATCATGGCGGTGCTCTTCATGTTGTTCCCGCGCATTGCACCGCTGTGGGGTCTGCCGGGCGACGCCATGAGCGGACGCAGCGGCCTCTCGGGCCAGATGCAGGTGGGCAGCATTGCCAGCCTCGCCTTGGACGACAGCATTGCCATGCGCATCCGGTTTGACGGCCAGCCCCCGGCGCAAAGTGATCTGTACTTCCGCGGCCCCGTGCTCTCGAGCTTTGATGGCCGCGAGTGGCGTGCGCTGCGCTCGTCGTTCCCGGCACGCTACCAGCTGAACGCTGACGTGCAGGTGCAGGGTCCACCGGTCAACTACCAGGTCACGTTGGCGGCCAACAATCGGCCGTGGCTGATCGTGCTGGACGCCACCCCCACCAAGCCCGAGATCGTGGGTTACACCCCCACCATGGGGCCGGATTTGCAATGGCTGACTGACCAACCCATGAGTGATCTGGTGCGTTACCGCGCCACCAGTTACCCGCAGTTCCGCCACGGCCCCACACGCTTGGCCGTAGGCCTGCAAGACTATGTGGACTTGCCCAGCGGCTTCAATCCACGCACCCTGCAACTGGCGGCCGATATGCGCCGCAGCCCCGAACTGGCCAATGCGCGTACGCCGCAATTGGTAGACGCCGTGATGCAGCGCCTGCGCACTGGCGGCTACACCTACACGCTGGAGCCCGGCGTCTACGGCACCCACTCGGCCGACGAATTCTGGTTTGACCGCAAAGCCGGCTTTTGCGAACACATTGCTTCCAGCTTTGTGCTGCTAATGCGTGCACTGGACGTGCCTGCCCGCGTGGTCACCGGTTACCAAGGCGGACAAGTCAACAGTGTGGACGGCTTCTGGACCGTGCGCCAGAGCGACGCCCACGCATGGGCTGAAGTGTGGGTGGCGGGCCAAGGGTGGGTACGGGTGGACCCGACCTCGGCCGTATCCCCCGGGCGCACCGGCTCGTTTGCTCGCCTACAGCCACCCCAGAACGTTTTCACCCAGGCACTCAATACCGTGAGCCCCGGCTTTGCCATCAACCTGCGCGCCATGTGGGAGGCTGCCAACAACCGCTGGAACCAGTGGGTGCTGAACTACAGCCAGTCCAAACAAATGGATCTGCTGCGCAATCTGGGCTTCAACGCGCCCAGTTGGGAAGACCTCAGCTACGTACTGATCGCCCTCATCGTGCTTGCCAGCAGCGTGGGCGCCTTGTGGACGCTGTGGGAGCGCTACCACCAAGACCCCTGGCTGCGCCTGGTGCAGCAAGCCCAGGTAGCGCTGCGCCAGCGCGGCTGGACGGTGGACGACCGGCAGACCCCACGCCAGTTGGCCACTCTGTTGCAAACCGGAAGAGAAGCAGATGCCAGCGCGGCCCACCAAGACACACTCGCCTGTGCCGCTTGGCTACTGCAGCTGGAGGCGTGGCGTTACGCCCCGGCCGACTCCGGCCGAACGGCACCGGCCCTCGCTACACTGCGCCAACAAGGGCGGCAACTGCGCTGGCCC
>NZ_JAXHOL010000011.1:0-64132 GCF_034519335.1 Rhodoferax sp.
ATTTACAAACTTAGGAGCTTTTCATGAACGCACCCGTGATGCAGGGCCTCACCCTGAACACCCCTAGCTACGTTAAAAACGCCAACCTTATCGCCTGGGTTGCTGACATGGTGGCGCTGTGCAAGCCCAAGACGGTTTACTGGTGTGATGGTTCGGACGAGGAATACCAGCGCCTGTGCCAGCAACTGGTGGATGCAGGTACCTTCCAAAAACTCAACCCTGCCAAACGCGCCAATAGCTTCTTGGCTTGGTCTGACCCCAGCGACGTGGCCCGCGTCGAAGACCGTACCTATATCTGCGCCGAGAAAAAAGAAAACGCGGGTCCCACCAACAACTGGATGGCGCCAGCCGAGATGCGCGCCCTACTGCAAACGGGCAAGGATGGCGAAAAAGCGCTGTTCGACGGTTGCATGCAAGGCCGCACCATGTATGTGGTTCCGTTCTCTATGGGGCCGCTGGGCTCCCACATTGCCCACATTGGTATCGAGTTGTCGGATAGTGCCTATGTGGCCGTGAACCAGCGCATCATGACCCGCATGGGCCGTGCGGTGTACGAGGTGCTGGGCGTTGAAGGTGACTTCGTGCCCTGTGTGCATACCGTGGGCGCGCCATTGGCGCAGGGCCAGGCGGATGTGAAGTGGCCGTGCAGCAAGACCAAGTACATCGTGCATTATCCAGAAACCCGTGAGATTTGGAGCTATGGCTCTGGTTACGGCGGCAATGCCTTGTTGGGTAAAAAGTGCTTTGCCCTGCGCATAGCGTCGAATATGGGCCGCACCGCCTCTGAAGGCGCTACGGGTAACCCGGGCTGGTTGGCCGAACACATGCTGATCTTGGGCGTCACCAATCCCCAAGGCAAAAAATACCACGTCGCCGCTGCTTTCCCCAGTGCCTGCGGCAAGACCAACTTCTCCATGTTGGTGCCGCCTGCGGGTTTTGAAGGTTGGAAGGTCACGACCATCGGTGACGACATTGCCTGGATCAAGCCCAACGCCGATGGCAAGCTCTACGCCATCAACCCGGAGGCGGGTTACTTTGGCGTCGCCCCGGGTACCAACTTCCACACTAATCCCAACTGCATGGCCAGCTTGGACAAAGACGTGATCTTCACCAACGTCGCGTTGACCGATGACGGTGACGTGTGGTGGGAAGGCATGGAAAAAGACACGGGCGGCTTGCCAGTGCACCTCGTTGATTGGCAGGGCAAGGACTGGACCCCAGAAATTGCCAAAGCCAATGGCTCAGATGGCAAACTGAAACCCGCCGCCCACCCCAACGCCCGCTTTACCGTGGCCGCCGGTAACAACCCCGCGCTGGACAGCCAGTGGGACGACGCCAATGGCGTGGCGATTGATGCGTTCATCTTTGGTGGCCGCAGATCCACCACAGTGCCCTTGGTGACCGAAGCGCGCAACTGGACCGAAGGCGTCTACATGGCCGCCACCATGGGGTCGGAGACCACCGCTGCGGCGGTGGGCCAGCAAGGCATCGTGCGCCGCGACCCGTTCGCCATGCTGCCCTTTATCGGCTACAACATGAGCGACTACTTCCAGCATTGGCTGAACATTGGCGGGAAGCTGGCTGCCACCGGCGCGACGCAGCCCAAGATATTCACCACCAACTGGTTCCGCAAGGGCGACGATGGCAAGTTCGTCTGGCCCGGCTACGGCGAGAACATGCGCGTGTTGAAGTGGATGATTGACCGTATTGAAGGGGCAGCTCCCGGCGTAGAAACTGGTTTTGGCGTGGCGCCCCAGTATGCTGAGATCAATTGGACGGGGCTGGACTTCAGCCAAGCCCAGTTTGATTCGGTCACCAGCCTGAACAAAACCGACTGGAAGGCTGAGCTGGCCCTGCATTCGGAGTTGTTTGCCCAACTGGCCTACCATTTGCCCAAGGAACTCGAAGAGACGCAAACCCTATTAGCGCAGCGCTTGGCAGCCTGAGCGGGGGAAAAGAGCTGGCCGGCCGTGCAAGCTGTCAGGGCTAGACATGAAAAAGCCACCTCAAGGGTGGCTTTTTCTATGGACGTGCCTTAAGGCGCGTACCGCTGATTCGGTGCTTAGACTTCGTTGCGGCTGCGCATCACAGCGTGTTGCAGTTCGGCCATGATGCGGGGGTCGCGGTTGGCGTATTCCCACATCTTCTCTTCCATGCGGCGTTCTTTGGCAGCTTGGAAGGACGCTGTGATCAAGCGCGATGCAATGGAGGACATCTTGCGCAGGGGTGGCGCCAGCAAGGCCAAAGCGGCGAATGCCACCGTCCACAGAGCAACCCAACCTGCCAACAGGTGGCCGTCCGTCCAGGTATCGATCACTTGGCCGGCAACCACCAGCAAAGCGGACAACACGGCAGCCAGCAACATGCCAGCCAGCGTACGGGAGCCGGCGGTCTTGCGGACAGGAGCTGCAGCCCGTACAGCAGGAGCAGCGTCAAAATAGGCGTAAGAAAGTACTTGTGTCATGGTCAACTCCTTCAATCAAAGGGGAACTTACTGGGGTTAAATCTTTGAGATGGATGAATCATAGGGTTTTCCCTCGTGCGATTCAACTTTATGTTGGTGATGTTTGCTATTCACCGGACTTATGATTGAGTGATGTCCAAACCCAGCATCAATTTGCGCACTTTCGACCTGAACCTGCTCAAGGTGTTTGACACCGTGATGGCCGAGCGCAGCCTGACCAAAGCGGCAGAGCAACTGGCTCTGACCCAACCCGCCGTGAGCAACGCCCTGCGCCGCCTGCGCGACACGCTGGGCGATGAGTTGCTGGTGCGCAAAGGCCGCAGCCTGGAGCCCACCGCGCGCGGCCAAGAGCTGTGGCCTGCGGTGCGAGACATCTTGCACAAATTGCAAACCGCCCTAGCGCCCGCCGTGTTTGAACCGGCAACGGCCGACAACACCTTCGTGCTAACCATGGCGGATGCGACCGCAGCCGGGCTGATGCCCGGACTGGTAGCGGTACTGGCGCGCGAGGCGCCAGGTGTGTCGCTGCGGGTGGTGCCACTGACCACGCGCGACCCGCGCCGTGTTCTCGACGAAGGCGATGCTGACCTGGCTGTGGGCCACTTTCCGTCGGTGTTGACGGATCTCACGGCGCGTGCGCAGTCGGGCGCAGCGGAATCGTTTTTGCACCACCGCCTGTTTGCAGGCGACTATGTGTGTGTGATGCGCAAGGACCATGCGATGGCCCAGGGCAAGTTCACCTTGGACCGTTTCTGCGAAGCCCAGCACCTACTGGTCAGCTTTTCGGGTCGGGCGTTTGGTTTTATCGACGAGTCGCTCACCAACCTGCGGCGCACACGGCGTGTGGTGCTCACGGTGAACCAGTTTTTTACCGCTGGCAAAGTGGTGGTGCACTCGGACCTGCTCACCGTGTTGCCGCGCCACTTTGTCAATGTGACCGGGTTTGCCGACCAGTTGGTGATCCGCGAGCTGCCGTTCAAGGTATCGCCCATCCAGGTAGACGCCCTGTGGCACCAGCGCCTCGACAGTGATGCCGCCCACGCTTGGCTGCGCGGGCAAATTGAAGTGCTGGGTTCGCATCTGTTCTCACTATGAAAATTCAGCTGCTATCCGACCTGCACCTAGAAGTACACCCCCACTGGAAGCCCACGCCGCTGCCCGGCGCCGACCTGTTGGTGCTGGCCGGTGATGTGGGCTCTTACCAGCCCGGCTCGCTGCTACTCGATCAGGATTTTGGGCTGGGCCGGTTTTCTCCGTTGCAGGGCTGGCCGACCCCGGTGGTGTTTGTGCCGGGGAACCACGAATACGACACCTTTGACTTTGATGCGGCCCACGAACGGTTGCAGGCGACTTGTCTGCGGTTGGGCATTCACTGGCTGGAGCGCGAAACCCTGGTGCTAGGTGGCGTGCGCCTGGTGGGCACCACGCTATGGACTGACTTTGATGCACTCAATCCGCAGGCATCTGGTCCCCACAAGACGGGAGCCCGGCCCCCCGTCAATTCGCTGGCGCAGCAGCTCAAGGCGCGCGAGAAAGCGTTTCGCGCGGCCAACTACTACCTGAAGAAAACACTGACCACAAGGCACGGCGCACCTTGGTTGGCCGAGGGGCTGCGCGAGCAGGCGCTGGTCTGCCAGGCTTTGGCTGCGCGCCGCGCTGGCCCAGCCGTTTGACGGCCCCACCGTGGCCATCACCCACTTTGCGCCCAGCCTGCACAGCGCGGACCCGCGGTATGGGCTGGTGCCGGGCACGGCTGGTTTCTGCAACGCGCTGGACGATTTGCTGCCGCACGCCCAGTTTTGGCTGCACGGGCACTTGCACGCACCCAGTGACTACCGCGTGGGCAGCTGCCGCGTGGTGGCCAATCCGCTGGGCTATGCGCGCAAAAATGAACAGCTAGCGTATCGGCCGGAGCTTTTGATAGAAATTGGCACCTAGCCCTTACAGAAATTGCGCGAGCAGCTCCTGCTTTCGTAGCAATTCGAACGCACACATTGACAACCCGTGCCCCAGTACGGGCCGGCCTTGTCACAGACCCGGATCGACCGCGACGCGCAAGAAGCTGGCGAAGCGCGGAACGCCGGTGTCGGTCTCGCCGCGGTAGCGGTAGGTCACCCAGCTGCCTACGGGGGGTGGATTGCGCCGCTGTGCATCGCTGAAGCCCGTACCCAGCTTGAAACCTTGTCTGGTGCGCCCTTCCACGACCACGGGCTCCACCCACAGCGCGCCCAGTTGACCCGCGTACTTGCCCCGGCCCGGCACGTGGTTGACCACGCGCGCTTCGGCGTCGTCAAAGGGTTTGAACTTGCGCAAATCGTCGCTGCGCCGAGCCACATAGTGGGCGCTGCCCCGGTGCAGCATCAGCCCTTCGCCGCCGGCTTGTACCGTGGTGCGCAGCTGGGCTTGCAAGGCTGCGGTGGTGCTGGCGGGCGACTGGTCCACTGCCAGTACCCAGGGCTGATGGATTTGCTGCACCACGGCCCGTAGTGCGGGGATGCGCTCATCAAACTGGGCGCCGTGCGCGGGCAGGTCAAACACCCGGTACCGCAGTTTGCGCCAGGCAGCTTCGTCGGGCGTCCGGTCGCGCACCGTAGATACCGCCTCAGAGAACTGACCTCGGCCTACCCTCAGCTCACCGTCCAGCGGTACGCTGGGCCAGCCGGCCGGGAACTACGCGGGCGCGGCGATGGGGTTGCCAGCACGGGTCAGCAGTCGGTGACCGTCCCAGTAGCCCCCCGCACGCCGTCGAATTTTTCGCTGACCTTGGTGCCGCCCAAGTCTTTTTGTTTGACATCCCAAGACTGGGCCAACATCAGCGGTGCTGCGAGGCCGGATGCAGCCGTGCGCCCGCTGGCGCGCAGCAACTGGCCAAGGCCAGTAGCAGACTTCGGCGCCCGGGTTGTGGGAGTGAAGGCAGCGGATGAAAAACTGACATGGTGACTCCCTGATCATTGTTATTGACCTGCGAGCCGTAGCACGTATGGCGAAACCGCGTCAACAAAGTTGGCTGTTTTTGTGCATAACAGCGGGGTGTTTGACGTAAGACAGGGCGCTGTGTAACCGGGCGATTACACTGGCGGGGAATTCAAGGGCAAGGAGTACCCATGAAAGTCCTGTTGGCGGTCGACGGCAGCAGCTACAGCAAGAAAATGCTGGCCTACCTAGCGACGCACGACGCCTTGCTGTCGACGGACCATGACTACACCGTGTTCACCGCCCAGCCCGCCTTGCCAGCGAATGCCCGCGCAGCGTTGGGCAAAGAGGTGGTGGAAGGCTATTACCAAGACGAGTCCGCCAAGGTGCTGGGGCCGGTGTTGGAATTTCTGCAACGGCATGCCATCACCGCCAAGAGCAGTAGCAAGGTGGGCCCGGCTGGCCCCGCACTGGCCAAACTGGCTGAGCAGGGCCGGTTTGACCTGGTGGTGCTGGGCTCGCACGGCCATAGCGCCTTGGGGAACTTGGTGATGGGTTCGGTGGCTACGCAGGTGCTGGCAGAGTGCAAAGTGCCTGCGCTGCTGGTGCGCTAGCTCCAGCACTGCACTGTTGAGGCGGCGGGACAGTACCCAACTGCCACCGCTACGGTGGGCTACCAGCGCTGGTGCACCAGCGGCTTGGCGTATTGGGCATATATCGCGTCCAACGCGGCCATAGTCGCATCGCTCAGCGCGGGCATATCGGCCGCAGCGACGTTGTCGCCGACCTGGGCCGGATTTTTACCCCCGGGAATGGTGCAGGTGACGGCTGGGTGCATCTGGATCCAGCGCAGCGCCATTTGCGCCATGCTCATGCCAGCGGGTACCAAGGGGCGCATGGCTTCCACGGCCTGCAGCCCTACGTTGAAATTCAGGCCCGAAAAAGTCTCACCCTTGTCAAAGGCCGCGCCTTCGCGGTTGAAGCCACGGTGGTCGTCTTCGGCAAAGCTGCTCTGCGCGCTCATCTTGCCGCTGAGCAAGCCGCTGGACAGCGGCAGGCGTGCCAAGACGCCGACGCCGCGTTGTTGTGTCTGCGCAAACAGCAGCTCGGCCGGGCGCTGGCGAAACAGGTTGTAGATGATTTGCACGCTTTGCATGCCGGGGTATTCAATTGCTTTGAGTGCCTCTTCCACTTTCTCTACGCTCACGCCATAGTGGCGCGGCTTGCTCTCAGCGACCAAGTCGTCCAGCACGCCAAAGACCTCGGGCATGTAGAACACCTCGGTGGGGGGCAGTGCAGCTGCAGCAGGTCGATGGCCTCGGTATTCAGGTTTTGCAGGCTGCGCTCTACAAAGGCCGTGAGGTTGGCTCGTGTGTAGCTGGCTGCGACATGGGGGTTCGAGCGCCGGCCGGCCTTGGTGGCAATGTAGAAGGGCTCGCTGCGTTCCTTGCGCAGGCGCGCCAACAGGCGTTCGCTGCGGCCGTCGCCGTACACATCGGCGGTGTCAAAAAAGTTCACACCGAGATCAAGTGCGCGGTGCAGCGCGCCATGGAGTCGTTGTCGTCCACGGCGCCCCAGGTGCCACCAATGGCCCAAGCGCCAAAGCTTACGGTTGAAATGTTCCAGCCAGCGCGGTTAATTTGACGGTATTGCATACAGGAGCGTTGAATAAAAACGCCATTGTATTCACAGCTGCTTGCGCAACAGCTACAAGGGCCAATAGCCATTTGGACTGGCAAGTCGAAAGTTGCCGGAAGCTCAGCCCACACTACCGAGTTTGAACACCGCCACCATCTGCACCAAACCCGTGGCCTGGGTCTTGAGCCCGCTGGCGGCGGCGGCCATTTGTTCGACCAAGGCCGCATTCTGCTGGGTCGTCTTGTCCATTTGGGAGACGGCCTCGCCCACTTGCGCCACGCCTTCACTTTGGGCGGCGCTGGCCGTGCTGATTTCTCCCATGATTTGGGTGGCTCGGCCTATGGCGTCCACCACCTCCTTCATCGTGGATCCCGCTTGGTTCACCAGCTTGGAGCCCGTCTCGACACGCGCCACACTGGCGTGGATCAACTGTTTGATTTCCTTCGCTGCGTCGGCGCTGCGCCCGGCCAAGCTGCGTACTTCGCTGGCGACTACGGCAAAACCACGCCCCTGTTCGCCGGCCCGTGCCGCCTCGACTGCGGGTCGAGCGCCAAGATGTTGGTTTGGAAGGCAATGCCGTCGATCACGCTGATGATGTCCACGATCTTGCGCGAGGCGTCGTTGATGCTCTTCATGGTCTGCACCACTTGGCCAACCTCCTCACCGCCGCGCAGGGCGACGGAAGAGGCACTTTTCGCTAACTGGTTAGCCTGGGCGTGCCGCATCTGCATTGGCCTTGACGGTGATGCTGAGCTCATCCATGGAGGCCGCTGTTTGTTGCAGCACGCTTTGGCCTGTTTCTTCGGTGGGGTGGGACAGGTCGTGGTTACCAGCTTCACTCTCTTGTGATGCCTGTTCGACATGGGTGGCCGGAATCTCGCACATTGGCAACCAGCTTGTTCAGGTTGGCCGACACGTCCGGACAGGGCCCGTACGGTGCGTCCAGCCACGCCGTGCGGCTCAACATCGATGTTCAACGGGGCATCGCCTTGCTCCAAGGCTGCGGCAATCGTTCCACCTTGACGGAGTAAACAGCGGCAAGTAGCGGTACTGGCGTAGCCGACCAAGATTGCCAAGATGACTGAAAATACGCTGACGCCCAGGATCAATCGCGTATTGAGCGTTGCCAGGGCATCTCCGTTGCTTCAGAGACTGTTGCGCTGCACTAGCTTCGCGGCTCAGCAAAATGCTGACTTTGTCCACAGCGATGCGGTGTGCATCATTGAGCATGACCAGTGCGTTGGCCGCAGCGGCAATGTCACCAGCCGGTACCGAAAACACCCGGTCGTAGCCCGCGCGATAGTCGTTCACCGCTTCGACAATGGTTTTCAGATCGTCGGCACGTTCGGTGGCCTCCACACTGTCGCCACCTTTGGCGGCGAGTGTGTTGGCGTCAGTGATGGTTCTTTCAAACTCGGTCAGCTTGCCGCCCAAGCGCGCTTTCATGGAGTCGATCACGACGGCATTTTGTTGCAGCGCCAATGCGGCTACCACCTGTGTGGCGCCCAGTTGCAGCTCCTGTAGGGCGGAGTCCAGAAGGCGCGCCTCTTCGATGTTGACCATGCCCTTGTCGGCGACGTTGTGCAGTTCATACGACATGCCGCTATTGGCAGTCCACGCCACCCCGGAGACAACCAGCAGGCACAGTGTGACAAGAATCGCGGGCAGTGCAATTTTGGTAGCCAAGGAGCGCCGCAAGAACCAGCGCCTTCGGAGGTCAAAAATGCCGCGAACTACCATGCCAAGGCGTCCGAATACGGTTCGGCGACCGGGGGGTGGGATAGCAAGGTTCGACATTAAGATGTTCCTCAAGAGACTGTTTGCCGGTCTTCTTATGATTCCCTGAAACTCTGACTATCCGTCAGCGAATGCGCACCAACATAGTGCCTGAGTGCGGTACTTTCAGTCACATCAGTATTTACGCTTGGCATACTCCCGCTCGGCTATTTCCATGGGAAACACGCCTTCGCGACTCTGCACCCGTTTGGGAATGGGTTTGCCGTCAGCGGCCAGTCGCACCAAGTCCATGAGCTGCGGGCCAATCAGAGGGTTGCACTCCACAGTCACGTTCATTTTTCCGGCCTGCATAGTTTCAAAAGCGCCCTTCACGGCGTCAACACCAATCACAATTACGTCCTTGGCGGGTTTGAGCCCCCGCCTCTTCCAGCGCCTCGATAGCGCCAAGCGCCATGTCGTCGTTGTGGGTATAGACCACTTGAATATTGTTGATTCGGCCTTTCAGAAAACGATGCCATCACGGTCTTCGCCTGTAGGTTGTGTGAAGTCGGCCGCTTCCGAGCGCACGACCTTCATGCGCGGTACGGCCCGAATGACCTCGTCAAAACCGCGCTTGCGTTCGATTGCGGGGGCCGATCCCGTGGAGCCTTGTAGCTCGACGATGCGGATCGTGCCCGTTGGCTTGGCGTTGCGCAGCAGCCAGCGCCCCGCGCGACGGCCTTCTTCTGTGAAGTCTGAGCCCAGTGTGGTGATGTAAAGATTGTCGTCCTGGGTCTCGACGCTGCGGTCGGTCAAGATAACGGGAATGCGGGCCTTTTTGGCCTCAGTCAGCACCTCATCCCAGCCCGTGGTGACGACAGGGGCCAACGCGATGACGTCGACCTTTTGTTGGATGAACGATCGGATGGCTTGTATTTGCAATGCTTGCTGGCCTTGGCCATCGACGAACTGCAGCTTCACGCCTGCAGCTTCCGCCGACTCCTGGATGGACTTGGTGTTGGCTGCACGCCACTGGCTTTCGGCTCCGACCTGTGCGAAACCCAGTACCAGACTGCGGTTTTGGGCCATGGACCGTGTGCCGGCGAAAGACAGCGCACTTGAAATAACCAGGGATCTTCTGTTTAGCATGGTCTGGCCCTCCTAGCGTACGAACTTTTGATCTGCCGTGATCATGGTCAGATCCACGTAGGTCGAACCGTTGTGGTTGCTCGGGGTGAACTTCACGCTGTAGCTCTCCCATGTCATAGGGCTGCATGGTTTCCAATGCCTTGACGAATGCCGCCCGGGTCAGGTTGGGCCCGGCTCTGCGCAGACCTTCCGCAATCACCTTGGCCGCCAAATAGCTCCTCCAACGAGCCGAAGCCCGGCTCCGCCTTCACCTCGGCCAGCACTTTGCTGTAAGCACGCATTACCGTGGAGTTGGGGCTCCAGGGGAACGGCACTACCTGGGACACCTGGATGCCACGACCACGCTCTTCGAGTTCCCGCGCCAACACTTGGCTTCCTACAAACGACAGGTTCCACAGCCACGGTGGGGAGGGAAGCTTTTGCATTTCCCGGATGAAGGCCACAGTTCCGCCATAGGCGGCTATCATGACTACGGCCTGGGGCTGGGTTGCCGTGATGTCTTTAACGGCCTGCGCGACGTCAATGCCATTGCGCTCCACAGAGCCATTGCCGACCAAGGTAAGTCCCCGCGCCTTCAATGCGCGCTCGACGCCCTGAAGCGCTAAGCGGCCATTGGCGTCGTTTTCATGGAACACCGCAATGCGTTTAAAGCCCAAGGTATTGAGGTGACGAACAATGGCCTCGGCCTCGTCCATGTAGCTGGCGCGAATGTTGAATACATTGGGGTTGAAGGGTGATCGCAGATCTTCGGCCCCAGAAAATGCCCCAATGAAGGGGATAGAGGACTGCGTGATCATCGGCAGCGTAGCCTGAGTCGCCGCACTGCCGACATAGCCTACCAACCCAAACACTTTTTCGTCGTTAATGAGTCGCTGGGAGTTGGCTGTAGTCCGTTCAGGCTCGTAACGGTCGTCCAGAATTTTCAGTTCGAGCTTGCGGCCGTGAATCCCTCTGCTGCGGTTCACTTCATAGAAGTGAAGGTTCACACCAAAGTTGAAATCCACGCCTTGTTGCGCCGCAGCACCCGATAACGAAGTTGACTGACCAAACACAATGGCGCCGTCAGTGACGCCTTGTGCTTAGGCGTGCAGTGCACAGAGGATTCCAACGCAGACCAACATCTTTCGAATCATGTCTTCTCCTCATGGCCGTACTTTGCGGCTCTCGGCTTGCACGGGATTTTGTTGTGAAACTCAAGCCAGAGGCTGGTCGGTCGGACCAGCCTCAAAATTCAACTGGACTTACGATCAGACTCAAAAACACGTTGCATTACACAGAACACGAAAAGCAAGATGCCAATCACAATGCGCGTCCACCAAGAGCTCAACGAACCGTCAAACATGATCAGCGTTTGAATGATGCCCAGTGTCAGCACGCCAAACAACGTGCCTGCCATGTAGCCCACGCCACCGCTCAACAGGGTGCCGCCAATCACGACCGCAGCAATGGCGTCCAGTTCCAAGCCCACTGCGTGCAGTCCGTAGCCCGATAACATATAGAAGGTGAAAATCACGCCACCCAGGGCTGCGCACAAGCCGCTAAATGCGTAGACCTGCACATTGGTGCGGGCTACGGGCAAGCCCATGAGTGTGGCGGAGTGCTCTGAGCCGCCCATCGCGTAGACCGTGCGGCCAAACTGGGTTGCGTGCGCGAGAAAGATAGCCAACAACAGCACCGCGATAGACAGAATCGCACTGATCGACAACATGGGGCCATCCGTCCAAAGGTGAACCCGGGTTTGGGCCACAGAGGTATAGCCGGTTTCTGTAATGCTGATGGAGTCAATGCTGATCAGGTAGCACAACCCGCGTGCCAAGAACATACCGGCCAGTGTCACGATAAAGGGCTGCAGGCGAAAGCGCTGAATCAACCAGCCCATAAAGGCCCCGAACAGGGTCCCCATGGTGAGTACCAAGGGAATGGCGACCCACATGCTCCACTGGTGGTCTTGCACCAAGGCGGCTAAGACGATGGTGGACAGGGCCACGACCGAGCCTACCGAGAGGTCAATCCCGCCGGACAGAATAACGAAGGTCATCCCCACGGCGACCACGAGCAAGAAAGCGTTGTCAATGAGCAGGTTGAGAAACACCTGGGGGGCAAAGAAGCCGTTGTAGGCAATTCCTCCGTAAGTCGACATGACAGCAAACAGGGACACTGTTGCTATCAACGGAATGAATTTGCGAGGGATCTTCATGCCGCACTCTCCGGACGGTGGGCGCACCACTAAGCGAAGCAACGCCTGGCGGAATTCTGCAGATTGCAAGAGCATGACCACAAACACGACGGCGGCTTTCACCACCAAGTTGATTTCAGGCGGCACCCCAATGGAGTAAATGAAAGAGGTGAGCTGCTTGGATGATCAGTGCACCAATCATGCTGCCCGCCAGGCTGAATCGCCCCCCGTTAAGCAGCGTTCCGCCGAGCGTGACCGCCAAAATAGCGTCAAGCTCCAGCAAGTTGCCCGCGTTGTTGCCATCCGCGCTTTTGACGTTGGAGCTGACGATCAAGCCGGCGATGGCGGCCGTCAATCCACAAAAGGCGCGGACGCTAATGCTAATCAAGCGTTCGCGCACGCCCGCCAGACGGGCTGCTGCCGGGTTGATGCCATGGCTTGGATGAACAAGCCCAAGGCAGTGCGGGTGACTGCCAAATGCGTCAGTATGTACACGAACGCCGCGATGAACAGGGCAAATGGCAGACCCCAAAGATAGCCATTTCCAATGAAGAAGTGCGGCACAGGGTAATAGACCGTGATGATCTGGCCATCGGTAAGGAGCTGCGCCACACCACGACCCGATACCATCAGGATCAGGGTGGCTTTGATGGGCTGCAAGCCCAACTTGGCGACTAACAGGCCGTTCCACAGGCCGCAGCCCAGTCCGGCTAATAGGGCACAGATGATGGCGATCCACATCGGAAAGCGACTGACGTGGGCTGCCACGCCATCGGTGATCACCAGGGTTCCGCCGACCATAAGCGCCGCAACAGACGCGCTGATGGCGACGACAGCGCCCACGGAAATGTCGATGCCGCGCGGGGCAATCACCGAAGGTCATCCCCAGCGAAACCAGCATCAGCGGTGCTGCACTGTTCAGAATGTCGATGACAATTCCCATGCTTGCGGTCGTCGCGCCACTCCAACTTCCAGTCGCCTGGGTTTAGACTGGCATTTACCGTCAGAATCAAAAACAGGGTGACAAGGGGCCAGAACAGCGAATGCGCGCGCATCCGCCCCACAAAGTGAAGTTTGTGTATTGGTCATGCTTGCCCCGCAATCATCGCGTAGACGGTGGCGTCTGACGTACCCGCAGGCAATTCGCCCACTCTTGGCACGGTCACGCAATACCACGATGCGATCAGAGACGCGCACCACCTCTTCCATTTCGGAGGAGATAAACAGCATCTTTATTCCTTGCTTCCCACAGACTTCAGTATTTTCTCATTCATGATTTCTGCTTGGCGGCGATGTTGATGCTGCGAGTAGGTTCATCTAGTACCAAAAGGGTGGGTTATGTAGCCAGCCAGCGCGCCAACACCGCCTTTTGCTGATTGCTGGCTGAAAGCAGTCCAATGGGCGTGTCCGCATCCGGTGTTTTGATGCCCAAGGCCTTGATGTAGCTGTCGGCCACTTTCGCTTGTTCAGTTTAATGATGTAGGTTCCAGATTTCAGTGGGCTTGCAAGGCCAGCGCAATGTTTTCGCGTACTGACAGGTCGGCAATGATGCTTTCCGCCTGGTGGTCTTCGGGGCACAGTCCTGTGCCCAGTTTGATGGCCTTGGCTGGGGTGTCGATGTTCCACCGTTTCGCCGTTGATGCAGATTTCTCCCCACCATCTTTCGGGTCCAGTCCAAACAGCAATCGCGCCAGCTCGGTCCTATCCTTGGCCTGTAATCCGCCCAAACCAACCACTTCCCCCTGGCGGACATCTGTGTCCATAGCCTTAACGTTGCCTCGGCGATTCAGAGCCTTGGTTTCAAGCCAATACGGCTCGGCATCGTGTTGACCCTGCAGGCGGCGGCTGGCAGTTCGGTCAATACCATTTCTTTGTATATCGGCCATGGCGGCGATCAGGGCCTTGCAGGCCTAACTCGGTGCGGTTTAGTATTCGCCTATTCAGTTCGCCATTGCGCAGCACGGTAATGCGGTCGCACAGGGCGTACACCTGGTCCAGAGAATGGGTGACAAACAAAATTGCCATGCCTTGGTCGCGCAATCGGCGGAAAGCATGCTACAGAGGGGCTCCATCTCTTCGTCATCCAGGTGTTGGAAGCAGGTTCGTCCAAGATTAATACCTGGGCAGAGATGCTCAGGCCACGGGCTATCGCCACCATCCGCTGTACCGCCACGGAGCAGCTCTTGAGTTTTTCGGTGACGTCAATATTCAGGTTCAGGCGGGCGAGCAGTGCGCGCGCTTCTCGGGGAGGGCGTACCCAGTCGATGCGCCCAACCAGCGTTTTCATCCAGGCCGAAGATAGCGACTCCGCAAAATATTTTCTGCAACCCGATAGATTAAACCAGAGGTTGACCTCTTTGGTAGACGGTGTTGATTCCTGGATGCTGGGCATTCAGTGTCGAGGTCGCGCGGATGGATTTCCCGTACAGGCGCATTACGCCTTGATCTCGCTTGGTAAACGCTCGGGTGAGCACTTTAATCAGGGTGGATTTACCCGCACCGTTTTGCCCCATCAGGGCGTGGATTTCTCCTGGGTACAGACGCAAATCGACTGTGGTCAGCGCGCGCACATTGCCCACCTGTTTGCTCACTCCGGTGAGCTCCAGCGCAGGTGCGACGGCTGCTGGGGCCGTAGGTGTAGAGGTCATTGCTTTGAGAAAAAAGGCCCGCAGCGGGCTACGCCGCGGGCCAAATCAGGAGTTCAAATGGATACTGCGTCGATACGAGAAAGAAATAAATATTGGAGGCTGGGGAACTTTTTAGCAGCAGTTTCCATTGGGTACACGCCGTCCTTGCCGTTGATAAGCTTAGCGACACGGCTTGCCAGCGACAATGTCTTTAGCAGCTTGCATGACCAGAGGGCCGAGAAGGGGGCTGTAATGCACGGAAACGTTCAGCTTGCCGGAAATCTTGGCTTCAAACGCACCCTTCACACCGTCCACTGAGATCATCAGGATGTCCTTGGCGGGCTTCAGGCCAGCTTCTTCGATGGCCTGAATGGTGCCGATGGCCATGTCGTCGTTGTAGGTGTAAAGCACGTTGATCTTCTTGCCTTCAGCCTTCAAGTAAGCTCGCAGGACTTCCTTCGCCCTTGGCACGAGTGAAGTCACCGGTTTGTGAGCGGATGATCTTGATGATGGAATTGCTTTGGATGGCGTCTTCAAAACCTTGGCGCTTTGCGGTCAATAGCAGGAGCAGATCCCACGGTACCTTGCAGTTCGACCACATTGATCTCGCCCTTCATGGTCTTGGCTTTTTGGCAGCCAACCACTCGCCAGCCATCTAGCCTTGCTTCACAAAGTCAAACGCCGATATAGAGGGACGTATTGGGAGGTGTCTTTGGAATCAATCAAACGGTCAACCAAGATCAAGGGAATTTTGGTATCCTTGATTTCCTTCAGCACGGTGTCCAAGCTGGAAGAAACTACAGGAGTCAGTGCAATCAATGTCCCCCATAAGGAGTAATGAAAAAGCGCAGAGCCTTGATCTGGTTTTCCTGTTTTTGTTGTGCGTCAGAGAACTTGAGGTCAATGCCAGCGGCGGTGGCGGCGGACTTCATGGAGTTGGTTTTGGCGGTGCGCCATTCGCTTTCAGCGCCAATTTGGCTAAAGCCCACCACGAGTTTTTTTGGGAAAAAGCGCTCAGGGGCAAAGCCAGGGCCAAAGAAGTAGCCACAGCGGTGGCTACCAGGGTACGTCGTTTGATTTTCATTGTAAATTTCTCCTCAAGATGTAAGTAGAAGCGGGGCCATGGGATGTCAGAAGAGCTGCACCCGCGTAGCCGCCTCAAGCCTGTGCCTCTAGTGGCCTCACCAGATCGTACTGAAATTGGTATCAAGAAGTAAGTGAATAGTAAGCAGATAATTGATATTGATCTAATTAAGATTAGCGTGGCTAACATACAGATTTTTAGGGCATTCAGGTTTAATTTATGAATTTGAATGAACGATTTTTACATTTAATTTGGGACACTGATTTAATTTCCTAGATTCACCATATCCATTGCAATAATAATAAGTGATGGAGCTGCTAACTTTCTATTTCCAAGTTTTCGTCTAGGGTCCTTAGCATGCACGCGGGCCACGTGCCCCCGTCTGGGCAACCGCCCCTGAATTCCTACATGTCACCTACCCCTTCCCCACACCATCCATTGGCTCCAACACGGTGGCCAACGCCTAGGCCTGCTGCCCACCTGGGGGGAGCGTTGCCAACTGGCAACGCGACAGGGGGCACGGTGAGCCCTGGACCTCTGGCGTCCGTGGGGCGGCGTGGCAGACCTCTACACCACGGCCTCGTTCCCGCTGGTGCCCTGGTCCAACCGCATTGGCAGCGGTGGCTTCACCCACCTGGGCGTGACACACCCCATGCGCCCCAACCGCGTGGGTGAACCCTATCCCATCCATGGCGACGGCTGGTTGCAGCCCTGGGCCATCCGCCAGCCGCGGCTGGATACGCTGGAGATGGCGCTCGAATCCAAGTGTTTTGAAGGCGCCCCCTACCACTACCGCGCCTTGCAACGCTTTGTGCTGCGCGAGGACGGCATGGACCAGTTGCTGGAAGTGACCCACCTGGGCGAGGGCAGCCTGCCCTATGGCTTGGGCCAACACCCGGCGTTTTTGCGCACGCCCAATGCGCGCCTGCATGCAGCGGTGCAGGGTGTGTGGCTGAGCGGGGCCGACCCCATGCCCACCGCCCACACCTCCGACTTTCCGCCCAGCTGGGACCCACGCCAAGGCATGGGCGTGAGCGGCAGCCTGATCGACAACGCCTACACCGGCTGGAGTGGCGAGTCCCACATCGACTGGCCCGAACACGGCCTGCGCCTGCACATGCGCGACCCCGCTGTGGTGGCGCGTGGAAAAAATGACGGGTTTTGTCTGCTGTACCGCCCGCCGCAGGGCGTGCACTTTTGTTTTGAGCCGGTGACCCACCCGATCGACGCCTTCCACGCGGAAGGCCAGCCGGGCCTGCAGGTGCTCAGCACCGGCCAAACCCTGCGGCAGCAGGTGGAGTGGCGGTTTGAGTTGCTGGGCTAAATTGCTACCAATTCAGGAGCTGCTCGCGCAATATCCACATGGTCTAGCGCGCGTTTAGCCCCTCAAAACAGGTCGTCAAAACCAACTCGATGATTTCCTCGTCGGTCTGCAATCCACCCATCTTGAGGAACTCCAGCACCGGGTCACAAGCGCGTGCGTACAGGGTGTAGAGCACGGCAATGGCCGGCAGCTTGGGATTGATCAGGCCTTGTGCCTGGGCCTCCACAATCCATTCCCCCAGACGGTCGCTCACATCCATCAGGCCATCCATGTAAGCCTTGTGGCCCATGAGGGTGGCGCGCAACGTGGAGTTCTGGCTGGGCAACGAAGGCATTTCGCCCCCCAGCTTCAGGCCCATGGTCCAGCGCACTACGGCCCGCAGCTTGTCCAAAGGGGCTTGGTCCTCTGACAAGGTGTCCAGAAAGGCTTGCGCCTGGGCCATCAGGTGCGCCATGGCGGCAGCCCCCAGGTCTTCCTTGCTGGGAAAGTGTTTGTACAAGCTGGCCTTGGCAATCCCCACCTGCGCGGCCACTTCGTCCACGGTCATCGCCTCAAAGCCTTTTTCGGCCAGAAGCAGGTTCACCGCGCGGATGATGGCGTCTTCACGCGCCTGCAACATTTGCTGTTTGAAGGAAATCTTGGCGGGCGCAACAGTGGTCATACTGGCCATTCTATTCCCGGTCGTCAAATTGCGGATGCAACGCCCAATTTGTGACTAAGCAGTCTTGGCTACCAAAATGCGCTCTGCTGCCTGCGACAGGGCTGCCGTGAGGCGGTCAATCACTTCGGAGTTCAGGTTCCAACAGTGCCAATACAGGTTCACCGGCAGGGTCACCGTGGGCACCACATTCACCAGTTGCCCCTCGTTAATGAGCCCGCGCACCAGCAGCTCGGGCACCACACTGGCGCCCCAACCGGCCAGCACTGCGCGCACCATGCCCTCGGAGCTCGGGACAAAACGCTGGCTCACGGACACGCGACGCAGGTTCAGCGCCCGGCCCACAAACTCGGACGGCAAATCGTCCTTGCGGTTGAAGGCCACAAACGGGATGCTGCGAAAGTTGTGCGGCGTGAGGCCCTGCGGGCAGTGCGTCTGCGCATAGTCTTTGCTCACCACGGCCACATAGTGCATGGCGCCCAGCGGCAGCACCTTGCAGCCGCGCAGCGCTTGCTTGAGCGTGGTCACACAGCCCAGCACCTGGCCTTCGCGCAGCCATTCATGGGTGAAATCCTGGTCGTCAGTGATGATTTCCAGCGGCAGCCCGGCGTGCACCAGCGGGTCCAGCGCAGAAAGTGCCCAGGTGGCAATGCTGTCGGCGTTTACCGCAATCGAGATGCGTTCGTCTTCGCGCGAGGCCCCGGTGCTGGGCGCCAGCTCCAGCAAATCGCTCTCCAGGTCGGCGCGCAGCAGGCGCATCTGCATGGCATGTTTGATCAGCAGGCGCCCCGCTGTGGTGGCCTTCACCGGACGGCTGCGCACCAGCAAAACGGTGCCCACCTGCGCCTCCAGTGCGCGCAGGCGCTGCGAGACGGCGGACTGGGTAATGGACAGGCGCACGGCTGCGCGCTCAAAGCCCCCTTCTTCCACGATGGCAGCCAGGCATTCCAGGGCGTCGGTATCGAATGTTCGCATGGCCCACATTATTAGCGCTGCTAATGTTTTCGCAAACGCTTTCATTTCGCTTTTGCAAGACAGGGGCTTGGACGACACTGGCAGCATGAAAATCATTGTTCTCGGCGCCGGCACCATCGGCATTTGCACCGCCTGGCAGTTGCTGGAGCTCGGCCACGAAGTGACCGTGGTGGAGCGCCAGCCTGATGCCGCCATGGAAACCAGTTTTGCCAATGGCGCGCAAATTTCGGTGAGCTACTGCGAGCCCTGGGCCAACAAGGAAGCCCCGCTCAAGGCGCTGAAGTGGATGCTGAGCAAAGAAGCCCCGCTGCTGTTCCGCCCGCAAAACCCGTTTGGCGCCGGCCTGCACCAGTACACCTGGGGCCTGAAGTTCCTGGCCAACTGCAACGACACCGCCTTTGAGCGCAATGTGCAACAGCTCGTCGCCCTGGGGGCTTACAGCCATGCGGCCCTCAAAGACGTGGTGGCCACCACCGGCATCGAATACAACCGTCTGGAACGTGGCATTGCCCACTACTACTGCGACCAAAAATCGTTTGATACCGCAGGTGAAGCAGCCGCGCTCATGCGCAAATACGGCGTCAACCGCCAGGTCATCAGCAAAGATGAGCTGCTCAAGATTGAGCCCGCTTTCAAACAGTTTGCCCACCAGATCGTGGGCGGCACCATCACCCCCAGCGACGAGTCGGGCGATTGCCGCGTTTTCACCCAAGAGCTGGCCAAGCGGTGTATCGCACGCGGTGCGGAATTTTTGTACGAACACAGCGTGGACGGCCTGAATTTGAGCCTGGGCACTATCAAATCTGTAGCTGTCCGCGCACTGTCTGCGGGCCCCAAGGGGGAAAACGTTGCAGGCTCGCTGCGAACCCTTCAGGCCGACCACATCGTGGTGGCCGCGGGTTCCTACACCGCACCGCTGTTGCGCACGGTGGGTGTAGACCTGCCGATTTACCCCGGCAAGGGCTACAGCGCTACCTTCAAAATCCTGAAGCCGGAAATGGCGCCCTTCGTCTCCACCATCGACGATGCCAAGAAAATCGCCATCAGCCGCTTGGGCGATGAACTGCGCGTGGCAGGCACCATCGAAGTCGGCGGGTTCGATTTATCGCTCGACTCCCCGGTAGCCCAAGCCCGCTGCCACATGCTGTCGCGTCGCATTGAAGAAGTGCTGCCCGGCGTCTGTGACACCCGCACCGAAGAACAGGGCGGCCAGCCCAACTACTGGACCGGCCTGCGCCCCGCTACTCCCACCAACATCCCCTTCATCGGCCAAACCCCGGTGCGCGGGCTATGGGTCAACGCAGGGCATGGCACCTTGGGCTGGACACACGGTGCGGGCTCGGGCAAGGCCATTGCCGAGCTGATCCATGGCCAGAAGCCGGAGATGGATTTCAGGTTTTACGGCATGCAAGCCTGAGGGCAGTTACTGCGGTGGTGGGATCGGTTGGTGCAGCCTCGGTTGGGGGATACAAGCGCAAGCGCCGAAGCCTGCATCATGCGGGTAGGTGATCGAGCTCTTTTCACTCCCCATGCGCCCGCACCAAGCACTCCTGAAACGCCCGTGTCGCGCGGCTGGCTTGGGGTGACTTGCGGGTGATGGCGAAGAACTCGCAGGCGTAGTGCAGCAGGTCGGGCCGCACGGCCTGCATGCGGCCGCTGCGCACAAAGCTTTCGGCGTAGTGGTCAGGCAGAAAGCCCAAAAACTGGCCCGAGAGGATGAGCGTGGCAATCGACTCCTGGTCAAACCCCGTAGCGCGACGCGGCAGGCGCATGCGCTGGCTCAATTCCATGTTGGGGGAGTGGTAGCCCAGCCCCGCGAACTCGTATTTGGGCAAGGTTTCCCAGTTCAAGGCGCTCGGGTCCGAATTCCACAGTGCGTGGCGCGTGCCGCAGTAAAGCAGCATGTGTTCGTCAAACAGTGGGGTGTAGTCCAGCACGTCCGACGCCCGGTGACCGGGGATGATGCCGACGTGAAATTGCCCGTCCAGCACGCCGCGTTCGATGGCGGTGAGCGTGGCCACATGCAGATTCAGCCCTACGTCGGGGGCTTCCGCGTGAAAGTGAGCAATGGCTTCGGCAATGTGACTGGCCGGGTTGCTGGCCGTTTTATCAAACACCGCCACCTGCAATTGCCCGCCCATGCGCTGGTGGATTTCGTCCACGCTGCTGCGGAATGCGTCGGTCGCAGCCAGCAACTGGGTGGTCTGGGCGTAGATCTTTTCCCCTTCCGCGGTGAGCGCAAAGCCGGCCCGTCCACGACGACATAGGGTCAGGCCGAGGCGGGTTTCCAGGTCTTTGATGTGGCGGCTGACCGTGGATGTGCCGATGTTGAGCTCCAGCTCGGCTGCGGCCATGCCCCCGCAATCCACCACGGCCTTGAACACGCGGAGCAGACGCAGGTCCATGTCGCTGATCTGGCCGAGAACAGCTTTGGCTTTTACTTTCATAAAGTGACAAGTGAATAGTGCTATTTGTGACTTTATAAGAGTAACAGAGCTACCCACAATGCACCATCGCCCAAACCGGCTTTTACCCCTTGGAGTTCCCCATGAAGCTCAATGACACCAGCGCATCCACCACCGGTGAGGCCATCACCAGCGCATCCAAATTCCCCATGTCCCGCGAGTGGATGGAATCGCACTGGATGGCTTTTACCGGCAACCGCGATTTCAAGGCCAACCCGCGCATGATGGTGAGCGCCCAGGGCGCTTACTTCACCGACTCCAACGGCAGACGAATTTTTGACGGCCTGTCCGGCCTGTGGTGCGCGGGCCTGGGCCATGGCCGCCGCGAGATCACCGAAGCGGTGAGCAAGCAGATGGCCACCATGGACTACTCGCCCGCCTTCCAGTTTGGCCACCCCCTGTCGTTCGAGCTGGCCAACAAGATTGTGGAGCTGACCCCCGAAGGCCTGGACTATGTGTTCTACACCGGCTCGGGCTCCGAGTCGGCCGACACTGCGCTCAAGATGGCCCGCGCCTACTGGCGCGCCAAGGGCATGGGCAGCAAGACCCGCCTGATTGGCCGCGAGAAGGGCTACCACGGCGTGAACTTTGGCGGCATCTCGGTGGGCGGCCTGCCCGCCAACCGCAAGACCTTCGGCCAGGGCATTGAGGCCGACCACCTAGCGCACACCCAACTGGCGTCCAACGCTTTCAGCAAGGGCCTGCCTGAAAAAGGTGGCGACATGGCCGACGAGCTGCTGCGCCTGATTGCCCTGCACGACGCCTCCAACATTGCCGCCGTCATCGTGGAGCCCATGTCCGGCTCGGCTGGCATTGTGGTGCCACCCGTGGGCTACCTGCAGCGCCTGCGCGAGATCTGCACGCAGAACAACATCCTGCTGATTTTTGATGAGGTCATCACCGGCTTTGGCCGCCTGGGCGCCTACACCGGCGCAGCCTACTTTGGCGTGGTGCCCGACATCCTGAACGCCGCCAAACAAATCACCAACGGCGCACAGCCGCTGGGCGTGACCGTGGCCAAGAAAGAGATTTACGACACCTTCATGGCACAGGGCGGCCCGGACTACATGCTGGAATTCCCCCACGGCTACACCTACTCCGCCCACCCCGTGGCCTGCGCGGCGGGTATTGCGGCGCTGGACCTGCTGGTCAAGGAAAACATGATCGAGCGCGTGAACGCCTTGGCGCCCTACTTTGAAAAAGCCGTACACGGCCTGCGCGGCGCCAAGCACATCACCGACATCCGCAACCTGGGCCTGTCGGCCGGCTTCACGCTGGCCGCCGTGCCCGGCGAACCCGCCAAGCGCCCGTATGAAGTGGCCATGCGCTGCCTGGACAAGGGCTTTTACGTGCGCTACGCCGGTGACTGCATTGCGCTGGCGCCGCCCTTCATCAGCACCGAGGCCGAGATCGACAGCCTGGTCAACGCGCTGGGTGAGGCCATCAACGAAACCGCCTAAAACGGATCACCAACTCGCTATTCTTTTTATAGCTGCTTGCGCATATTTTGCGTGCGCTAGCAGCACTTTTGACGCATAAATTACTCATGTCCCAACTTCCAACAGTCGGCCACCTCATCGGCGGCAAGATCATTACCACCGGCGAACGCGCACAAGACGTCTTCAACCCCGCGACCGGCAAAGCCGAGAAGCGCGTGCTTCTGGCACCCAAGGCAACGGTAGAAGAAGCTATTGCCAACGCACAAGCCGCCTTCCCCGCCTGGCGCAACACGCCGCCACTCAAACGCGCCCGCGTAATGAGCAACCTCAAGGTCCTGCTGGAAAAACACGCCGAAGAACTGTGTGCCCTGATCACTGCCGAGCACGGCAAGGTGCTCTCCGACGCGCTGGGCGAGCTGCAACGCGGCATTGAAAACGTCGAATACGCCAGCTACGCGCCCGAACTTCTCAAGGGCGAGCACAGCAAGAACGTAGGCCCGGCCATCGATAGCTGGAGCGAATTCCAGGCACTGGGCGTGACTGCCGGCATCACCCCGTTCAACTTCCCTGCCATGGTGCCGCTGTGGATGTGGCCTATGGCCGTGGCCTGCGGTAACACCTTCATCCTGAAACCGTCGGAACGCGACCCCAGCTCCACGCTGCGCATTGCCGAGCTGGCACTCGAAGCCGGCCTGCCACCGGGCGTGCTCAATGTGGTGAACGGCGACAAGGAAGCCGTGGACACGCTGCTGACCGACCCGCGCGTCAAGGCCGTGAGCTTTGTCGGCTCCACCCCCATTGCCGAATACATCTACGCCACCGGCTGCGCCCACGGCAAACGTGTGCAGGCCCTGGGCGGCGCCAAGAACCACGCCGTGGTGATGCCCGACGCCGATGTGGCCAACGCCGTGAGCGCCCTCATGGGCGCAGCCTACGGATCCTGCGGTGAACGCTGCATGGCCATCCCGCTGGTGGTGGCCGTGGGCGATGCCACCGCGGACGCGGTGATTGCAGGCCTGAAAGCCGAGATTTCCAAGATGAAGGTCGGCCCCGGCACTGCGCCCGGCATGGACATGGGCCCGCTGGTGACCAAGCCGCACTTTGAAAAGGTGAAGGGCTATGTGGACCAGGGCGTGAAAGAAGGCGCCACGCTGGTGGTGGACGGCCGTGGCCTGAAAGTGGCTGGCCACGAAGACGGTTATTACCTGGGCCCTTGCCTGTTTGACAACGTCAAGCCCGGCATGGTGATCTACCAGGAAGAAATCTTCGGGCCCGTGCTGGGCGTGGTGCGCGTCAAGACCTTACAAGAGGCCATGGACATGATCGACGCCCACGAGTACGGCAACGGCACCTGCATCTTCACCCGCGACGGCGAAGCCGCACGCTACTTCACCGACAATATTCTGGTCGGCATGGTGGGGGTGAACGTGCCGCTGCCGGTGCCTGTGGCCTACCACTCCTTCGGCGGCTGGAAGCGCAGCCTGTTCGGCGACCTGCACGCCTACGGACCGGACGCGGTGCGTTTCTATACCAAGCGCAAGACCATTACCCAGCGCTGGCCCAGCGCCGGGGTGCGTGAGGGGGCGGTGTTCAACTTCCCCAGCAGCCGTTAATCTTTAGCCGTGCTCCAAAACAAAAGGGCTTGCCAATTGGCCAGCCCTTTTTGCTGAATTGCACCGGGAATCAGGCTTCGGCCGAAGCCTTCATGCGGCGGCGGGCAATGGTTCCCACCAGACCAAGGCCAGCCAACAGCAAGGCATAGGACTCAGGTTCTGGTACGGGCGTGACGGTGTAGTTGGCAGCGACCAAAGATACGCCGGGCAGTTGACCGCCGGTGACATAGCCACTGGCCTTGACGATGTAGTTGCCCACAGCCACGTTCTTGAACGAGAAACCGGCCGCACTGGCATCCAAATCAGTTCCCAAGGTGCCCACGGTGCCGCTGGTGAACGTTACCGAGCCCAGGGTCAAGATGATGGGGCCGTACGCCACGGAGCTGGCGCCGAAAAAGCTGCCCACCAAATCGGACAGGGTGGCAATGTAAATGCTCCCGACCTCCAGATCTGCAAACGAAGCACCTGCAGGAGGTGCGTAAATGGTGCCTGTCGCCGCATTGGCGCCCAAGGATGCACCGGCGAGCACCGCTGCGGTAGCAGCAGTGCCAAGAATGGACTTGAGTTTCATAAACACCTCGGAAGGTTGGGAAGGTAAACTCAGTATTAACCCTGTGCTGCATTGCAGCAATAGTACTTACGGACTAAATAGTCCTAACGATTAGCGGCCCCGGAAATGCAAAAGGGCTTGCATCTGCAAGCCCTTTTTCGGAAAGCGTATGAAAACTCAGGCAGCCGTCTTGCGGATACGACGCCGTGCCACCGTGCCAACCAATCCCAGACCCGCCAGCAGCAGGGCGTAGGACTCTGGCTCCGGCACGGCGCTGACCACGCCATTGGTCGCATAGACCGTACCAATGGAGGTATTCGGTGCGCCAATGCTGTTACCCGTGACCTTCAAGGTATAGGTCTTGCCACCCACCAAATCAAACGCCGTCGTCCTGAGGTCGCTGAAAATGGCGATTTGGTTGCTACCTGCTGTTTGGCTCACCAAAGAGGTTGCGCCATCCCACAAGGAGAACGCCAAACCGGAAAACTGAAATGAAGTGCCCGAGACACGAAGCACCAGGGTGTTGGCTGCATCCGGTGTCAGCAAGAAAGACTGGGTGAAAGCGCCATTGCTGACTTGCTGGAAGGTTGCCGTTGTGCTGACTGCATGCGCGCCCGTCGCAGCACCCAGAATCAAAGTCGCGGCAATTGCTGAAATGTGTTTTTTCATGATGACTCCGTATTACTTGGCTTGGCGACGGCGTGCGATGAAGCCCATGACGCCCAAACCAGCCAACAAAAGGGCATAGGACTCCGGTTCAGGCACGGGAGCCAGGGTCACGGTGTAGTTGCCGACATCGCCCGTTCCACTCAGTCGAAACCAGTAGCTCAGACCAGGGACCAGCGTGAACGATCCTTGGTGGTCCGCCACATCAAAGCCATCAATGGTGGTGTTGAGGGGCAAAGAGTACACAGGAGAAGAGTTGGAGCCCACACCAATGCTGAAGTTCGTGATCAGCCCAGTTCCGGCGTAATCAAAGCCTTGGTAAGAACCTTTGAAGCCCGTGAAATTTCCAGGCATCGTGAAGGTGTACAGATCGTCAAACGTGCCGCTGAAATCGACCGTGTTGGAGTAGGTGTTGGTCAGGGAGCCGATCGCAAAAGTGCCTGCGTGCGCGGCAATGGCAGACGCGGCGATCATTACGCCAGCGATAGCCTTTTTCAAACTGGACAGGTTCACGGAATACCCCTTTATTGATCTAGGCGTGCAGTTTCCCGAAATTACTGCATTGCAACAATGGACCATTCGGACTAGCCAGGCAGGGTTTGGGGGTTCTTATGACAATTGCGCACATGAATGCCCTGAAAAACACCCGTTTGTCGCTATTGGACCTGGTCGCCGTGCGCGAAGGCGGCACCGTGGGTGAGGCGCTGCAGATTGCGCTGCGCACCGCACAACACGCCGAACAACTGGGTTTCAGCCGCTATTGGCTGGCCGAACACCACAACATGCCGGGCATTGCCAGCTCGGCCACCGCCGTGCTGGTGGGCCATATTGCGGGCGGTACCGAACGCATCCGCGTGGGGTCGGGCGGCATCATGCTGCCCAACCATGCACCGCTGGTGGTGGCCGAGGCCTTTGGAACGCTGGCCGAGCTCTACCCCGGCCGCATTGACCTGGGCCTGGGCCGCGCGCCCGGCACCGACCAGGCCACCATGCGCGCCCTGCGCCGCAACAAAGTGGAGAACGAAGAAGACTTTCCGCGCGATGTAATGGAGCTGCAGACCCTGCTGGGGCCATTGCAGCCCGGTCAAAAACTGGTGGCCATGCCCGGCGCAAACACCAACGTGCCCATCTGGCTGTTGGGCTCCAGCCTGTATTCGGCGCAGCTGGCCGCGCACATGGGCCTGCCTTACGCCTTTGCCTCGCACTTCGCGCCACGCTTTTTGCACCAGGCGCTCGACCTGTACCGCAGCCTTTTCAAGCCCTCGGCCAGCTTGGCCAAGCCGTATGTGATGGTGGGGGTGCCGCTGGTGGCCGCCACTACGGATGCCGAAGCCGAGCTGCTGGCCAGCAGCATTTACCAACGGGTATTGGGCATCCTGACGGGCAAGCGCGGGGCCTTGCCGCCGCCAGTTCCCAACTTTTTGCCCCAGTTACCGGCCGACGCGCGGGCCGCCATTGGCGACTTTTTGGGGGAAGCGGTGATAGGCGGGCCCACCACCGTGCGCGATGGTCTGGCTGCCATGGCCGAGGCCACACAGGCCGCTGAGCTGATGCTGGTCTGCGACATCTACGACCCCGTCTTGCGCCTGCGTTCACTGGACATCGCAGCGCAAGCCATCCAAGACGCGCAGGCCGACGCGGCTAGGGGCGCCGTGCTGGTAGCGGGATAAATTCCGTCTCACCGGGCACGGTGGGGAAGCGCTGGGCCTCCCAGTCGTCTTGCGCCTGCAGGATGCGCTCTTTGCGGCTGGAGACAAAGTTCCACACCATGTGGCGGTGACCCAGTGGTGCACCGCCCACCAGCATGACCCGGGTCGCGGCACGGGCGCACAAGCTGGGGGTGCTGCCTGCTTCCAGCACGAGCATCTGGCCGGGCTCCAACAGCTCGCCATCCACCTCCAACGGGGCGTCCACACTGTAGATGCCGCGCTCCTGCGCCGCGTCGGGAACGGTGATGAGGGCACCGGCGTCGAGCTCCATCGCCAGATACAACGTGGGCGACAAGGTGGCAACTGGCGAGGTTGCGCCAAAGGCCGTGCCGATGAGCACACGCACCGTGGCCCCTGGCAGTTGCACTTCCGGGATCGCACTGGCCGGTGTGTGGGCGAATGACGGTGCATCTTCCTCATGCTCGGCAGGCAGTGCCGACCAGAGCTGGAAGCCATGGCTGCGGCGCGTGACGCTGCGCAAGTCATCGGGTGTGCGCTCGGAGTGCACGATACCGCGGCCTGCGGTCATCCAGTTGATGGCGCCGGGCTCGATGCGCTGCACCACGCCCGTCGAGTCGCGGTGCATCATGGCGCCCTCCAGCAGATAGGTCACCGTGGCCAGGCCGATGTGCGGATGCGGACGCACATCGTGGTTGTCGGTGGGCTGCGCGGTCACCGGGCCAAAGTGGTCAAAGAACACAAAGGGGCCGATGGCCTGGCGTTGCACGGCAGGCAAGACGCGCCGCACGGTGAAGCCGCCACCCAGATCATGGGCACGGGGGGTAATAGGTTCCGACATAACAGTCCTTGGCGGGCGCAGCGGGATGGGCTGCCCGCACATCGTAGCAAGATGGCTCTGCTACAGTTGTTGACCACCTATGCACCGTCCCCATTTCCCAGATTTACGCCTGTTGCTACAGCGCTGGCGCGCCGAACACGCCCTGGTGGTGGACGAAGCCTCGGCCAGCAATCTGCAGCGCCTGCGGTGGCTCGGTCCGCTGCTGGCAGTGCTTAACGCGCTGCACATCGTGGTGTTTTTGGTACTGGCGCTGCGCTCGCCTGCAGGAGACGTGGCCTACCGCTGGAAGCTGGGCCTGCTGCTGGTGCACACAGGTATGGTGCTGGGGGTGGTGTGCTGCACGTGGGCGGCCTACCACTTGCGCCACGGCCACCGCAGCCTGGCAGGCCGCAGCATGGGGCTGGTGGCAGCGGGGTTCATTTTGGTCTGCGCCATTGCGGTGGTGTCCGTGGACCAGTGGATCACCCCCAATATCACACCCTTTTTGATTGCCTGTTTGGGTGTCAGTTTGGCGATGTACCTGCGCCCAGTGCCGGCCGCCTGGTTGTATGTAGGCGTCTACCTGGTGTTCTACCAAGCCATCGGCTGGACCCAGCATGCACCGGAGTTGCTGCTGTCCAACCGGCTCAATGGCATCACGGCCTGTGTCATGGGCTGGGCCTTGTCGGTGTTGCTGTGGCGCAAGTTCACCACCATTTCGTTGCAACAAACGCAGCTGGCGAAAGCCCATGCCGAGCTGCAATCCAAACAAAAAGAACTGGAGCGCCTGACCCGACAAGACGGGCTGACCGGGCTGTTTAACCGCAACACCTTTGTGGAGCTCAGCCGCAGCGAGCTCAAGCGCGCCCAGCGCCAGGGCAGTACCACCACCATTCTGCTGCTGGACCTGGACCACTTCAAACGGGTGAATGACACCTGGGGCCATCCGGCGGGGGATGCTGTGTTGCGTCACGTGGCGACGCTGGCCAGCACCACCGTACGCAGTACCGACCTGGTGGGCCGGCTGGGGGGTGAAGAATTCATCGTGTTGTTGCCCAACACCTCTGCCGAAGCTGGCCGCAAACTGGCCGAGAAGCTGCGGCTGCGTCTGGAAGGCGCCCCCGCGCCTTGGGAGAAAGCGGCTATTGCCGTTACCGCCAGCTTTGGTCTGGCCAGTACCACCGCCGAAGAAAAGCGCGACTTTGAAACGCTCTACACCGAGGCGGACAAGGCGCTCTACCTGGCCAAGCAACGCGGCCGCAACCGGGTGGTTTAGGCCCCCTACGCTCCGCCTCTGCGCGGGTCGCTGCCCCCCCCCCAGGGGGCTAACTCGCCTTGTGGCGGCCCGGCGGCGAGTTGCCCCTGTTGCCGCGGGAAGTTCCCTAGCTGGGATAATCGCTGGTTACACCGGATTCCTATGGCACTTATTACCCTTCTCGACGCCCAGCTGGCTTTTGGGCACGTCCCCCTGCTCGACCATGCTGACTTCTCTCTCGAAACGCAGGAGCGCGTCGGTCTGATTGGCCGCAACGGTGCAGGCAAGTCGTCCATGCTCAAAATTCTGGGCGGCATGGAAAAACCCGATGACGGCACTCTGCAAGTGCAGGGCGGCACTCGTATTTCGTATGTGGCACAAGAACCCCAGCTCGACGGAGATGCTACGGTTTTTATAGCTGTTCGCGCAGGTCTGGAGAGGGTTATTGGCCTGATTGAGCAGTATTGCGCGAGCGAAGGCGACTTGGACGCGATGCAAAGTGAGATCGAAACCCTGGACGGCTGGAACTGGGAGCAGCGTGTCAACGAAACCCTGCAGCGCCTGCACCTGAACCCCGACGCCATCGTCAGCACCCTGTCGGGCGGCACCAAGAAGCGTGTGGCATTGGCACAAGCACTGGTGGCCCAGCCCGACGTGCTGCTGCTGGATGAACCGACCAACCACCTGGATCTGGACTCCATCGAATGGCTGGAAGGCCTGCTGGTGGACTTCAAGGGCTCGATCATCACCATCACCCACGACCGCTCCTTCCTGGACAACGTGGCCACGCGCATCGTCGAGCTGGACCGCGGCAAGCTGATGAGCTACCCCGGTAACTTTGCCGCGTACCTGCTGCAAAAGGAAGAGCAGCTGGCACAAGAAGCCATCATCAACGCCAAGGCCGACAAACTGCTGGCGCAAGAAGAGGTGTGGATCCGCAAGGGCGTGGAAGCCCGCCGCACGCGCGCGACGGCCCGCATCAACCGCCTGCAGGAGCTGCGCGCCAACCGCGAAGCCCGCCGCGATGTGGTGGGCAGTGTGAACATGGACGTGAACAGCGGCGACAAGAGTGGCAAGCTGGTCTCCGAGATGGTGCATGTGAGCAAGACCTTCGGCGATCGCATGATCGTCAAGGACTTCACCGCCACCATTCTGCGTGGCGACAAGATTGGCCTGCTGGGCCCGAACGGTGCGGGCAAGACCACGCTGCTCAAGCTCATTCTGGGCGAACACAAACCCGACCCGGCACCCGCCAACGCGCCCAAGCCCGAACCCGGCCACAGCCCCTGGGGCACGGTGCGCCTGGGTGCCAACGTGACCGTGGCTTACTTCGACCAGATGCGCAACGCGCTGGACATGGACTCGACGCTGGAAGACTTCATCAGCCCCGGCTCGGAGTGGATCGAGATTGGCAACCAGAAGAAACACCGCAAAAGTTATTTGGGTGACTTCTTGTTCTCGCCTGCCCGTGCCACCTCACCCGTGCGCAGCTTGAGCGGTGGTGAGCGCAACCGCCTGCTGCTGGCCCGCCTGTTTGCCCGCCCCGCCAACGTGCTGGTGCTGGACGAACCGACCAACGACCTGGATATCGACACCCTGGAGTTGCTGGAAGACCTGCTGCAGAACTACGACGGCACCGTGTTCCTGGTCAGCCATGACCGGACCTTCCTGGACAACGTGGTCACCAGCACCATTGCCTACGAGGGTGATGCCAAGTGGCGCGAATACGAAGGCGGCGTGAGCGACTGGTTGATCCAGACCAAACGCGCCAACGCCATCAACGCGGCTGCGGGCAAAGCCACGGCAAAGCCGTTCAACTACGAACGCGAACAGCTCCAAAAACAAGCACAAGCCACCGCCCAGGTGAGTGCCTCTGCGCCAGCCGCACCCGCGCCCACCAAGGCCAAAAAACTCAGCTTCAAAGACCAGCGCGAGTTGGACGGCCTGCCCGAACGTATTGCCGCACTGGAAGCCGAACAAAAAGACATCACCGAAGCCCTGGCCGACGGCAGCCTGTATGCCAGCGACAACGCACGCGCCATCGCCCTTTCGGAGCGCAACGCGCAAATCGACGAGGAACTGATGAGCGCGCTGGAGCGCTGGGAAACACTGGGCGGCAGTTAAACCACGCCTGCGGCGCGCAAGGCCGCAATGGCAGCGGCATCCAGCCCCAGCCCCGTCAGCACGTCATCGGTGTGCTCGCCCAGCCCGGGCGGAGCATGGCGCAGTTGCACGGGCGCATCGCCCAGGCGCAATGGGCTGGCCACAGTTGCTATGGTTTCAATAGCTGTTTGCGCAGTAACGACGGGCGCTACCGCCTGTTTTTGCACTAAACCACGGGCCTGCACCTGGGCGTCGGCAAAGGCCTGGTCCATGGTGTTGATGGGGCCGCACGGCACGGCGCGGTGCTCCAGCAGCGCTATCCACTCGGCCGTGCTGCGTTGTGTGGTGACCTCACACATCAGGGGAATCAAGGTGCTGCGGTTGGCCACGCGCTGGGAGTTGGTGGCAAACTGCGGGTCTTGCGCCCACTCGGGGTGGCCGGCCACCTCGCTGAAGCGGGCGAATTGGCCATCATTGCCCACGGCTAACAGCATGGCGCCATCGGCAGTCGGAAAATCCTGGTAGGGCACCAGGCTGGGGTGGGCGTTGCCCATGCGCTGGGGCACCTGCCCGGTGTTCAGAAAACCCGCCGCCTGGTTGGCCAGAATGGCCATGCCCACGTCCAGCAGTGCCATGTCGATGTGCTGGCCCTGTCCGGTGCGGTGGCGCATTTCCACTGCCGCCAGGATGGCGCTGGTGGCGTAAATGCCGGTAAACACATCGGTAATGGCCACCCCCGCACGTTGCGGGCCACCGCCGGGCTCGCCATCGGCCCGGCCGGTGATGCTCATCATGCCGCTCATGGCCTGCACCATCAGGTCATACCCCGCGCGCTCGGCGTACGGCCCGGTCTGGCCAAAACCGGTGATGGAGCAATAAATCAGGCGCGGGTTCAGTGCCTTCAGGCTGGCGTAGTCCAGCCCGTAGTGCGCCAGGCCACCCACCTTGAAGTTTTCCACCAAGATGTCGCTGTGCAGCGCCATCTGGCGGATCAGTGCCTGGCCCTGCGGCTGGGCGATATCGATGGTGATGGAGCGCTTGTTGCGGTTGCAGGCGGTGAAGTAGGTGGCATGTGTGGTGTCCTGGCCCTGCGCATCCTGCAAAAAGGGCGGGCCCCAATGGCGGGTGTCGTCGCCCACACCGGGCCGCTCCACCTTGACCACATCGGCGCCCAGATCGGCCAGCATTTGGGTGCACCAAGGGCCGGCCAACACACGGGACAGGTCCAGAACTTTGAGGTGGGAGAGCGCGCCTTGCGGAGGGGTGGGGAGGGTCATACCGGCTTCATTGCAATGGGAGGACCATGGTAGCCTGCGCAAGTGGATTGACGGACGGAATTTCACCCGTAAAATTCGCAACTGAAAACGATTTCAAATGAGAATAATGCAAGGACACCCAGTGACTTTTCCCGCTGCTTTCGCCACCCCCCAATTTCCCTCTGATTTCCGCTGGGGCGTCGCTACCAGCTCCTACCAAATCGAAGGTGCCGCCGCCCAGGGCGGCCGCGGCCCGTCCATCTGGGACACCTTCTCCAAAACCCCCGGCAAGGTGGTGAATGGCGACACCGGCGATGTGGCCTGTGACCACTACAACCGCCTGGAGTCTGACCTGGACATGATCCAGCGCTTGGGCGTGGACAGCTACCGTTTTTCGATTGCGTGGTCCCGCGTGCAGCCCCTGGGCTATGGCGCCTGGAACACCGAAGGCCTGGACTTTTACGAACGCCTGGTGGATGGTTTGCTCCAACGCGGCATTGCCCCTTACGTCACCCTTTACCACTGGGACCTGCCCCAGGGCTTGCAGGATTTGCAGCAAGGCTGGGAGGCCCGTGATACTGCCTACCGCTTTGCCGACTATGCCGAACGCATGGGCCGCCAGCTGGGTGACCGTGTGGCCAGCATTGCCACGCACAACGAACCCTGGTGCACCGCCACCCTGGGCTACGACCAGGGTGTGTTCGCCCCCGGCAAAAAGGATGTGCCGGCCATGTTGCGGGTGTCGCACAACCTCTTGCTCTCGCACGGGCTGGCCTTGCAATCCATGCGCGCCGCTGGCGTGAAAGCACCGCTGGGCATTGTGCTGAACCAGTCGCCCACCACCGCCGCCACCGACAGCGCTGCCGACCAGACCCGCGCCCAGCGCGAGTACGACCGCTTTGTGCGCTGGTACATGGACCCGATTTTCAAGAAGGCTTACCCGCAAGGCCCGGAGCTTGCGCAGCCCGACAACATCGACGCCGGTGACTTTGACATCATCGCCCAGCCACTGGACTTTTTGGGCATCAACTACTACACCCGCATTTGGGCCAGCACCAGCACACCACCAGTGCCCTCGCCCAATCAAGACGGCGTGTCCGACATGGGCTGGGAAAACTACGCACAAGGCCTCTCAGACCTGCTGCAAGGCATCCACCGCGACTACACCTTGCCCCCCATTTACATCACAGAGAACGGTTACGCCGAGGCCGACAAGGTGGTGGATGGCCGGGTGAGCGACCCAGGCCGCCAGGCCTACATGCAGACACACTTGCAAGCGCTGCACGAGGCGATCACCGCAGGCGTGGATGTGCGCGGCTTCTTTTACTGGAGCCTGATGGACAACTTTGAATGGGCCTGTGGCTATGACAAGCGCTTTGGCCTGGTGCATGTGGATTACGCCACCCAGCAGCGCACCCTGAAAGACAGCGCTTTGCGCTACCGTGAGTTCATTGCCCGCCAGCGCCGTTAGGTCGACGAAGACCCCGGGGCCTCGCCAGGCAATGCCCCCTGAACAGGGCTCGCGGAATCCAGCTGTAGAAAACGGTCTTCGATAAAAGCCTTCTCCGTTTTCTGCCGCTGGAACTCCATCTCTATCTGCTCCATTTTTGCCAACAAGGTCTTTTCGCGGCTGGCCAACAGATCAATTTGCGCCTGCTGGTCTTCGATCAGTGCAGATTGATCCACGCCGGGAATCACCCCTTCTACATCCATCGCATGACGCTCCTCTTGCGCAGTCATGAAGGTCTGTTCATTGATGCGGGCGCGTATCTCGTCAAGCTGAAAGGCATTTTCTTCCGCTTGGCGTTCTGCAGCCTGGGCCCGTTCACGGGCCTTCTGCAGCTCAGTTTCCAGGGCAGCCGTTTGCTTCAAAAGCCCGTCCACCACCGACTGCTTCACTCCCTGCATCTCACTGATCTCGGCACACATGTCCAGATTCCGCTTGGATGCGCCCTCCAAGCGGAACTGGATTTCCTCGATCTGCTCCTGCAGAACGTGGTTCTTGGACAAGGCGGCATTTAGCTCGGCTTGCAGCTTGGCTCGCATGTCGTCCAATTGTTCTTGCTCTTCGATGGTCATGACCGTCGCCCCCACCGAGGCAGATCCCGGACGCTGGTTTTGCGCCAAGTTGTCCGCCAGATTCTGGACCTTGAACGACAAGGCGTGGATAGCACGGCTACTTGCGTTGTCGCTTCGCTGGTGTGCCTCTCGAACGCGATCCAGCTCCGTCACCGTGCGCTGAGCTGCCAGTTTGAGGTGCTTGCCGGCCTCCATCGAGAGGCTTGCAGCCTTGAGCAAATCCGCCCGGCTCTGCGTGGTGGTATTGAGTATGCGGTACAGCAGATAGGCCGAACCCACCATGAAAACCAGGTTGGAGACAAACAGAAAGCCGTAGGCAATGTTCAGCCACGTCATGATGTCATCACAAAAAAAGCCATACGGCCTTCCCCGTAGCCGGGAATGGCGAGGCGGAAGTCCGAACGCTGCGCGGGCTGCGCAAGCACCTCAGCCAATTTGGCGAACGTGTTTTTGACCACGCTGGCCTTGGCCAAAGTCACATTCATGATTGGGGCCTGCGCCGTTTCGCCCAGACTTGAGGCTACGCCCCGCAGAAATACTTGCGCTTTCTCCATCATCTCGGTACTGGGCTGTCCATTTGCCATGAGCGTTCTCACCTCTTGGGGTGACATGCGCGCGGCGCCGCCCCCCACCATGCACACGGCATTGGCATCCATGACGCCAATGGCATAGACACCTTTGCGCTCCTGGGCCGCATACAAGCCCAACAGATTGTTGCTGGTGAGGTTTTCTACCGCCATCTTTTCATGGGGGATGAGGCGAAAGGGAATATTACCCAAGTGATCGAGCAACAACTTTTGCATGGCAGTGTGGCTGATAGGCTCACTGCCGGGTCGCTTTCTGCCAGCCGATGCCGGATCGCTGGCATCAGGCACCTCAGGGAGCGAGGCCTGCTCGTCGGCTTCCGGGTGCGCTGCGCCGACGAGGTCTTTGACAGCGTTGGCCACAACCGCGACGAGCTCCGCATCATTAAAGGGCTTGTGCAGAATGAACAAAGCCCCATTGCTGACGGCTTCTGCCAACAAAGCGGGCGTACGCTCGGTCGTGACAAACCCCACCCGAACATCCTGATGGCCCATCTGTCGTAACGCCTGCACCATCTCCAGGCCTGACACCTTGGGCATGTGCCAGTCAGTGATGACCAAGTCCGGCATGAAGGACTCAATCAGGTCCAACGCCTGTTCTCCATCCAGCGCCGTCTGGATTTCGATGGGCGAGTAGCCGCAACTCTGGATTGCACGCCGGATGATGGCCTGGATCGCGCGGCTGTCATCCACCACCAGAAAGCGCAGCGTCGAAGGCAATTGAATCGGGGCTGTAGACATGGTGGTTCAGTGTGCGTGGCTAAAAAATTGATACACAACGACGTAAAGCGGTGCTTGCAATGAACACCCGGAATAGATCGCCGCAGGAATGCTTTCGGAGGCAATCTGCGCGTATTCTGCAGGACCCGCCAAAAACGGCAGTCCGATGTGTATGTCCGAATTGCCGCCTATGTGCAATGCCACGCAATCGGAAAATACATTGCAGGCCTCTGCACACGCATCATGCAAATCGGTGTCAGCCAAGGCAGATACGTCAGATCCGAACATGTGGGCAGCCACGGCCTGGGCATCAGAGCGCTGCATGAGGACCCCGATACCCCCGGTCCGCTTGTCAGCAACAATCACCGGCATGAAGTAGCTGAACTCGGCACATGCCAATGCCACCTGCGGCTCAATATGGAATATGAATTGGCGCTCCGCTCCACTCAAGAAATGCCAAGCCCTGCTCAAACTGGCACAAACCTTCTCAATTTCGTGCGCACTGGCCAAATTGATCATCGGGGCAGTATCCAGCAATAGGACTTTACCCGTCAAATCAGATACCGGGCATCCAATCAATGCTTGCGCGTGGTCTCGCGCACCATCAGTTCCAGCGGCGGCACCTGCACGGCTTCGCTGGGGTAACCCATCATCTCCAGCAGGGTGTGCGCCGCGTACAGGCCCACCTCGTACACCGGCTGGCGCACGGTGGTCAGCGGCGGTGTCATGAAATTGCACATGGGCAGGTCGTCAAAACCCACCAGTGACACGTCTTCGGGCACGCGGATACCGCGCTGGTACAGCGCAAGGCGTGCGCCCAGTGCGGTTTCATCGTTGGCACAGAAGATGGCAGTAAACGGCTCGCCACTGTCCAGCAGCTTTTGGGTGGCCAGGTAACCGCCCTTGTCGGTAAAGTTGCCGCGCACCACGCAGTGCGGGTTGGGCGCAACTCCCGCCTCCTCGTGCGCCTGCAGGTAGCCCAAGTAACGCTGGTGCGCGTCGGGCCGGCCTTCCACCCCCGCCAGATGTGCAATCTGGGTGTGGCCCTGGGCCAGCAGGTGCCGGGTGGCCAGGTAGCCGCCGTACTTTTGGTCCAGCTCGATGGAGCGCACATTGGGCCCCTCCAGCTTGCGCTCGGTGATCACCACCGGCTGCTGCTGGGCCACTGCCAGCACTTCGCTGTCGGCAATGGTGCCGGTCAGGATGATCACGCCGTCCACGCGTCGTGAGGTCAGCAACTTCAGGCTGGCCGCGTCGGCCTCGGCATTCCAGTGGCCGCTGACGATGATGGACGAATGCCCGCTGGCCGACAGGCCCATCTCAATGCCCTTGAGGGCGCGCGAGTAAAACTGGCTCTCAATCGCCTGGGTGAGCACACCCACCGTCATGGTGATGCCGGTCTTCAGGCTGCGGGCAAACAGGTTGGGCTTGAAGTTGAGGCGGCGGATGGCCTCTTCCACGGCTTCGCGTTTTTCTGGTGCCACCTTGGCCGTGCCATTGAGGATGCGCGACACCGTGCTGGCCGACACCCCCGCGACGCGGGCCACTTCGAGCAGGGTGACCGGTTCGGTTGCGATAGGGGAGGAGTCTGAAGAGGAGGCCATGACCCCGTCGAGTTTATGCGATGCGCCCCGCCCTTCGCTGGGCAGGACGCCCGGTGCACTCAGTTGGCAAAAGCGGCAATACCGGTTTGCGCCCGGCCCAAAATCAGCGCGTGGATGTCGTGCGTACCCTCGTAGGTGTTCACCACCTCCAGGTTCACCAAATGGCGGGCCACGCCAAACTCGTCGCTGATGCCATTGCCGCCCATCATGTCGCGCGCCAGGCGGGCAATGTCCAGCGCCTTGCCGCAGCTGTTGCGCTTGAGGATGGAGGTGATCTCCACCGCCGCCGTGCCTTCGTCCTTCATGCGGCCCAGGCGCAGGCAGCCCTGCAGGCCCAGCGCAATTTCGGTTTGCATGTCGGCCAGCTTCTTCTGGATCAGCTGGTTGGCAGCCAAGGGGCGGCCGAACTGCTTGCGATCCAGGGTGTATTGGCGAGAGCGGGTCCAGCAGTCTTCAGCTGCACCCAGAGCGCCCCAGGCAATGCCATAGCGCGCACTGTTCAAGCAGGTAAACGGGCCCTTGAGTCCGCGGATTTCAGGGAAGACGTTTTCTTCGGGCACGAACACGCCGTCCATCACGATCTCACCGGTGATGCTGGCGCGCAAGCCCACCTTGCCGTGGATGGCCGGTGCGGACAAGCCTGCCATGCCTTTTTCCAGCACAAAGCCGCGGATGGGACCGACCGCGCCGGCCTCGCTGACTTCTTTGGCCCAGACCACAAACACGTCGGCGATCGGGCTGTTGCTGATCCACATCTTGCTGCCGCTCAGCTTGTAGCCGCCTGCTACCTTCTGGGCGCGGGTGGCCATGCTCTGGGGATCGGAGCCGTGGTCGGGCTCGGTCAGGCCAAAGCAGCCAATCCACTCTCCCGTGGCGAGCTTGGGCAAGTACTTTTGTTTCTGCGCCTCGGTGCCAAATTCGAAGATCGGCACCATCACCAGGCTGCTCTGCACACTCATCATGCTGCGGTAGCCACTGTCGACCCGCTCCACTTCGCGGGCGATCAGGCCGTAGGCCACGTAGTTCAGGCCGGGGCCGCCGTATTGCTCTGGGATCGTGGGGCCCAACAGGCCCAACTCACCCATTTCCCGGAAGATGGCGGGGTCGGTGCTACCGTCACGGAAGGCTTGGGTCACGCGGGGGAGCAACTTGTCCTGGCAGTACGCGGCGGCGGCATCGCGCACCATGCGCTCGTCATCAGAAAGTTGGCTGTCCAGCAAAAAAGGGTCTTGCCAATTGAAGGCGGCGTGGCTCATGGAGTGCTCCGGCAGAAGAAAGGAATGCCGGGATCGTAGCCCCTGCATAGCGCCTGTGCAAGCAAGCGTTTTGCACACAGCCATGCATTTAACTCATTTTTAAATCCAAAAAAGCCCGATTCTTGACGCTTTGACGCCGATGTATTGCGCATGATGCATACCTATGACATAGTGCGCGCCAATTTGGAGAGCAATTCCATGAGCAACACCACGACGACAGCACCTGATGTGCGCAAGCCAGTCACCATCTTTGGCCCGGATTTTCCTTTCGCGTTTGACGATTGGATCGCCCACCCCGAGGGGCTGGGCCAGCTACCCGCACATCGGCTCGGCGAAGAAGTCGCCATCGTAGGTGCCGGCATGGCCGGCATGGTCGCCGCCTACGAGCTGATGAAGCTGGGCCTCAAGCCGGTGATTTATGAGGCGTCCAAGATGGGTGGTCGGCTGCGTTCGCAAGTGTTTGAAGGCACGCAGGACGTAGTGGCGGAACTGGGCGGCATGCGCTTTCCGGTCTCGGGCACCGCGTTCTACCACTACGTTCACCTGCTGGGCTTGGAGACGCGCGACTTCCCCAACCCCCTGACGCCCGCCTCGGGCAGCACGGTCATCGACCTGGAGGGCAACACCCACTACGCGCGCAGCCTGCAAGACCTGCCCCCGATCTTTAAAGAGGTGGCGGACGCTTGGGCCGAGGCACTGGAGGACGATGCCCGCTTCAGCGACATGCAAAACGCCATCCGCAACCGGGATGTGCCCACACTCAAACGCATGTGGAATGCGCTGGTGCCGCTTTGGGATGACCGCACGTTTTACGACTTCATCGCCAACTCCAAAGCGTTTGCCAAGCTGTCCTTCCATCACCGGGAAATCTTCGGTCAGGTGGGTTTTGGCACCGGCGGTTGGGACTCGGACTTTCCGAATTCCATGCTGGAAATCCTGCGGGTGGTACTGACCAACTGCGATGACAACCAGCGCCTCATCGTGGGCGGGGCCGACCAGGTGCCTCACGGCCTATGGCGCCACGCCCCGACCCAGCTGGCGCACTGGCCGGCAGGCACTACCTTGCAAAGCCTGCACAGCGGCGCGACCCGTGCGGGGGTAGCGGCCATTGCGCGCGCAGCGGATGGCCGGCTTGCTGTCACCGACTGCTGGGGCGATACGCGGCACTACAACGCGGTGCTGACCACCTGCCAGAGCTGGCTGCTCACCACCCAGATTGCGGTCGAAGAATCTCTGTTCTCACACAAGATGTGGATGGCGCTGGACCGCACTCGCTACATGCAATCCAGCAAAACCTTTGTCATGGTGGACCGGCCATTCTGGCAAGACAAAGACCCCGAAACCGGCCGCGATGTGATGAGCATGACCCTCACCGACCGTCTGACGCGCGGCACCTACCTGTTTGACAACGGGCCGGACAAACCGGCCGTTATTTGCCTCTCCTATGCGTGGATGGGCGACGCCCTCAAGATGCTGCCGCAGACCCCGGAGAAACGCGTCAAGCTGGCCCTGCAGGCCCTGAAGAAGATCTACCCCAAGGTGGACATTGCCAGTCACATCATCGGCGACCCGATTTGCGTGTCCTGGGAAGCCGACCCCTATTTTCTGGGCGCCTTCAAGGGCGCACTGCCCGGGCACTACCGCTACAACCAGCGCATGTACGCCCACTTCAAGCAGGACCAGTTGCCACCGCAGCAGCGCGGTATCTTCATCGCTGGGGACGACGTGTCCTGGACCCCCGCTTGGGTGGAGGGTGCTGTGCAAACGTCCCTGAACGCCGTGTGGGGCATCGTGCAACATCTGGGCGGTCACACGCACGCTGCCAACCCCGGCCCCGGCGATGTGTTCGACAGCTTGGGGCCGATTGCGCTTCCTGAATGACTGCCATGCGCGCACCTTTGAAATTGGCACTCTGGCAATGTGCCCCCGGTCCGCTGGACGTGCCCGGAAATCTGGCGCGTCTGGAAGCTGCAGCCCGTGACGCCGCCAGCGCAGGAGCACAACTCCTGGTATGCCCGGAGATGTTCATCACGGGCTACGCCATCGGTGCGCCGGCCGTGCAGGCCCTAGCCCAAGAGGCAGACGGAGCCTGGGCCGACGCCATAGCAGCCATCGCACAACGCCACCAAGTAGCGGTGGTGTACGGCTACCCCGAGCGCGGCGCAGACGGCCGCGTGTACAACGCTGCCCAGTGGATCGATGCGTCGGGCAGTCGCTGCCTGAACTACCGCAAGGCCTATTTGTTCGGCGAGCTCGACCGCAGCCAGTTTGCCGCCGAGGCGCAAAGCGCCCGAACCTTCGACTTCCATGGCTGGAAGGTTGGCATGCTGATTTGCTACGACGTGGAGTTCCCCGAAGCCACCCGCGCACTCGCTCTCGCGGGCGCAGACTTGATTGCGGTGCCGACAGCCAACATGGCCGAGTACGACTTTGTAGCCCGCTCGCTGGTACCGGTACGCGCCTATGAAAACCAGTTGTTTGTGGCCTACGCCAACTTCACCGGCCCCGAGGGCGCACTGCAGTACGGTGGTTTGAGTGTGGTGGCCGGGCCCGACGGCGCGCCCCTCGCACAAGCCGGGCGCGAAGAAACGCTATTGTTCACCACTCTCGAAGAGGAACGCCTCACGGCAGCGCGCCGCGCAGCACAGCACGTCCGCGACCTGACGGCTCTGCGCAACCCAGCGATTTAAGCCTCCCATGCGACGAAAAATACCTGCCACCCAGGCTCTCCTCTGCTTCGAAGCTGCAGCGCGGCACGAGAGCTTCACCCGCGCGGCGCAGGAGCTCTCTCTTACCCAAAGCGCCATTTCGCGGCAGATCACCACGCTCGAAGAGTTGGTGGGCATGGCGCTGTTTCGCCGCACGCGGCATGGTGTGGCGCTGACCCCTGCGGGGACGCGCTACGCCACCCAGGTCGCATCCTGGCTGCGTGGGTTGGAGCAGGACACCTTGGATCTCATGTCCACCCGTGGCCATGGCGGCGCGGTGCAATTGGCCAGCGTTCCTACTTTTGCAGCGCGTTGGCTCTTGCCGCGCCTGCCCGACTTTCACGCCAAGCACGCCAATACCGTCGTGCACATTGAAACCCGCACCCGCCCGTTTCTGTTCAACGACACCTCGTTCGATGCGGCCATCTTCGCGTGCACGGAGTTGCAGATCCGGCATTGGGCGGGCACGCGCTGCTACCCGCTTCTGCAAGAGCAAGTGGTTGCCGTGTGCAGCCCTTCTTTATTGCGCGGGCGCAGGGCATTGAGTGCGTCAGAAGTGGCTTTGTTGCCCTTGCTGCAGCAAAGCACCCGGCCCGACAGCTGGCAAAGCTGGTTTTCGGCGCAGGGCATTGAAGCGCCCAACGCCTTTGCCGGGCCGCGTTATGAGCAGTTTTCCATGGCTTCGTCGGCTGCCGCCTGTGGCATGGGTGTGGCCTTGGTGCCCCGCCTGTTGATTGAGGCGGAGCTGGCACGGGGGGAGCTGGTGCTTGCGCACCCAGCCCCACTGCCCGGTGAACGCCACTATTACCTCGTGCTGCCGGAGAACACCGAGGCTGGCCCCGCCGTGGAGCTATTCAGTGAATGGCTCCAGTCGGTGTGCACCTCTGACATGCACTAGATCACAACGGGCGCAAAACAAGCGCTGCAGGCATTTCTGCCTCGCGGCCGACGTCGATATTCGCCCCAACGCATTGAGGCGCGATGACACCGCTCCCCAAACTGGGTCGCCATGCACCAGCGTGACGTCTGATGCGACCCAATCGGCCGACAAAAGGGCGGTTTCATGGTGCAAACCCCTAGTTACAGCGTGGCACGTGGATTGCTAGCATGCAACTCATGACTTGACCAAACGGTCAGTTTTTAAAGGAGTTGCCAGCGTGTCTACCCCCTCATCCTCTCCCGCCGACGTTCGTGCAGGCCGCCTCGCCAGCGAGGAATACGCCCAACGGTTTGCCGACGCCACCCCGCGCTTCACCGAATCGCAAGCCCTGCTGGAGGCAGAACGTTGCCTCTACTGCTATGACGCACCCTGCGCCACGGCCTGCCCCACCAGCATTGATGTGCCCTCCTTCATCAAGCGCATTGCCGATGGCAACCTGCGCGGCTCGGCACAGACCATTTTGGACAGCAACCCCCTGGGCGGCATGTGCGCCCGCGTCTGCCCCACCGAAAACCTGTGCGAAGCCGTCTGCGTGCGCAACACGCAGGAAGACCGACCGGTCGCCATCGGCCGCCTGCAGCGCCACGCGGTTGACGCGCTGATGGAGAGCGACAAGCCCCAGATCTTTACCCGCGCCCCCGCTACCAGCAAAAAGGTGGCCGTAGTGGGTGCCGGCCCTGCCGGTTTGGCCTGTGCCTACACGCTGGCGCGTGAAGGCCATGACGTGGTGATTTTCGACGCCAAGCCCAAGGCTGGTGGCCTCAACGAATACGGTTTGGCCAGCTACAAGACACCAGACAACTTTGCCCAGCGCGAAGTGCAATGGCTGCTGGACATTGGTGGCATCACCATCCAACACAACTGGAAGCTGGACACCGCAGCCCAGCTGGAGACTCTGCGCAAAGACTACGCCGCCGTCTTTTTGGGGCTGGGTCTGGCCACCACCCAAGCACTGGGTGTGGTGGGCGAAACCCTGCAAGGTGTGCAAGACGCGGTGGACTTTATTGCCACCCTGCGCCAGACCGAAGACTTGTCCACCCTGCCCGTGGGTCGCCGCGTGGTGGTCATCGGCGGCGGCATGACCGCAGTCGACGCCGCCGTGCAGAGCAAACTACTGGGCGCAGAAGAAGTGCACATGGTCTACCGTCGTGGGCCCGAGAGCCTGTCGGCCTCCAAGGCTGAGCAGGAATGGGCGCAAACCAACGGCGTGACCATCCACCACTGGCTGGCGCCCGTGGAGGTGCTGGGCCAGAGCGGCCATGTGAGCGGCATCACCTTTGCACACCAGGCGATGGTGGACGGCAAGCTCGCAAGCCACCGGCGAAACCACCACCCTGGCGGCCGACACCGTGCTCAAGGCTATTGGCCAGAAGCTGGGCAACCCCGTGTTGGCCGAGGCCGGCCTGACGCTCTCGGGCGGAAAAATTGCCACCGATGCCGAGGGCACAACCAACCTCAAGGGCGTGTGGGCGGGCGGTGACTGCCGTGCTGGCGGACTGGACCTGACCGTGGAAGCCGTGGAACACGGCAAGCTGGCTGCCAAAGCCATCCACGCCTACCTCAAGGCCTGATCGGCCCCTCCGTCACGAGACATCACGACCTCACAACCCCAAGAACACCGGAGTCACACCATGGCCAATCTTGCAACCAATTTCGCCGGCATCAAAAGCCCCAACCCCTTCTGGCTCGCCTCTGCACCACCCACCGACAAGGCCTACAACGTCAACCGCGCGTTTGAAGCCGGCTGGGGCGGTGTGGTCTGGAAAACGCTGGGCGAGGCCGGCCCCCCCGTGGTCAACGTCAACGGCCCCCGCTACGGCGCCCTGCTCTCGCCCGACCGCCGCCTCATGGGCTTCAACAACATCGAGCTGATCACCGACCGCGACCTCGAACTCAACCTGAAAGAGATCACCGAGGTTAAGCGCCTGTGGGCCGACCGCGCCATGATTGTTTCGCTGATGGTGCCCTGCGAAGAGAAGAGCTGGAAGGCCATCCTGCCGCGCGTGGAAGACACCGGGGCCGACGGCATTGAGCTGAACTTTGGCTGCCCCCACGGCATGAGCGAGCGCGGCATGGGCGCCGCCGTGGGCCAGGTGCCCGAGTACATCCAGATGGTGACCGAGTGGTGCAAACAGTACAGCAAGCTGCCCGTCATCGTGAAGCTCACGCCCAACATCACCGACATCCGCAACCCTGCCCGCGCGGCCAAGCGCGGTGGGGCCGATGCGGTGTCCCTCATCAACACCATCAACTCCATCATGGGCGTGGACCCCTACACCCTGACCATGTCGCCCAGCACCGGCGGCAAGGGCAGCCACGGCGGCTACTGCGGCCCGGCCGTGAAACCCATTGCCCTGAACATGGTGGCCGAGATTGCACGCGACCCTGAAACGGCTGGCCTGCCAATTTCCGGCATCGGCGGCATTGGTAACTGGCGCGATGCACTGGACTTCATCGCACTGGGCTCCGGCACGGTGCAGGTCTGCACCGCCGCCATGGTCTACGGCTTCAAGATCGTGCAGGAGATGGAGAGCGGCTTGTCCACCTACATGGACGAGATGGGCTTTACCAGCGTCGACCAGATCGTGGGCAAAGCGGTGCCCACGGTGAGCGACTGGCGCTACCTGAACCTGAACCACATCAGCAAGGCAGTCATCAACCAGGACAGCTGCATCCAGTGCGGCCGCTGCCACATTGCCTGCGAAGACACCAGCCACCAGGCCATCACCTTCATGAAAGACGGCAAGCGCCACTTCGAGGTGAAGGAAGACGAATGCGTGGGCTGCAACCTGTGCGTGACCGTGTGCCCGGTGCCCAACACCATCAGCATGCGCGACGTGCCGGTGGGCGAAGTGGACCAACGCACCGGCAAACCCGTGAGCCCGGTGCACGCCGACTGGACCACCCACCCCAACAACCCCATGCGCGCCAGCGCCTGAACGGACTTGATAGAGCGGCATTTAGGCATCAAAATGGCCTCTAGCCCCCGTATTTATTGCGCAAACAGCTATTGTTTTAGGAGCATTTCATGACGACTCTGTTTATCCGTGGCGGTACCGTGGTCAACGCGGACCGCGCCTTCAAGGCCGATGTGATTACCCAGGACGGCAAGATCGTGGCCGTGGGCGAGAACCTGACGGCCCCGGCCGGCGCCACCACGGTGGACGCGGGCGGCCAGTACGTCATGCCCGGCGGCATTGACCCGCACACCCACATGCAGCTGCCCTTCATGGGCACGGTCACCATGGACGACTTCTACACCGGCACTGCAGCCGGCCTGGCGGGCGGCAACACCACCATCATCGACTTCGTCATCCCCGATCCACAAGAAAACATCCTGGACGCCTACCGCAAGTGGCGCGGCTGGGCGGAGAAGTCGGCGTCGGACTACACCTTCCACGTTGCCATCACCTGGTGGAGCGAGCAGGTGCGCCAGGACATGGGCACGCTGGTGCAACAAGAAGGCGTGAACAGCTTCAAGCACTTCATGGCCTACAAGAACGCCATCATGTGCGACGACGAAACGCTGGTGAACAGCTTCAAGCGCGCACTCGAGCTGGGCGCCATGCCCACCGTGCACGCCGAGAACGGCGAGCTGGTCTACCTGCTGCAGAAAACCGTGTCCGAGATGGGCATCAAGGGGCCCGAAGGCCACCCGCTCTCGCGCCCGCCCATGGTGGAGGCCGAAGCCGCCAACCGCGCCATCGCCATTGCCGACGTACTGAACGTGCCCATCTACGTGGTGCACGTGAGCTGCGTGGAAGCCGCTGAAGCCATTGCCCGCGCCCGCGCACGCGGCCAGCGTGTGTATGGCGAAGTGCTGGCCGGCCACCTGGTGCTGGACGACAGCGTGTACCGCCACCCCGACTTTGCCACCGCCGCCGCCCACGTGATGAGCCCGCCCTTCCGCCCCAAGGGCAATAGCGAATTTTTGTGGCGCGGCCTGCAGAGCGGCAACCTGCACACCACGGCGACTGACCACTGCACCTTTTGCGCCGCGCAGAAGGCGGCAGGCAAGGACGACTTCACCAAGATCCCCAACGGCTGCGGCGGCGTGGAAGAGCGCCTGGCCGTGATCTGGGACGAAGGCGTGAACACCGGCCGCCTGACACCCAGCGAGTTTGTGGCCGTCACGTCCGCCAACACCGCCAAGCTATTCAACATCTACCCGCAAAAGGGCAGTGTGAGTGTGGGCGCGGACGCCGACCTGGTGGTGTGGGACCCGGCAGGCACCAAGACCTTGTCGGTCAAGACGCAGCACAGCAAGGGCGACTTCAACATCTTTGAAGGCCGCACCGTCAAAGGCATCCCCAGCCACACCATCAGCCAGGGCGAGCTGGTCTATGTGCAGGGCGACCTGCGCGCCGTGCAAGGCAAGGGCCGCTACCTCAAGCGCCCCGCCTTCAGCGACAACTTCTCTGCCAGCCGCCTGCGCGCCGAAACGCTGGCGCCTACTGCTGTGAAACGCTAGTACCCCTTTGCACACTCCCCGGTGCATGGCGGGTATGCGGGGAGTCCGATTTCTGGCCAGCAGGACAGTATGAGGATTCCCCGCATACCCGCCGTGCACCGCGATAGCCAACCATCATGAAAGAGCCGAACCATGACCACCGCAACTGCCATCGATATTGACAAGGTCCGCATCAACGGCGACCGCCTCTGGGCCTCGCTCATGGAGTTGGCCAAAATCGGCGCCACGCCCAAGGGCGGTGTGTGCCGCCTCACCTTGACTGACCTGGACAAGCAGGGCCGTGACCTGGTGCTGGGCTGGGCGCGCGAGGCCGGCATGACCATCACCATCGACAAGATCGGCAACGGCTTCATGCGCCGCGCAGGCCGCAACAACAGCCTGCCGCCCATCATGACCGGCAGCCACATCGACACCCAGCCCACAGGCGGCAAGTTCGATGGCAACTACGGCGTGCTGGCGGGCATTGAGGTGGTGCGCACCCTGAACGACCTAGGCATTGAAACCGAAGCGCCCATCGAAGTGGCCTTCTGGACCAACGAAGAAGGCTCGCGCTTTGTGCCGGTGATGATGGGCTCGGGCGTGTTCGCCAAGGCCTTCACGCTGGAGCATGCGTATGCCGCCACCGACACCGAAGGCAAAAGCGTGAAGGGCGAGCTGGAGCGTATCGGCTACATCGGCACACAGGAACCCGGCGACCACCCGATTGGCGCGTACTTCGAGACACACATCGAACAAGGCCCTGTGCTGGAAGACAACGACAAGACCATTGGCGTGGTCAGCGGCGTGCTGGGCATCCGCTGGTTTGACTGCACCGTGACCGGCATGGAGGCCCACGCCGGCCCTACACCCATGGCGCTGCGCAAAGACGCCATGCTGGCCGCCACGCGCATCATGCAAGACGTGGTGGCTGCGGCCCACCGCCACCCGCCGCATGGCCGTGGCACCGTGGGCATGGTGCAGGTGTTCCCCAACAGCCGCAACGTGATTCCCGGCCGCGTGAAGTTCAGCATTGACCTGCGCAACGCCACCGACGCGCTGGTGGACCAGATGGCCGACGAGGTGAAAGCCTTCGCCGCCACCGTGGCCAAAGAACACGGCGTGGACGTGAAGATTGAAATGGTGTCCAGCTACAACGCGATTGCCTTCCACGACAACTGCGTAGACGCCGTAGGCCGCGCCGCTAAGAAGCTGGGCTACTCCAACATGCCCGCTGTGTCAGGCGCCGGCCACGACGCCGTCTACATGGCCAAACTGGCCCCCGCCGGCATGATCTTCATCCCCTGCAAAGACGGCATCAGCCACAACGAGATTGAGGATGCAAAGCCGGAGCACATCACGGCGGGGTGCAATGTGTTGCTGCATGCGATGTTGGAGAGGGCGGGGGTGGTTTGAAGCTATTCATCTAGCTCACACAATGCATCGAAGTTGGAAGAGGGTAAAAGTTTGTTTCCACTCAAATTCGGCCTCCAATTTGTAAGTGCCATGCGTAACTTTTCCTGACTTCCTTGCAACCGAGAGTTCCAAAAACCAGACGCATTCATTTCACCACCGATATATCCCTTTCGTTCAAACATTGAACAAGCGAAGTACGGCTTCCCCATGTCTGCTGAGATTCCATCACCCTCTGAAATATCTTTGCAAACAGCACTAGTTTTCGCTGAAAGTGCCCACCAAAAATACGCCGCATCCACATCTTTTGGTACGCCTCGACCCTCCAAATACATTTGTGCAAGCGCATATTGGGCTTCGGGTAGATCTTGGTCTGCAGCCCGTCGATACCAAACTACTGCGCTTGCAAAATCCTGTTCAACACCATTACCTGTCTCATAAATTCTTCCCAAATCATTTTGCGCATTTGCGTTGCCTAATTCAGCTGCTCGGGACAGCCAAAAAACTGTCATTCCACCGCGTTTTTTCTGAACCTTTATGCCCACTTCATACATGGCCTTGGCGGTGGCAACACGATTCTGTGTAACTGCATACCGAAACCAAAAAAGTGAGTTTTCCAACTCAGTACTTGTCTCGCCTCTAATAGCGAGGATCCCTGCCAAATCAATTGCCGCCTTCACATGCCCATGAGTAGCAGCTTTTTCTAGCCACTCAACAGCAACTTCATGATCGAGATACTCTCGAGAGGCGGCAAGATACATTCTTCCAACGGCGTATTGAGCAAGCGAATTTCCCTTTTCCGCGTGCGGCAGGTATTCTTGCATCGATGCTCGCCAAGCTCGGGCAGGCAAGGGGTTCACCTCTACCGCTAAAGCCTCGCGCATTTTTACTAACTCATGAGGATAAGCTTGCACCTTCCAATATGAAGCTTCGAATCTATCCTTGGGAACCCCCATACCATGGGTATAAATTGCACTCAGTTGTATTTGAGCGTCCATGTCGCCTTGTTCGGCGGCTCTTAAAAACCAAGCGCCAGCAGCGGATATATCTCGGGGCACACTGTTCCCTTCAAGATACGCCCGTCCAAGTTCAGCTTGTGCCGATCTATCGCCTTGCGCAGCGGAACGAGTGAGTGTTTTCATTGCCAGATTTGCATATGCTGGCGCATCACGATCTCCGTTGCTCGCCACCTGTGCTTGCACATTTGGCACACGGCAGGCAGTTGTCACTTTATCGGCAGGTACAGCCGTCGTACTTACTGCAAAGCACGCTACTCCAACAATTACGAAATAGCAGCCGCGAAGCTTTCGTTGTTTGGCAGGGTTGAATTCAAATGTCATTTCAATTCTTCTGATTTTCTGGTTTAAGTCTTTGAACCTGCCAGTGTGTTTGCGGTGTTTGGACTATCGTTGGGGCAAAGGCGACTCGGCAACTTTTAACATTGACTCGCCCGGACTACGACACATAAGAACCATCGGGCTAAAAGCTTACATAAAACATCAGTAGTGTCCGGTTTAAATGATGGCCATCGGCTTGCAAGCCAATAGCAACGCGGGTTTCAAGAGGTTCATGGCTGTCCACGATTTGAATTTCAATTGGCACATTTGCGATGCTCTCGGGTTTGAACAGCCTGGGGTGACGCATGAACGTGGGCAAGACGCTGTTTGCGCAAATCATGGAGTACGTGCCATGGAAGACGTTTGGTCGCATCATCGATCGCCACGCGGGCGATGCCGGAGTGCGAACTCTCAGTTGCGCCGACTTGTTTCGGGTGATGGCCTTTGCGCAACTGACCTGGCGCGAATCCCTGCGCGACATCGAGGTCTGTCTTGCTGCCAACCAAACCAAGCTGTTTCACATGGGCATGAAGGGCGTTCCCGCACGCTCCACGCTGTCCGATGCGCTGAACCTGCGGGATTGGCGCATCTACCACGCGCTGGCGATGCGTCTGATCCAACGTGCCAGAAGTCTCTATGCCAGAGACGCCCTGAACATCGACCTGGATGCCACGGTCTACGCGCTGGATGCGACCACGATCGACCTGTGTCTGAGTTTGTTCGACTGGGCCCCATTTCGTACCACCAAAGCGGCTGTGAAGATGCATACGCTGCTGGACCTGCGTGGCTCTATTCCCGCTTTCATTCACATCAGCGACGGCAAGATGCACGAGGTCAACGTGCTGGACATCCTGCCCATCGAAGCCGGTGCCTTTTACGTGATGGATCGGGGCTACCTGGATTTCGCTCGGCTGTACAAGATGCATCAGGCCGGAGCTTTCTTTGTCACCCGCGCCAAGCGGGGTATGGATGCGCGTCGGGTGTATTCGGCACCCACCCATCGGGATACCGGAGTGATCTGCGATCAGACCATTGCTCTGAACGGGTTCTACACCGCTCAAGACTATCCCGAGCACTTGCGCCGCATCCGATTCAAGGATCCCGAGTCCGGCAGGACCTTGGTGTTTCTGACCAACAACACCAGTCTGCCGGCGCTGACGATTGCCGCCCTGTACAAGAACCGTTGGCAGGTGGAACTGTTCTTCAAGTGGATAAAACAGCACTTGCGCATCAAGCGCTTTTTGGGCACGAGCGAGAACGCGGTCAAGACACAAATTTGGTGCGCCGTGTCCACTTACGTGCTGATTGCCATCGTCAAGAAGGAGCTTCACTTGGATGCCTCGCTCTACACATTTCTACAGATATTGTCAGTGTCGGTTTTTGAGAAAACCCAGATTTCATGCGCCTTGCAGCCCGACACCCCATTGCCAGAAACACCGATCAGCTCTAACCAGTTGAATTTGTTTACTTTTTAACCGGACACTACTGATAAAACATATATAACCACTATTGGCATCCGTAAGATGGTCAGTTCATGAACCCCGCCAAGCGCTTCTAATATTGCAGTGCTTAACTTGGTTGCTATAAAAACCACTATCCCGCCAACGTCGTCAACTCCAGCGGCTTATAAGGCTCATCCCTAGAACTGCGGATACCCTCGCTTACTGATTTTTACCGACATTTGTCACGAAGGTCGGAACAAAGCACGTGGGCGCGCACTAGTGCTAGATACCCCCTGCACAAGCAACGTCTCCTAATGACCTCACCAGTCCTTCAACCTAGCCCACAACCCCGCCGTCACTTCCGCGCTAGCAAAACTAGCCTTAATAGAAGTCCGCGCCACATCCCGCGTCACTTCGTCACTCCACCCAAACGCCTGCCGACACAACGCGTACTCCCCCACCAAACTCGCACCCAGCAGCGCGGGATCATCGGTATTCAAAGACACGCGCACACCGGCCTGCCGCAGCCGCTCGATGGGGTGCGCCTCAATCGACGGATAGACACCGAGCACCAGATTCGACGTGGGGCACACGCCCAACGGAATTTGCCGCTCCGCCAGCATCTGCACCAGCGCCGGGTCGTCGATGGCGCGCACGCCGTGGTCGATGCGGTCGGCGCCCAGCAGCTCCACAGCGTCCCACACGCCCTCGGGTCCGCTGGATTCGCCCGCGTGTACGGTGCGGCGCAGGCCGGCCTTGCCGGCCTGGCGGAAGGCCTCGGCAAACCGGGGACCGGTGCGGCCGGCGGTGGCTTCGTTGCCGTCTACCGACAGGGCCACCACGCGCGGGTGGCGCAGCGTTGTTAGCGTGTTCACCAACTCGATGGCCTCAATGGCCGTCTGCGTGCGCAGCAGGCTGACGCACAGGCCCACGCCGGGCAGGCCGTCTTGCTCCGCGGCGCTAAAGCCGGCGTGGATGGCGTCGAGCATGGCGCCCAGGCGGCCGTGCCATGCGTGCCAGTGCGTGGGGTTAAAGATCACATCGGCATAGCCCGTGCCGTTGGCCGCCAGGCGCTGGCTGAGGCCGTAGCTCAGTTCCACCAGCCGGTCTTGGGTGCGAGCCAAGCCGCAGGCCAGATCGAGAAAACCCAGAAAGTCCGCCAGGCCCGAGAACTTGAACAGATCTTCCTGCGGGCGCGGCAGTGCCACGCCCTCTGTCTTGGCCCATTGCGCGATCAGTGCGGCTTCAAAGCAGCCTTCCAGATGCAGGTGGACCTCTGCCTTGGGCAGGGCCTTGAGGCGCGCTGCTTCTGCGGGCGCGATGGGCGCGCTCACTGGGCGGCCGCCAGGCAGTGCGCGACGATAGCATTCGCGTGGCCGTGGCCCAGGCCGTGTTCGGTCTTGAGCCAAGCCACGATCTCCATGTGCTTCTTGCCCTGCTGCTGTTGCACCAGCGCAAACCAGTGGGCCATGGGGTGGCCATAGGTCTTCTCGATGGACGGGAAGTAGGACGCGGGGCCTTTGACTTTTTCGGGTGCTGCCATGGGGGTCTCCTTGTCGCCGCACAAAACAGGGGCTGCGGGTGCGGCCCCTATTGTTATCGCTCATGCCGCAAGCGCCTTGAACATCAACGCCAAGGCGACAAAGACGCGGAGTGCCACCACTTCTTTAAGGAGAAGTAAAGCACCCACGACGCATTGTGTCTGAGGCATAGCAAGCATCCCTGCATCAGCGCGTTTTGAGGATCACGAATATCATGGAAAGAACCAGACAACCCTCATTCCAAAGCCCCACATGACCGACTCCTCCCCCTACGTGCCGCCCAAAGTTTGGACTTGGGACAAAGACAATGGCGGCGCATTCGCCAGCATTAATCGGCCCATTGCCGGCCCCACGCACGACAAAGAATTACCGGTGGGCAAACACCCGCTGCAGCTGTATTCGCTGGGCACACCCAATGGGGTGAAAGTGACCATCCTGCTTGAAGAGCTGCTGGCGGCAGGCCACACCGGTGCCGAGTACGACGCCTGGCTGATCAACATCCGCGACGGTGACCAGTTCGGCTCCGGCTTTGTGGACGTGAACCCCAACTCCAAAATTCCGGCGCTGCTGGACCGCAGCGGGCTCGAACCCCTGCGCGTGTTTGAGTCGGGCTCCATATTGCTGTACTTGGCCGAAAAGTTTGGCGCCTTTTTGCCCAAGGACATTGCAGGCCGCACTGAGACGCTGAACTGGTTGTTCTGGCAAATGGGCAGCGCGCCTTATCTGGGTGGTGGCTTCGGGCACTTCTATGCCTACGCGCCCACCAAAATCGAATACGCCATCGACCGTTTTGCCATGGAAGTGAAGCGCGAGCTGGACGTGCTGGACCGCCGACTGGCCGAGCACGAATACCTGGCGGGCGGCGAGTACACGATTGCCGACATGGCGGTGTTCCCGTGGTACGGCGGCTTGGTCAAAGGCTGGGCGTACGACGCTGCCGAGTTCTTGAGCGTGCACGAATACAAGCACGTACAACGCTGGGCCGACCAGCTCTACGCCCGCCCGGCCGTCAAGCGGGGCCGCATGGTGAACCGGGTGACCGGCGACCCTGCCGAGCAACTGCGCGAACGCCATGACGCCAGCGACTTTGACGGCAAGCTACAGGGCTAACCAGCGGTCACCGGCAAACACCCCATGCCCGCCAACGCCGCAGCCACTGCGTCATCCAGTGGCGTGTGGGGTTCATAGCCCAGCGTCGCAACCAGTTTCGCGTTGCGCAACTCCACCCGCGTCGTCCATAGGTAACGCATCTCGCGCAATTCGCGGATGGTGGGCACAAACGGTGCAATCAGTGCCATGAGCCACCAAGGGAAGGCGCTGACCTTGGGCTGGGCACCGCCGTGCTTGACGACGACGCGGCTTATGGCGGCGGCCAACTGTGTGCCATCGGCATCCCAATGGCCCTGCATGTGAAAAGCGGCGAAGGGCTCCAGCGTGTCGCGGCGCTGCACCAGCTCCACCATGGTGCGGGCCACGTCGGGCAGGTAGGACCATTGGTGGCCCACACCGGGAGCGTTGGGCACGCTGATGGTTGTGACCGGCTGGCCCGGTTTGATGAGCCCTTGCGAGAACCAGCTGTTGCCGGGCTTGGGGCCAAAGTAGTCACCCGCCCGCACCACGATAACCCGGCAGCCCTGGCGGCTGGCGGCTTGCAGCCGCTGCTCCATCTGCACGCGGATGGCGCCTTTGCGGGTCACGGGGTCTTGCGGCGAATCTTCATGCAGCGTGGGAAAGGCGCTGGGGCCGTAGTTGTACACCGTGCCGGGCAGCACGATGGTGGCGCCCACCGCCTGTGCGGCGGCGATGGTGTTGTCCACCATGGGCAGCACCAGCTCGGCCCAACGGCGGTAACCGGGTGGATTGACGGCGTGCACGATGACGCTGCAGCCCCGTGCAGCCGCCACTACGTCGGCGCGGTGCATGGCGTCGCCGCTGATCCATGCAATGCCACCGTGCTGGCCGGCGGTGGGTGCCGAGCCGCGGCGCAGGGCGCGTACCGTCCAACCGGCGGCCAACAGTTGGCGGGCCACCTCGCCACCAATGCCGCCGGTGGCGCCCAATACCAATGCGGTGTTATTGCTCATCTCAAAACTCCTTGAAGACAATGTGTTGCGATGGATGAAGTTTCGAAGGGCGCGGGTTAATAAGCAATTGACCAACATGAGCCAGCGGCCATACATTTCTGTATGACTACCGAGAACCACACCGAGATTGGCTGGGAGCTGTACCGCTCGTATTTGGGCGTGTTGGAAGAGGGTTCGCTCTCGGGCGCGGCCCGCGCACTGGGCATTGCCCAGCCCACCGTGGGCAGGCACATTGATGCCCTGGAAAAGGCGTTGGGCGTGGCGTTGTTCACCCGCTCCCAAACCGGCTTGCTGCCCACCGACGCCGCGCGTGCGCTGCATCCGTTTGCCCAGGCCATGAGCAGCTCTGCCGCCGCCCTGAAGCGTGCCGCCGAGAGCCAGGGCTCGGGCATCAAAGGCACAGTACGCATCACCGCCAGCGAGGTGATGGGGGTGGAGGTGCTGCCGCCCATCGTGGCGCAGCTGCAAACCCGCTACCCCGACCTGAAGGTGGAGCTGGTACTGAGCAACCGCGTGCAAGACCTGCTGCAACGCGAGGCCGATATTGCCGTACGCATGACACAGCCCAAGCAAGAGCAGCTGATTGCGCGCCGCGTGGGCCAGGTGGACCTGGGCTTGCATGCGCACACGCGCTACCTGGAGCGGCGCGGCACGCCACAGACGCTGGACGCGCTGGCCCAGCACGCGCTGATTGGTTTTGACGAAGAAAGCGCCTTTGTGCGCGCAGCGCGCAAGGGGTTTGCGCTGTGGCAGCGCGACGCCTTTGCGCTGCGCACTGACAGCGATGTGGCCCAGCTGGCGCTGATTCGTGCAGGCTGCGGCATTGGCATTTGCCAAAACGCGCTGGCCGCACGCGACCCGCAGCTGGTGCACCTGCTGCCCGGCAGCTTTACGCTGGGCCTGGAGACCTGGCTCACCATGCACGAAGACCTGCGCAACACGCCGCGCTGCAAAGTCACGTTTGATGCGCTGCTGCAAGGGCTGCAGGCCTACATGGGCGCGTGATGGCGCGCGCCGTCTGCGCCAACTGCCAGCGCCCGCAAGTCAGCTGCATCTGCCGCTTTGTCACGCCCACACCCAGCGCGTGTGAGGTGCTGATCCTGCAACACCCGCTGGAAGTGCACCACGCCAAGAACAGCGCACGCCTGCTGCACCTGAGCCTGCCCGGCAGCCGCCTGGTGGTGGGCGAAGCGTGGGACGACACAGCGCTGCAGGCGCTGATGCCCGACGACAAGACCACCGTGCTGCTGTACCCGCCCACGGCGTATGAGGGCCACGCCCTGCCGGCCGTGCTAGACCCGGCGCATCTGAGAGATCTGCACACACTGCGCCTGGTAGTGCTGGACGCTACCTGGCGCAAGAGCCGCAAGATGCTGCACCTGAGCGCCGCGCTGCAAGGCCTGCCGCGGTTGGCCTTGGATGACGTGCCCGAGAGCCGCTACGCCATCCGCAAGGCGCACGCGCCGGGGCAGCTCTCTACCCTGGAAGCCACCTGCGCTGCGCTGGCACAGCTGGAGGGCGACGCAGCCCGCTGGCGGCCGCTGCTGGCTGCGTTTGACGGCTTTGTGGTGCAGCAGCAGACTTTCATACCAAATTAGCCCCTATCTCTCATGAATAATGCGCTAACAGCTCCTCTATTGATAGCAACCCTGAAGTAAGTTACGCGCCAATAGTCCGGACTTTGCATCACAAACGTAGTGCGCAATCGCCGCTGAGATGCCTTGGTTGACTGAAAGGTACTGCCCGAGGCCGGGGTCTGTACGGGTTAGTCCGAGAATGTTTTCAAGGCTGCGCAGCTGGCCATCCGCCGGCCAACCCGAATGCGTGGCCAGGCACAAGCAGTCCGGCAACTTAAGGGCAAGCGAATGACTGCTCTCGGCAGAGAGCTCATCCATCACCACGCAAGTAGCCCCGGTTTCTCGGATATCTGCCGCCAGAGCTGCGAGGGAGGCACCTTGGGAGTCCGCAACGTACAAGCAAACTGGGACGCCACGCTCCACCAAGAGTTGGCAAGTCTCGACACACCCGGGTTCCCATTTCACGGACACCATGTCCGCACCTGCTTTCAACAGGCGCAAGGCCTGGCTGAGGCCGGCTTGGGGTGGCCGGTCGTAGCAATGGCCAGGCAGTTCACAGATCATCCATGCGGGGCTGGAGAAGTTTTGCAGGGCGCACGCGACATTGCGCACCGTGTACTCCAAACCCGGGCTGCCCGAATCTTCCCAGCGATCCAGTACATCCGCTGGCTCCGCGCAGATAAACAGACACTCCGCACCCGCCTTGGCGGCCAAGCCCGCCATGGCGGAGTCGCGGGTGCTGACGGCACACAAGACCGAGCCCGCTGCCTTCATCTGCAGCAAGCCGGCAAGATCAAGGTGGCGAGCGTCGTCGTAGGGCCTAGGCGCGGCCATCGCGAATCGCCGCGAAGTAGTCGAGTGCGCCGATCTGACCACCCTTGAGGGCGAGCTGCAGCCCCTGAAACGCGGGCACATCGCTGTGGGCCACGCACAAAGGCGAGCCTGGGGTCTGGGGCAAGGGCATGGCCACGGTGAGGGCGTAAACGTCCAGCTCCTGCAACGCGTGGCTGGAGGTATCACCACCTGCAACCACCACCCGCTGCAGACCCGTGCTGGCCACCAAGTCGCGCAGCAGGCGGCCGAGCCTGCGCCCGATGGCGTGTGGCTCCGCATCAGTGGGCTGCTGTGCCACGGCCTCAGGCCCCATGGCGGTGTAAACAATGATGCTGTGGCCTTTGGCCAACGCAGACCGCGCCAAGGCTGCAAGGCGATATTGCTCGTCGTCACCATGTGCCCGGGAGGACAGGAGCGCGGCGTCGGCAGCGATCAGCTCAAAGCCCATGTCAGCGGCAGCCCGGATTTGGGCCGCCGTGGTTGCAGAGCAGCTCCCGGAGACCACGGCAATCTTGTCGACAGCGGGGACGCGCCTGGTGGCAGCAGGTTGATGATTGAGAACGCCCGATGCCCGCCACGCATTCACCAGGGCGTACTCAACCCCCGACGAACCGATGACAAAGAGGCTGCCCTCGGAACGTCGATGGCGCCACAGCTGCTGCCCGACCAGTGCTTGCGTAGGCATATCGGGCACATCCAGCAGCAGGCCGCGGGTACGCCCGTCGCGGCTGGCCATGGCGGCTTCCATGCGCGCGTCCGCGTCGGTGGACGCCAAGGCCTGCCAGTCCAAGACGCTGATGGGCGCCTGGGTCTGCTGGCCCAAGTGCAGGCACAGGTCGGCTTCATCCATGGGGGTGACCGGGTGGCGGCTCATCACGGGGTGGCGGTCAATGCGGTAGGTGACGCCATGGAGCGTGGCAAACAGATGGCCAAACACGGTATAGCGCTTGAGCTGTGGCACCCCCACCACCACGGGCACCACCGCTTGTGCAAACACCTGCGCGCCAATGTCGAGGGCCCGGCCTATGCTCCCGACATGCGGTGCGCTGTCAAAGGTCGAGCAGACTTTGTAGTGGCACACAGCGGCCTGCTGCGCGGCCAGCCACCCCAGGGCCGTGGGCAGGTGCTGGTCCATCCAGGCAGGTGTCTCGCTGCGGCTGGTACCGGCAAGGCCAATGGCTTGCAGTGGCCCCGTAACGGACACAGCGCGAATTTGGGCCGCGGTGGCCGGCTTGAGGAACAGCGCCGTACGCACGCCCGCGAGGTTGAGCGCCTCCATCGCATCGGTGGAGCCTGTGAGATCGTCGCCGTAGTAGCTGAGCAGTAACTGGGACATGGCTTAACTGCGAAATGCGGCGATGGCCTGTGCCAATGCAGGATGGGTTTGGGCATGCACCTCCAGGTCCACACCTCGCACAGCGGCTTCCCATGCTTCTTGCAAGCTCAGAACCCCCTGCGGGACGCCACCAGGGTGCCCCATGATGCCGCCGCCACAGCAGTAAATCAGGTCGGTGCTCCCCAGTGCCTGGTAGGTATCGGCCACCTGCTCTGCGGTTTGTCCTGACGAGAACACTGGCATGACTTCACAACCCGGGTAAGGCGGCGCAAACATGGGGCGTGTGCAGGCTTGGGCGGAGCGGATCACTGACGCATCGGGCTCACTGAACTTGTTGCGCAGGCCATTCACGTGCAAATGGTCTACACCAGCCAGACGCCAGAATTGCTGGTACGCCGCGTACTCCATCCCGATATGGGGGGAGCGGCTGTAGAGCCCCCAGCCCGCGCGGTGGCCGTGGATGGCCAACTGGCTGTGCTTGCGCAAGTGCACCAATGCGGGCAGCCCCACACTGGCCACGGTCACCATCACACAGTTGCCTCCCGCCGCGCGCACGTAATCGTGGTTGTGCAGCATGGTGTCAAGTTCATCGGTGATGTTGAAGGCATACATCACTTGGTGGCCGGTGCGCTGGGCATGCTTTTTGAGAACTGGCATGACGGCATCCACCCGGTCGCGCAAACGGTTGTGGGGGCCATTGCCTTGCAACTCATCGTCCTTGATGAAGTCAATCCCTGCGTCAGCAAGCTGGCGAACCAGTGATACAGTCGCAGCAGGACTCAGCCCCACACTGGGTTTGATGATGGTGCCAATCAAAGGTCGCCCCTGCAGGCCCAAGAGGGCACGGGTTCCCGAGATACCGAACTGCGGGCCTGGGTAGGCCTGCGCAAAGGACGGAGGGAGTCGCAAGTCGAGCAATCGCAAACCCGAGAACTCACGAAGTTCAAACAGATTGCCCGCGACCGTGGCCATCAGATTGGGGAGCGACGCCCCCAAGTTATCAAAGGGCCAGGAGATTTCGATTTCTGCGCGCTGGTATCGGGGATGGGGGCCGAGCCTGGAGGGCAGGCTCCGCATGGGCAAAGAGGGCTGCGCCACCGAATCCAGTGGCGTCAAACGCTCAACCACCGCACTGGCCGCAGCGCGCAAGGCATCGGTTTCGCCCGGCAGGCGGGTGAAGGTACCGCAGGATTGTTCGCCCGCCAGCACCGCCACCGCATCCTCCAAGGGGAAGGGCGTTTCTATCCAGTACGTGGCACGGATACGCCCGTCTTGGATGGCTAGAGAAGGAGGTGCGTCGGAGTTTTTTGGCATAGTCATTAGACCAGTTGGGGTAAAAAAAGGGCTATGAAGTCAGTATCAAAACTTGGTAAGCATCCAGGCGGCACCGGTGGTCTGCAGCCAGGCAGTCGGGCGCGCCTTCGCGTGCCCCCACATTGCCCGCGACACGCCACGGCCTGTCGAGTGCGACCGTTGTTTGCGCCGGGGTCAGATTGACAAGCATCAGGTGCGTTTGCTCGGCCTGCCATGCCAGCGCCTGCACACCGTCGGGAACTCCGTGTACCGCCAGAACCGGATTGCCAGCCGCTTGCGCCAGCGCAGCCTGCACCGCCCATGCGGTGGTGTGCTCGCTGTCTTGCACCCCCGAGGTGGACAGCCGCAGGGGGCCACAAAGACCATGTGTGTGCTGGAAGCTCAACACGCCTAGCCCCAACGGCGCCACGACTACGGCATAGCCTGCGAGCCAGGCCGCGCCGAATTGCGCGTGGTGGCGCGGATCATCGGTCGCCATGGGCATGCGCAGTCTGTACGGATTCTGGGCGACGGAGCTGCCATAGGGGTTGCGCTGCATTCCCAATGTGACCGGCCCCAATCGGTATTCGAGATGCGGCCAAAGCTGCTTCACACTGGCCACGATGCTGGGCAAGGCCTCCAGGGTTTGCATGACCGACAAATCATCCGCAGCATGGACCAAGGGGCAGGTGCTATGCCCGATGAAATGGAGGTGCTGATCCGACTGGCGCTTGCGGTTGAGCTCCGTAAAGTACGTCAGCATGCCGCCCCCCACTTGGGCACCGGGGAAACACTCCGCGTAGGCCTGCGCGTATCGCTCCAGGCTGGCAATGTCGGGCCACTGGTCGCTGGGCTGGTAACTTGCGAGGTAGGGCCGTGGGCCGGCCCGCACCGCGTGGGGCACCAAACCTGCAGTGCTGCAGGCTTGAGCCAGACGGAGGGCGTCGTGTTCGGGTGTGTGCGTTCCCGGGCACAGGGCATCCAGCTGGACCCGTGCGCCGCAGGCTTGTGCCAAGTGCGCGATCGCTACAAGCCTCGGCAGAAGCTGTGCGTCAGCCACCTCCACCTCTGCCACCAACCAGCCGGGCTGGAGTGTCACGACGCAGGCCAACTCTTGCGCCCGCATATGCGCCAGCCCTTGAGGCACACCTACACCGATAGCGGGCATTAGGGCGTCCAGAGGGGCACCTACTGCGAGAACGGCCGGTACCACCGGCGTGGCGCTAGCGTCACGCGCCAAGCCGGGCTCAGACTCCATGCGGACCTGCACGGACTGGGTCAGGCGGACACCCGCCTCCAGGGTGTAGGGCCACGGGTCCAGCAAAGAAGCAACATAGGTCTTGAAGGAGCCGTCAGACCAGTTGCGCTGATCCTCCATTTCAAACTTGCCCAAGGGGTCATGGGGCAGCTGGGCTTGCAACAGGCAATCCACCACCAAGCCCGGCTGCGGACGGTGCCGCAAGCGGCGGATGTTGCAGGCAACTTGGCCGGGACTGATCCAACGCGGAAACTCTTGGTGCTGCGTGCTGCCGTCGGTGTGTTCCACGTCCAACGGCGCACCGGCCACCTGCGCCGGATGCAATACAACAAAGCCACAACGGTTGGTCCGCAAGGCCACTTCGGGCGTGGCGTCTACTTCGAACACAAAGCGGCCATCGGCATGCCCCTGCACCCGGGCGCTGGCGTGCAGCACGCCGTCGCGCAAGGTCAAGCGCATGTAGAAATGCACCACAAAGCTTTGTGGGTCTTGCTGCACCGACAGGTCTGTGACCTCGGTCTGCGAGGTTCCCCAGTTGCTATCGCGCAACAGGTAGGCGATGCCCCGGATCACTTCGACGCCATTCCAACGCAGGGTGCGAATGGCGCCGTCTTCCAGCACGCAACACAAAGCACCGGCCTGCAAAGACACCGTTTGCGGGATGGGCTGCGTAGTGCCGTACAGCCGCAAAAGCTCCGCAGCAGTATCAGGCGCTTGCATGGGCGGGGAGGAATGAAACACCAGACCCATACGTCAGGGTTGCGCCTTGGACCGACTGCTGCGCTTGGCGGCAGTGGTGCTAGGAGGCCGAACCAAGCGCTGGTACAGCGCATTGGCCCGGGTCAAATGCTCGCGCATGGCTTCTTCAGCCGCATTGGCATCGTGGGCCTCGATCGCATCCACGATGCGGTCATGCTCCGCCAGGGTCAGCGCTTCCGCCCCCGGTGCCCGCACCAGAGACTGGTAATACTCGCCCAGCCACCGGAGCATGGCTTCCAGAATGACCGGGAAAATGGGGTTGCCACCCATGGCTGCAATCTGGGTGTGGAATCCCATATCTGCGTCCACAAAGTGCGTGGGGCTCTCCGCCAACCGGTGGTGCTCGCCCAGACGCTGGCGAAGCAGCTTCATGCTCTCGGGATTGGACTTTTCGGCGGCCATGCGCGCCATCCCGCACTCCAGAAACACGCGGACTTCTTTGAGGTACTCCAGCGACTGCGCATCGGAACGCAACAAATGCTGCCCGCACTGGCAATTGTAGCCACAGACTCAGCGGTTGGCGTAGCGCCCCGGGCGCGCTCCCATGGTTGATGGTGACGATTCTGATCGCTCCAGGGACTGCAGTGCCTCGCGAATAGCGGGGCGCCCGACCTGGTATGTGTCCATAAGCTCACGCTCGGAGGGCAGTTGTTCACCCGGTGGAATTTCGCCATTCCGGATACGCTCTAGCAACCGGTCCAACACATCTTGGTAGAGCTTGCGACGCTGAATGGGATCTGTGGACATAGAGATATTTCCTGGTGCAATGAGAACAGGTCTAAACCAAGACCGCTGTGATCATAAACACACAGGTGTACTTACATGATGACGTCGGCAGGAAGTGGTTCCTGGTGTGGAAACCGCGATGGCTCACGCATCAAAGACCACTCCCTTGGTGAGCAGAAAGCAGCCGTACGGCCGGGATTCCGTCGTGTGAAGGATGGCGAAGCTTTTCTGGGCTGCTTCATAGAACTCTGCCCGGGCCAGCCGGCCCATGTTCACGTTGCGCCCTTCGGCCCGAACACATTCCGACAGCACGTCGGCTTGGACTGGCAGCACCACGCCGGGCTGGTCTACGGAGTCCATGCAATGCAGGGGCGTTGCCACAAACGTATCCAGGGGCATCAGTTGCAAGATGCCCCGGAAGGCCTCCACCACCGAGGTACCTTGCAACTGGATGCAGCGTCCGCTCTGCGTCTGCTGTGCCGACGAATAGGCAGGGTAGTTTCTGTCGACGATGGCCAAACGGTCTCCATGGCCCATGGCTGCCAGGACCCACAACAAGTCCGCATTCATGAACGGAGGCAGTGTCTTCAGCATGGGCGGCTCTCTTTCTGAACGTCAGGGTCATTTGCCCGTTGGCTGCCGACTGGTACGACAGCTCCACCAGACGCAGGGTGTTGAGGTTGTCTGCGCCAGAGGTCTGGGGGGATCTTCTGGTTGCCGTAGTCCAGCAGTGTGACTGGATATTCGAGCTTCACTGTCTTGAATGTTGTGCCAGGGCCTTTGGGCCCAGGCATGCAGGGAACAGCAAGCGATCCTGATCGAACCTGCGTCGCGCCAACCGCGTATGCACCGGTCAGCGCGTAGTTAGCGGCCAGGCGCAGGGTTCCCCGGTACCGTCCGCTTCGATCAATGTTTAGGGGAAGTTTTTAAAAAGGAGCGCCGTGGCGTAGCTGCAGTCCACCACCGAGGTTCAACCCAGAGGTGTGGTGCAACAACCAAGGTCACCACGTCCTCTTCACGAATGTTGGGATTGACGCGCTGTGTGCTGGCGCTCAAAGGTGAAACCTCTCCAAACAAGAACCTGGCGATATCAATGATGTGAATGCCCAAGTCCTGCGGGATGAATCGATCCTCTGTCGCCAGGTACGGCGTGCTGCGTACAGCAAAAGGCCGACCAGCTGACGCGGCCCCAGGCGTTCGATAACGTCGTTCAGGCAACCTTGATTTGCTGGATGAGGTTTGCAGCGGAAGTTCTCGTGCACCATAGGCGGTATGTGCGCCGTCTCGCAGGCTGCCACCATCGCCGTCGCGTCGGCGATGGAGTCCGCAAACGGCTTCTGGCAGATGCTCAGACATGACCAGCCCGCACCAGCTCCACGCGCACGATGAAGCTCCACCGTGGTGGCGATGTCCACAAAGTCCGGGCTTCGTTCATAAACAGGTCCTGTGCCGAGGTATAGGTCCTGCTGATACCGAACTCGGCAGCCGTCGCCTCCAGCCGCTGCACAGTGGCGTCACCAGGTGCCACGATTTTCAACCCCGGGCAATTGATGCCAAGCATGCAAGTGGTTTAGGCGAAACCGGCCCAATCAGAGCTCCCTTGAGGATGGGTGCGGCCATCGATCAGGCCTCCGCG
>NZ_JAXHOL010000009.1:0-5903 GCF_034519335.1 Rhodoferax sp.
CAGCACCAGTGGCAGCGATGCAGCAAGCACCGCCGCCCCCAGCGCCGACAACGATTACCAACCCGGCAACAGCAACGGCGAGGCAGAGGCTGCTGCTTACCTTGCCAACCAGAACGCCGCCAACCAAACAAGCCAGAACGCCGCCAACCAAACAAGCACCGAACTCAAGCCCGACCTCACCCAAGAACAAGCAGATGCGCTGCTAGACACTCTGGGCCTCAAACCCACTGCCACCAGCGCCCCCGGTGTCCAGTACGCCGATGCAGGCAACACCACAGGCGATGGCGCAGTCGTCAGCGATGCAGGCGGTGGCGGTAGCACCGTAGCTGGCGATTCAGCATCAAATCAGCCCTTAGCCCCCGTCAACACTGCGCCAGCAGCTACACAAACCATAGCAAACCCCGGCCACCCCCAAGACCTGCAAACCTACCTCAGCGGTGCCGGCGCATCTCTGAGTCTCGTTCAGCAACAAGCCCTGGGCACCCAGCTGGCTGCTCTGGGCCTGGGGGCGGTGGATGGCGCGGGCCTGAGCCTGCACACCCTGCCCGGTGGCGGTGCCCTGTTGGCCAATGCCGATGGCGACATCGTGGGGGAACTTAGCCTCTCTCCCACAGGGGTACTGCACTTGCAGGCCAACACCATCAACCCCGATGGCTCCAGCAACCCTGTGGATGTGCATGTCACCGGTGCGGGCAAGGTGATGACGACCGGGCAGTACCAAGAGGCCCAATTCAACGCCAGCGCCAACGACGCAGCAGGCGCACTGAGCTTTGTCAACAGCCTGGCCAACCTGCAGCACTTTGACCACCTCACCGATCTGGGCAAGCTGCAAAGCTTGGTGGGCCTGTACAACCAGTTCGACAACCTGGGCAGTGCCACTGCGCAGCTCTCTGGCACGGGCGCGGACGGCAACCTGCCCGGTGACCTGGGCCAGTGGGGTGCGGGTCTGAGTTTGATCACCGCCCTGCAGGGCAACGACCCGATCGCGCAGGCCAGTGCAGCTGGAGCGTTCTACAACACCTTTGCCAACACCACAGGCAGCAGTCTCACGCCCATCGACTTGCCCTACCTGCAAGCCCTGAACCTGATAGGTGCCATCGAGAGCGGCAACACCGTGAGCATGATTGCCAGTGCGGTGGCCTTTATCCCCGGCTGGGGTACGGCAGCCAGTATTGCCATCTCCATTTTGGCACCCCTGTTGGCCGACAAGCCCCCACCACCCGAAGGCGTGACCCACTTTGAATGGGACGCACAGGGCGACATCCAGATCAAGGTGGACTTCAACCAAAGCCACGGTGGAGAGATGGCGCAGAGCACTGCGCAGAGCGTGCAGGGCTTGTTGCAGTCCATCGTGCAAAGCATCAACGACCAGACACCCGATACGTCTGACAACGTGGCCATCAACCCCTACCTGCTGCCACGTGTGGGTTTCTCGCAGAGTGGCGGTGCGTGGATAGAGATGACCACACCCGATGGCGGCAGCTACCGGGAGATGTTGCAAGGTGCCAACCAGGCTGAGGGCTTGGCGCAGCGCTTGTTTGACATCTTGACCGAGAACGGTGGCATTGCCCCGGCCTGGCAGGTGCAAACGCAGATGGGGCATATGCAACAGCTGCTGGCTGAGGGTGCGGGCCAGGGCGAGATTGCAGCCCAGCTGGGTGCCGGGGCCGGGGGCCATGCGTACCACGGCAACCAGGCCTATGCGATAGAGGGCAACGCCACCGAGAGTGCGGACTTCAAGACCCAGAGCTTTGGGGCGCTGGTGGTGCATCTGGGCTCCGATGTGGGGGCCGGCGTTGTGGCCAGTGATGCTGTGCAAGCCAGCACGCAGGCGCTGCAAACCTTGCAAGAGCAACAAGCCGAACAACAGGTGGCTACCAGCACCCTGTACCGCGACACCGAGGGCGACGGCTACTACGAGCAAACCCAGTGGGTGAGTGCCACCGATGCCCAGGGCAACGTGCAAGGCATGCTGGTGCTGGACTACAACGGCAATGGCCAGATTGAGACGCGCGATATTTTGAACCTGGGGGGCAATGCGGGGCACGCTACCGAAGGGGCTTCACAGCCAGGCAACCTGGCTAACGATGCCCTGGCCGCCACCGCCCACGCGCACCTGCAGCGCAACAACGTGGAGTGGCTCGATGCCAACGGGGATGGGGTGCTCAATGCCAGCGACCCGGCGTTTGCAGCTATTCGGCTGTGGGTGGATGTGAACCAGGATGCGCGGCTGGATGCGGGCGAACAGGCCGACTTGGCGAGCTTGCAGATCAGCAGCATCGACTTCACCACCGGTGAGGTGGTGTATGCCGATGGCCACCGCGATGCGCTGAGTGCCACCACGCTGCAGTCGGACACCGAAGGCGTGCGCTACACGCAGATGCAGGAGGCGGATGCACAGGGCGTGCTACACACGATTAACGCCGGGCAGATGCTGGAGCACGAGGGCTACCAGGGCCAGGTGAAGGTGGTGGACCAAGGCGGTGTGACGCGCTGGGGCAGTGTGCGCGAGGCTACGTTTGAACATGATGCGCTGACCACGGGAGACTGGGAAGGCACCGCAGAGCAAGACGAACACCGCCATGGTGGCACCAATGTGGCTGGCGCTCCTACGCAAACTACGGCTACCGGGGCGGTGAGCTTGGGGGACGTGAAACGCACAAAGGAAACCGGCAACAACGGCCAGGGCCAAGCGCTAACCGACAAGCGGCTGGTGTTTGTGCCCGCCATTGCCACGCTGGAGCTGGGGCGCAAAGACGACCCCAGCGACCAGATGGTGCGCAGTGCGCAAGAAGGTGCCATGGCCGGCGGACTGGGCGCAGGCCTGGGTGCCCTGGCGATGGTGGGCCTGGGGGCGGTGCAGACCACGGCCTTTGCAGCACCAGCCACCCAGCAGGCACAAGACGGCGCTGGTGAGAACGACGCGCTGGATCTGCGTGCGCGCACAGCCGATGCCACGGTGCCAGGCACCGACCCGCGGGATGCACGTGCCACACGCCTGGCAGAACCCAACACAATGACAGAGCCACAAGGCACTTGGCAAGAGGAGCTCCGGCGCCTGGTGGCAGCCCCGCCACCCCCTGGCGTGCTGGCCGATGTGGATGCCTTGCAGCGGGCGGGGCTTGATCTCTCTGCCTACGCAAGCAACGGCAGCCCGGTCAGAGAAATCCGCGCCACGCTGGTGAGCAGCGGTGTGTCCAACACAAGCTCTGCGGACAGTGCCCCACCTGCGCAGGCCGTGCCAACTGGCGCAGAGATGTTGCTGGCCCTGCCCAAGGTGGCGGGGGAAGTGCTGGCAGGCACCGAAGACACGGTGCTGCGCATTGGCACGGAGTTGCTCTTGGCCAACGACAGCACGGCCAATGGGGATGTGCCGCTGCGCATCAGTGCGGTGGGCAACCCCAGCCACGGGCAGGTGAGCTTGCAGACCCGTGTGAATGGTGCGGGGCAGACGATGACGGAGGTGGTGTTTCTGCCGGACCCCGACTTTTATGGCACGGCCAGCTTTAGCTACACGGTGACGGACCCCTACGGCCTGTCCAGCACAGGCACCGCTACCCTGCTGGTAGATAACGTGAACGACGCGCCCTACGCACAGGGCGAGGTGGTGAACGGGGCCAGCGAAGACGCGACGTTCTTGATCAACAAGACCGTGCTGCTGGCCAACGATGGCGATGTGGACGACGCGACCAGCACGCTGGCCATCGGCTGGGTGGGCAATGCAGTGAATGGCACCGTAAGCCTGGACGCCAATGGCAATGTGGTGTTTGCACCAGGGCTGAACTTCAATGGCAACGCCGAGTTTGAATACATGACCGTGGACCCCGCAGGCCTGCTGTCGCCTACCGTGCAGGTGGTGATGCCGGTGGCCGCGGTGAACGATGCGCCGCTGGCGGTGGACGACCAGTTCCAGGAGGATAGCCGCTATCTATTTGATAGTGGATCGCGCACATTCCATAAGGGCCAGAGGCCGTTTTTGCTTGAAGCTGCAAATTCACCCGTTTGGGGGATTTGCGCTTGAGGTTTGACCGGGTAGAGTACGGGACTCATCCAAATCCATGCGACAAGCAGCGCTCCTGCAGAGCGCTCAACGCCCTCACTGCCCGCACACAACAGCGTTGCGTAGCCGCAAAACTCAGCCACGCAACTACAACAAAACAGTCCACAACACATGACAACTAAAGGCGCAACAAAAGATTCTTTTTGGAAGACGGTATTTAAGACCCCCAGCGCTGCGCGAACGGCAACCGTGGTGATGTTGATCGTTTGGGGGATTGCCGCAATATGGGGATGGTTTTTTGTTGAACCCACGGTACTGCGCGACAGCCAGGCGGCGCGTGACTATGTGGAATGGGCCAGCAGGATATTTCCTTGGCTGGACAATATCAGACGGTTAGTGCCGCAAGCAGAGAAGGGGCTGTATTTGCACAGTGTGTACACCGTTGCATTAGCACCGTTTAGCGTCGTTTGGGCACTTTCACTTTGTCGCTTTCAAGCAAAGCGTACACATGCCGGGTCGCTTACGCTGAGAGATTCTTTTGTGGGCGTTTGTTTTTGCCTTGTACTTTCAATTTTCTATATTTTTGTCATGTATGACGGAGTACTTCAGCCTAGTTTCGGCAAGCTACACAGAACTGGCTACTCATTTGTGTTGAACGGTTTGACAGTCCCAACAGTCGCTCCTTTTTTCATTATTAGTTTTTGGCTGATATGCACGTTTGGGCTATATAGCGTCGGTAGCCTACTTGGTCATTTTGTCCGTAAGGAATCACTTCATGGCTAATCCACCCGTATACGTATTCAGCAGCGGGGCCGTACAGTCCCAAACGGGCAGCGCGCAACCGATTGGGAGCAACCTCAATACTGGAATCCATAACACCACAGCCAATCCCCAACTTGGGCTGCTTGAGTCCATAGATAAATCGGTCAAAGATGCCGTCAAGGGAACCGAGGCATGGCATGGCAGCGGTGGGCTTGGCTCCACTGGCTCTTTGGGTGCTGCGGGCGTAGTTGCAGGGGCCATTGCAAAGTTGGATGACATCACCGCCGTAGGCAACAACCTACTGGCTGGTCAGTTTCTAGAAAGCGCAATGGAGACAGCGGGTGCTTTGGCAGGGCCTGTCGGTGGGGTTGCAGGGGCTTGGTTTGCGGGCAAAGCAATTGGAGCTTTGCCAGAGTTCTATGCACCGCTTCGGGCTCCTGCAACCCTCGTCAGTATCTTCGCTGGCGACAAATACACCGGCGATCTCACCAAAGAATTTGTCTACGGCGAGTGGGTGCAAGCCACAGCCCCCGCCATTCCCGCCGATGCAAACTTGCAGCCTTCGCGCACAGTGGATGGCACCAACTACTACGTGGTCAGCACCAAAGACCAAAACGGTGCTCCGCGCACATACATCTACACCGACAGTGGCAACGTCACCGGCAGTGACCCTCTGCTGTTTCCCAATCAACCGCGCTACATGCCGGTGGTAGATCAAAACATCAGCAAAGATGTGGTCAAGCAAGTTCTGAGCGACATTGGTTTTGACCCCAATATCACGCAGCAGCAATGGAACGTGATGAACGGCGTAAGCCCCTCGGGCTACGCCGTGGACTCTGTGCACTACGAGCCGGTTGGCAATCTACAGACAATTGGCACTGGCCCCAACGCGCAAACGAGCCAAAGTGTTGTGCAGGTCAGGACGTTCAGAGACCCTGAAACGGGTGCCATCATGGAAGTGCGTGTACCTGGAAACCGCATGGATGGCAGCCAGTTTGAAATCACGGGAGCACCGTTCTCGATTGGAATGGACACGGCTGGAAAAACCATCATTCCTGGCGTAACTGAGGTAGCCCCCTCACCACCCGGCGTCGGCATCGACAGCCTGGGCCAAGTGGGCAGTACCACCTTTGAGGATCTG
>NZ_JAXHOL010000039.1:0-2553 GCF_034519335.1 Rhodoferax sp.
CGCGTCCGCCCGCTTCCAGCAGCTGTGCAGGCACTGCGCTGCGGGTGTTCAGGTACACGGTGTGGCCGGCGGCGATAAGGTGCCCTGCCATGGGGGCGCCCATGATGCCGAGGCCGATAAATCCGAGAGTAGTCATAGTGGTAGTGCGAAGGAGTTGGGGAGACTGTGTGGCAGCGTGTTCTGCGGAGGTAAAGGAGGAGCCCTAAGGGCGGGGGACACGCAGCAGAACACGCTGCCACACAGTCTCCCCGCCAGAAAAAGAAGTGCTAGCTAAGGTACCGGTCCCGCAAAGCCTGCGTGGCATTGCGGAACACCCCCAGGTCGCTGCCTACGGCCACAAAGGTGGCGCCCATGTCCATGTAGCGGCGTGCATCGGCCTCTACTGGCGCCAGGATGCCGGCGGGCTTGCCGTGGGCCTTGGCCTGGGCAAACACATGGGCAATAGCGGCCTGCACCTCGGGGTGCGCTGCGTTGCCCAAGTGGCCATAACCAGCGGCCAGGTCTGATGGCCCGACAAAAATGCAGTCCACGCCTGGCACGGCGGCAATCTCGCCACTGGCGGCCACGGCTTCGCGGCTTTCAATTTGCACCGCCACACACATGTGCTGGTTAGCTTCCTGGAAATAGTTGGGCACCGAGCCATAGCGGTTGCTGCGCTGGGCGACCGATACACCGCGCATGCCCTCGGGCGGGTAGCGGGTGGCGGAAACGGCCAACTCCGCTTCTTCGGCGTTTTGCACAAAGGGCACCAGGAAGTTGTAGAACCCCGCATCCAGCAGGCGCTTGATCTCGATGGGGTTGTTGCAGGTGGGGCGCACAAAGGGCGCGCTCACGCTGTCCTTGAGCGCCATGAGTTGGGGCACAAAGGTCACCACATCGTTGGGCGAGTGTTCGCCGTCCAACAAGATCCAGTCAAAGCCAGCAACACCCAGCACCTCGGCGGTGATGGGGCTGGCCAGCGATGCCCAGCAGCCAATCAGGCGCTTGCCGGCCAGCAGGTCCTTCTTGAACTGGTTGGGAAAAGGGCGGTAAGGGGTAGGGTAGGTCATGGCAATGCCTTCAGGAAATCGGGTTGTTCTTGTCGGGGGTCAGGTGATTGGGGCGGGGTTGAACAGCACCAGCGAGTTGTGCAGCTTCCATTGCTCAGCCCAGGTTTTTTTGCGGCCACTGGCCACATCGAGCATCAGGCGGAACAGCTCCCAGCCCAGGTCTTCAATGCTGGCTTCGCCATCCGCAATGCGGCCGGCGTTCACGTCCATCAGGTCGTGCCAGCGGCGGGCCAGGTCGGTGCGGGTGGCCACCTTGATGACCGGGCACTCGGCCAGGCCATACGGCGTGCCGCGGCCGGTGGTGAACACATGCAGGTTCATGCCAGCGGCCAGCTGCAGCGTGCCGCAGATGAAGTCGCTGGCGGGGGTGGCGGCATAGTGCAGGCCCTTGTGCTGCAGTTTCTCGCCCGGCGACAGCACGCCGCTGATGGGCGCGGTGCCGGACTTGATGATGGAGCCCATGGCTTTTTCGACAATATTGGAGAGGCCACCGGCCTTGTTGCCGGGTGTGGTGTTGGCGCTGCGGTCGGCTTGGCCGCGGCCCAGGTAGGCGTCGTACCAGGCCATCTCGCGCGCCATGGCATCGGCAATCTCCGGGGTGGTGGCGCGGGCCGTCATCTGGTCCACCGCATCGCGTACCTCGGTGGTCTCCGAGAACATGACTGTGGCCCCGGCGCGCACCAGCAGGTCGGTGCAATACCCCACGGCGGGGTTGGCCGTCACACCAGAGAACGCATCGCTGCCGCCACATTGCACGCCCACCACCAGTTCGCTGGCAGGCACGGTTTCGCGCTGGCGGGCGTTCAGGCGCTCCAGGTGCGGGACGGCGGAGGCCAGCACCGAGTCAATCATGCTCATGAAGCCCACATGCTTCTCGGCCTGCAGGCACACCACATCGAGTGCGGGCTCATTTTGAGTGCCAAATTGGCCTGTAGGCCCCGGTATCCACTGCGCCAGCAGCTACTGGTTTGATAGCAATACCACCAGCAGGGAATAGACGGTCCGGTTGCAGCTTCTCGCAGCCCAGGCTCACTACCATCACCTCGCCGCCAAAGTTGGGGTTCTTGGAGATGTTGCGCAGCGTGCGGATGGGGATGATGGCGTCGGGTGCGTCGATGGCCACACCGCAGCCGTAGCTGTGCTCCAGACCAATCACGTCGTCCACATTCGGGTAGCGCGGCAGCAGCTGCTCCTTGATGCGCTGCACCGCAAAGTCCACCACACCCGCCACACACTGCACCGTGGTGGTGATGGCCAGGATGTTGCGCGTGCCCACCGAGCCATCGGCATTGCGGTAGCCCTCGAAGGTGTAACCCTCCAGCGGCTCCGCATTCCAGGCGGCTGCAGTGGAACGGGGCAGGTCGGCGAGTGAGCGGGCTTCGGGCATGTGCAGCATGCGCTCGTGCACCCAGGCGCCCGCAGGAATATCCTGCATTGCGTAGCCAATCGGCACGTTGTAGCGCAGCACAGCGGCGTCTTTGGCAATCGGCACCAATACGTAACT